>CAVXIY010000014.1:0-117826 GCA_963761955.1 uncultured Actinomycetota bacterium | reverse complement strand
CGCGGGAAGATCACCCGGGCCAGATGCTCGATGTTGACCTGATGCACGATGCCGGTGCCCGGCGGCACCACCTTGAAATCGTCGAACGCGGTCTGGCCCCAGCGCAGGAACTGATAGCGCTCCCGGTTGCGGCCGTACTCGATCTCCACGTTCTGCACGAACGAGTCGGCCGTGCCGAAGACGTCGGCGATCACCGAGTGGTCGATCACCATCTCCGCCGGCGCCAGCGGGTTGATCTTGGCCGGATCACCACCCATGTCGGCCATCGCCTCGCGCATCGTCGCCAGGTCGACCACGCACGGCACGCCGGTGAAGTCCTGCATGATCACCCGGGCCGGCGTGAACTGGATCTCCTTGCTCGGATCGGCATCCGCGTCCCAGCCGGCCAGTGCACGGATGTCGTCGGCGGTGATATTCGCGCCGTCCTCGGTCCGCAGCAGATTCTCCAACAGGATCTTCAGGCTGTACGGCAGCAATTCGGATCCCTCGACGGCATCGAGCCGGAAGATCTCGTACGACGCATCCCCGACCGACAGGGTGGTCTTGGCACCAAAGCTGTTGACACTCATGAGCACTCCCTTGGGTTCTAGCTGTGCAACTATCTTGATATCAAGATACTACAGCCATCTCGACGTCGAGCTGCTTTCGGGACGTTCCGGGTCCCTCGCCTAGCCTCCCGCATGAATCGAACGGACGCTAGGGAAGGGTTACCTCACTGGCCGTCGCCGGGATGAGGATCGCCACGCATTCGACGTGGTGGGTCATCGGGAAGAGATCGAAAGCCCGGATGCTGATCGGCTCGTAGCCCTGGTCCCGAGCGGTGCCGAGGTCGCGGGCCAGGGCCGCCGGGTCGCAGGCCACGTACGCGATCGCCCGCGGCCGGCGCGACGTGAGGTGGGTGATGACCGCCCGGCCCGCGCCGGAGCGCGGCGGGTCCAGCACGACCAGATCGACCCGGCGCGGCAGCTGGGCGATGACGCGATCCACCCGATCGGCGGTCAGCCTGAGCCGGTCGGCCACGTCGCGCAGGTTGTGCCGGGCATCCCGGGCCGCCTGGCGACTGGACTCGACCCCCCAGACCTGGCAGCCGGCGTCGGCCAGCGCACCGGCGAACAGCCCGACGCCGCAGTAGAGGTCGAACGCCCGCTCGCCCGGTTGCGGATCCAGCCCGTCGATGCACGGCGTCCACCAGGGTCTGGGCGGCGGCCGGATGGACCTGCCAGAACCCGTCGGCCGCGACCCTCCAGTCGCGGCCGGCGGCCCGTTCGGCCAGCGCGGGCTGGTTCCGTGCGGCCCGAGCCTCGAAGAGTGCCGTCTGCTCCGGTCGAGGTCGCGGCGGCGATCAGCTCGACGCCCGGCGGCCAGTCCCGGCCGGTGACCTCCGGCGTACGCGGATCGGCGATCGGGCATCCTTCCGGCGGCAACGCGATCACCTCGTGCGAGCGGTGCGCCCGAAGGCCGGCTCGGCCCTGATCATCGACCTGGTAGCGCATCCGGGTCCGCCACCCCAGCCCGTCGATCGTGCCCTGAGCTTGCACGGACGGTCGTCGCCTCGCGGCTCAGGACGCGTGCTCCGGCTCGAGCGCGTTACCTCCTCCACCTCGCCATCCCAGGTGATGCCGGCGAGCCGCTGCAGCTGCTCGGCCACGACCTGCTGCTTCAGCCGTCGCTGCGCGGCAAGATCAACATGCTGGAAGTCGCAGCCGCCGCAGCAGCCCCGGACCGGAGATCGCGCACCGCGGCTCGACCCGATCCGGGCTGGGCACGAGGATCTCGACCGCATCGGCGCGCCAGAAGCGATCATGGCTGTCGTCGGTGACGGTGATCATCACCCGCTCCCCCGGCAGCGCGTGCCGGACGAAGATCACCCGGCCGTCATGGCGAGCCACGCAGTGCCCGCCGTGCGCGATCGGCCCGACCTCGACCGGGCCGATGTGCTGGCTGCGGTCAGTTGTCACGGAGCGCGCGTCGGCGGGCGTTCTCGTTGGCCGTCTCCCGTTCGATCCGTTCCTCGGCCTTGCCGGAGGAGGCCAGGTGGTAGGGCACCGAGGTGACCATCACGCCCGGGGTGAACAGCAGTCGGCCCTTCAGCCGCAACGCGCTCTGGTTGTGCAGGATCTGCTCCCACCAGTGCCCGACGACGTACTCCGGGATGTAGACGGTCACCACGTCCCGCGGACTCTCACTCCGGATGTTGCGGACGTAGTCGATGATCGGGTTCGTCACCTCACGGTAGGGCGAGGCGACGACCTTCAGCGGGATGCCGATGCCCGCCTCCTCCCACTGCGCGACCAGCCTCTCGGTCTCGTCGTCATCGACATCCACGGTGAGTGCTTCGAGGCGGCTCGGCCGGGACGCCTTGGCGAAGGCCAGCGCCCGCAACGTCGGCTTGTGCAGTTTGCTGACCAGCACGATGGCATGGACCCGGCTCGGCAGCGTCCGGTCCTCGCGGTCGACCAGCGCCGTCTCTCGCGCCACCGACTCGTAGTGCCGGCGGATCAGCTTCATCAGCAGGAAGATCACGGCCATCGCCAGGATGGCGATATAGGCGCCCTGGGTGAACTTCGACAGCAGCACGATGACCAGCACGGTGCCGGTCATGGTGAGCCCGACGGCGTTGATCACCCGGGAGCGCTTCATCCGGGACCGGGTCGCCGGATTCTTCTCGGTCTTGAGATGGCGGGTCCAGTGCCGCATCATGCCGAGTTGGCTGACGGTGAAGGAGACGAAGACGCCGACCACGTAGAGCTGGATCAGTGCGGTGACGTCGGCGTCGAAGGCCAGGATCAGCACGATGGCCAAGAAGGCCAGCGTCAGGATCCCGTTGCTGAAGGCCAGCCGGTCGCCGCGGGTGTGCAGCTGCCGGGGCAGGTAGCCGTCCCGGGCCAGGATCGACCCCAGCACCGGGAATCCGTTGAAGGCGGTGTTCGCCGCCAGGAACAAGATGATCATGGTGGAGAAGACCACGAAGTACAGGCCGGGCTTGAAGTCGGCGAACACCGCACTGGCCAGCTGGCCGACCGCCGTCTGCTCGATGACCTCCACCCGTTGGCCGTTGAGCGTGTAGTGGGACCGGCCGGCGTCGATCAGCTTCAAGCCGGTGAGGTTGGCCAGCGCGATGACGCCGAGCAGCATCGTCACCGAGATCGTGCCGAGCAGCAACAACGTGGTCGCGGCGTTCTTGCTCTTCGGCTTGCGGAACGCCGGCACGCCGTTGGAGATCGCCTCGACACCGGTCAGTGCCGCGCAGCCGGAGGAGAAGGTTCGGGCCAGCAGGGCGACCATCGCGAACCCGGTGAAGGCCGCATACTGCGGATCCGGCTCGATGCCGTACTGCGCGCTGTGCACCACGACCGGCTCACCGAGAACCTCGATCTTGAACAGGCCGTAGATCACCATGCTCAAGATCCCGAACATGAAGCAGTACGTGGGAATCGCGAAGAAGGTGCCCGATTCGCGGACGCCGCGCAGGTTCAAGGCCATCAAGATCAACGCCGCGCCGGCGGCGACGATAGGCCTCGCGCCCGTCCAGGATCGGGAAGATCGACTTGGCGTTCGCCACTCCGGAGGAGATCGACACCGCCACGGTCAGCACGTAGTCGACGAGCAGGGCGGACCCGACGGTGAGCCCCGCGTTCGGCCCGAGGTTGACCGTGGCCACCTCGTAGTCGCCGCCGCCGGAAGGATAGGCGTGCACGTTCTGCCGGTAGGACGCGACGACGACCAGCATCACGATCGCAACGAGGATGGCGATCTTCCAGGAGAAGGAGTACGCCGCGAGCCCGGCCAACGACAACGTGAGCAGGATCTCGTCGGGCGCGTACGCGACCGAGGACAGCGCATCCGAGGCGAACACCGGCAGCGCGATCCGCTTGGGCAGCAGGGTTTCCCCCAGCTGAGTGCTGCGCAGCTTGCGGCCGAGCAACAGCCGCTTGCCGATGTCGGACAGATTCACCACATTTTGAGACTCTAGTGGAGCTGTCACCGGCGGCAACCGGCTCCGTCGTCACCGCTCGAGTGACGCCGGACACACGGATGCCGCCGATCTCACTAGACTCGGCGGCGTGCACATCGTGATCATGGGCTGCGGTCGCGTCGGGTCGAGCCTGGCGAGGAGCCTCGAGAAGCGTGGCCACACCGTCGCCGTGATCGATATCGACGTCGACTCCTTTCGCCGCCTCGGTCCCGACTTCGCCGGCAAGACGGTCAAGGGCGTCGGCTTCGATCGCGAGGTGTTGCTCGAGGCCGGGATCGAGGAGGCCGACGGCTTCGCGGCGGTCTCCAGCGGCGACAACTCCAACATCCTGTCCGCGCGCGTGGTGCGGGAAACCTTCGGTGTGGACACGGTGGTCGCCCGGATCTACGATCCCGGCCGCGCCGAGGTGTACGAGCGGCTCGGCATCCCGACCGTGGCGACCGTGCGCTGGACCGCCGATCAGGTGCTGCGCCGGCTGCTGCCGGCGGGTTCGGAGCCGCAGTGGCGCGATCCGTCCGGATCGGTGCGGCTGATGGAGGTCCACGTCGATCGCAGCTGGGTCGGCCGGACCGTCGACCAGATCGAAGAGGCGACGAACTCCCGGATTCCGTTCATCTTCCGGATCGGTGCCGGAACGGTGCCCAAGCGCGGCACGGTCTTCCAGGACGGCGACCTGCTCTATGCCGCGGTCGCCGATGCCCGGCTCGCCGAGGTCGAGGCGATCCTCAGCCGACCGCCGAAGCCGGAATGAACGGCAATCAGATGCTCGCGAAGGGAGATCAGAGATGCGGGTAGCCATTGCCGGGGCCGGCAACGTCGGCCGGTCGATCGCCGCGGAGTTGGTGGAGAACGGTCACGAGGTCCTGCTGATCGACAAGGATCCGCGGGCGATCAAGTCCGAGAGTCTGAGCGAAGCCGAGTGGCTGCTCGCCGATGCCTGCGAGCTCTCCTCGCTCGAAGAGGCCGGGCTCGACACCTGCGACGTGGCGATCGCCGCCACCGGTGACGACAAGGCCAATCTGGTGATGTCGCTGCTCGCCAAGACCGAGTTCGGCGTTCCGCGTACGGTCGGCCGGGTCAATCACCCGAAGAACGAGTGGCTGTTCACCGAGGTCTGGGGCGTCGACGTCTCGGTCTCCACGCCTCGGCTGATGTCGGCGCTGGTCGAGGAGGCGGTCACCGTCGGCGACCTGGTGCGGTTGCTGACCTTCCACGAGGGCGCGACCAACCTGGTCGAGATGACGTTGCCGGCGAGCAGTCCGTGCGTCGGCCACCGGATCGGCGATCAGCACTGGCCGGGCGATGTGGTGCTGGTGGCCATCATCCGCGACGGGCACGCCCGACCGCCGGACACCGACGGTTCGCTGGAAGCCGGCGACGAACTGCTGTTCGTCACCGCCCAGGACTACGAGAAGGAACTCGCGCAGATGCTGTCTCCGCGCGGCGGCTCCATCGCCGTCTCGACCACCGCGACCCCCAAAGTCGCGATCTAGATCAAGCAAGCGGGGCGACCCCCTGAACCCCGCCGCGCTGGTGTCGGATTCCCACGTATACGTGGGAATCTCGCACTGTACCCAGGAAACATCCTGGGTACAGCGACAGGAAAGTAGGTAAAGCGCGCGAGGAATCCGCCGCGCGCGGCTCAGGCGGGCTCGGGGTGGGGTGTCGTCGAGGTGCAGCCCGGACCCCTCCATCGGGGTCTTGCCCTTGGACAGCATGATGCCGATGACCGCGAGCGCGGCGACCAGCAACGGCCAGCCGAGCGCGACCTTCGCCACGGCGAGCCAGACCACCTGGCCGGCGAGGAAGAGCGGCATCTGGATGACGAACCGGGTGATGTAGGGAACCGCCAGCACCAAGGTGAGCTTCGTGGTCATCCTCACCAGCCCGCGGTCCTTGGCCCAGCCGGTCGGGTCGCCGACCGCGGCTCCGATGATGAACCCCACCAGGGGTCGGCGGATCGCCACGGTGAACAGCGAGAGCAGCGCCAGCGCGCCGTTGTAGAGGATGCCGGGCAGGAAGATGTCCTCGGCGCGGCCGGTCCGGGTCGCGACCAGGGCAGCGATCGCGGTCGGGAACGACCGCCTGCGCCACGTACTTCAGCGACTGCCGCTGCGCCAGCCGGATCACGGCCAGGATCACGGCGGCGCCGACGGCGACGCCGAGGGCGAGGTAGAGCTGGCGACTGGCGACCCAGGCGACGGTGAAGCCGATGAACGGCACGGCCGACTCGAGCATCCCGCGCAGTCCGCCGAGGGATTGGGACAGCTGATACCGCACGAATTCCTCGACGTATCGGAACTCGCGCTCGGGGGGAGCCGTCACGAGGCAGCCGGGGTCTGCATCAACTCATAACGCGGGTTGTACAGCAGTCGCTTGCCTTCGTGGCAGCTGATCCGGCCCCAGACCTTCAGCGTGCGACCCGGGTCGATCCCGGGGATCTGCCGGCGGCCCAGCCACACCAGGGTCACCGAGCCCGAACCGTCACGCAACTGGACCTCGAGGGCCGGGTGGCCGGCGCGGGGCGCGATGGTGATCGTGGAGACCGTCCCGGTCAGGCTGACCTGCTGGCGGTCCTCACAGCTCTGGATGGGCACGGCGCCCTCGTCGCGGACGTTCTTCTGCAGGTCCTCGGACTCCAGCTCGGCGTTCGACGAAGCGAGGCGTCGGAGCGCCCGCTGCAGCATGTTCTCTTTGGTCATTGGCACATCACTTCCACACCCAGCATGGCACGGTCGTCAACCGCCGTCCACGCGTTCGTCGGTCAGGATTCTTCGTCGGACACCAGGTCGGCCGGCATGGTCAGCGGCAGCAGGTCTCCGGGCGCCATGGCCTCGTCGCCACGGCGGATGACGACCTGGCGGAATGCGGACAAGACGTCGGCGACCACCGGGGAATCGAGGTCCTCCTCGATCGCCGCCTGACCGTAGACGATGCCGCGAAGCAGCCAGCGGGGCCCCTCGGCGACCCACATCCGCGAGGGCTGGTAACCCTCCTCACCATCGGGGGTGGTCACCGGCACCAGCCGACGCAGCTCGACCCCGAACGGGCCTTCCGCGAGCGACACCGAGCCGCCGGCTTCGGTGGCACCTTCGGCGATCTCTTCGCGCAACTCCGTCCAGAGGCCACCGCTGCGCGGAGCCGCGTACGCGCCGAGTTCCAGAGCCGAGGAGTAGGTCTGCACCCGCTCCTTCGTGCCCGCCGGGGCCTCGACGATCGTCTCGATGATCAACATCGCCGAGACGATCTGCTGGGTGTCCTCGGCGATCTGGAGCCGGAGCTCCGAACCCGGCACACCGGTGAGGATCATGCTGCCCAGGTCGATCCGTGGACCGTTCTCGTTGCTCTCGACATCGTCGACCTCGGCGATGTCGTACGGCCCGGCGCCGCGCCAGTCGCGGCCGTCGAGGTCGGCCAGGTCCGGCGTCGCTGCCGCTGCCGTCAGCAGCGGCCTCGTCGGCGTCGTCGGTCGGTTCCTCCCCGTCGGTCGGCTCCGTCGCCTCGGCGGCTTCGGACGCCGCCTCGACGTCGGCGGCATCGCCCTTGCGCTTCTTGTCCCGTCCGAAGATCATCCGATCCCACCCGGCCCACTCATATCTGTCACTCTCGATTGCCCTGTTGAACTTGCCCTGTCGAACTGTGCCCTGCAGGGCTGTGCGCTGCAGAACTGTCCAGTATTCCGCCCGTCGACCCGTAACCGCCAATTCCGCGGGCTGTCTCGTCCAGCGCGGCGACCGGGACGAAGCGGGCCGTGCTGACCGGCTGGACGACGAGTTGGGCGATCCGATCACCGCGGGAGAACCGTACGGCGGCCTCCCGATCGGTGTTCACCACGACAGACCTTGATCTCCCCGCGATACCCCGCGTCCACGGTGCCGGGAGTATTGACGATGCTGATGCCGTGCCGGGCCGCGAGGCCGGACCGCGGATGGACGAAGGCGGCGTAGCCGGCCGGCAGGGCGATCGCGATGCCGGTGCCGACCAGCCGGCGCTCCCCCGGATGGAGCTCGAAGTCCTCGGTGGTCCGCAGGTCTGCGCCGGCGTCGCCGGGGTGGGCATACGTCGGAGGCTCGATTCCCGGATCGAGCTGCACCATCATGACCTCGACCGCTGCCCGGGGACTCCTCACTCACGCGGCGAGCCTAGGTGATCCGCGGTCCGAGCGCGTTCCACCGCCTCGGCCAGCCGGTGTGGGCGGCGGGTGGACACCAGCCAGTACGGGACCGGATCGGCCGGATCGTCCAGGGTGAGTTCGACGGCGGTGCGCACGTACGGCCGGAGCACCAGATGGGCGCGAGCGTCGGCTTCGGTTCCGCTCCGCCGACGGGTCTGGTCCGCATCCAGCGGCCGGCAGCTCGCCAGGTAGTCATGTTCGATGACGGCTCGCCCGACGCGCAGCCGGGTCGGCTCGACGATGATCAACACCGCGGAGCTCTGGAAGATGGCGACCGCCACGGCCAGCGAAGCCAGAGCGGTTCCGACCCCCCACCACCAGCCGAGATAGAACCCGAAAGCGGCCAGCATGGACACCGCGAAGCCGACCGCGAGCAGCCACCAGAGCAGTGGAACGGTCAGTCGTTCGCGATAAAGCATGGGGGTAACCTACGCGCATGGGACCGTCGCAGAAACTGCTCTGGAAGATCTACGTCGGAGTCATCGGGGCGGTGACGACCATCGTTGCGCAACGGCTCGTGACCACCGGCTGGAAGGTGGTGACCGGCGACGAGCCGCCGTCACCCACCGATCCCGACACCCCGATGGTGCAGGCCGCGAGCTGGGCGGTGGCGAGCGGACTCGGCGTCGGCGTCACCCAGTTGCTCACTCAGCGGATGGCTGCCCGGCACTGGTCCAGGGAGATCGGGACCGACGTGCCGGAGGGCGGCAAGATCAAGTTCAAGGTCTGAGCGATCGCCGGAGGCTTCCGGACCACCACCTCGCGCCCCTGCTGGGACGCGAGGTGGTGCTCTGTCCGGACTGACTGCCCCCAACCAGACCGGCACACCCAGATACCCTAAGGCGATCACGGCCGCCCGGTCATTGGCCAGCACATTTGTGCCGCCAAATCGTGATCCTTCGACGAGCGCATCGCGCCCCGAGCTCGTCGAAGCAGCATACGCGCCCTGACCTGTCGAAGGGCACACGAGGCTGCCTTCGACGGCTCAGGACGCGAAACGAAGGCTCAGGAACGAGCCAGATCAGCCGGCGCAGTCGAAGCAGTAGGCGTCGCCGTTCGGGCGCTCCTCAGCGATCTGGCTGCGGTGCCGCACCAGGAAGCATCCGGCACAGGTGAACTCATCGGACTGCCGAGGCAGCACCCGGACCGTCAGTTCCTCGTGGGAGAGGTCTGCGCCGGGAAGCTCAAAGGCTTCCGCGGCATCGGCCTCGTCCTCGTCGACCTTGCCCGAGTTCTTATCGTTGCGGCGAGTTTTCAGCTCTTCGATGCTGTCTTCGTTCAGTTCTTCTTCGGTCTTGCGAGGGGCGTCGTAATCGGTCGCCATCTTTCCCTTCCCGGGTAACTCACCCAGATCTTTCGTCTGACTCGTGCGCAGTCATATCACACAAACCCACCTTGAGGCGGGCCGCAGGTGGGTGCGCTCCCCTATAACGTGACTGGACCGTCAAAATTCCCACCGGGACGGACACTGATTCCTACCAGACCGCGCGACGTCGCGGGCTGAGATCGTCGCAGCTCGCGACGCGACCGGCGTCGCCGCGCTCCCGCCGACCGGGACGCGGCACGCCGCACCGCCGCAGCCGCCCGCACGACGCCGCGGCGGCCACCTACCGCACCAAGTTGCCGCTCACCGCATCAAATTTGCCGCGGTAGGCGACGGTTTAACACGGACCGTGCAAAACCGACACGGGCGGAGTCGCGAGCCCGCGTCGCCTACCGACGCTGGCAGAGCGCGCCGCGGCCGGGCTCGCGGAGATTGGGACAGCAGCCCGGCGCGCACTCGAACCAGCCGACGGTTCCGCCTTCGATCACCGGCGTCCCGGTCGTCTCGCCTCGGGCGACGGCGGCCCGTTCCACCATCAGGTCGACCAGCGCGCCGACGAACGCCGGATGATCGCCGGCCGTCGCGGCCCGGGCGAAGGCCAGGCCCAGCTTGGCGGCGGTCGCCGCGGCTTCGGTGTCCAGGTCGAAGATCACTTCCATGTGGTCGGAGACGAAGCCGATCGGTACGAGCACCACGGCGTCGACGCCGGCCTCGGCGAGATCGACCAGCCGGTCGTTCACATCGGGCTCCAACCACGGCTGGCTCGGCGGTCCCGATCGCGAACAGTAGGCCAGCTCCCAGGAATGCTCGGTGCCGCGCCGGGCCGCGACCTGACGGGTCACCTCCGCGGCGACCGCGCGATGCCAGCCGACGTAGGCGCCGTCGGGGTCGCGCGGCGGCGGCCCGGCGGAGTCGGCCATCGACATCGGGATGGAATGGGTGATGAAGATCAACGGCGCCGCGGACGCCTGCGCGCCGAGCTGGTCGAGGGCTTGCACGCGTTGCGTCGACGGAGGCGGCGACGAAGCCCGGATGGTCGGCATAGTGCCGGATCCGATCGACCTCGAGGTCGAGCTCGCGGGTCGCGTCGTAGAGGTTCTCCCGGTACTGCCGGCACGAGGAGTACGACGGGTAGGCGCTCGTCGTCACGGCGAGCACCCGCCGGTGGCCGGCGGCCTCGATCAGGCGCATCTCATCGTCGAGGAAGGGTGCCCAGTTGCGGTTGCCCCAGTAGATCGGCTGGGTCAGACCGCGCGCCTCGAACTCGCTTTGTAGCGCCTTCAGAAGCGTGCGACACTGATCGTTGATCGGGCTCTTGCCCCCGAACAGGAAATAGTGCTCACCGACTTCGGCGAGCCGTTCCCGGGGAATGCCTCGACCGCGGGTGACGTTCTCCAGGAACGGAACCACCTCCTCCGGACGCTCCGGGCCGCCGAAGGAGACCAGCACGACCGCCTCGTACGGTTCGAGGCCGTTGGCTTCTCGCTGGTCGGTCGGCGCATCATCAAGAGCCGATGTCGAAGATGGATCACTCACACGCGTGATCCTTGCACTTGGGGCCAACCGACCCAGCCAGCCGGCTGGGTTCCAGGGGTCGCCCCTGGCAGGAAAGAGGAGGAACGACGTGGCCGCGGGGCTTCGCGCGTATCAGCAGGTGTTGGCCGACCCGAGGGCTCGAGGCTTCACCTTCGCTGGTCTGATAGCGCGGCTTCCGATCTCGATGACCGGAATCGGCATCGTCCTGCTGGTGTCGCTGACCACCGGATCGTTCGGACGCGCCGGATTGATCACCGCCGCCGGGACGATCACCGGGGCGCTCGTGGCACCGCTCTGGGGCCGGGCGATGGATCGGATCGGCCAGGCGAAGGTGTTGATCGCCGCGGTGATCATCAACACCGTCAGCCTGGCGATCTTGATCATCTCGGTGCAGGCCGGCTGGCCGCTGCTGGCGAGCCTGCTCGCGTCGGCGGGGGTCGGGTTGGGTTTCAGCTCCTCCGGTGCGGCGGTTCGCGCTCGTTGGAGTCATCGGCTCGCGGGATCACCGCTGCTGAACACGGCATTCGCCTTCGAGGCGATGCTCGACGAGGTGGTGTTCATCGTCGGTCCCGTGCTGGTCACCTTCCTGGCCACCTCGCTGCATCCCGCGCTCGGCATCGCGACCAGCGGCGCCATCGGATTGGTGGGCGCCGTGGCCCTGGCCGCACAGCGGGGCACGCAGCCGCCGATCCACCCCGGCACCCGACAACGCGGCGGATCTCACGTGCTGCCGGTGCGCATCCTGCTTCCCGTCGCCATCGCCTGCGGCGCACTGGGCATGGTGTTCGGCGGCATGGAGGTCGTCGTCGTCGCGTTCGCCAAGGCCTCGGGCGTCCTGAAGTACACCGGGGTGATCTTGATGGCCTGGGCCTTCGGCTCGCTGCTGTCCGGCGCGGTCACCGGAACCATCGCCTGGAAGGCCTCCCCGGCCAAGCGGTTCCGGGTCGGCGCGGTCAGCCTGGCCCTCTCGTTGCTCCCGCTGATCTTCGTCAGCAATCCCGTGGTCGTCGCCCTGCTGCTGATGCTGAGCGGGATCGCCATTGCGCCGACGTTGATCGCGTCGGTTGCGGTCACCCAGACCTCCGTCCCACCGAGCCGGCTGACCGAGGCGCTCGCCTGGACCTCCACCGGCCTGGCGGCCGGCGTGGCCGCCGGTGCCGCCGTGCTGGGCCAGGTGATCGACATCTGGGGCTGGCGGGCCGGGTTCATCGGCGTCGCCGGCGCGGGTCGTGATGTTGATCATCTCCGCCTTCTTCGTGCGGTCCCGCGTCCGGGGCCGCCGGATCTCCGACCTGCCGGAGCCGGCCTCCGACGAGGTGGGGATCAGCGGGGGGCGGCCAGATAGGCGGCCAGCTGAGCCGACGCCTCGGCGGGCCGAAACCCGGCGTCGATGATCTTGTCCAGGCTGAGCACGCTGTGCTGCGGGCGTGGGGCCAGCGACTTGCCTTCCCGATACTCGGCCGTGGTCAGGTCGGTGACCGCGGCGGGATCCTTGCCGCGTGCCTCGAAGACCGTCCGGGCGATCTCGGCCCAGCTCATCGGCGGGCCGGAGTTGCTGACGTTGTAGGTGCCGTACGCCGCGTTCGAGTCGAGCAGGTGCCGGATCGCCCGGACGAGTTCGCCGGTGAAGGTGAGCCGGCCGACCTGGTCGGCGACGACGCCAGGCTGGACACCACGGTCAGCGAGGGCAGCCATGGTGCGGACGAAGTTGGAGCCGTCGCCGATCACCCAACTGGTTCGGACGATGTAGTGCGCGGGCACCGTCGCGACCAGTGCGTCGCCGGCGGCCTTGGTCTGGCCGTAGACGCCCAGTGGTGAGAGCGCCTCGCGTTCGTCGTGGATCTCGGCCGTGCCGTCGAAGACGTAGTCCGAGGAGATCTGGACCAGGGTGAAGCGCTGCTCCCTCGCCGCGGCGACCAACGACCCGACCCCGCTGACGTTCACCGCCCATGCCTCGCGCCGACCGGCGTCGGTCTCGGCAAGATCAACTTTGGTGTACGCGGCGGCGTTGATCACCACGCCGTACGGACTGAAGTCGAACGCGGCAACGGAGTCCGGACGACCAAGATCAAGAGTCTCCCGGCCGACGGCGGTCGCCTCCGGCCACTCGGCGGTCAGCGCCCGTCCGAGCTGGCCGCCCCGGCCGATGATCAACATCGGCTTGGTCGGCATCGGCACCACGGCGTCGAGCCGCGGATGAGCCTGGTCCGCCGCGGACAGTTCGGCCTGGGCCAACGGGATCGGCCAGTCGATCGCCAGGGTCTCGTCGGCCAGATTCACGAAGGTGTAGGAGTCCTTCGCGGCCGGGCTCCAATGATCATTGACCAGGTAGGAGTAGACCGTCTCGTCCTCGAGGGTCTGGAAGGCGTTGCCCACCCCGCGGGGCACGAAGACCGCGGTATCCGGTCCGAGTTCGAGAGTGAAACAGCGGCCGAACGCCGGACCCTGGCCGAAGATCCACCCAGGCGCCGAAGATCCGTCCCTTGGCCAGCGACACCAGCTTGTCCCACGGCTCCGCGTGGATGCCGCGGGTGGCCCCGGCCCGGGTGTTGAACGACATGTTGTTCTGCACGGGTCCGAAGTCGGGCAGTCCGAGGTCGACCATCTTGCGCCGCTGCCAGTTCTCCTTGAACCAGCCCCGGTTGTCGCCGCGGACGTCGAGGGTGATCACCAGCAACCCGGGGATCGGGGTCTGCCTCGATGCTCGAGTCCTGAGCCTGTCGAAGGATCTGACACGGTCACTGCCCCTGGATCGCGTACTTGGCCTCGGTGTCGGCCTTCTGCGGACGCCACCAGGCCTGGTTGGTCCGGTACCACTGGATGGTGTCGGCCAGGCCGGATCGGAAGTCGGAGAACGCCGGCGCCCAGCCGAGTTCGGTCCGCAGCTTCGTCGAGTCGATCGCGTAGCGCAGATCGTGGCCGGCGCGATCGTTGACGTGGTCGTAGGCGTCGCGTGGCCGGCCGAGCAGTTCCAAGATCGTTTCCACCACCGACTTGTTGTCCTGCTCGCCGTCCGCGCCGATCAGGTAGGTCTCGCCGATCCGGCCGCGTTCGGTGATCAACAGCACCGCCGAGCTGTGGTCCTGGGCGTGGATCCAGTCGCGGACGTTGCGTCCCGCGCCGTAGAGCTTGGGCCGGCCGCCGTCGATCACGTTGGTGATCTGCCGCGGGATGAACTTCTCCACGTGCTGGAACGGCCCGTAGTTGTTGGAGCAGTTGCTGATCGTCGCCGGCACGCCGAAGGACCGCACCCAGGCGCGGACCAGCAGATCCGAGCCCGCCTTGGTCGACGAGTACGGGCTCGACGGGTTGTACGGCGTCGTCTCGGTGAACCGCTCGGGGTCGTCCAGCTCCAGGTCGCCGTACACCTCGTCGGTGGAGATGTGGTGGAAGCGGGTGCCGTGCCGGCGTACCGCCTCCAGCAGGGTGTAGGTGCCGATCAGGTTGGTATTGATGAACGGCGCCGGGTCCCGGAGCGAGTTGTCGTTGTGCGACTCCGCGGCGAAGTGCACGACCAGGTCGTGATCGGCGACCAGCTGCTCGACCAGGTCGGCGTCGCAGATGTCGCCCTCGACGAGGGCGAAGCGGCTCTCGGGCAGGCCGGCGACCGAGGCGCGGTTGCCGGCGTAGGTGAGCTTGTCGAGCACGGTGACCGACGCATCTGTCTGGTCGAGCACGTAGCGGACGAAGTTCGAGCCGATGAAGCCCGCTCCGCCGGTCACCAGGAATTTGGTCATGGCGGACATCTTATGAAGGATCGGCGGCTGCACCGGTCACCGTGAAGCCGCGGCGCGGCGTCGGATCCACGCCGGTGGGAAGTCCGCTGTCCGGGCGTGACGGGATGCGACACTATGCGCCATGCGAGGCATCATCCTGGCCGGCGGTTCCGGCACCCGGCTGCATCCGGTGACGCTCGGGGTGAGCAAGCAACTGGTGCCGGTCTACGACAAGCCGATGATCTACTACCCGCTGTCCACCCTGATCTTCGCCGGGATCCGCGAGGTGCTGGTGATCACCACCCCGCACGAGGCGGCCGGTTTCGAACGGCTGCTCGGCGACGGGAGCCAGTTCGGCATCGTCGATCAGCTACGCCCAGCAGCCCTCGCCCGACGGGCTGGCCCAGGCCTTCGTGATCGGCGCCGACTTCATCGGCGAGGAGAAGGTCGCCCTGGTGCTCGGCGACAACATCTTCTACGGACCCGGGCTGGGCTCCCAGTTGCAGAGCTTCGCCGACGTCGACGGCGGGGCGGTCTTCGCGTACTGGGTGGCCGAGCCGAGCGCGTACGGCGTGGTCGAGTTCGACGCCGAGGGCCGGGCGATCTCGCTCGAGGAGAAGCCGGCCACGCCGCGGTCGAACTATGCCGTGCCGGGCCTGTACTTCTACGACAACGAGGTCGTCCAGATCGCCCGCGGCCTGAAGCCCTCGGCCCGCGGCGAGTACGAGATCACCGACGTCAACCGGCACTACCTGGCCGCCGGCCGGCTGAAGGTCGGCGTCCTGCCCCGGGGCACGGCCTGGTTGGACACCGGGACGTTCGAATCGCTGAACGACGCCAACAACTTCGTCCGCACCCTCGAGGCCCGGCAGGGCCTGAAGGTCGGCTCGCCCGAGGAAGCCGCGTGGCGGCAGGGCTTCCTGTCCGACGACGAGCTCCGCGACCGGGCGACCGCGCTGGCCAAGTCCGGCTACGGGACCTACCTGCTGGAGATGCTGCGGCATGCGCAGCCCAATGACTGAGGCCTTCGCGGCGAGGTCGGAGCCCGTGACGACGTCGAGCGGTCAGCCCTCGCGCGACGCAGGTCCGCGCAGTCGGCCGGGCGCGAGCGCAGCCCGACGACCTTGACAGTCGGCGGTATCGGACCTCACCGCGAGCTGGCCCCGTGTCCGAGCTGTCACGGCCGAGATCTTGCCCGTCGACAAGCCGCGCTGCATCAGGCGCGACGTGTCCGTGGCCGGTCGAACTCGGCCGCAACTGCGGCTTT
Source organism: uncultured Actinomycetota bacterium (assembly GCA_963761955.1). Taxonomy (GTDB): domain Bacteria; phylum Actinomycetota; class Actinomycetes; order Propionibacteriales; family Propionibacteriaceae; genus Microlunatus. The sequence goes on along the minus strand of CAVXIY010000014.1, from coordinate 101,833 downwards.
CGAGCCGAGCCGTGTCGAAGGACCGGACGATCGCCGCGAGTGATCGGTCAGCGGCGACCGCGGCGCGCCTTGAGGTAGTCGGCGACCACGTACTCGCCCAGCCGGCCGATGTCGGGGGTGAAGACCCGGCCGCCGGCGCGCCGGGCGATGGCGTCGACGAAGCGGGCCAGGCCCTCGTCGTCGCCGAGCATGAACGTGTTGATCGTCGCGCCGTAGCGGCTCAGCTCGTCGACCTGGGCGACCGTTGCCCGGAGCGTCTCCGAGGTCGTCGGCCAGCGGAAGTACGCCTCGCCGCTGCTGGTCAGGTGCGCGGTGGGCTCGCCGTCGGTGACCACCAGCACCACGGGCTCGGCGTCGGGATGGCGCCGCAGGTGCCGGGCCGCCAGCAGCAGCGCGTGCTGGAGGTTGGTGCCCTGAACCCAGTCCGGCTCGGCCTCGGCCAGCTGGACCGGAGAGAGCCTCCGAGCGAGCCGGTTGAAGCCGATGACCTGCAGCGCATCCTGCCGGAAGCGGGTCTCGATCAGGTGATTCAGCGCCAGGGCCGTCTGCTTCATCGGGCCCCACCGGCCGTCCTGCACCATCGAGAACGACAGGTCGACGCACAGCGCGACGGCGGCACTGGTCCGCCGCTCGGTCTCGGTGACCTCGAAGTCCTCGACCTCGAGGTCGACCCCGGCCGAGCTCAGGCCCTTTCTGCGCAAGGCATTCGCGACGGTACGCGGGGTGTCGATGGGCAGCTCGTCGCCGAACGTCCACTGCCGGGTCAGGCCCGTCGGCTCGTCCGCCGCACCCGTCCGATGATCATCGTGATCGCCGTGCCCGGACGCGGCCAGCTGGGCGAAGACCCGGCGCAGCGCCGTCTGCCCGAGCCGGCGTACGGCGCGCGGGGTGAGCCGCAGGCCGTCCTCGCCACGGGTCAGGTAGCCCTGCTGCTCGAGTTCGCGTTCGAGATCGCGCAGCGCGGCGAAGTCGCGCACCGCCCCCGGTCCGAGCCGGCGCTCCAGCATCTCGACGTCGACGTCGTCCAGGGTCGAACCGGCATCGGCCTGGGAGAGCTGCGCCTGGAGCGCTTCCAGGTCGGCGATCTCGGCCACCGCCTGGACGGCTTCGCTGTAGCCGAGGGACTCCCCGCCCGGACGCATCCCGGCGTCGGACTCCCGGTCCAGTCCCGGACGCAGGGCGCGGAGGTTGTCCGAGAGCTGAGCCATCTCCGAGGCCAGGTCGGCATCGGCCAGCGCCTGGCTCATCAGCTGGCCCAGTTGCTCGCGCTGCTCCGGACTCAGTGAGGCGAGCATCCGCTGGGCCGCCGCCTGCCGGCGGGCCAGCGCGTCGATGAGTTCGTCGATCGTCTCCGGGTTCTCGGGGAAGAACTCGCCGTGACGAGCCATGAAGTCGGCGAACTGGTCGGTCGTGTCCTCCTGCCGGGCGTGCGCCGCGAGCAGGGCGTTCAGGTCGGCCAGCATGTCCTTGACCCGCTGCATCGTCTCGGGGTCCTGCGACTCGAGGGCCTGCTTCATCCCGGCGAACTGGGCGTCCAGCACCTCGCGGCGCAGCATGTTCTTGATCGCCTCGAAGGTCGCCCGGGCCTGATCCGAGCGCCACTGGTAGTCGTCCAGCGCCCGGACGGCGCCGGCGACGTCGTCGGGCAGCGTGTCCAGTTCCATCTCGGCGAACCGCGCGTCGTCGCCCTCGGTGCCGGCCAAGGTCTCCCGCTCGGCGGCCAGCGCCTGGTCGAGTGCGGCCCGGATCTGGTCGAGGGTGCCGCCGAGGTCACCGCGTCGGCGGGCCTGGGCGCGCAGCTTCCTGATCTTGTCGGCCAGCCGGTCCAGGCCGCCCCGGCCGTCGAGGCCCTGGCGCATCAGGTCGCGCAGCGAATCTCGCAGGTTGCCGGCCGACATGACATCGGCGCCGATCTGGTCGATCGCCTCACGGACGTCGTACGGCGGGGCCAGCGGATCGGGCCCGCCGCGCCAGGGTCCGTAGCGGAACCGGCGGTGTGCCCGACCATGATCATGATCATGGTGCCCGGAGAAGTCAGCCTCATCGCGCGCTCCCGATCTACGGCGCGCTCCCGTGTGTTGTCGTGCGCGCTGCGGGGGTTCAAGGGGGTCGTCCCCCTTGCTCTATTCACTGGCGCTCCGTCCCTACACCGCTCCGTAGACGGTGCGGCCGTCGACGATCTCTTTCTCGATCCGTCGGGTCAGGTGCAGCCCCTCGAGGGTGAACTCGGCGGCGGCGGCGATCTGGCCGCGGCCGGCCGCGTCGTCGTAGCCGAGCCGGCTGAGCACCTTGGACAGGCCGGGCACCGTTCCCAACTGGCTCAGCAGATCCGGCGCCGCGACCAGCTCGCCGGTCTCCACCACGCCGCCCTCGGCGAACACCTGGACGAAGCCGGACAGGTCGAGCCCGGACAGCCGGTCGCGGAAGGTCGACGCGATGGCCAGCCGCAGCAGGTGATCGAGCAGGGCCTGCTCCCGACCCTCCTCGCCCATCTCGAACTCGATCTTGCCGAGCAGGGTGGGCAGCACCACCTCGACATCGCAGATCCGGGCGACTGCTTGATGATCATGGGTCCGAGCCGAGCGGCGGAGCGCGGAGCCGGAGACCGCCTCCGCGGCGGCGATCGCGAACCGGGCCGACACCCCGGAGCGTTGATCCACCGACGAGGACTCGCGGAGATTGCGGCTGAACCGGGCGAGCACCTCGAGCAGATGATCATCGACCTGGGCGACCAGGTGGGCTTCCTGGCGCAGCAGCGCGATCTCGTCGGCCAGGTCGTCGAGGTAGTGGGTGCGGATCTCGGCGCCGAAGCGGTCCTTCAGCGGGGTGATGATCCGGCCACGGTTGGTGTAGTCCTCGGGATTGGCCGTCGCGATCAGGAACACGTCCAGCGGCAGCCGCAGCGAGTAGCCGCGTACCTGGATGTCCCGTTCCTCCAGCACGTTGAACAGCGCGACCTGGATCCGCTCGGCCAGGTCCGGCAACTCGTTCAGTCCGAAGAGTCCGCGATTGGCGCGCGGCACCAGGCCGTAGTGCACGGTCTCCGGATCGCCGAGCGTCCGGCCCTGCGCGACCTTGATCGGATCGACGTCGCCGATCAGGTCGCCGACGGAGGTGTCCGGTGTCGCCAGCTTCTCGGTGTAGCGGTCGTCGCGATGGCGCCAGCTGATCGGCAGGTCCTCGCCGAGCTCGACGGCCAGTGACCGGCAGCGGACGCAGACCGGCGCGTACGGGTCGTCGTGGATCTCGCAGCCGGCGACCTCCGGACTCCACTCGTCGAGCAGATTGACCAGCGATCGCATCAGCCGGGTCTTGCCCTGACCGCGCTCACCGAGCAGCACCAGGTCGTGCCCGGCGAGGATCGCGCCTTCGAGTTCGGGCAGCACCGTGTCGTCGAAGCCGACGATTCCGGGGAAGGCGGTGGCTCCGGACCGGAGCCGGTCGAGCAGATTGGTTCGGAGTTCCTCCTTGGTGCCACGTGGTTGATATCCAGATGCCCGGAGCTGGCCGAGGGTGGCGGGCCCGGGGTGTGAGGCCTCGTTCATGTGCTGAGGTTACGTCGGGGGCGAAGGCGAACCCGCGCCTCCCGCACCTGGTGTGCCGGGCAGAGTAGGTTAGGCCAAACGAACACCGCATTCACCACCACGGAAAGGGAGCCGCCCCAATCGATGCGCACCGCGCGACTGGTGGGACTGAGCCCGGACGGGAAGTCCCTGATCGTGGCCACCGACAGCGGTGAGGAACTGGCTATTTCGGCGGACGAACGCCTTCGCGCAGCGGTGCGCGGAGATCGCCCGCGGCTTGGACAACTGGAGATCGAGATGGAAAGCTCACTCAGCCCGCGCGACATCCAGACGCGGATCAGGGGTGGCGAGACCCTCGAGGACGTGGCCCGGGTCGCCGGCATTCCGTTGGACCGAGTCGAGCGGTTCGCCGCCCCGGTGCTCGCCGAACGGGAGCACATCGCCGCCCAGGCGATGTCGTCCTCGGTCCGCCGCAAGGGCGAGACCTCAGGTCATCGCAGCCTCCGGATCACCGTCACCGAGCGGCTGCTCGGGCGCGGCGTCGACATCGACACGATCGCCTGGGACTCCTACCGGATGGACGACGGTCGGTGGGCGGTCACGGCTGACTACCGCTCCGGAGAAGCCGCGCGGCACGCCTGCTTCTACTACGACCTGCACGGCCGGTTCTCCGTGGCCGGGAACGACGAGGCCCGTTGGCTGCTGGGCGAGCACTCGGCGGCGAAGGGTCCGCAACCGGGCCGGCGGCGGGCGCCGAGCACGCGCCGAGCGAGGACGACACCGAGCCGACGCTCGATCTGAGCGACGACCTGGCTCTGGTGCGCGCGACCCAGGAGAGCGACGAACCGACGGTTGCCGTGCCGAGGCTCCTGCACCCGGTGCCCGAGCCCGAGCCGGAGCCTGAGCCCGAGTCGCCCGCTGGGCACCGCTCTACGCGACGCTCGGCGGCGACGGCTATGCGGAGGACTCCGCCCGGGTCTACGCCGGGCTCAGCGATGCGAGTGCGGTGCCGGAGACCGCAGGGCCGCCGGCTGGGAGCCGGCCATCGTGGTGAACTACCCGGTGGAGCCCAGCCTGCTCGATGACTCCGAGCCCGAGGCCGCCCAGGTCGAGTCGGCCGAGGACGAGCCGGATCTGGTCGGCACCGACGAGCCGGGACCGCCCGATCGCCCGACCAACCTGGACGATCGAGCCGACGAGGCGCACGAATTCGAGGTCGAGGTGCTGGCCAAGGCGGAAGAGGCCGCGAAGAAGCCGGTCAAGCGCAAGCGGGCCTCCGTCCCCAGCTGGGACGAGATCATGTTCGGCGGACCCAAGCGCACCTAGCGCACCTGGCGCTCGTACCGATCCGCTACGGCTGCTCCCCGACGGCCACCGGGCGATCGGGATCGGTGATCCACTCGCTCCACGATCCGGGGTAGATCGCTGCGGTCAGGCCGGCGGACTCCATCGCCAGCAGGCTGTGGGCGGCGGTGATCCCGGATCCGCAGTAGAGCACCGCACCCTGTGCCGCGCCCGGCGGACGAGTACCGCTCGCGCAGCCACGCCGGGTCGAGGAACCGGCCCGTCTGGTCCACGTTCGCCATCGAGGGCAGATTGATGGCGCCGGGGATGTGGCCGGCCACCGGATCGATCGGCTCGCTCTCGCCGGAGTAGCGCTCGGCGGCCCGGACATCCACCAGCAGCGGCGCCGCCGCCGAGTCGAGACCTCCGTGCAGTTGCGCTCCGTTGAACTGGGCCCGCTGCCCCGGCCGGACGACGAAGTCGCCGGGCGCGAACGGTCGGCGACGGACCCGACACGGTCGGCAGCCCGGCCTCCTGCCAGGCGGCCAGCCCGCCGTTCAGCACCCGGACGCGCCGGTGACCGGCGTCGGTCAGCAGCCACCAGAGCCGGGACGCGGCCTGGGAGTTCGCGGCGTCGTACGCCACCAGCAGCGCGTCGTTGTCGAGGCCGATCCGGCGCATCGCGGCCTCGAACACGTGGGCCGCCGGCAACGGGTGGCGTCCGCCGGCTCCCGGCGGTGACGGTCAGCACGGCCTCCAGGTCCACCCAGTGCGCGCCGGGCAGGTGCGCCTCCTCGTACGCGGCCTGCTGCGAGGGTCCGCCGAGGACCCAGCGGACGTCGGCCAGCACCGGCGGCCGCTCGGCGTCCAGCAGCCCGGCCAGCTCCCCCGGCTCGATCAGCACGGGATCGACGGTGGGGCGGCTCAGGCATCGGGATCCTCCTCCGTCGGCGCTGCCGAACGGCAACGGGTCGGACAGCGTCGCGCGGGCCACCGCCCGGGTGACCCCGCGTCGATGGTGCCGCCGGCACAGCACCTCGTACGCGACCTCGCCCTCCTCGCCGGTGCCGGTGTCGCCGATCACCACCTGGTCACCCTTCAAGACCATCTCGCCGTCGATCGTCCGGGCGTTGTGGGTGGCTCGGGCGCCGCACCAGCACAACGCCCGCACCTGCAGCACCTCGACCTTGTCGCACAGCTCGACGAGCCGCTGCGAGCCGGGGAACAGCCGGGTCTGGAAATCGGTCAGGATGCCGACGGCGAAGACGTCGATCTGCAGTTCGTCGACGATCCGGGCCAGCTGGTCGACCTGCCGGGCGGTGTAGAACTGGGTCTCGTCGCAGACCAGGTAGTCGATCCGCTCGCCGCCGGTCAGGTGCTCGACGACGAAGTTCCAGAAGTCGAAGTCCAGCCCGACCTCGACGGCCGGCTTGCTGAGACCGAGCCGGGAGGAGATCGTCGCCTCCCCGGCCCGGTCATGGCTGGCGAACAGCCGCCCCTTGCGGCCGCTGGTCGCGTGCGTGTAGTCGAGCTGCAGCGCCAGCGTGGACTTGCCGCAGTCCATCGGCCCGGTGAAGTAACAGAACTCGGCCACCCCGGAATCCTGCCACTGAAATGCCGCCGACGATCCCCGTGTCAATCCGGACGCGTCAATCCAGAACAGCGTCAGTCCACGAACAGCGGGACGTACATCTCGTCCGGCGTCAGCGAGCCGTGCATGCCGATCAGGGTCAGTTCCCGCGGGAACTGCCGCGTCATCACGGCCCAGTCCTCCCGCATGGCGACCAGGACGTGGCCCCAGCGCTCCAGGAGCTGATCGTCGACGACCCCGAACCAGCCGTCGGCGATCGCCTCGTCGCGGGTCCGCACCCACGCGAGGTCGCCGAGCCGCTCCTGCCAGCGGCGCGCGACGGCCTCGGGCTGGTCGTCGTCGACGTAGAGCTGACGGAAGCGTCCCTCGCCCGCGAGCGCCGATACTCCGGCCATCAGGACCGGCTCGTCCTCAGCCACGATCTGATGCTCGGCGGCGATGTCGACCATGCCGTGATCGCCGGTGATGATCAGTCGCACGTCGTCGGGCAGCGCGTCCCGCAGCCGCTCGCACATCGCGTCGATCCGGCGCAGCTGGTCGAGCCAGGTCTCGGATCGGCAGCCGTGCACGTGCCCGCAGTGATCGAGTTCGCGCTCGTACGCGTAGACCAGGCTCCGGTCACCGCGCGCCGCCGCCTCGACGGTCAGCTCGATCCGCAGATCCTCCGCGGCCTCGCTCTGGAAGGGGACGAAGTCCGCGCCGCGCAGGGCCGCCTCGGTGAGGCCGGTGACCTGGAAGCGTTCCAGGGCGACCGAGCTGACCGAGACCCCCGCTTCGGCCGCCCGCTCGAAGAAGGTCGGCTTGGTCTGGTAGGCGCGGGCGACCAGATCGGATTCCCAGGTCAGCGCGTTGAGGATCTCCCCGGTCGAGGGCACCCGGGAGGTGTAGCCGACCATGCCGTGCTGGCCCGGCGGCAGGCCGGTACCGAGGCTGGCGAGGCTGGTGACCGTGGTGCTCGGCACGCCCGAGGTGATCGGCTGGGCATCCCCGAGCAGCGAGCCCAGGTACGGCGCCTCGCGCACCGCCCGGCGCAGCAGGTTCCAGCCCAGACCGTCGATCAGCACGACCACGTAGCGGTCCGACGCCGGCAGCCGCAGCACGTCGTCGGTGCAGCCGGGCACCCGCAGGTGGGCGCCCAGACTCGGCATCAGGTCGACCAGCGTCGATGACGCGTACGCGGGAACGATCATGGTCGGCAGGGACGACTTCTCGGCCGCCCGGAGGGTCATACGGCGGCCGAGCGCTGCAGCGAACTCGCGAATCGCACCAGCCGGCCGACCCGGTCAGGCCCGTCCGCGGCGGCGCTCATCCGGACGGTCAGGTCGTCACCGACCAGGGCCCCGGTGAACCCGTGATCGGCCTCGCACTGCGGGTCGCTGCAGGTGGCCGGCTCGACGTCGATCCGGCGGACCGCGCCCCAGCCCACCGACAGCCAGGTCTCGTAGACGTCCTCCGAGCCGGTGCGGTAGTTCTCCGGCTGGGTGACCACCCGGGTCAGGGCCACGGTGTTGATCTTGTTCAGCGCGACGGACTCGGTCGACGACGCGGCGTAGATGCCGAGGGCGGGCGGTTCGGCCGGCTGGTCGTCGGTGTGACCGATGATCAACCGGGTCCTGGTGAGGGCGAGCACGGTGACGTGCCGATGGATCTCGTCGCGGTTGAAGGTGGGCTCGTGATGCACGACGAAGTCGAGCAGATCCTCATCGGCCAACGCGATCATCATCGCGTCCTCGACCAGCTCAGGAAAGTATCCGCAGGCATCGATCTCGGCGCGCAGATCTTTTCTCGTAGAGCCAATCTTCATGCCGATCATCCTGCCACGGCTCAGCAGGGCCTGCTCGCGCGAGCAGCCTCCCGAGCGTCGCGATCGCGCCGTGCGCGCTGGATGACCGGAGGCGTCCGCTCGCCGGTCGGGGCGAAGCGTCCGCGCTCGCGGAGCGGTGCGACGCTACAAGCCGCGGGCCAGCGGGTCGCGTTGGTCGGGCGTCGGCTCGAGATGGACCCGGGCGCCGAGGACCGAGATCGAGCTCGACGAGACGACGCACGGGCTCAGGGTGATCGAGGCGAGTTGCGGATGATGGTCGGCCAGCTGGGCGATCCGGTGCAGCAGGTCCTCGATGCTCGGAATGTGCACGCCGGTGGCGCCGTGCCGGCCGAACAGGGTCGGCGCGGCGCGCAGGTCGCGCACCATGGCCGAGGCGTCGACCGTGGTCAGCGGCGGCACCCGATAGACGATGTCGCCCAGCAGCTCGCTCGGAATCCCCTCCAGACCGAGCGAGATGATCGGGCCGAACGCCGCGTCCTCCTGGCTGCCGATCACCAGCGCGACGCCGGCCGGGGCCATCACCTGGACGACGGGCTCGGCCGCGGTCAGGGCGTCGTCGACCGGCAGGCCGAGGTCGCGGACCAGCCGGCCCAGATCGCCCCAGGCCGAGGCCATCTCCTCGGGATCGTCGATGTTTCGGTGGACGCTGCCCAGGTCGGGCCGGCCGCGTACCGCTTTGGCCGTCGCCTTCAGCACGACGTTCCAGCCCAGCCGTTCGGCGACCTGGCAGGCCTCGTCGAGGCTGGCAACCCTGAACCGGGGGACGATGGTGATCCCGTACGCCCCGAGCACCTCTGCCGTCTCGGACTCGGTGAGCTCCCGTCCGTCCGGCGCGGCCGCCAGCACCTGGTTGACCACCCGCTTGACGGTCTGCTCGTCGACGTCGAGCAGCGGCACGGCACCGGGATCGCGGTCGCGCCAGTGGGCGTACGCGGACAGCGCCGACAAGGCCTGGATCGCGTCGGCGTGCGCGTCGAACCGGGGCAGGCCGCCGGGCACGGTCGGGAGTCCCGCCACTCGTGCACCGGCGGCATGGAAGTCCAGGAAGACCCCGACGAGCGGCTTGGTCGCCTCGGTCGCGACATCGTCCAGGGCGTCGATCACCTCCTCGGTGCCCTGGTCGAAGACGTTGACCGCCCCGCACACCACCGAGTCGAACTCCGGGTCGGCCAGCGCCGCTCGCGCCGCGGCCGCGAAGGCCTCCGGGTCCGCCGCCGAGCCCAGCAGCACCGGCTCGTCACCGGGCAGCAGGCCGACGCCCTCGGCCGTCTGGATCATCTGCTGGGCCAGGGTCTGGGAGTTCGTGATGATCCGCACCCGCGGGCCCGAGGGCAGCGGCTGCCGGGTGGCGATCTTGGCGATGTCGATCATCGCGCCGCGACGGTGCACCACCATCACCCCGGCCTGCCGGAAGAGCGCGTCCACCGCCTCGTCGGAGGCGTGAGCCAGGCCTCCGGGCACCCGCCATAGGGCGACCGGTGGGTCCGGCCCGGGGCGAACACCACGACCGGCTTGCGCCGGGCCAGCCGGCGGGTGATCCGGGAGAACTTCCGCGGGTTGCCGATCGAGTCCAACGAGAGCAGGCAGACGCGGGTGGCCTCGTCGTCCTCCCAGTACTGCATCACGTCGTTGGCGGTCACGTCGGCGTAGTCGCCGGTGCTGATGAACGACGACAGCCCGAGGTCCTGGCGGACGGCGTGGTTCAGCAGGGCGACCCCGACCGCGGCCGACTGGCAGAACAGGCCGACGCCGCCGGGCCGCGGCATCGGTCCGGGGGTCGCGTTGAGCTCGATCTCGTGGGCGGTGTTGATCAGGCCGAGCGCATCCGGCCCGAGCGCCCGCACCCCGTACGCGCGGGCCAGGTTGATGATCGTCCGGTTGTCACCGACCCGGAAGTCGGTGCCGGTGAGCACCACCATGCCGTGGGCGCCGCGATGGGCGACGTCGATGACCACGGCAGCCGAGGTCGCGGGTCGGCACCGAGACCACGGCCAGGTCGACCCGACCCTCGATGTCGGCGAGGGTGGCGGCGGTGGGCACGCCCGCGACCGGGTGGTCGTCGCTGCTCACCGCGAGGATCTCGCCGCGGAACCCGCCCCGCAGCATCGAGTTGACCAGTTCCTGGACGCACGGACCCGCGCCGTGCACGACGACCCGCTGCGGGTGGAGCAGCCGGCGCATCGACGCGCTCTCCGCTCGGTGCTCGCGGCGCTCCATCACCCCGACCGAGGTGTCGGTGGGCAGGATCGGGAAGTGCACCGAGAGCACGCCGTCCTCGATGCCCTTCTGGATCCGGTAGCCGGCGTCGGCGAAGACCTGGGCCATCCGGCGGTTCTGCGGCAGCACCTCGGCGAAGAATCCGGTGATCCCGCGCTCCCGCGCCGCCTCGGCCAGGTGCTCGAGCAACAGCTGGGCGATGCCGCGGCCCTGGTGGGCGTCCTCGATCAGGAAGGCGACCTCGGCCTGGTTGTCCTCGGTCCGGTCGTAGCGCCCGACGCCGATCATCTGGTCGCCCAGGGTCAGGATGAACGCGACCCGATCGACGTAGTCCACCTCGGTGAACCGCTTGACGTCGCGGTCGCTCAGCTTGGGATAGGGCGCGAAGAAGCGCAGGTACTTGGACTCGGGCGAGACCCGGTCGTAGAACTCGACCAGCTTGGCGGCATCCGTGGGCCGGATCGGCCGCAGGTGGGCCACTCCCCCGTCGGTGAGCAGGACATCGGCCTCCCACTCGGTGGGGTAGCCCGGAGGGTCGACGACCTCGGCTTGCTGACACGCCCCCAGCCTATGCAGCCGAGGTTGCGGTGACATGAACAACGCGACCGGACATAGTGTTCGACCATGGCCGGCTTCGTCGCAGCAATCGACCAGGGCACGACCAGCACCCGCTGCATGATCTTCGACCACGCCGGGAGCGAGGTCGGGCCGGCACCAGTTCGAGCACGAGCAGATCCTGCCGCGGGCCGGCTGGGTCGAGCACGACGCCGAGCGAGATCTGGCAGCGGACCGGCGAGGTCGTCCAGGGTGCGCTGCGCGCCTCCGAGCTGGCGGCAGATGATCTTGCCGCGCTCGGCATCACCAACCAGCGCGAGACGACGGTGGTGTGGAACCCGAAGACCGGCGAGCCGTACGGCAACGCCATCGTCTGGCAGGACACCCGGACGGCCAAGATCGCCGCCGACCTCGAGCGGGCCGGGCACGCCGAGTTGATCAAGGAACGTTCCGGGCCTGCCGCCGGCCAGCTACTTCGCCGGCGGCAAGATCAAGTGGATGCTGGACAACGTCGACGGGTTGGCCGAGGCCGCCGAGATCGGGCGACGCCATCTTCGGCACCACCGACAGCTGGCTGCTGTGGAACCTGACCGGCGGGGTCGACGGCGGACGGCACATCACCGACGTGACCAACGCCAGCCGCACCATGCTGATGAACCTGGAGACCCTCGCAGTGGGACGAGGAGCTGCTGGAGCTGTTCGGCGTCCCGCGCGGCGATGCTGCCGGAGATCGTGCCCTCCTCGGATCCGGACCGCGTTCGGAACGACCGTCGCCGACGGTCCGTTCGGCGGCGAGGTGATCATCGGCGGGCGCTGGGTGACCAGCATGCCGCGATGGTCGGGCAGCTCTGCCTCACCGCCGGCCAGGCCAAGAACACCTACGGCACCGGCAACTTCCTGCTGCTCAACACCGGCACGGAGCTGGTCCGCTCCGAGAACGGCCTGCTGAGCACGGTCTGCTACCAGTTCGGCTCCGAGCCGCCGGTCTACGCCCTCGAAGGGTCGATCGCCGTCACCGGATCGGCCGTGCAGTGGCTGCGTGACCAGCTCAAGATCATCTCCAGCGTCCGAGGACGTCGAGGCGCTGGCGGCCGAGGTCGACGATGCCGGCGGCGCCTACTTCGTGCCGGCGTTCTCCGGGCTGTTCGCGCCGTACTGGCGCTCCGATGCCCGCGGCGCGATCGTCGGGCTGTCCCGCTTCCACACCGGCGCCCATCTCGCCCGGGCGACCCTGGAGGCCATCTGCTACCAGACCCGCGACGTGGTCGAGGCGATGGAGTCCGACTCCGGCGTCCACCTGGACGTGCTCAAGGTCGACGGCGGCGTCACGCCAACGCGCTGTGCATGCAGATCCAGGCCGACACGCTCGGCGTCGAGGTCAGCAGGCCGGTGGTCGCCGAGACCACCGCGCTCGGCGCCGCGTACGCCGCGGGCCTCGCGGTCGGCTTCTGGGACTCGCCGGACGACCTGCGGGAGAACTGGCACGAGGACCGGCGCTGGACGCCGCAGATCGACGACGAGCAGCGGCAGGCCGGGCTACGCCGGCTGGCAGAAGGCCGTCCAACGGACCCTTGACTGGGCCGAGGACTGACGTGACGCCCACTGACTCCGCGATGTACTCCACCACCTCCCCGCTCGGTCCGGACGCGCGCGCCGAAGCGCTGCGGCGACTGGCCGCCGAGCAGCTCGACGTGCTGGTGATCGGTGCCGGGGTGACCGGCGCCGGTTCGCGCCCTGGACGCCGTCACCCGGGGCCTGCGGGTGGGCCTGGTCGAGGCCCGCGACTTCGCCGCCGGCACCTCGAGCCGCTCGAGCAAGCTGTTCCACGGCGGCCTGCGCTATCTGGAGCAGCTGAACTTCTCCCTGGTCTTCGAGGCGCTCAAGGAACGCTCGCTGGCGCTGACGAAGCTGGCCCCGCACCTGGCCAAGCCGGTTCCCTTCCTCTACCCGCTGACGCAGACCGGGAATCGACCGCGGGTACGCCGGGCCTCGGCATCGGCGTCTACGACGTGATGGGCGCGGGCCGCGGCGTACCGCACCACCTGCGCCACCTCGGCCGGCGCAAGACGCTCGAGTCGTTCCCGTCGGCCAACCGGGAGCGCGCTGCCGGGGCGCGATCCACTTCTACGAGGGCCAGGTCGACGACGCCCGGCACACCATGATGCTGGCCCGGACCGCCGCCCACTACGGCGCAGCGGTGGCGACCAGCTCCGGGTGATCGGCTTCCTCCGCGAGGCCGACCGGGTCGCCGGCGTGCGGGTCCGTGACCTTGAGACCGGCGACGAGTTCGACATCCGGGCCCAGCAGACGATCAACGCCGCCGGGGTCTGGATCGACGAGCTGCAGGAGATGCTCGGCGGTCGCGGCCAGTTCCAGGTGCGGGCGTCCAAGGGCGTGCACCTGGTGGTGCCGCGGAACCGGATCAACTCCCGGACCGGCCTGATCACCCGGACCGAGAAGAGCCTGCTGTTCATCATCCCCTGGGGCAGCCACTGGATCATCGGCACCACCGACACCGACTGGTCGCTGGATCGCGCCCATCCGGCGGCGAGCCAGGCCGACATCGACTACCTGCTGCGGCCACGCGAACACGCTGCTCGCCGATCCGCTCACCCGCGACGACGTGATCGGGGTCTACGCCGGGCTCCGGCCGCTGCTGGCCGGCGAGTCCGAGTCGACCTCGAAGCTGTCCCGGGAGCACGCCGTCGCGTCGCCGGTCCGCGGGCTGATCATGATCGCCGGCGGCAAGTACACGACCTATCGGGTGATGGCCAAGGACGCGGTCGACGCCGCCGTTCGTGATCTTGACCGGCGGGTGCCGCGAGTCGTGCACCGAAGACGTCCCGCTGGTCGGCGCCGAGGGCTATCACGCGATGTGGAATGCGCGTCCGCTGCTGGTCGACCGAGACCGGGCTGACCCAGACCCAGGTCGAGCACCTGCTCAACCGCTACGGATCGCTGCTGCCGGAGCTGCTGGAGTTGATCACCGCCGACCCGTCGCTGGCCCAGCCGCTGGACAGCGCGCCGGAGTATCTGCGGGTGGAGATCGTCTACGCGGCGTCGCACGAGGGCGCCCTGCACCTGGACGACATCCTGGCCCGGCGGACCAGGATCTCCATCGAGACCTGGGATCGCGGGATCGCCGCGGCGTCCGAGGCCGCCGAACTGGTCGCCCCGCTCCTCGGCTGGGACGCGGGCGCCATGGAGCGCGAGATCGAGCACTACCACAAGCGGGTCGCGGCCGAGCGCGAGTCGCAGGACCAGCCCGATGACCTTTCCGCCGACGCGGCCCGGCTCGGCGCACCCGATGTCCGGATGGGCGGCGGCCGCTAGCCTCGTCGCGGATGATCGGCAGGCCCGGCATAGTACGGTCTGATCATGAATGCGAAGCCGGCGAAGACGCTCAACGATCTCATCGGCGCGTACGTCGCCGAGCAGTGCACCGTGATCATCGACGCCGAGGACCGGCTCCGGGACGGCGAGAACGTGGTGCACACCACCCGGGTCGCCGTACGGCGGCTGCGCAGCACGATCAGGGTCTTCGCCGACCTCTTCGATGTGCCGCAGGCCGGCCGGCCTCGAGGACGAGCTGGTGTGGTGGGCCGGGCTGCTCGGCGAGGTCCGCGACCTCGACATCCTGACCGCCCGGCTGCTCGATCTGATCGACCGACCTGCCCCCGGAGCTGGTCATGGGTCCGGTCGCCTCGACCATCCAGGCCGAGCTCGGGGCGCTCCGCAAGGAGGCCGCCGACGTCGTCCTCGCCGCGCATGGACGGCGAGCGCTACCGGCAGCTGATCGAGACGGTCCGGCGCTGGCAGCACGATGTCCCGTTCGCCGACGAGGCACCGGTCGCCGCGACCAAGGTGAACCGCTACCTCAAACGGGCCGACAAGAAGGTCGGCAAACGACTCGCCGCCGCCGTATCGGCGGCCAAGGACGGCGACCCCGGCGCCGAGGAACTCTTCCACAGCGCCCGCAAATCGGGCAAACGGCACCGCTACGCGGTCGAGGCCGCGGCTCCCGTTCCTGGGCGACAAGGCGGACAAGATCATCGCCAGCCGCAAGGATCTCCAGGATGTGCTCGGTGATCATCAGGACAGCCAGGTCAGCGCGGACGTTCCTGCGCGACCTCGGAGCCCGGCTGGGCGTCCGCGAGGGCCACAACGGCTTCACCTACGGCGTCCTGTACGGCCAGGAGCAGTCGTCGACGACCAGGCTGCTGAAGGAGCTCAAGCCTTTTCTGTAGCCTTCGCGCATGGACCACTCCGGAGCCGCGCGGGTCGATGCCGCGTACGACGCGCTGGCCGGCGTGGTCATCCGGACGCCACTGCAGCACGTCCGAGCGGCACAGCGCCGCGACCGGCGCCCGGGTCTGGCTGAAGCGCGAGGATCTGCAGGCCGTGCGGTCCTACAAGCTGCGCGGCGCCTACTTCCTGATCGCCTCGCTGTCCCCGGAGGACGCGGCCCGCGGCGTGGTCTGCGCCAGCGCCGGAAACCATGCCCAGGGCGTCGCGTACGCGTGCGCCAAGCTCGGCGTCAAGGCCCGGATCTACGTGCCGGGCACCACGCCGCGGCAGAAGCGCAACCGGATCCTCGCGCTCGGCGGTGACGCCGTCGAACTGGTCATCCGCGGTGACACCTATGACGCCGCGTTCGCCCTGGCCTCAGCCGACGCCGAAAGCTCCGGCCGGATCCCGGTCCCGGCCTTCGATCATCCGGATGTGATCGCCGGTCAGGGCACCGTGGTGCGCGAGATCACCGAGCAGCTGGGCCGGCCGCCGGACGTCCTCGTGGTCCCGGTCGGCGGCGCCGGGCTGGTGGCCGGTTGCCTCAGCTGGCTGGTCGAGCACGCGCCGCGGACCAGGGTGATCGGGGTCGAGCCGATCGGCGCGGAGAGTCTGACCGCCGCGCTCGCCGCCGGCCACCCGGTGCGGCTGGAGGAGATGGACACGTTCGTCGACGGGGCCGCGGTGCGCCAGGTCGGGGCCCTGCCGCTGCGGATCGTGCAGGACTACCCGGGGCCGTTCGAGGTCGTGCGGCGTCGACCCCGGCGTGCTCTGCGAGGAGATGATCGAGCTCTTCCAGACCGAGGGGGTGATCGCCGAGCCGGCCGGCGCGCTCGCGACCGCCGCGCTCCGCCAGGTCTCGATCCCGCCGAACAGCGACGGCACCGACGTCGTCTGCGTGGTGTCCGGCGGGAACCAGGACATCAGCCGCTACGGCGAGGTCGCCGAGCGGGCGTTGATCTCGGAGGGCCGCAAGCACTACTTCATCGTCGAGTTCCCGCAGGAGCCCGGAGCCCTGCGCCGGTTCCTCGACGAGGTGCTCGGACCGGACGACGACATCACGCTCTTCGAGTACGTGAAGCGCACCAGCAAGGAGTTCGGGCCGGCCCTGGTCGGCATCGAGCTCGGCGATCCCGCCGACCTGCCCCGGCTGATGGCGAGCCTGGAGCACTCCCCGGTGCACGCGACCCGGATCCCGCCCAGCGAGGCCGCCTTCCGGTACCTGGTCTGAGCTGACTGCTGCGCGCATCCGACGCTCTCGCGCCGCGTGACTTCGACACGCCGATCGCGGACGGAAGCGTTGTCCGCTCAACGCTCCTCCGATCGGCGGCGCGCGATACCGACGCTCGCAGACCTGCGCGCAAATCGTGGCGCGGAGCAGGCAGAATGACGCTCGAACGACAAGGAGCACCACCTGATGGCCAGGACGCCGGCACCACCCGAGGACGACTTCACCGAGCGGATCGTCGACATCGACGTGTCCTCGGAGATGCAGACGAGCTTCCTGGAGTACGCGTACTCGGTCATCTACTCCCGCGCCCTGCCCGACGCCCGGGACGGCCTCAAGCCGGTGCAGCGCCGGATCCTCTACTCGATGGACGAGATGGGCATCCGTCCCGACCGCAGCCACGTGAAGTGCGCCCGGGTGGTCGGCGAGGTGATGGGCAAGTACCACCCGCACGGCGACGGCGCGATCTACGACGCCCTGGTCCGGACCGCGCAGCCGTGGACCATGCGGCTGCCGCTGATCGACGGGCACGGCAACTTCGGCTCGCTCGACGACGGCCCGGCGGCGATGCGCTACACCGAGTGCCGGATGGCTCCGGCCGCGGCCGCGATGACCGACGGGCTGGACGAGGACACCGTCGACTTCAAGCCCAACTACGACGGCAAGGACGCCGAGCCGTCGGTGCTGCCGGCGGCCTTCCCCAACCTGCTGGTCAACGGCGCGAGCGGCATCGCGGTCGGGATGGCCACCAACTGCCCGCCGCACAACCTGGTCGAGGTGGTGCAGGCCCTGCGGCACCTGATCAAGCACCCGGACGCCGACGTCGACGAGCTGATGCGCTTCATCCCCGGCCCGGACCTGCCGACCGGCGGCAAGATCATCGGGCTGGACGGCATCCGCGACGCCTACACCACCGGCAAGGGATCGTTCCGGATCCGCGCCACCGCCCGGATCGAGCAGGTCCACCCGCGCCGCAAGGGCATCGTGATCACCGAGCTGCCCTACCTGGTCGGGCCGGAGCGGGTGATCGAGCAGATCAAGAACCTGGTCACCGCCCGCAAGCTGCAGGGCATCGCCGACGTCAAGGACCTGTCCGACCGCAACAACGGCATGCGCCTGGTGATCGAGGTCAAGAACGGATTCAACCCCGACGCCCTGCTGGAGCAGCTCTACAAGCTGACCAAGATCGAGGACAACTTCGCCATCAACGCCGTCGCGCTGGTCGACGGTCAGCCGCGGACCCTGACCCTGCGCGACCTGCTGACGGTCTACCTGGAGCATCGCTACGAGGTCACCCGCCGGCGCACCGCGTTCGCCCGCACCAAGGCCGCCGACCGGCTGCATCTGGTCGAGGGCCTGCTGGTCGCCATCGTCGACATCGACGACGTGATCGCGATCATCCGCTCCTCCGACGACACCGCGCAGGCCCGGGCCCGGCTGATGGAGGCCTTCGACCTCTCCGAGACCCAGACCAACTACATCCTGGAGATGCCGCTGCGCCGGCTGACCAAGTTCAGCCGGATCGAGCTGGAGACCGAGCGGGACAAGCTGACCGCGACCATCGCCGAGCTGACCGAGATCCTCGAGCACCAAGATCAACTGCAGTCGCTGGTCGGCAATCGAGCTGGCCGAGATCGCCCAGCAGCACGGGACGCCGCGGCGGACGATCCTGCTGGCCGCCGAGCGGCGTGGCCGCGACGGCGGCCACGCGTTCCGCTGGAGGTCGCCGACGACCCGTGCTGGGTGCTGCTGTCCTCGGCCGGCCTGCTCGCGCGGACCGATCATGCCGAGCCGCTCGGCGTCCGGCGGTCCGCGGGCCAACCACGACGTGATCGTCTCCAAGATCATCGGCACCGCCCGTGGCGATCTTCGGTCTGCTGACCAGCGCCGGCCGGCTGGTCAAGATCAACGCGCTCGACCTGCCGACCGTCCCCGGCACGGCCAACGCGCCGAACCTGCAGGGCGGCACGCCGCGTCAGCGAGCTGGTCACCCTGGAGTCCGGCGAGCGGGTGCTCGGCCTGACCACGCTCGCCGAGGACTCGCTCGGGCTGGCCCTCGGCACGGCGAACGGCGTCGTCAAGCGGGTCAATCCCGAGGTGCTCGGCCGGGACAGCTGGGAGGTGATCCGGCTCGATCCCGGCGACCAGGTGGTCGGCGCGGTCGAGCTGACCAGCACCGAGGCGGAGCTGGTCTTCGTCAGCGACGACGCCCAGCTGCTGCACTTCCCGGCGTCGGCCGTACGCCCGCAGGGCCGGTCCGGCGGCGGCATGGCCGGGATCAAGCTCGGCCCCGGCGCCCGGGCGTCTTCTTCGGCGCGGTCGGGTCGCCGCGGACCCGGCGACCGAGGTGGTGCTGGCCACCGTCGCCGGCATCGTCCCAGGCGCTGCCCGGCACCGACGCCGGGTCGGTCAAGGTGACCCGGTTCGCGGAGTATCCGGCCAAGGGCCGGGCGACCGGCGGGGTACGCTGCCACCGGTTCCTCAAAGGCGAGGACGCTCTGCTGCTCGCCTGGGCGGGTCCGGCTCCGGCCGTCGCCGCCGCGGCCAGCGGCAGCCCTGTCACCTTGCCCGCCCCCGACGACCGCCGTGACGGCTCGGGGGTTCCCGGCGAGCCAGCCGATCGCCGCCGTCGGGTCCGGTGCCGGCGGCTGAGCAGTTCGTGAGGAAGAGGACCGCCCATGACGACCGAACCGAGCCGGCCCGATGGCGCCGTGCAGGACCGCGACAGCGCCCACGCGTTCGATGACCTGCTGGCCAACAACGTGAGCTTCGCCGAGCACTTCGATCAGCAGGGCTTCGACGGGGTCGCCCACGCCGGCGTGCTGATGGTCACCTGCATGGACTCGCGGATCGTGCCGCTGGAGATGGTCGGGCTGAACTTCGGCGACGCCAAGATCCTCCGGACGCCGGGCGGCCGGGTGACCACCTCGGCCCTGGCCGGCTGCATCGCCGGGGTGCACCTGCTGCAGGTGACGCGGATCATGGTCATCCCGCACAGCCGGTGCGCGATGGCCGCCGCGGACGACGATGTGCATCATCGAACGGATCCGGCAGAGCAGCGGCGCGGACGCCTCCTGGGTGCGCTTCGGCGCCTCCGCCGACCAGCGGCGCACGCTGCACCGCGACGTGGACAAGCTCCGCAACCACCCGCTGATCGCCGGTCGGGCCGCGGTCGGCGGCTTCTACTACGACGTCGACACCGGTCTGCTCGAGCGCTGGGTCTGAGCGGCTGCGAGCCGCGCCCGACCTGGCCGGACCTCGCGGTCCGGCAGCGCAGCCTGGCGATGCCGTCAGGCGTCGATGGCGGCGGCGTCGAGCGCGTACGCGCCCTGCACGATGAAGTCCTTGCGCGGGACCGACGTCGTTGCCCATCAGCATCTCGAACGTGGTCTCGGCGATCAGGCCGTCGTCGACCGTCATCCGGCGCAGCGTCCGGTGCCGCGGGCTCATCGTCGTCTCGGCGAGCTGGTTCGCGTCCATCTCGCCGAGTCCCTTGTAGCGCTGCGGCTCCTTGAAGTTCAGGCCCCGCTTGGTCAGCTCGGCGGCCTTGCGCTGGTACTCCGCGTCGGAGTAGGTGTAGATGAACTTCTCCTGGCCCTTGCGCGCGTTGGTCAGCTCGAACCGGTGCAGCGGCGGCACGGCGGTGAACACCCGGCCGGCGTCGACCAGCGGCCGCATGTAGCGGAAGAACAGCGTGGCCAGCAGGCAGCGGATGTGGGCGCCGTCGGAGTCGGCGTCGGCCATGAAGATGATCTTGCCGTAGCGGGCGGCCTCGAGGTCGAAGCGTGCGGCCGGAGCCGGCGCCGACCACCTGGATGATCGCGGCGCACTCGGCGTTCTTCAGCATGTCGCCGATCGAGGCCTTCTGCACGTTCAGGATCTTGCCGCGGATCGGCAGCAGCGCCTGGAACTCCGAGGTGCGGGCCAGCTTGGCCGTGCCCAGCGCCGAGTCGCCCTCCACGATGAACAGCTCGGTCCGGTCCACGTCGGTGCTGCGGCAGTCGACCAGCTTCGGCGGCAGCGAGGACGACTCGAGCGCGTTCTTGCGGCGCTGTGGCCTCCCGGTGCTGGCGCGCGGCGACCCGGGCCCGGGACGCGCCGACCACCTTCTCCAGCACCGCTCGGGCCTGGCTGCTTCGTCGCGCCCTTGGTGGAGGTGAGGAACGCGGTCAGCTCGCGCTCGACGACCCTGGAGACCAGTCGGGAGACGGCCGGCGTGCCCAGCACCTCCTTGGTCTGCCCCTCGAACTGCGGCTCGGCCAGCCGGACGGTGACGACCGCGGTCAGCCCCTCCATCACGTCGTCCTTGACGACCTCCTCGCCCGGCCTTGAGCAGCCGGGTGTTCTGCAGCGCGCTCGCCACCGACTTGGTCAGCGCCCGCTCGAAGCCGGCGACGTGGGTGCCGCCCTTGGGCGTGGCGATGATGTTGACGTACGACTGGATCCGGGTCTCGTACCCCTCGCCCCAGCGCACCGCGATGTCGACGTCCAGGTCGCGGTCGACGTCGGTCGGCTCCATGTGCCCGGCGTCGTCCAGCATCGGCACGGTCTCGGTGAACCGGTCCTGTCCGCGCAGCCGGACCACGTCGGTGAGCGAGCGGTCGGGGGCCAGGAACTCGCAGAACTCGGAGATCCCGCCGTCGTGCCGGAACGTCTCCTCGGTGAGCTCCTCGGTCCGCGCGTCGGTCACGTGCAGCGCGAGACCCGGGCACCAGGAAGCTGGTCTGCCGGGCCCGGTCCTCGAGGTCCTTCAGCGACAGCTGCGCGTCCGTCGAGGAAGATCTGCCGGTCCGGCCAGTAGGTCACCCGGGTGCCGGTCCGCCCCTTGGCGGCCCGGCCGACCTTGCGCAGCGCTGCCCCCGGGCGTGAACTTCGCGGTCGGGCCCGGCCCGTCGAAGACGCCCGGCACGCCGCGCCGGAACGACATCGCCCAGGTGGCCGCAGTTGCGGTCGACCTCGACGTCCAGCCGGGCCGACAGCGCGTTGACCACCGACGAACCGACGCCGTGCAGACCGCCGGTCGCGTTGTACGAGCCGGCGCCGAACTTGCCGCCGGCGTGCAGCTTGGTGAAGACCACCTCGACCCCGGACAGCCCGGTCCGCGGCTCGATGTCGACCGGGATGCCGCGGCCGTGGTCGGTGACCGAGATGCCGCCGTCGGAGCGCAGTGTGACCGCGATCTCCGCGCCGAATCCGCCCAGCGCCTCGTCCACGGCGTTGTCGATGATCTCCCACAGGCAGTGCATCAGGCCGCGGGTGTCGGTCGAGCCGATGTACATCGCCGGCCGCTTGCGGACCGCCTCCAGACCCTCCAGGACCAGCAGGTGCCGCGCCTCGTAGTCGCGGCTCTCCGGTTCCTGGGTTGGCGGCCGGCACCTGCCGAGACTACCGCCCGGCACGCCGCCGAACCCGGACCGTCGGGCGAGGCAATCCAGTGAGGTGTCGGGCTGCGAATGTCAGGTGTGCCGGAGGTCGGACCCGAGACTGCTCGGCGATTCGTTACACAAGAGTCATGGGTCCGAGACGCGAAAAGGGAACAATCAGAGCCTGGTTGGATGTTGACTAGAGTAGCAAGCGCTGTATCTGGCGGCCACGCCGCCAGACTCACCACAGACAAGATCATCTCAGCTAGTCAGGAAGCGAGGCCTACCGTGAGCACCCCAGTCATCGAAGGCGCCGCATTGAACGCCGCCGATCGTTGCGATCGCTGCGGGGCCCAGGCGTACGTCCGCGTCACCCTGGCCAGCGGCTTCGACCTCCTCTTCTGCGCGCACCACAGCAAGGAGCACGCCGACAAGCTGAAGCAGGTCGCGCTCAAGATCCACGACGAGTCGGAGCGCATCACGTAGGCGCCGCCCTCAGACCGCAAACGATCCGGCCCCGCATCTGATGCGATGCGCGGGCCGGATCTGCGTCTGCGGCGTCACGCGTCGTGACAGTCCCGGCCAGACCAGCGTCGGCGTGCGCTTCGACGGGGCGTCAAGGCCTCCCCGTACATGTCGAATCCCCCGCGACGCGCAATAATGAAGCGCCCCCGGCCAGAGCCGGGGGCGCTTCGGTGTTCGCTATGGCGCTACTCAAGGGGCGCTCCCGAACACCCTTTGGGCGGCTGGGAACCGCCCCACGAAGTCGCCTGTCCTCGGGGGGAGGGGGCTCAGGTAGGACTTCGACAAGGCAAGTCTAGCGAGCCGACTACGAACAGGCACCCTCGTTCGGCGGCGACACGCCCGACTCGTACCGCACCGAGCGTGTCGAAAGGCCATCGCGGCCCTGACGAGCTCAGGACACGGATACGCCGCTCGGCACGGTTCAGTCCAGGTAGTCGCGCAGGACCTGCGAGCGCGACGGGTGCCGCAGCTTGCTCATCGTCTTGGACTCGATCTGCCGGATCCGCTCGCGGGTCACGCCGTAGACCTTGCCGATCTCGTCCAGGGTCTTCGGCTGGCCGTCGGTGAGGCCGAAGCGCATCGACACCACGCCCGGCCTCGCGCTCGCTGAGGGTGTCGAGCACGTCGTGCAGCTGCTCCTGCAGAAGGGTGAAGCTCACCGCATCCGCCGGAACCACCGCTTCGGAGTCCTCGATCAGGTCGCCGAACTCCGAGTCGCCGTCCTCACCCAGCGGGGTGTGCAGCGAGATCGGCTCGCGGCCGTACTTCTGGACCTCGACGACCTTCTCCGGGGTCATGTCCAGCTCGCGGGCCAGCTCCTCCGGGGTGGGTTCGCGGCCCAGATCCTGCAGCATCTGGCGCTGCACCCGGGCCAGCTTGTTGATCACCTCGACCATGTGGACCGGGATGCGGATGGTCCGCGCCTGGTCGGCCATGGCCCGGGTGATCGCCTGCCGGATCCACCAGGTCGCGTACGTGGAGAACTTGTAGCCCTTGGTGTAGTCGAACTTCTCGACCGCCCGGATCAGACCGAGGTTGCCCTCCTGGATCAGGTCCAGGAAGAGCATGCCGCGACCGGTGTAGCGCTTGGCCAGCGAGACCACCAGGCGCAGGTTGGCCTCGAGCAGGTGGTTCTTGGCGCGTCGGCCGTCCTCGGCGATCCACTCGAAGTCGTCGACCTGGGTGGCCTTGACCTTGGTGTGCTCGTCGTTGACCTTCTCGTCGGCGAACAGGCCGGCCTCGATCCGCTTGGCGAGCTCGACCTCCTGCTCGGCGTTCAGCAGCGCGACCTTGCCGATCTGCTTCAGGTAGTCCTTGACCGGGTCCGCGGTGGCTCCGGCGGCCATCACCTGCTGCTCGGGCTCGTCGGCGTCGTCGGCCTCGGACAGGGTGAAGCCCTGGTCCTCGGTGAGCTCGTCCTCGAGCTTGGCCTCGACGGCCGGCTCGAAGGTCGACTCGTCGACGTCGTCCAGGGTCCGCTTCTTGCCGACGGTGACCACGACCTCTTCGGTCTCCAGATCGACCACGACGTCGGCGGTCAGCGCACCGGTCTCGAGCTCGACCACGGCCTCGAGATCCTCGAGCACCGACGTCCTCGAGCTCGATCTCGACGCCCTCGGCGGGGACCTCGGCAGAGCCGGCCGCGGCCTTCTTCGCGGCGGCCGATGCCTTCTTGGCTGCTCCTCCTGGGCCGTCCACCGCCTTCAGCGGCGCGGCCTTCTTGGCCGGAGCCTTCTTCGCGGGAGCCTTCTTGGCCGCGGGAGCCTGCTTCACCGGCGCGGTCACCTGCTGCGCACGACCGACCGCAGCGGGCACGGCGCGCGAAGATACATCGAGTTTGGAGGGGGGTGTCACAAAGAACCTCTCGGACTTACCTGGCGGAACTAGGGCAGGCAGCGCCCATCGGATGTCAATAGGTGCTCCAACCCGTATTCTGGCACGAACCTCCAAATTCCCCCTGATTGACTCAGGGAATGCTTGGGTTGGTCGGCGCGGTCGCTAGCGTCGGCTGGCTCGGCCTTGACGGCCAGCACCGGGCAGGCCGCGTCGAGCAGGACCCGCTGGGCGTTGCTGCCCAGCAGCAGCTTGCCGACCGGCGACCGGCGCCGGAGCCCGATCACGATGAAGTCGGCCTGTCGCTCCTCGGCCGCGTTGAGCAGTTCCTCGGCCGGATCGAGGCTGTCGGCCGCAGCCCGGATCTCGTGCGGTACGCCGGTGGCGGCCAGCTCGGCCCGCAGGTCGCTCGAGCTCGACGTCGGCCGAGGTGTGGACCACGATCAGGTCGCGACCCGCGCAGCTTCGCCTCGCTCACCGCGCGCTTCAGCGCCGCCCGGCCCTCGGCCTTGGACGAGTAGCCGACGACGATCGACGACCGCGCCGCCGCCGGATTCAGTCGGGATCTGGCTGGGTTCCGACATCAGTGCGCCTCCCAGGTGTGGACCGGTTCGTTGCTGTGCATCAGGTCCAGGTAGCCGGCCAGCATGCCGCGGAGCGCGTCGGGCCGGGACGCCCCGGCTGCCTCGCGCCTGGCGACCTCGGCAGTCTGCCACGTCGCGCCGTTGGCCGCGCGAAGGCAGCGGCCCTCGATGATGTCCAGCAGCCGACCGATCTCGGCCTCGTCGACCTCCCACTTCCGCAGCCCCTCGGCGGCCAGCGGCAGCAGCTTCCGGACGACCAGTTCGGCGACCCGGACCTGGCCGACCTGCGGCCAGTAGACCTCGGCGCCGATGCCCTGCCGGATCCCGGCGACGAAGTTCTCGCTGGCCGCCTGGAACGACATCTGGGTCCAGATCGGCCGGTCGTCGTCGGCGAGCGCGCGGACCAGTCCGGCGAAGAACGCGGCGTTGGCCATGGTGTCGACGACCGTCGGGCCGGCCGGCAGCACCCGGTTCTCCACCCGCAGGTGGGGCTTGTCGCCGCTGATGTCGTAGACCGGCCGGTTCCAGCGATAGACGGTGCCGTTGTGCAGCCGGAGCTCGTCCAGGCTCGGTACGCCGCCCTGGTCGAGCACCGCGACCGGATCCTCCTCGGAGCTGATCGGCAGCAGGGCCGGGAAGTAGCGCGAGTTCTCCTCGAACAGATCGAAGATCGAGGTGATCCAGCGCTCGCCGAACCAGACCCGCGGGCGTACGCCCTGGGCCTTCAGTTCCTCGCTGCGGGTGTCGGTGCTCTGCTCGAACAGCGGGATCCGGGACTCGGCCACCAGGTGGCGGCCGAACAGGAACGGCGAGTTGGCCCCGACCGCCACCTGGACGCCGGCGATCGCCTGGGCGGCGTTCCAGTAGCCGGCGAAGTCGTCCGGGCTGACCTGCAGGTGCACCTGGGTCGAGGTGCACGCCGCCTCCGGCATGATCGTGTCCGACACCATCTCCAGCCGCTCGACCCCGTCGATGACGATCTCCAGGTCCTCACCGCGGGCGGCGAAGATCTGCTGATCCAGCAGCGAGTAGCGCGGATTCTCGCTGACGCTGTCCAGCGTCACGTGATCGGGCATCAGCGTCGGCAGGATGCCGATCATCACCAGATGGGCGCCGATGGCCTCCGCCCGCGGGTCGGCGTCGTTCAGCGCCTGGCGGACCGACTGCTCGAACGAGGTGAAGCCGCCGTCGGCCAGCCGCCGCGGGGCGACGTTGATCTCGATGTTGAACCGGCCCGAGCTCGGTCTGGAACGACGGGTCGGCGATCGCCGCCAGCACCTCGGCGTTGCGCATCGCCGGCTCGAACTCGTCGTCGACCAGGTTGAGCTCGATCTCCAGCCCGGCCATCGGGCGTTCGAAGTCGAAGCGCGACTCGGTCAGCATCCGGGCCAGCACGTCCAGGCCCTTGCGCACCTTCTCCCGATGGCGCTTGCGGTCCTCGCGGCTGAACTGCGTTGCGTCGACCTCGGCTCCCATGTGCCTATCCTTGCCCATCCCGCTCCGGCCGGATACCTCCCGTCACCCGATAGCGTCTCGGCCATGCCTGCAGCTGAGGAGATCGCGACGTACGCCGAGCCGGCCGGCAGCTATTACGTCCGGCTCGACGATCACCGGTTCCGGTCGACCGCGCACACCGAGGGCGCCTGGCAGCCCGGAGAGCAGCACATGGCTCCGGTGTCGGGAGTGATGGTGCACGCGATCGAGCGCTTCATCGCCGCCCGCGGCCGAGACGACCTTCAGCTGTCCCGGATCACCTTCGAGATCCTCGGCATGATCCCCGCCGGCGACTGCGAGGTGAGGTCGAGGCGATCAGGCCGGGACGCACCATCGAGCTGCTCGAGGCGACCATGATCATCGCCGGTCGACCGGTGATCCGGGCCCGGGCCTGGCGGCTGGCCCGGATCGACACCGCGGCCGTGGCCGGCGGACAACCCGAGCCGCTGCCCCCGCCGGACGACCTCGGTCCCTGGCCGGGCAGCTCGCAGTGGAGCGGCGGCTACATCCGGTCGCTGGAGATCCGTCCGCTGCCCGGCCGTCGAGCCGGGCGCGGCCGCGGCTGGCTCCGGACCAGCATCGACCTGGTCGCCGGCGAGCCGTGCAGCGATCTGGCCCGGTTCGTCGGCCTGGTCGACACGGCCAACGGCATCGCCGTCCGCGAGTCCCCCACCGCGTGGATGTTCCCAATGTCGAACTGTCGATCCATCTCTACCGGCAGCCGGTCTGGGGCTGGGTCGGTCTGGACACCACGGTGATCTTCGGCAGCGACGGCGTCGGACTGACCACCAGCGCCTTGCACGACGTCCACGGGCCGGTCGGCCGGGTCGAGCAGAGCCTGACCGTCCGTCCGCTGCGCCCGACCGGATGACCGCCGACGCTCGAACGACCGCGTCGCTGTCGGCTGCAGTCGCCTAGGCTCCATGACCGTGACTGAACGTCTCGCCGATGACCACGCCGCCCCGCGCGCCGACCGCCGCCCGATCGAGCGGACGCACCACGGAGACACGTTCAGCGACCCGTACGAGTGGCTGCGGGACAAGGACGATCCCGAGGTCATCGGCTACCTCGAGGCCGAGAACGCCTACACCGACGCGCAGACCGCCCACCTCGGCCCGCTGACCGAGGCGATCTTCGGCGAGATCAAGGCGCGGACCAAGGAGACCGACCTGACGGTGCCCAGCTACGCGACGCACAGCGACGGCTCGGCCTACTGGTACTACGCCCGCACCGTCGAGGGTGCGGAGTACCGGATCTACTGCCGGGTCCGGGCGGCCGACCGGGCGACGCCACCGAACGCCGAGCAGGAGATCGTCGGCGAGGAGGTGCTGCTCGACGGCAACGTCGAGGCGGGAGACCACGAGTTCTTCTCCATCGGCGCCTTCAGCGTCTCCCCCAACGGGCGGCTGCTGGCCTATTCGCTGGACCTCACCGGCGCCGAGCGGTTCACCCTGGTGATCAAGGACCTGACGACCGGCGAACTGCTGCCCGAGCAGATCACCGACACCGCGTACGGGGTCGCCTGGGCGCGGGACGACCACCTGTTCTACACCCGGGCCGACGAGGCCTGGCGCCCGTACGTGGTGCTCCGACACCGGCTGGGGACCGATCCGGCCGAGGACGTCGAGGTGCTGACCGAGCCGGACGAGCGGTTCTGGCTCGGCGTGGGCGGCAGCCGCGACGAGCGCTGGGTGCTGTTCGGGGCGAGCAGCAAGATCACCTCGGAGTGCTGGCTGCTCAGCGCCGACGACCCCGAAGGCGTGCCGCGGAGCGTCGCGCCGCGCCGCCAAGGCGTGGAGTACGACGTCGAGCCGGCCGGCGACCGGCTGCTGATCGTGCACAACGACGGCGCCGAGGACTTCGAGCTCGCCGAGGCGCCGCTGGACGCCCGCAGCCACACCGACTGGCGACCGGTGCTGCGCCACCAGGCCGGGGTCCGGATCCTCGGCGTCACCGCGTACGCGTCGCATGCGGTGGTCTCGCTCCGGCGCGACGGGCTGACCGGGCTGCACGTGCTGCCGCGGACCGCCGCCGGGGACCTCGGCACCGGGCCGCGACATCGAGTTCGACGAGCCGCTCTACGTGGTCGATGCGCCGGGCGAGTCGGACTACGACGACGCCGACCATCCGGGTCGACTACGCGTCGATGCTCACCCCGGACTCGGTCTACGACTACGACCTGACCACGGCCGAGCTCACCTTGCTGAAGCGCAGCCCGGTGCTCGACGACCCCGACTTCGGGCCGTACCGGCCCGAGGCCTACGTCCAGGAGCGCGGCTGGGCCACCGCGCCCGACGGCACCCGGGTCCCGCTGTCGATCGTCCGCCGAGCCGATGTCGCACTCGACGGCTCGGCTCCGGCGGTGCTCTACGGCTACGGCTCCTACGAGCACTCGATCGACCCGGGGTTCGCGATCTCCCGGCTGTCGCTGCTCGACCGCGGCATCGTCTACGCGATCGCGCACGTCCGCGGCGGCGGCGAGCTGGGCCGCAACTGGTACGAGCAGGGCAAGACGCTGACGCAAGATCAACACCTTCACCGACTTCATCGCCTGCGCCGACTTCCTGATCGATCACGGCTACACCAGCGCCGACCGGCTCGCGGCGCGCGGCGCCAGCGCCGGCGGACTGCTGATGGGCGCGTCGCCAACCTGGCGCCGGAGAAGTTCCGGGCCATCCACGCCGGGGTGCCCTTCGTGGACGCGCTCACCACGATCCTCGATCCGGATCTGCCGCTGACGGTGATCGAGTGGGAGGAGTGGGGCGACCCGCTGCACGACCCCGAGGTCGTACCGCTACATGAAGTCCTACACCCCGTACGAGAACCTCCGTCCGGTGGCCTATCCGGCCATCCTGGCCACCACCAGCCTGAACGACACCCGGGTCTTCTACGTCGAGCCGGCGAAGTGGGTGGCCGCGCTGCGGCACGACGCCGGAACGGGCTCGGGACAGCTGTTGCTGAAGACGGAGATGATGGCCGGCCACGGCGGGGTCAGCGGGCGCTACAAGAGCTGGCGGGAGCTGGCCTTCGAGTACGCCTGGCTGGTCGACCAGATCGCTCGCTGAGCGACCTCGAGCGCGCATCTGTTCGCGGCGGTCCGCTCCGAATACTCATCCGAGTCGGGGTTTACCCCCCGGAGCATCTCAGGGGATCTTCAGGGCTTTGGAGGAATCCTTCTTGCCACCTGGCGCGTTCTTGTTCTTGAAGGCAACGAAAGGGGCCACTGTGGTAACCACTACTCGTTCGCGAGTATCCGAGGGCATCGATGGCAAAGATGCAGTCGGCTTATATCTGGAAGGCATTGCCAAGACTCCGCTGCTGACCGCCGAGGAAGAGGTCGAGCTGGCGAAGACGATCGAGCTCGGACTGTACGCCGAGCACATCCTGTCCGGTGACGTCACGCCGGCCGAGCGGGGCAAGCGCGCCAAGCGCCCGACCCCGGCCGAGCTCGAGTTCCTGGTCGACGAGGGCCAGCGGGCGATGCAGCGCTTCGTCACCGCCAACCTCCGTCTCGTGGTGTCGGTCGCCCGGAAATACGGGCGTTCGCAGATGCCGCTGCTCGACCTGGTGCAGGAGGGAAATACCGGCCTGATTCGCGCGGTCGAGAAATTCGACTACACGAAGGGCTTCAAGTTCTCCACCTACGGCACCTGGTGGGTCCGGCAGTCGATCAGCCGCGGAATCGCCCAGCAGGGCCGGATCGTTCGTCTTCCGGTGCATGTCGCCGAGCAGGTCAACCAGGTCGGCGCCGTCCGACGCACGCTGGAGCGGCGGCTCGGCCGTGATCCGGAGATCGCGGAGATCGCCGCGGAGATGGATCTGCTGCCCGAGCGGGTGCTGGACCTGATGCGGTACGGACGCGACCACGTGAGCCTGGACGCCCCGGTCGAAGAGGGTGGCGACACCGCTCTCGGCGACCTGATCGCCCGCGAACCGATGCCCGGTCCCGACGAGGTGTTCCTCGACGCCGAGGAGCACGCCCGGCTCGAGCAACTGCTCTCCTCGCTCGACGAACGTTCCGCCGATGTGGTGCGGCGTCGCTACGGCCTGATCGACGGTCGCCAGGCTAAGCTCGCCGACATCGGCGCGCTCTGGGGAATCACCGCAGAACGCGTTCGGCAGATCGAACGGCATGCAATTGCCAAGCTGCGGGGTAAGTCGGTCCTGGCTGCGTAGACCCCACGCGGCCCGACCCACACAAGCTCACCCAGCAGCCTTCGCAGCCGATCCGGAGTCCCCCCTCCGGGTCGGCTGGCCCCGTTTCTAGGCCGAATTCGCTCGACGCCCGACGTCGACCTGCGATCTAGCGCAGCCGGCGGATCAGTCCCTCCTGGGCGACGTTGGAGACCAGCACGCCGTTCTGGAACAGGCGGGCCGTGGACAGGCCGAGGCCGCCGGAGGCGGACGGCGAGATCTGGTCGTACAGCAGCCATTCGTCGGCCCGGAACGGCCGGTGGAACCACATCGCATGATCGAGCGAGGCCGCCTGCACGTTGAGCCCGATGAAGACCCCGTGCGGCACGGTGCTCGCCGACAGCAGGGTGAGGTCGCTCGCGTAGGCGAGCGCAGCCTGGTGCAGCCGGCGGTCGTCCGGCAGCGCGCCGTCGGCCTTGACCCAGACTCGGGCCCGCGCCGGATGCAGCGGATCGACCAGGGTGCCGCCGGTCCGGGAGTCGCCGACGTAGCGGACGTCGAGCACGCCCCACTCGCGCTCCCACAGGGCCGGAGGCCGGCCCGGAGGCCTTGCCGAAGACCTCGCCGAGCGTCGGGCAGTCGTCCGGCGCGGGAACGTCCTCGGGCACCGGGTCCAGATGCTCGAAGCCGGGCTCGACCTCGTGGAACGAGCTCGACAGGTAGAAGATCACCTTGCCGCCCTGCCGGGCGACCACCCGGCGGGAGGAGAACGATCCGCCGTCGCGTACCGCCTCCACGTCGTAGACGATCGGGGTGTCGGTGCGGCCGGGCAGCAGGAAGTAGCGCGTGCAGCGAGTGCAGCACCCGGGTGACCGCGACCGTCCGGGCTGCGGCGGTCAGCGCCTGGGCCAGCACCTGACCGCCGAAGACCCGCTGCAGCTGGGTGTCCGGCTGGCGGGCCCGGAAGAGCCCGACTTCGATCTCCTCGAGGTCGAGCAGATCGATCAACTCGTCAACGGACTGGGGCACCCGAGGAGCCTATCGAGCCGTGCAGCCGAGCCGACGGCGCGCGACGATGGTCCTTCGACAGGCTCAGGACGCGATCGACGCCGATAGGCTGAGCCGGTGAGTAAGCGGGCATTCCTCGGCCGCCGGCGGCCGGTCCGGGAGGATCTGCCGCCGGGCCAGTACGACGTCGGCGCCGACTTTCCGGTGCTGACCGCCGAGGTCACCCCGCGGATCGACACGGCCCGCTGGACGATGACCGTCGACGGCCTGGTCGAGACACCCCAGGTCTGGACCTGGGACGAGATGCACGCGCTGCCGCCGTCGGAGTACGCCGGGCCCGATCCACTGCGTGACCACGTGGTCCAAGTTCGACACCAGGTTCGGCGGGGTGAGCGTCGACACGCTGCTCGACGCCGCGGGGCCGTTGCCGACGGCGAGTCACCTGCTGGCCACCTCGACGACCGGATACACCACGAATCTGCCCTTGGAGCACGTCCGGGGCGGCCAGGCCTGGGTGGTCTGGACCTTCGACGGGAAGCCGCTGCCGCGTGATCACGGCGGCCCGGTCCGGCTGCTGGTGCCCCACCTGTACTTCTGGAAGTCGGCCAAGTGGATCACCCGGCTGACCCTTCTCGACCATGATCAGCGCGGCTTCTGGGAGCAGAACGGGTACCACGATCTCGGTGACCCGTGGCGCGAGCAGCGCTACTGGGGGGACTGATCCATGTCGGCGGTTCAGGTCAGCCCGGCGGGTCACTGGTGCCGCGGCGTGGTGGCCGAGGTGAGCCATCCGCACCCGATGGCGGTGATCATCAAGCTCGACGTGCAGCACCGGATGGAGCATCTGCCGGGTCAGCACTACGTGGTCAGGCTGACCGCCGACGACGGCTACACCGCCTCCCGGTCGTACTCGGTGGCGTCGGCACCGCACGAGCCGCTGATCGAGCTGTACGTCGAGCGGCTCGACGACGGCGAGGTGTCGCCCTACCTCGCCGATGCCGTCGAGGTCGGCGACGAGCTCGAGCTCCGCGGACCGATCGGCGGCTGGTTCACCTGGGACGGCTCCGCCCCGGCCGTCGGGGTCGGCGGTGGCACCGGGGTCGTGCCCCTGGTGGCGATGCTGCGGCACGCGCCAGCACCTGGGTCACGCCGAGCGGCTTCGACGTCGCCGTCTCGTCCCGCACCCTGGCCGAGCTGCCGTACGCGGCCGAGCTCGCGGCCGCCGGGGCGACGGTGGTGCTCACCCGCGAGGACACGGCGGCCGGTCGCGTGGCCGGCCGGCTGACGGCGACGAACTGGCGCCGCTGGTCATCGACCAGGCCACGTACTACGTCTGCGGCTCGGCCGGATTCGCCGAATCGGCGAGCGGTCTGCTGACCGGCCTCGGCGTTCCCGCCGGGGCCGATCCGGGTGGAGCGCTTCGGCCCGAGCGGCTGAGGCCGCGGTCGGCGGTACTAGTCGTCCTTCTCCCGGTCGGCCAGGAACTTCTCGAACTCCGCGGCGATCTCCTCGGCGCTGGGCACCCGGTCGGGCTGCTCGGCCTGCAGGCTGTCGTACTGCTGCTCCAGGGTCGCCACCAGCTCCTGCACCTCGGACGAGCCCTGCATCTCCTCGGCGATGTCGGCCAGATTGGCCGCCGACGCCTTCTCCAGCGGCTCGAGCGGCACCGCCAGCCCGGTGGCCTGGTTCAGCGATCGGGTCAGCGTCAGCGTCGCCTCGGGAAAGCTGGCCTGGGCCAGGTAGTGCGGGACGTGCGCGGCGAAGCCCATGGCCTTGCGGTCGCGTTGGCCGAGCCGGAACTCCAGCAGCCCGGTGAAGCTGGCCGGCACCTCGACCCGGTCGATCCAGCTGCGGTAGCCCTGCACCAGCTCGGTGTCGGTGGCGTGCGCGGTGAGGGTGATCGGCCGGGTGTGCGGCACCGCCATCGGAATGCCGTGCACGCTCACGGTCAGGCGGACGCCGAGCTGCTCGATCAGCCCGAGCAGCGCGGCGGCCACCCGCTCCCACTGGACGTCGGGTTCCGGGCCGCTGAGCAGCAGGAACACCTCGCCCTGCTCGTCGGTCACCCGGTAGAGCCGCAGGTGCAGATCGGCGTAGGACTTCCACTGGTTCGTGTCGAAGATCATCGCCGGACGCCGGCTGCGGTAGTCGTGCAGCTGATCATGGTCGAACTCGGCCAGCACCTCGTGCTGCAGATGCTCCAGCAGGTGCGCCGAGAACAGCCGACCCGCCTGGCCTGCGTCCACGAACCCGTCGAGCTGGTGGATGAGCACCGGGTGGTGCTCCTTGAGCTTGGCCACGACGGACTCGTCGAGGGTGTAGAGCTGCTGCGGATCCAACATGGCTCTCAATCTACCTGCCGCGGATGACGCGGCCGGGCGATCGCGACGGCGTGGGAGGATGTCCGGCGAGCGCCGGGTGCAGCCGGACATAGCGCACACCTGCAGACGACCTCGCCGGAAACGGATTCCTCGACGTGACCACGCCACACCTGCCCGCGACCCTCGGCCACTCCCTGACCCGGATGACCGGCCGCGACCCCAACGAGCCCCACCGGACCGCGACGCCGCTGGAGCTGCTGTTCGACCTCGCGTTCGTCGCCGCCTTCGGGCAGGCCGCCGACCAGCTGGCCCATCTGCGTCGCCGAAGGCCACCTGGGCAGCGGCGATCGGCGGCTTCGGGTTCGCGATGTTCGCGATCTGCTGGGCCTGGATCAACTTCACCTGGTTCGCCTCGGCGTACGACACCGACGACTGGTTCTTCCGGATCACCACGATGGTCCAGATGGTCGGCGTGGTGGTGCTCGCGCTGGGCATGCCGCCGGTCTTCCACTCCCTCGACGAGGGCCACACCCTCGACAACCGGGTGCTGGTCGCCGGCTACGTGATCATGCGGGTGGCGATGGTGGCCCAGTGGCTGCGGGCCGCGAAACAGGATCCGAGCCGTCGTCAGGTCGCGCTCACCTACGCGGGCTTCATCGTGGTCGCCCAGGTCGGCTGGGTCGTGCTGGCCGTGCTGCATCTCGACCTCGGCCCGACCTTCGCCGTCGCCGCGGTGCTCTATCTGATCGAGCTCGGCGGACCGGTGGTGGCCGAGCCCAAGGGTGCGGCGTCGAGCCGCGGGTCCGGCGGCAGCACCCCGTGGCACGCTCACCACATCGCCGAGCGGTACGGCCTGCTGACCATCATCGCGCTGGGCGAGGGGGTGTTCGGCACCATCGCGTCGGTGTCGGCGGTCGTCGAGGGACAGGGCTGGACTCTGGATGCGGCGATCGTCGCGGTGGCGGGGGTCGGACTCACCTTCGGGCTCTGGTGGGGGTACTTCACGCTGCCGTCCGGCGTGATCCTGCACCATTTCCGCGGCCGGTCCTGGGTCTGGGGCTACGGCCACATCCTGGTCTTCGCCGCGATCGCGGCCACCGGCGCCGGACTGCACGTGGTCGCGCTCGTGGTGGAGGGCGAGGCCCACCTCAGCGAGTCGGCCGCCGTGCTCGCGGTGGCGATCCCGGTGCTGGTGTTCCTGGTCGCCCTGTTCGCGCTGTACACCTATCTGCTCCGGACGTTCGATCCCTTCCACCTCGGTCTGCTCGTCGGCACCATCGCCTTCATCGTGCTCGGCGTGGTGCTGGCCGAGGCCGGCGTCGCGCTGTCGGTGTGCCTGGTCATGGTGACCCTGGCGCCGTTGGTGGTGGTGGTCGGCTACGAGACCATCGGGCATCGGCACGCGGTGAGCTCGCTGCGCCGGGTGCTCAGCTGAGCCGCGCGCGGGCTTGGGCGATCGCGTTCAGCACGCGCTTCTCCGACACCGGAACCTTGGTCCGCAACGGCTGGGCGAACAGGCTGACCCGCAGCTCCTCGAGCAGCCAGCCGATGTCGTCGACGAAGTCGGGCAGCCGGCCCGGCGGCGCCGCGGCACACAGCTCGGCGTAGGCCTCCTCGCAGCCCAGGATGATCTCGAGCCCGGCCCGGTCCCGTGCCGGTTGCGCGAGCAGCGTCGAGATCCGGGTGCCGGCGGCCTGCAGGTAGCGCGGCAGGTCGACCAGGTGCTCGTACGAGGTCGCCGACAGGAAGCCGGCGAAGACCAGATTGCCGAGCTGCTCGGCGAGGTCGGCCGCCGCCGGCTCGCTGACCGCGCCGACCCGGGGCAGCTCGGCCAGCACGGCGCCGTGCGCGGCGAGGATCTCGGCGGTGAGGCTGACCACCGAGCGCATGAACTCCGGGTTGTCGGCGCGTACGGCATCGCAGAGCGCGGTGAACGCGGCGGCGTCCAGCACCGGCCCGGTCTGGTGGCGGCGGATCAGCTCCCCCACCGAGGCCAGCCGGGCGTCGGCGAGCAGGTCCGGCACCGCCGCGTACGGGCTGTGCCCGAGAGCGAGCTTGGCGGTGTTGGACAGGTGGCCGACCACCCAGCGGGTCGGGTCGGGGGTGTTGAGCAGCACCAGCCGGCGCAGGCCGGTGGCCTGGGACTGCTGCTGACGGGCCGGCGTGTCGAGCACGGCCAGGCCGACGGTGGCGCCCTCGTCGACCAGTGCCGGGTAGCCGGTCACCCGGTGGCCGGCGCGGTCCAGTTCCATCCGCTCGGCGATCGTGCCGAAGTCCCAGCGGGTCGCCCCGCTCCTGGTCAGCCGGCCGGCGGCCGCCGAGAGCGCCCGGCTGACCTGGGCGGCCATGGCCTGCTGCAAGGCACCCAGGTCCTTGCCGGTGGCCAGGGCCGCGCCGCCGTCGCGATCCGGCACGACGTCGAAGGTGATCTGCAGATGGCGCGGCACGGCGGCCAGATCCCACGCCGCCGGCTCGATCAGCTCACCGGTCAGGCTCCGCAGGGCCCGGCCGAGGGCGGCCGGCAGCGGCTCGGACGGATCGCCCGGATGCTGGGCCAGCCAGCCGAGCGCCCGGTTGGCGTACTCGGGCGCCGGCACCAGGTTCCGGCGCACGCGCCTTGGGCAGCGAACGGATCAGCTCGGTGGCCAGCTCGACCCGCAAGCCCGGGACCTGCCAGCTGAACGGGCCCGGGGTCGAGCTGGCTGAGCATGCGACACCGGGACCTGCACGATCACCCCGTCGCGATCGCTGGCCGGGTCGAAGACGTAGCCGACCGGCAGCGCGGAGTCGCCGATCGTCCAGGTGGACGGGAACGCACGGTCGGGATCGTCGTCGGCGGCTCCGGTGGTGAGATCGGCCAGGGTCATGGTCAGCAGATCCGGAGTCTGCGTGCCGCGCCTTCTTCCACCAGGCGTCGAAGTGGGCCACCGAGGTGATGTCGCCGGGGACCCGGGCGTCGTAGAAGGCCAGGATCGTCTCGTCGTCGACGACCAGGTCCCGGCGGCGGGCCCGCTCCTCGAGCGCCTCGGCCTCGGCGCGCAGCGCCTGGTTGTCGGCGAAGAAGTGATGCCGGGTCCGCCACAGTCCCTCGACCAGGGCCGAGCGGAGGAAGATCGCCCGCGCCTCGGCCGGGTTGATCTTGCCGTAGCCGACCGACCGGCCGGCGACGATCGGGATCCCGTACAGGCTGACGGTCTCGTACGCCATCACCGAGCCGGCGCGGGCCGACCAGTGCGGCTCGGAGTAGTTCCGCTTCAGCAGGTGACCGCCGACCTCCTCGACCTGCTCGGCGGTGATCGGGCCGACCGTCCGCGCCCACAGCCGGGTGGTCTCGACGATCTCGGCCGCCATCACCAGGGGCGGCTGGGTGCGGGCCAGGCTCGAGCCGGGGTTGATCGCGAACCGGGTACCGCGGGCGCCGAGATACTCCCGCGCGGTACGCCGCTGCTTGCGGGCCGGCACGTTCGGCTGGCCGCGTCCCGAGCGGGTCGACGGACCCAGATCGGCGAGCCCGACGTGGGACAGCAGACCGGCCAGTGCGGCGGTGTGGACGCGGTCCGGCGGCGCGGGTGCCTCGTTGCGGTGCAGGCCGAGTTCGCGGCAGATCTGCTTGAGCTGGGCGTGCAGATCCTGCCACTCCCGGACCCGCAGGAAGTGCAGGAACTCGTCGCGGCACATCCGCCGGAACGCGTTGCCGGACAGGGCTTTCTGCTGCTCGCGCAGGTAGTTCCAGAGCCGCAGCAGGGCGAGGAAATCGCTGCCGTCGGCTTGCCCTTCCACGCGTGCTGAGCTTGTCGAAGCACCGGATCCTTGCCCTTCGACAGGCTCAGGGCGCGTGAGCGTGGCTCAGGGCGCAGTCCGGCGTCGCTCCAGAATCGGCGGTGCAGGGCATCGGCCTTGTCCCGCTGCTCGGGCGGGCGTTCCCGGGGATCCTGGATCGACAGCCCGGAGACGATGATCAACATCTCGCGCAGGCAGCCTTGATCTTCGGCGGCCAGCAGCATCCGGCCCATCCGGGGATCCACCGGGATCGCGGCGAGCCGGCGGCCGACGGCGGTCAGCCGCGGGCGCTCCCGGGTGCCCTTCTCCGACAGCGCCCCCAGCTCGGTCAGCAGTCGCAGGCCGTCGGTGATCTGCGACCCGTCGGGCGCCTCGACGAACGGGAACGAGCCGATCTCACCAAGATCAGCCGCGGACATCTGCAAGATCACCGAGGCCAGATTGGTCCGCAGGATCTCCGGTTCGGTGAACTCCGGCCGCCCGGCGAAATCCTCCTCGCTGTACAGCCGGATGCAGACGCCGGGCGCCACCCGCCCGCAGCGACCGGCCCGCTGGTTGGCCGAGGCCTGGGAGATCGGCTCGATCGGCAACCGCTGGACCTTGGTCCGGGCGGAGTAGCGCGAGATCCGCGCCGTCCCGGCGTCCACCACGTAGCGGATCCCCGGCACGGTCAGCGAGGTCTCGGCCACATTGGTCGCCAGCACGATCCGGCGGCCGGTGTGCGCGGCGAAGACCCGGTGCTGATCGGCGGCGGAAAGCCTGGCGTACAAGGGAAGTACCGAGGTGTTGCGCAGCTGCAGCCCGTTCAGCGCCTCGGCCGCGTCGCGGATCTCCCGTTCGCCGGAGAGGAAGACCAGGATGTCGCCGTCGCCGACGGTGCCCAGCTCCTTGACCGCGTCGATGATCCCGCCGATCTGGTCCGCCTCGCCGTCCCGGAGCAGCGGGCGGTAGCGCAGCTCGACCGGATAGGTGCGGCCCGACACCTCGATGATCGGCGCCGACGTGCCGTCGTCGGTGGCGAAGTGCGTCGCGAAGCGTTCGGTGTCGATGGTGGCCGAGGTGATGATGATCTTGAGCTCGGGTCGCCGGGCGGTCAGCTGCCGGAGATAGCCGAGCAGGAAGTCGATGTTGAGGCTGCGCTCGTGGGCCTCGTCGATGATGATCGTGTCGTAGCGCCGAAGATCACGATCATGGCCGATCTCGGCCAGCAGCACGCCGTCGGTCATCACCTTGAGCCGGGTGGCCCGGGATGCCTTGCGGGTGAAGCGCACCTGATAGCCGACAAGATCACCGAGCTCGGTGTCGAGTTCCTCGGCGATCCGCTCGGCGACGGTCCGCGCGGCGATCCGCCGCGGCTGGGTGTGACCGATCGACCGGCGGCCCAGCTCGAGGCAGATCTTCGGCAGCTGGGTGGTCTTTCCCGAGCCGGTCTCCCCCGCCACGATCAGCACCTGGTGATCGCTGATGGCCTGGGCGATCTCGTCGCGCCAGGCGGTGATCGGCAGCGCGTCGTCGTAGACGAAGCTCAAGGCTGCCCGTCGGGGTCACTGAAGGTCGTCCGGCCGTGCAGCTTGGTGGCCAGCTCGTCGTCGATCCCGTCGGCGACGTCGGAGAGGATGCGGACGGCCTGGTGCAGGTGGGCCGGCACGAACGGACGGGCCAGCACCGAGAGCGTGACGAAGACCCGGTCCCGGATCAGCTGGAACTTCACCCAGCGAGCCTCGACGTTCAAGTCGTTGAGCACCTCGGCGGCCCGGGACCGACCGGCGACGTCGTGCACGACCGCGGCGAAGATCACCACCTCCTGGCCGTCGTCGGTGGTGCGCAGGAAGAGCATGGTGGACCCGACCCGGATGGCGACATCGCCTTCGGCGTCCCGGATCGGCGGATGGCCGTACATCTCGGTCAGCTCGCTCGTTGACCAGTTCGTCCAGGTGCTCCCGGTCGCGCGGCATCGTCGAGGCCAGGTCACTGTGATCGACCTCGAGCCGGGCGGCCGGGGGCGGCGGCGCGGGAGTGGGCGCCTCGATCGGCGTCGGGTGCGGCTGCAGCACCTCGGCCAGCTGATCGGGCGCCAGGAAGATCGGATGCTGGACCCCGTAGACGTCGCGGAGCACGGAGACGGCGAGCTCGCTGATCCGGTCACTCTCGTCCTGGGACAGCTCGACCCAGAAGTTGCTGGTCGGTGCATCACCGTCGCTGGTCGGTGGCTGCCACCCCAACGCCTCGGCCGCGGCGAGCCGTTCCGGCGTCAGCTGGAAGTCCTCGCCGAGCTCCGCGTTGCTCGCCGCCTCGCACCGGATGACGTCACGCCGCGGGCTGCTGAGCCGGAGGTAGGGCGCCGAGTCGTCGCTCTCGGACTGGGTGCCGATGGTCAGATCGGCCGAGTCGTCGATCATCGAGATGATCTCGCTCAGCCGGCTCTGGAACTCCGCCCAGGCCTGATCGATGCTGCGGTCGATGTCGAAGTCGTCGATGTCTGCCACCTGCCACCCCCTTTCGCGCTCGAACCCCTTATCGCGCTCGAACCTAGCGCAGCGTCAACCGGCCAGTGCAGCAACCACACGCGACGGCGAGGGGCGGCCGAGCACGCCGGCCATCCAGCGGCTGGTTTCGACCAGCGCGGCCAGGTCGACACCGGTGGGGATGCCGAGGCCCTCGAGCAGCCAGACCAGATCCTCGGTGGCCAGGTTCCCGGTCGCCGACCGGGCGAAGGGGCAGCCGCCGAGCCCGCCGGCCGAGGCGTCGAAGGTGGTGATGCCGGCCTCGAGCCCGGCGAGCACGTTCGCCAGGGCCTGGCCGTAGGTGTCGTGGAAGTGCAGGGCGAGCCGGTCACGCTCGACCCCCGCCTGCTCGACCGCATCGAGGACCGCGGCCACCTGACCGGCCGTCGCGACCCCGATGGTGTCGCCGAGGCTGATCTCGGTGCACCCGAGGTCGACCAGCCGCCGCGCCACCGATGCGGGCTGCCGGGGGTCGACTCGCCCCTCCCACGGATCGCCGAAACACATCGACACGTAGCCGCGTACCGCCAGCCCGCGCGATCGCGCCTCGGTGATCGCCGGAGCGGCCATCTCGATCGCCCCGTCCAGCGTGCTGCCCAGGTTCTCCCGGGCGAACCGTTCGGTGGCGGAGACGAAGACCGCGATCTCGTCCGCGCCGGCGGCCAGCGCGCGCTCCAGCCCGCGCTGGTTCGGCACCAGCACCGGATAGCGGACTCCCGGGGCGCGCTCGAGACTCGACGAACAGTTCCTCCGCGTCGGCCAGCTGCGGCACCCAGCGCGGCGAGACGAAACTCGTGGCCTCGATGACCGACAGCCCGGCCCGCGCGAGCCGGTCGATGAACTCGAGCTTGGCGGCGAGCGGAACGATCGCCTTCTCGGCCTGCAGACCGTCGCGCGGACCGACCTCGTAGACCTGGACCGCCGTGGGCAGATCGGCTCGGGGATGGACGTCCGGCAACCCGGACGCACGGGTCACGGTCATACCGGCGACTGTACGCGCGGGCTCAGGCGAGGAGGCCGGCGATCAGGATCAGCACCGGCACCGAGAGCAGGGTGGTGATGAAGATCGTGTCGCGGGCCAGGATCACGCCGCGGTCGTAGCGCACCGCGTGGGTGAAGACGTTCTGCGCCGTCGGCAGCGCGCCGATCACGGTGACGGCGAGCAGGTCGACGCCGTGCAGGTCCAGGGCGAACGCGCCGACCGCGTACGCCACCAGGGGCTGCACGAGCAGTTTGAGGGTGACGATCGTCGCGATCTGCCCGACCGGCTCGCCGGCACCGGGCCGCGGGCCGAGTCGCAGCGAGACGCCGTAGGCGATCAGCATGGCGGGCACCGCCATCCCGCCGAGCAGGACGAGCGGGTCGCGGATCAGCCGCGGCAGGTCGAGGTCGAAGATCGACAGCAGCAGGCCGATCAGGGACCCGATCATCAGCGGGTTCCGGAACGGCTGGCTGAGCAGCCTGGCGATCTGCCGGCGTCGTGACTGGCCCGGGATCGCCGCGTCGGCGTGGTCATGTCGAGCACGGCCAGCCCGAGCGGCTGCAGGATCAGCAACTGGGTGAGCAGCATCGGGCCGATCAACGACGCGTCACCGAGCACGTACGAGGCGATCGGCAGGCCGAGATTGCCGGCGTTCACGTACGCGGACGCGAAGGTGCCGATCACCGTGTCGCTGGCGGTGCGTTTCCAGACCAGTCGGGCCAGCAGCACGAAGGTGGTCGCGGACACCGCGACCCCGGCGATCGAGGCGAGCAGGTTGGCCGAGAAGAGCTTGGCCACGTCGGTGTCACCGAGCACGATGATCATCAGCGCCGGGCTGGCCACGAAGAACGCCAGCCGGGCCAGGACCCGCTGGCTCGATTCGTCGAGGATCCGCAGCTGGGCCAGCAGCATGCCGACGCGCGACCACCGCGCCGATGGTGGCGAAGCCGGCAAGTACGCCCTGCACGCCGCTCCTCGCTCGCCCTGTCGGCCCGGTGGGCCCCGTCGCCTAGAGTCTCGCCCATCGAGGTCGACGGATCGGAACGGAGGTGGCGGCTGAGATGACCGGGCCCGTGCCCATGCCGGTACCCGTGCCGCCGGCGCTGCTGCACGCCCGACGCTCGCCGCTCTCCTGGGTGACGATGATCGTGCTGGGTCTCGGCGGACTGCTGATCGCCATCTTGGTGCTGATCTCGGCCGGACCGGGCGGAGCGCTGGTCATCACGCTGCTGGCCGCGGTGTCGTTCCCGCTGCTGATCCTGATCTGCTTCTGGCTGGACCGCTACGAGCCCGAGCCCGGGCGCTACCGGCTGGCGGCCCTGGGCTGGGGCGCGGTGGTGGCGGTCGGGTTCAGCCTGGTGACCGAGCAGGTGCTCTTCGCGGTGCCGGACACCTCCGACTTCATCGACACGGCGGTGACCGCCCCGGTGCTCGAGGAACTGGGCAAGGGACTGTTCCTGGTGGCCATCGTGATCTTCCGGCGCGACCAGGTGCACGGAATCCTGGACGGGATCGTCTATGCCGCGCTGGTCGGCATCGGTTTCGCGTTCGTCGAGGACATCTTCTACTACCTCGGCGCGCTGAACAGCGATCTCGCTGCTCGGTCTTCCTGGTGCGCGGGATCATCGGCCCGTTCGCGCATCCGCTGTTCACCTCGGCCACCGGGATCGGCATCGGCATCGCGGTCACCACGAAGCGACCGGTCGTCCGGATCGTCGCTCCGATCGCTCGGATTCCTGCTCGCGGTCGCGATGCACGCGATCTGGAACGGCAGCCTGTTCTGGGGTGGCCGAGGGTTCTTCACCGCGTACGGGGTGATCATCCTGCCGCTGCTGGTGGTGATCATGGTCCTGGCGATCTGGGCCCGCTCCCGGGAGGGCAAGCTCCTCGAGGCCGCCCTCCAGGACGTCGCGCGGCTCGGCTGGATCAGACCCGAGGAGACCCGCTGGATCTCCCGGCTGTCGGACCGGATGTCGGCGCGCGCGTACGCCAAACGGCTGGGCGGCAAGCCGGCCCAACGAGCCCTGCGGGCCTATCAGCAGACGCTGATCGAGGTCGCCTTCCTGCATCACCGGGCGTTGCAGGGCACGCCGCCGCGCAGACGTCAACGAGCGGATGACCGCCCTGCTGCAGCGCGCCGCGGCGCTGCGTCCGTACGTGATCCTGCCGCCGCCGCCGACCGCGCTACGGCTATCCCCCGATCGCGCGCTGACCGCGCTGGCGCGCCGCGCTCTTGCTCGCCGGCCGTAAGGTGAGAGCGTGCGGGTCGAGACCAAAGCGGGTGGCGACGGCGTGTTGTGCTGGAACGTCGAGCCGATCAAGGCGTATGCCCAGCAGGTGAACGAGCAGGAGATCCGGCTCGCCCGTGACAATCCGGATCTGGTCGTGAAGCCGGGGTTGCTGAAGTGCTACGGCTGCGAGGTCATGGAGTACGACTACGGAGTCCGCTGCACCGCTGAGCTGAAGCGCACGCTCTATGCCGTCGAGGGCGAGATCGAGCCGCGGGCCGAGGACGCCAAGCGATCGCTCGCCGAGGTGCCCGGTCTGCTGACCCGCGCTCCCGACGACATCGCCGCGGCGGCGGCCGAGCAGGTTCCGGACGACATGCCCGAAGCACCAGCAGTCTCGTTCTCGCTTCCGGCTCTTCGGCCGATAGCACCTGTTGAGGACCTGGTCTGGTCCGTGGTGAATCCGCTGCGCCGAGCCGGTCGGCGGACCAATCTGGCGCTGCTGGTCGTGCTGGCTGGCCGCGTTCGTCACCGGCTGGCTGGCCTTCGCCGCCGGGCGGCCGATCAGTGCGACCCTGGCCACCACCGCCCACGGTCTGCTCGGCCTCGCCGTCGTCGCCCTGGTGCCGTGGAAGACCGTCATCGTGCGCCGGGCCCCGGCTCTTCGCCTCGCCAGCCTGCTGCTGGTGGCGGTCATCGTCATCTGTCTGGCCGCCGGGTTCGTCGAGGTGTTCGCCGGCTACGGCATCCGCGCCGGGCTGAGCCCGATCCAGGTGCACGTCGGGGTCCGCGGTGGTCGCGGTCGGCCTGCTCGGCTGGCACGTGCTGCGGCACCGACGGCAGCGCCCGAGACGCAGCGACCTGAGCCGGCGCCGGCTGCTGACCGCCGGACTCTTCGCCATCGGCGTCGGCGCGGGCTACGCGGCCCTGGAGGGCGTCGGACGGCTGGCCGGCTCCCCGTCGGCCAGCCGGCTGCCCACCGGCTCGCACCGGCTCGATCCGGACCGGTTCCCGGCCACGATCTGGCTGTTCGATCGGGTG
Organism: uncultured Actinomycetota bacterium; assembly: GCA_963761955.1. GTDB lineage: Bacteria > Actinomycetota > Actinomycetes > Propionibacteriales > Propionibacteriaceae > Microlunatus. The sequence goes on along the minus strand of CAVXIY010000014.1, from coordinate 57,525 downwards.
CCGGCTGTCGCGGACGACTCACCAGGTCATCGTGGCGGGACGGCCGGTGTCGGTGAGCGCCCTCGATGCCCGGGCGACGGTGGTCACGGCTCGGCTGGACTGCACCAGCGGCTGGTACGCCGACGCCGGACTGGTCCGGCGTACGGCTGACCGAGCTGATCGCCGCCGACGAGCTCGGCGCCGCGACCAGCCTGTGGTGACCAGCGTGACCGGCTACCGGCGGACGTTCCCGATCGCCGACGCCGGCAGCCTGTGGCTGGCGACCCGCTGCCAGGGACGGCTGCTCGACGCCGGCCACGGCGCCCCGGTGCGGCTGGTCGCGCCCGGACGGCGCGGGTTCTGGTGGGTCAAGTGGGTCGCCTCGGTGGAACTCAGCGAGCGTGCCGGCCTGGGCCCAGTCGCCGTTCCCGCTGCAGTGACCCCGGATGACGGCTCACGCCCCACCTTTCCGGTCCACGCCCCACCTACTGAGGGGGCGCGACCGGAAAGGTGGGGCGTGAGGGTGGCGGGTCAGCTGCAGCCGCTGGTGCTGCCGCAGCCCTCGCAGACGTAGCAGCTGCCGCTCGGGCGCATCTTGGTCCCGCAGGTCAGGCAGAGCGGCGCGTCGACGCTGGTGCCGGTGAGCGACTCGAAGAGCTCCGAGGTCGTCCGGGCCGTCGGCCGGGGCCGGCCTGGCGCTGGCCACCGGCTCCTCGAGCTGGTCGAGCAGGTCGGTGTCGACCTCGTCGCCGGCGTCGTTCTTCAGCGACTCGGCCTCGCTCAGCTCCTCCACCTCGTCGGCGGCCAGGTACGAACCGGTCTCCACCTGCCGGGCCCGCTCGGTCGCGGTGTAGATGCCCAGCTCGGCCCGCTCGTCGAAGGACAGGTAGTCCAGCGCCAGCCGCCGGAAGATGTAGTCCATGATCGACTGCGACATCCGGATGTCCGGGTCGTCGGTCAGACCGGCCGGCTCGAACTTCAGGTTGGTGAACTTCTGCACGAAGGTCTCCAGCGGCACGCCGTACTGCAGGCCGATCGAGACCGCGATCGAGAAGGCGTCCATCACCCCGGCCAGGGTCGAGCCCTGCTTGCCGAGCTTGAGGAACACCTCGCCCAGACCGTCGTCGGGGTAGGAGCCCGAGGTCATGTACCCCTCGGCGCCGCCGACCGAGAACGACGTCGTCCGGCTCGGCCGCGACTTGGGCAGCCGCTTCCGGGTCGGCCGGTAGACGACCTTCTCCACGACCTCAGTCTCGACCTCGACCGCCGGCTTCGTCATCGGCCTTCTTGTCCGACTTGCCGTCGCTGAGCGGCTGGCCGACCTTGCAGTTGTCGCGGTAGACCGCGAGCGCCTTGAGGCCGAGCTTCCAGCCCTGCAGGTAGACGTCGGCGATCTCCTCGACCGTCGCCGTCTCCGGCAGGTTGACCGTCTTGGAGATGGCGCCGGACAGGAACGGCTGGGCCGCCGCCATCATCCGGACGTGGCCCATCGGCTTGATCGACCGCGCTGCCCATCGCGGTGTCGAACACCTCGTAGTGCTCCGGCTTGCAGACCCGGGGCGTCGATGACGTGACCGTTCTCGGCGATGAACTCCACGATCGCCTCGACCGTCTCGTCGGTGTAGCCGAGCCGGCGCAGCGCCCGCGGGATGGTCTGGTTGACGATCTGCATCGAGCCGCCGCCGACCAGCTTCTTGAACTTGACCAGCGAGAAGTCCGGCTCGATGCCGGTGGTGTCGCAGTCCATCATGAAGCCGATGGTGCCGGTCGGCGCGAGCACCGAGGCCTGGGCGTTGCGGTAGCCGTTCGCCTCGCCGATCTTGATCACGCCGTCCCAGGCCTTGGTCGCCCGCTTCTGCACGTCGGCGTCGAGCGAGCCGACCGTACGCAGCGAGTCGTTGGCCGCCTGGTGCTTGCGCATCACCCGCTTGTGGGCGTCGGCGTTGCGGGCGTACCCGGCGTACGGGCCGACGATGCCGGCCAGCTCGGCCGAGCGGCGGTACGAGGTGCCGGTCATCAGCGAGGTGATCGCCGCGGCGAACGCCCGGCCGCCGTCGGAGTCGTAGCCGTGGCCGGTGGCCATCAGCAGCGCGCCGAGGTTGGCGTACCCGATGCCGAGCTGGCGGTAGTCGCGGGTGGTCTCGCCGATCGCCTCGGTCGGGAAGTCGGCGAAGCAGATCGAGATGTCCATCGCGGTGATGATCAGCTCGACGGCCTTCTCGAACTTCTCCGCGTCGAAGGTGTCGTCGTCGCGCAGGAACTTGAGCAGGTTGAGGCTGGCCAGGTTGCAGGAGCTGTTGTCCAGGCTCATGTACTCCGAGCACGGGTTGGACGCGGTGATCCGGCCGGTCTCGGGGTTGGTGTGCCAGTCGTTGATCGTGTCGTCGTACTGGATGCCGGGGTCGGCGCACGCCCAGGCCGCCTGGGCGATCTTGCCGAACAGCTCACGCGCGTCGACGGTCTCGATCACCCGGTTGTCCGGTGCGCGCCCGCAGCCCGAACGACTCGCCGTTCTCGACCGCGCGCATGAACTCGTCGGTGACCCGGACGGAGTTGTTGGCGTTCTGGTACTGGACCGAGGTGATGTCCTTGCCGCCGAGGTCCATGTCGAAGCCGGCGTCCCGCAGCGCGCGGATCTTGTTCTCCTCCTTGGCCTTGGTCTCGATGAACTCCTCGATGTCGGGGTGGTCGACGTCGAGCACGACCATCTTGGCCGCCCGCCGGGTGGCGCCGCCGGACTTGATGGTGCCCGCGCTGGCGTCGGCGCCGCGCATGAACGAGACCGGGCCCGAGGCCGTGCCGCCGGAGCTGAGCAGCTCCTTGGACGAGCGGATCCGGGACAGGTTGAGGCCGGCGCCCGAGCCGCCCTTGAAGATGAAGCCCTCTTCGCGGTACCAGTTCAGGATCGAGTCCATCGAGTCGTCGACCGAGAGGATGAAGCAGGCGCTGACCTGCTGCGGGGACGCGGTGCCGACGTTGAACCAGACCGGGGAGTTGAACGAGAAGTACTGGTGCAGCAGCATCCAGGTCAGCTCGTGCTCGAAGATCTCCGCTCGGCCTCGGTCGGCGAAGTAGCCGTAGTCCTCGCCCGCCTTGCGGTAGGTCTTGACGACCCGGTCGATCAGCTGCTTGAGACCCTGCTCCCGGGCCGGCGTGCCGAGCGCGCCGCGGAAGTACTTGGTGGTGACGATCGTCGAGGCGTTGACGCTCCAGAAGTCGGGGAACTCCACGCCCTTCTGCTCGAAGACGACCTCACCGGTCTTCCAGTTGGTCTGCACCACGTCGCGGCGCTCCCAGGTGACCTCGTCGTACGGGTGCACGCCGGTGGTGAAGACGCGCTCGATGGTCAGCCCGGCGGGCTTGCGGCGAGGCCTTCTTGGCGTCCGATCGCCCATTCGCCGAACGGGTGGTTTCGGTCATGTCTGCCTTCTTTCGTTCGCTCGCGGCGCCGGTGACGGGCCTGCGTGGGTGGTGGTCTCCGAGAGTGTCGCGTGCGTGTCTGTCGCGATGGTCGGTGTCGGCCGATCGTTGGATCCGGGCTGGGCCCGCGCGAGCCTTCCCCTGCTGCGCGGGCCCGGCCCGGGGTCTGTGGGTGCTACGGCGGGCCGTGGCTGCCGCGGGTCTCCGCGGGCTTGCGGGCCGGGGTCAGCTTGTGCGGGGTGAAGTTGCTGACCTTGGTGTCGGCCAGCCGGTCGGGGATCAGCGGCTCGATGCCGGTCGGCTCCTGCTCGATCCGCAGCAGCGCGATCTCGGCCTCGAAGTCGTCGACCGAGCGGAACTGCCGGTAGACGCTGGCGAACCGCAGGTAGGCCACCTGGTCGAGCTCGCGCAGCGGGCCGAGGATCGCCACGCCGACCTCGTCGGCCGGCACCTCCGGCTGGCCGGAGGCGCGCAGCGAGTCCTCGACCAGCTGGCCGAGCCGGGCGAGCTGGTCCTCGGTGACCGGCCGGCCCTTGCAGGCCTTGCGGACGCCGCTGATCACCTTGTCGCGGTTGAACGGCTCGACCACGCCGCTGCGCTTGACGACGACGAGCTGCATCTGCTCGACGGTGGTGAACCGGCGCTCGCAGGCCGGGCACTGGCGCCGGCGGCGGATGCTGCCGCCGTCCTCGGCGGTCCGCGAGTCGAGCACCTTGGAGTCGGTGTTGCGGCAGTACGGGCAGTGCATCTCCGACTCCTTTCCCGGCTGCGCCTGTGGACCCGACTGGGGACGACCTGGGGAGGACCTGTGGATCGGTGCTGTGGACTTGCTGTGGGTAACCGACCACAACTTGTGGACGAATCACACCGCTGTAACTACTAGATATAGATACCGTACGTCGAACCGACGATTCGCAAGAGGTTGAGCGGAGTTTCGCCGCGATGTCGCAGCAGGCCGCGGTTGCGCAGCCGCGCCGGAGGGCGGGTTCAGATCAGGTTGCGAACGAGCGTGTAGCCGACGGCCACGACCACCGCGACCAGCACCCAGGTGATCCGCGGCACGCGCCGGAGCCGATCGCTGATCGCCCGCGGCGCCCGGATCGCGGGTCCGCCCGCCACCTCGATCGCCCAGACCGCACCGAGCAGGCCGAGCACGACCAGGCCGACCAAGGCCAGCGGGTTGGCGAGGAACGCCGCCGCGAGGTCGCCGTGCAGCAGCGCACCGCCCATCCGGGTGCCGCCGCACAGCGGGCAGTCCCAGCCGGTCAGCGCCCGGAACGGGCACGTCAGGCCCAGACCGGTCGTCGCGTACACGCCGCTGAGCGCCAGGCCGCCGGCGAAGAACCCGCCGACGTAGCCGCAGCCCGACGCCGGGCCGGAACGGCCGGCGCGCTCGACGGCGACATGGGCCACCCGATCATTGTGCCTCCGATCTCGGCCAAGTCCCGCTCATCGGGCACCGGACCGCGCGGACACCTAGACTGCGCAGGTTCCACTGCTCGCACGACAAGGACTCGATGAGCGATCAATACAGCAGCCCGTGGTCACAGCCCGCAGGCTCCGAGCGATCAGCCCGCGGCGCCGGACGGCGGAGCCAGCCCGAGCAGCCGGCCTACGGCCAGCCCGGCTACACCCAGCCCGGCTACGGCCAGCAGCCGGCTACGCGCCGACCAGCCAGCACCAGCCCGGGTACCGGCAGGCCCCGTACGGGCAGCAGCCTGGTAGCCGCGCAGCCCGGGTACGGCGCAGCCCGGCTACCCGCAGGCGCTACGCCCAGCCGGGCTACCCGGTCGACCGGATATCCGATCGCTCGCCCTGCGCACCGACTACGCCCCTGGGGCAAGCGGGTGCGTCGCGTACCTGATCGACTACGCTCCCGACCTACATCGGCTTGATCATCTTCTACGTCGGCTACGGCATGGTGCTCGTCGACATGGCCCGGAACGGCGGCACGCCCGACTTCTCGGCCGGCTGGCATCCCGATGTCATCGGCAGCGTGATCATGCTCGGCTGCGCTTCGGCTGGACGATCTACAACCGCTGGATCACCGCCGGCCGGACCGGCCAGTCGCTCGGCAAGCGGGTCACGAAGATCAGCTTGATCAGCGAGGCGACCGGCCAGCCGATCGGCGCGCTGAACGCCTTTCTGCGCGACCTGGTGCACATCCTCGACGGCTTCGCCTACGTCGGCTATCTCTGGCCCCTGTGGGACGAGAAGAAGCAGACCTTCAGCGACAAGATCATGAAGACCATCGTGGTCCACGCCGCGCAGCCGCCGCTCTGAGCCGTCAGCTTGATCATCAGCCGCGTTGATCATCGGCCGGCGTTGATCATCAGCCGGCTGCGAACTCAGCGCTGGGCCGACTGCGACTGGCCATAGCCCTGATAGCTGTCGCCGGTCACCCGGAACGCGGTCAGCCCGATGACCGCCACCGCGGCGACCACGATCATCAGGACGCCGACCAGGACCACCGCGATCCCGCGGTCGGTCAGCTGCCAGGTCGTCGGGCCCGCCGCGACGACGGCACGCTCGGCGACGCAACCGCGGACCGCGGCGGCCGGCGACGTCTGGATCGACGGCGCGGGAACCGCGCGACCGGGACGGGCCTGAGGGCTGCGGCCGCGGGCCGAGCCGCGACCTGGCCGGGTCGCCGGCCGAGTGCCGGCGGATCGCCGGTCTGGCTGCGGCTCGCCGTTCTGGCTGCGCGGCTCGGTCGGCGCCAGGTCGATGGTCATCGCGCTCATGGTCGTACTCCTCGGGCAGGTGTCGAACGGATGTTCGATAGAACGTATGTTTGATTTGTACCGCATCTCGGCCGGATTGCCAAGAGCATTCGCACATTCGTTCGACGATCGTGTCCATGTACTGAGCACACCAGAGGCCACTGACAGTTTTCCGAAAACGACGCGCCGTCGAGGCGCGACACGCCTCGAACAGATGTTTGAATTTGTCCGAACTCTTCCTAATGTCAGACATGGCAGACAAGGACCGCACCCCACCACCGTTCAGCAACCGTCGCGGCCGCCCCAGGGCGAGCGACGTCGCCGCCCAGCTCGGCGAGACCGGCTCGGTCAGCGCCCTCCCCGACGGGCCCGCCGACGCCGACGGACTGACGCTTCGGCAGCGCCGGATCCTCGAGATGATCAAGGACACCGTGGAGCGCCGTGGCTATCCGCCCAGCATCCGGGAGATGGGTGACGCCGTGGGACTGGCCTCCTCGTCGAGCGTCGCCCACCAGCTGAAGATGCTCGAGGCCGAAGGGCTTCCTGCGCCGCGACCCCAACCGGCCGCGGGCCCTCGAGGTGCTGCTGCCCGGCGATGGCCGGTCGACGGCCACAGCAGGGCCGAGTCGGCGCGTCGCGGTCAGCCGACTTCGACGAGACCGGCGTCGGCGACGCCTATCCGGAGCCGGTGCACGTCCCGTTGCTCGGCCGGATCGCCGCCGGCGGTCCGATCCTGGCCGAGGAGCGGATCGAGGACGTGTTCGCGCTCCCCCGCCAGCTGGTCGGCGAGGGCACCATGTTCCTGCTCGAGGTACGCGGCGACTCGATGATCGAGGCGGCCATCTGCGACGGCGACTGGGTGGTGGTGCGACAGCAGCCGACGGCGATCAACGGCGACATCGTGGCGGCACTGCTCGACAACGAGGCGACGGTCAAGACGTTCAAGCGCACCGGCGACCAGGTCTGGCTGATGCCGCACAACCCGGCGTACGACCCGATCGACGGCAACCACGCGACGATCCTCGGCAAGGTGGTCGCCGTCCTCCGCAAGGTCTGAGCCAGCGGCGGGCGCGGGTCACAACATGCTGGGTTCGGACGTCGCCATCTGGGTGGTGAAGCGGGCGACGGCGCGGAGCTTGTTGGCCACGTCGAGTGCGGCCACCTTGTAGGCCTCGGACAGGGTCGGGTAGTTCAGCACGGTGTCGACCAGGTAGTCGACGGTGCCGCCGCAGCCCATGATCGCCTGGCCGATGTGGACGAGCTCGGTCGCGTTCGTGCCGAAGATGTGCACGCCGAGGATCTCGCGCGTGTCGGCGTGCACGATCAGCTTGAGCATCCCGTACGAGTCGCCGATGATCTGGCCGCGGGCGAGTTCGCGGTAACGCGAGATGCCGACCTCGAACGGGACGGCCTCGCGGGTCAGCTCGCCCTCGGTCTTGCCGCAGTAGGAGATCTCCGGGATCGTGTAGATGCCGATCGGCTGCAGCCCGTGCAACTCGTTGGCCGGCTCGTCGAAGGCATGCGCCGCCGCCAGCCGGCCCTGGTCCATCGAGGTCGCCGCCAGGGCCGGGAAGCCGATCACGTCGCCGACCGCGTAGATGTGCGGCACCTCGGTCTGGTAGTTCGCGTTGACCACCAGCCGGCCGCGCTTGTCGGCGGCCAGCCCGGCCAGATCGAGGTTGAGCGACGCGGTGTTGCCCTGCCGCCCGGCCGAGTGCATGACGACCTCGGCGGCGATCCTCTTGCCCGACGCGAGGGTGGTGATCGTGCCGCGGCCGGAGCTCTCGACCGAGGCCACCTCCTCGCCGAAGCGGAACGACATCGTGTGGTCGCGGAGGTGGAACTTCAGCGACTCGACGATCTCCGGGTCGCAGAAGTCGAGCATCTGGTCGCGCTTCTCGACCAGGGTCACCCGGGTGCCGAGCGCGGCGAACATCGACGCGTACTCCACCCCGATGACGCCGGCGCCGACCACGACCATCGAGTCCGGCACGGTGTCCAGGGTCAGGATCTGGTCGGAGTCGAGCACCCGGACGCCGTCGAACTCGACGTGCTCCGGTCGGGCCGGCGTGGTGCCGGTGGCGATGACGACCTTGTCCGCGGTCAGGGTGCGGTGCGACCCGGAGCCCTCGATGTCGATCGAGAGCGTGTGCGGGTCCAGGAAGCTCGCCGTGCCCGGCGATCAGCTCGATGTGGTTGCGCATCAGCTGCGACCGGATGACCTCGGTCTCGCGGCCGATGACGTGCTGCAGCCGGGCCAGCAGGTCGGAGATCGTGATGTCCTCCTTGACCCGGTAGCTGGCCCCGTACAGGTCGCGCAGCTGCATGCCGGTCAGGTAGAGCACGGCCTCGCGCAGCGTCTTCGACGGGATGGTGCCGGTGTTGACGCAGACACCGCCGACCATGGCCTTGCTGTCGACCACGCAGACCTTGTGGCCGAGCTTCGCGGCCATGATCGCGGCCTTCTGGCCGCCGGGCCCAGACCCGATGACGGCGAGGTCGAAGTCGTACGTGTGCTCCATGAGCGCATAGCGTGCCAGACCGATGTTACGGCCGCTAGCTCGCGTCTCCACTCAGCCGGCGCAGCGCGCCGATCGCCACCTCGCGGTCGGTGGTCTGCCACATCTCGGGCATCGACGCCTTGCAGGAAGCTGCCGTAGCGGGCGGTGACCAGCCGCGGGTCGAGCACGGCCACCACCCCCTTGTCGGTGAGCCGCCGGATCAGCCGGCCGGAGCCCTGGGCGAGCAGCAGCGCGGCGTGGGCCGCGGCGACGCTCATGAAGCCGTTGCCGCCGGCTTCGGCCACCGCGCGCTGGCGGGCCACGGTCAGCGGCTCGTCCGGGCGCGGGAACGGGATCCGGTCGATGATCACCAGCTGACAGGTCGCACCCGGCACGTCGACCCCCTGCCACAGCGACAGCGTGCCGAACAGGCTCGCATGCTCGTCCTCGACGAACCGCCTGGTCAGCTCCGAGAGCTGGGCGTCGCCCTGGCAGAGGATCGTCAGCTTCGGCAGCTGCTTGCGGATGTGGACCGCCGCCGCCTCGGCGGCCCGCCGGGAGGAGAAGAGCCCCAGCGTCCGGCCGCCCGACGCCCAGACCAGCTCGGCGATCTCGGCCATCGAGGTCTCCGAGAGCCCGTCCCGCCCCGGCGGCGGCAGCGATCGGGCGACGTAGAGGATGCCCTGCCGGCGATAGTCGAACGGCGAGCCGACATCCAGGGCGCGCCACGGCACCGAGTCATCGTCGTCGTCCGGCGTGGCTCCTGGTCGGCCGCCGGCTGCTCGGGTGAGTCGGCAGGAACGGTCGGTTCGGCGGCCGCGATCCGCTCGTCGGCCCGCAGCCCGACGCTGGCCGCGATACCGGTGAAGTCGCCGCCCAGCTTCAGGGTCGCCGAGGTCAGGATCGTCGTCCGCTCGCCGAACACCTGCCGCCGCATCAGCGCCGACACCGACAGCGGCGACACCCGGGCCTCCCGCCCGAACCGTTCACGGTCGGCGACCCAGACCACGTCGTGCTCCTTCAGCGCAGCCATCCGCTCGGCGATGTCGAAGACCTCCTGCACGGCGGCGGCGGCCTGCCGCTTGTCCGCGTCGAGCTTTCCCTCACCGCCGGTCATCGCGCTGACCGCCGTACGCGCCGCGTTCCGGACCGTGGCGCACGCGGCGACGAACGCCGAATCCGGATCCTCGACCCGCTCCAGCGGCGTCCCGTCCAGGGCGGTCCGCAGGACATCGGCCGACTCCAGCAGTTCCAGCGCCACGTCGTCCTCGAGGTAGGTGAGCGCCCGCTTGCCGACCCGTTCGACCTGCGCCGGGCTCAGCTCCGCCGAGGCGGCGCCGGTCACCCGGGCCACCAGTTCGTGGGCCTCGTCGATGATCACCGCACTGTGTTCGGGCAGCGCGGTGCCGCCGTGCATCGCGTTGATGGCCAGCAGCGCGTGGTTGGTGACCACCAGGTCCGCGGCCCGGGCCTCGTCGCGCGACCGTTCGACGAAGCACTCGTCCCCGTACGGGCAGCGCTGCGGCCCGAGGCACTCGCGCACCGGGATCGACACCTGCTGCCAGGCCCGGTCGGTGTGCGACGGGGCGTCGTCGCGGTCGGCCAGACCCCGCTCGCCGGCCTGTTCCTCGGCCCACTCCCGCAGCGCCAGCACCTCGGCGCCGAGCGCCGACTCCGGGCGTGCTCAGCGGCGCGGACTTGATCGTGTCGGCCAGATCGCTGGCCGAGATCAGCGCGCCCTGATCCTGCGCGGTGCCGTCCCGGACCCGCAACAGGCAGGCGTAGTTGGTCCGGCCCTTGAGGATCGCGTGCCGGGGACGCCGGCCGGTGATCGCCTCCACGGCGTCCAGGGCGGCCGGGATGTCGTTGTTGGCCAGCTGGCTCTGCAGGGCCAGCGTCGCGGTGGCGACGACGATCCGGTCGGTCGACTTCTGAGCCAGCCGGATCAGCGCCGGGGCCAGGTAGCCGAGCGATTTCCCCGTCCCGGTGCCGGCCTGGACGAGCAGGTGCCGGCCGGTGTCGAGCGAGTCGGCGATCGCGTCCGCCATCTCGACCTGTCCGGGCCGCTCGCTGCCGTGGATCCCCTCGACGGCGGCGGCCAGCACCTCGCGATGGTCGGGCGCTGGCCCGGCCTTCGACTGTCCGGTCACCGCTGAACTGTAATGCGCCCTTCGCCCCGATCGGGGACCGTGACTGCGAGCTGGAAGGGTTCGAGTTCGCCGGCCAGCGACGGATTCACCCGGGCGACGACCAGCGTGCCGGCCTCGGTGTGCTCGCTGGTGAGGAACTCCCCCGCCTGGTGGATGCGATTGATCAGGTCGCCCCGCTCGTACGGGATCAGCGCCCGGATCTCGACCTCCGGCCGGGGCAGCCGCGACTCGATCAGCGCCCGGAGCTCCTCGATGCCGAGGCCGGTCCGCGCCGAGACGACGGGCGCGCCGGGATAGCTGGTGCGCAGCACGGCGAGAGCGTCGGCCGCCGCCCGGTCGGCCTTGTTGAGCACGATCAGCTCGGGCACGTCGCCGGCTCCGATGTCGGCCAGCACGGCGCGTACGGCGCTGATCTGGCCGGCCGGATCCGGATCCGAGGCGTCGACGACGTGGACCAGGAGGTCGGCCCGCGCCGACTCCTCGAGGGTCGACGCGAACGCCTCGACCAGGTCGTGCGGCAGGTGCCGGACGAAGCCCACCGTGTCGGTGAGGGTGTAGACCCGGCCGTCGGTGGCCGACGAGCGCCGGGTGGTCGGATCGAGGGTGGCGAACAGCGCGTCCTCCACCAGGACACCGGCGCCGGTGAGCCGGTTCAGCAGGCTGGACTTGCCGGCGTTGGTGTAGCCGACGATGGCGACCGACGGCACCTCGTGACGCCGCCGTTCGGCGCGCTTGGTCTCCCGGGTGCTGTCCATCTCGCGCAGCGCGGCGCGCAGCTTGGCGATCCGGCTGTTGATCCGGCGGCGGTCGGTCTCGAGCTTGGTCTCGCCCGGCCCACGACCGCCGATGCCCGGCGCCGCCGCTGGCCCGGCCACCGGCCTGGCGGGACAGATTGCCGCCCCAGCCTCTCAACCTCTGCTTGAGGTACTGCAGCTGGGCAAGCTCGACCTGAGCCTTACCCTCAGCGCTCTTGGCGTGCTGGGCGAAGATGTCCAGGATCAGCGAGGTGCGGTCGATGACCTTGACCTTGATCTGGTCCTCGAGGTTGCGCAGCTGCGCGGGGGCGAGCTCGCCGTCGCAGATCACCGTGTCCGCGCCGGTGGCCACCACGACGTCGCGCAGCTCGGCCACCTTGCCGCGGCCGATGTAGGTGGACGGATCGGGTCGGGTACGCCGCTGGATCAGGCCTTCGAGGACCTCCGAGCCGGCGGTCTCGGCCAGCAGCTTGAGCTCGGCCATCGCGTTCTCGGCGTCGACCTCGCTCCCGGTGGTCCACACGCTGACCAGCACCACCCGCTCGAGCAGCAGCTGGCGGTACTCGACCTCGGTGATGTCGGTGAGCTCGGTGGACATCCCGGCGACCCGGCGCAACGAGATCCGGTCCGCGAGGTCTTGCTGGTCGCCGTCCCAGGACTGGTCGTCGGGTCGGACGGTGAGATCCTCCACAATTATTTCGTCAGTCGTCATGGGGGATTTCGTCGTCGCGTAGTTCGTCGTGGGGCTGGATATCAGGATTGGCAGTCATCGCTTCCAGCGTCTCACGTCCGCCCAACTTCTTTTTCCGTTCGACGGGGCCGGCGTCAGAACAGGGTGTAGCCGCCGTCGATGACCAGCACCTCGCCGGTGACGAAGGACGAGGCCTCCGACGCGAGGAAGACCACGCTCGGCCCGAGCTCGGCCGGCATCGCGTAGCGCTGCATCGGCGCGTCGTCGATCCAGTAGCGCTTGAACTCCGGCGAGTCCACCGGGCTCATCTCCGTCTTGATGTAGCCGGGCGCGAGCGCATTGACCCGCACGCCGAGCGGCGCCCATTCAGCGGCCAGCGACCGGGTCAGCTGATGGACGGCGGCCTTCGAGGCGTTGTAGGCCGGCTGGGACTGCGGGCGGTTGACGATCTGGGCCGAGATCGACCCGATGTTGATGATCGCCCCGCTCTTCTGGGCCACCATCTGCCGGCCGAAGGACTGGGCGCAGTTCCACACGCCGTTGACGTTGACGTCCATCACGAATCGCCACTCGTCCTCGGTGACCTGCAGGGCCGGCCGGTGGATGCAGGCTCCGGCGTTGTTCACCAGGACGTCGACCTTGCCGAACTCCGCCATCACGGCATCGACGGCGCGCCGGACGTCGCTCGGCGTCGGTCACGTCCGCACCGACCGGGATCGCCGTGACGCCGAGCGCCTCGAGGTCGGCGACCGCGTCAACGGCGCTGTCGGGGTCGCGGACCAGCAGCACCACGTCGCTGCCGGCCTCGGCGAGTGCCGTGACCAGTGCACGGCCGATGCCGCGATTGGCGCCGGTGACCACCGAGACCTTGCCGGACAGCGAGAACGCATCCAGAACAGACATTCGACGTCCTTCCTATGGGTGGGGAACGGCGACCTCACCGTGGCCACCAGCACGGCCGGCCCGGTCAGGAACGCCTGCTCTTCGGTCAGCTCGACGTATACGGTGCCGCCGGGCACGTCCACCCGGTAGGTCACCGGCAGCGGGGCGGTGTCGCCGCTGATGGACCCGGGTTGCGGCCGCGGCGGCCACGGTCCCGGTGCCGCAGGACTGGGTCTCCCCCACGCCGCGTTCGTACACCCGCATGGCGATGTGCCGTTCGCCGACGGCGCGGACGAACTCGAGGTTGACGCCGTCGGGGAAGTTGTCGGCCGGCCCCCAGGTCGGGGGCAGATAGAGCGCGAGTCCGGTCAGGTCGTCGGCGAAGCTGACCGCGTGGGGATTGCCCACGTCGGCACTGAGCGCGCTGAACTCCGCGCCGTCAGCGGTCGTCACCGTCGTCGCCGGGCCGCCCACCGACACCGGACCCATCGCCACCCGGATCTGCCCGTCGGGCAGCACGGTGGCCTCCTTGACGCCGGCCCGGGTCGCCACCTGGACCACCGGTCCGCTCGCGAGCGACTCCTCGATCAGGAACCGGACGAACACCCGGACGCCGTTGCCGCACATCTCCGCGACCGAGCCGTCGGCGTTGCGATAGTCCATGAACCACAGCGAGCCGTCGCCGGTCCAGCCGTCGATGTGCTTGGCGAAGACGGCCCGGAGCACGCCGTCGGCGCCGATTCCGGTATGCCGGTCGCAGAGGAACCGGACGTCGGCCGCGGACAGGTCGATCATCGCCTCGCGATCGACGCAGCAGCACGAAGTCGTTGCCGGTCCCGTGACCCTTGGTGAACGTCCATCTCCGCACGGGTCAGTCTTCCATCTCCGATCTGCCGCCCGGTGCCGTCCGGTCCGGCGATGGCGTACGCCGCGGCGACCAGGTCGGGTCGGTCGTAGCGCAGCCAGCTGATCCGCGGATCCTTCCGGAACCAGGCATCCTGCCGCCGGGCGAACTTGCGGGTGCCGGTCACCGTCTGCTCGTACGCCTGCTCCTCGGTGATCTCGCCGTCCAGGAAGCTCAGCACCTGTCGGTAGCCGAGGGCGCGGGAGGCCGTCAGCCCTTCGCGCAGGCCGCGCGCGGCGAGGCTCCGTACCTCCGCCACCAGTCCGGCCCGCCACATCGCCTCGACCCGCTGCTCGATCCGGGCATCCAAGCGTCGGCCGGTCGATGTCCAGGCCGATCTGGACCACACCGGGCAGCACGTAGCGATGCGCGGGGAGCTGGGCCGCGTACGGCCGCCCGGTCAGCTCGATCACCTCGAGCGCCCGGACCACCCGGCGGCTGTTGCCGGGCAGCAGCTGCGCCGCCGCCTCGGGATCGAGATCGGCCAGCCGCCGGTGCAGTCCCTCGGGACCCAGCGCCTCGAGTTCGGACTCCCAGCGGGCGCGGACGTCGGGATCGGTGCCCGGGAAACTGGAAGTCGTCCACGATCGCGCGGATGTAGAGCGCCGACCCTCCGACCACGATCGGCACCACGCCGCGGGCCTCGCAGTCGGCGATCACCCGCCGAGCCATGGCCTGGAACTCGGCCACGGTGGCGCTCCGGCGCACGTCGAAGATGTCGATCAGGTGGTGGACCACGCCGGCCCGCTCGGTCACGGTCGGCTTGGCGGTGCCGATGTCCATCCCTCGGTAGACCAGCATCGAATCCGCGCTGACCACCTCGGCCGGCCGGCCGGCTGCGCGGTAGTGCTGGGCGAGCGCGATCGGCGAGCCTCGACTTGCCCACGGCTGTCGGACCCACCAGCACCACAGCCATTGCCTCAGTCTCACCGATGGCCGACGCGGCCGAGTCCATCGACCGCCGGGCGGACGTCGGCGCCGGTGAGGTACAAAGGGCTTGACGTCGATCGGGGGTTCCGTGAGCGCGTCGAGGCGACCGCGCCGCGGACGCCCCATTCTCAACGGAAAGGGAGGACGCCTGATGGGCATCTTCGACAAGGCGAAGGACGCGCTCGGCGAGCACAGCGCGCAGGTGGCCGCCGGGATCGACAAGGCCGGCGACTTCGTGGACGAGAAGACCGGCGGGAAGTACGCCGAGCAGGTCGACCAGGGCCAGGCCTTCGCCAAGGAGAAGCTGGCTGAACAGCGCGACGGCGACCCGGACCGCCCCGAGTCGACCCCCGAACAGCCGGTCTAGTTTGGGCTATCTGCTCGCGCGATCGCGCGATGCAGATACCGACGCAAAGCGCGTCGCCGTGCGACAGAAACCCGGGTGTCACGATCCGCGACACCCGGGCTAGGAAGAATCTATCGCCTTCAGGCTGGCTCGGCAGCCCGGCGTTCAGCCGCCGGCGATGGCCGGGCTCGTCGGGTCGGCGGCCTCAGTGGACTGTTCGCGCTGGATGTAGTCCTCGATGGCTTCGATGTTGTCCTTCGAGCGGCGCACCACGGCGACCAGGTCGCTCATCGTCGCGACCTCCTCGACCTGTTCCTTGATGAACCACTGCATGAACTGATCGGACGCGAAATCGCTTTCCTCGCGAGCGATCTTGGTCAGTTCGTTGATCTGCACGGTCACCCGGCGCTCCTGTTCCAGAGCCAGTTCGACCGGGGCGACGAGATCGTCGAAGTCCACCTCCGGTGAGGCGACGCCGGGGATCCGCACCGGGGCATCCTGGTCGACCAGGTACTTGACCATCATCATCGCGTGCCCCCGTTCCTCCAGCGCCTGGGCATAGAAGAACCCAGCCGTCTGGGGCATGGTCAAGGCGTCGTAGTAGACCGCGCAGGCCACGTACTGCTGATGGGCGGCGAACTCGTTTCCGATCTGGATATTGAGCTGTTCGACAAACCGCTCGGCTGGCATATGGGGATCCTTCCGGAATGCTGATGACGACCTGATAGTGGCACGCGCGCAGATCAGCTGCGCCACGAAGATGTGCCTTGCCTACGGTCTATGGCTCTGCTCGCGACGATCTGCCTCGCCGATTGGTGGCTCGACGGTCGCGCGATCGCCGGTCTGTCAAGCCGCCTTGGTGAGCTTCGCCTTCTTCAGCGCCTTGCGATTGCGGCCCTTCGCGAAGATCTTCCTGGCGTCCTCCGGGGACAGCCTGCCATCGGAGAGCATGCGGATCGGGCACCTCTTGCAGCGCGGCTTAGAGATGCAGCATTCCTTCTTGGGACGACCCCCCACCGGCACAGCGTAGGGCCCGCGACTTAGGGCAGGCAAACCTCATCCAGCATCCGGATGGTGATCAGGCGCGATCAGCCGGGCTGGCAGCCGGCGGCCGCCGGAAGCGGTGCCGGGACGCCGATCGACGGCAGTCCGAGGGTGACCGCCGGTCGAGTGTCCGGCGCCGCGCGCCGCGCCGCCCAGGCGTCCCCACCGCGGGTCCGGCGAAGGTTGAGTCAGCCCGTCGTCGGCGTTCAGGTGGTGCGGCGCGGCGTAGGTGATCACCGTCTCGGCCAGGTCACCGGGGCGCGGTCGCAGGGCCGGGTCGTCGGGCACGGTGACGTGCACCAGCCGATTGTCGCGGGCCCGGCCGGACATCCGCGCGGTCGCGGCATCCTTGCGGCCCTCGCCGTCGGCGAACATCACCTCGACCGGTCGCCCGACCTGGTTCAGGTTCTCCCGCCAGGCGATCTCGTTCACCAGTTCGACCAGTCGCTCGTAGCGCTCCTGGACCACCGGCTTCGGGATCTGGTCGGGCATGGTGGCGGCCGGCGTGCCGGGCCGGATCGAGTACTGGAAGGTGAACGCGGCCGCGAAGCGCGCCGCGGCGACCACGTCGAGCGTCCCCTGGAAGTCCTGCTCGGTCTCGCCGGGGAAGCCGACGATGATGTCGGTGGTGATCGCGGCCTCGGGCATCGCGGCGCGGACGTCGTCGATGATCGCCAGGTACCGCTCGCTGCGGTACGAGCGGCGCATCGCCCGCAGCACCGAGTCCGATCCCGACTGCAGCGGCATGTGCAGCTGCGGCATCACGTTCGGCGTCTCGGCCATCGCCGCGATCACGTCGTCGGTGAAGTCCTTCGGGTGCGGCGAGGTGAATCGGACCCGTTCCAGACCCTCGACCTGGCCGCAGGACCGCAGCAGCTTGGCGAAGGCGGCGCGATCGCCGAATTCGACGCCGTACGCGTTGACGTTCTGGCCGAGCAGCGTGATCTCCTGCACGCCCTCGGCGACCAGCGCCTCGATCTCGGCGAGGATGTCGCCCGGTCGCCGGTCGGTCTCCTTGCCGCGCAGCGTCGGCACGATGCAGAAGGTGCAGGTGTTGTTGCAGCCGACGCTGATCGACACCCAGGCGGCGTAGGCCGAGTCGCGACGGGTGGGCAGGTTGGAGGGGAAGGTCTCCAGCGCCTCCTTGATCTCGACCTGGGCGGCCCGCTGCGACCCGCGCCCGCTCCAGCAGCACCGGCAGCGAGCCGATGTTGTGGGTGCCGAAGACGACGTCGACCCACGGCGCGCGGTCGACGATCGCGTGCCGGTCCTTCTGGGCGAGGCAGCCGCCGACGGCGATCTGCATGCCGGGGGTCGCGTTCTTGGTCGGGAGCAGGTTGCCGAGGCTGCCGTAGAGCCGGTTGTCGGCGTTCTCCCGCACCGCGCAGGTGTTGAACACCACCACGTCCGGCTGTGCGTCCGCCGCCGCCTCGCCGGTAGCCCGCCTCTTCGAGCAGGCCGGCCAGCCGTTCGGAATCGTGCACGTTCATCTGGCAGCCGTGGGTGCGGATCTGGAAGGTGCGCTGGTTCTCGGGCGCGGTGATCGTCGACATGGCAGACCAAGGGTAATGCGGCCGATGCCCCGCCGCTAAAGTGCGACATCGTGAGCATCTCCCCGACCGGCGAGCAGTACGAGATCAGTCACGGCGCGCATCGGGCGGTGATCACCGAGGTGGGCGCGACCCTGCGGCAGCTACTCCGTCGACGGACGCGACCTCGTGCACGGGTTCGGGGCCGACGAGGTGGTCAAGGGCGGGCGCGGCCAGAACCTGATCCCCTGGCCGAATCGGATCCGCGACGGCCACTACGTCTTCGCAGGGCCAGGAACAGCAGCTCGCGCTGAGCGAGCCGTCGCGGCACAACGCCAGCCACGGGCTGGCCCGGCACGTGCCCTGGGTGCTGGTCGAACACGAGCCGGATCGGGTCGTGAACCGGGTCCGGATCTATCCGCAGCCCGGCTGGCCCGGCATCCTCGAAGCCGTGCTCACCTACCGGGTCGGCGACGACGGGCTGACCGTCGACGGTCGTGGCGACCAACATCGGCGGGACGCCGTGCCGTTCGGCTACGCCGCGCACCCCTATCTGACCGTCGGTGAAGCGACCGTCGACGAGGTGGATCTCGACGTGCCGGCCTCGTCGTACCTCAGGGTCGACGACCGGCTGCTGCCCGTCTCGCTGCTGCCCGTCGACGGCACCGACAACGACCTGCGCGTCGGGGCCGACGCTCGGCTCACGCAACCTCGACGTGGCCATGACCGATCTCGCCCGGGATGCCGACGGGCGTTGGCGTGCCTCGCTGACCCTCGGCGAGCGTCGGACCGAGCTGTGGGGCGACCAGAGCATGCGCTGGGTCCAGGTGTTCACCGGCGGGCCGTACCGGGACTGGTCGGTGGCCGTCGAGCCGATGACCTGCGGACCGGACGCCTTCAACGCGGGCCCGACGCATGACGACCTGCTCGTGCTCGAGCCAGGCGAGGTCTACAGCGGATCCTGGGGAATCAGCGGCCGGTAGCCGCTACCGCGCCGTCTCGGTCGCCCTCGACTCCCGAACGACCGTCACCTTGATCTGGCCGGGATAGGTCAGCTCCTCCTCGATCTGCTTGGCGATGTCGCGGGCCAGCACCTGGGCCTCGATGTCGTCGACCACGTCGGGCGCCACCATGACCCGGATCTCCCGGCCGGCCTGCATGGCGAACACCTTGTCCACGCCCTCGCGGGAGCCGGCGATCTCCTCCAGCTTCTCCAGCCGCTGCACGTACGCCTCGATGCTCTCGCGGCGGGCGCCGGGACGGCTGCCGCTGATCGCGTCCGCGGCCTGGACCAGCACCGCCTCGACCGTCCGCACCTCGACCTCGTTGTGGTGCGCCTCGATGGCGTGCACCACGTCGGGATGCTCGCCGTACTTCCGGGCCAGGTCGGCGCCGATGATCGCGTGCGAACCCTCGACCTCGTGGGTCAACGCCTTTCCGATGTCGTGCAGGAAGGCGGCCCGCTTGCACTGGGCGATGTCCAGCCCGAGCTCGGCGGCCATCAGGCCCGCGATGTGGGCGCTCTCGACCAGGTGCTTGAGCACGTTCTGGCCGTACGAGGTCCGGTAGCGCAAGCGTGCCCAGGACCGGAATCAGCGCCGGATGCAGGTCGGAGATGCCGACCTCGGCCATCGCGTCCTCGGCGGCCCGCAGGCACTGGGCCTCGATCTGGTTCTTGCTCCGTTCGTGCATCTCCTCGATCCGGGCCGGATGGATCCGTCCGTCCTTGACCAGCTCGGTCAGGGTGATCCGGGCCGTCTCGCGGCGGACCGGGTCGAAGCAGGACAGCAGCACCGACTCCGGGGTGTCGTCGATCATCACGTTCACGCCGGTGACCTGCTCGAACGCCCGGATGTTGCGGCCCTCGCGGCCGATGATCCGGCCCTTCATGTCGTCCCCGGGCAGGTGAACGGCGGTGACGACCGACTCCGAGGTCTGCTCGGAGGCGATCCGCTGGATCGCGCCGACGACGATCATCTGGGCGCGGGCGTCCGCGTCGCGTACGGCCTTCCGCTCGATGTCGCGGGCGACCAGCACCGCCTGCCGCTTGGCATCGTGCTCCACCGCCCCGATCAGCTCGGCCTTGGCCTGCTCCGCGGTCAGGCCGGCGATCCGCTCCAGGGTCACCTGATGCTGAGTCTCAATGTCGACCAGAGCTTTACGTTGGGCGCGAAGTGCCGTGCGCGATTCGTCCAACTGCTTGACCTTGTCCTCGAGCGCGTGGATCTCGGCGTCGAGCCGTTCCTCACGTTCGGCCAGCCGCTGTTCCCGGCGCTCGACGCCGACCCGCTGGTCGTGAAGCTCCGCCCGTCGCAGCCGGGTGTCCTCTTCAGCTTCCGACCGGGCGGTCTGAGCCGAGGCCATCAGCATCTCGGCCTTGCGCTGCAGCGCTTGTGCCTCCTCGAGGCTGACACCGGGCGGATCCGCCGAGCTCGTCCCGCCGCTCGGTCTGACCCGCCATGTCCGAGCCGGTGCCGGACTCCGGCCTGGACGCCAGGGAGGCACGGCTGTAGTCGCTCACTGCGGCGGCACCACCGCGTCCGCGACGAATCACCAAGACCGCGAGGAAGATGACCGCGGCAATCAGCAGGAAAAGCCCTGCCACTATCAGAGTTTGAAACGCGCCGTTTCCCATGTCGCACTCCTGTCCACGCGCTGTCGCGCGCACTCAAGAGGCTCCATCGCACACATCAAAAGAGATCAGACGGTCTGATCAACACCAACTTCGTCGAGTGCCACGGCACTCGCGGTGAAAAAACAAGGCAGGTAAGACTTCAGCAAGGTCCGGGTGGATCGACCATCCGGCATCAGATTCATATCGAACAGGTGTTACTGGATACCTCTTGCCTGCAGAGTATGTCCGCCCATAGTCCCGGTCAAGCACCGCTCTCAGGACGAGACGGTCCGCTCTCAGGACGACGGTCCGCTCTCAGGACGGACGGTCCTCTCAGGAGGTCTGAGACCTCAGCCAGCACCCGGGCTGACGCGCCGGGACCGAAGCCCCGCCGCCCGAGCATCCCGGCGAGCCGCCGGTACTGGACCTCGCGGGGCAACTGGTCCATCGACCGCTGGCGGCGTCGGGCCAGGTCGAGCGCGGCCGCATACTCGTCGTCGGCGTCGACCGCGGAGAGTGCGGCGTCGATGTCGTCGGCATCCACTCCTTTGGCGCTGGAGCTCCCGGCGGAGCGCGGCGGCCGAAAGGTGGCGCCGACTCTGGCGGGATTCCACCCAGTCCGCGGCGAACGCGGCGTCGTCGACCAGACCGGCCGCCTGGAACCGATCCAGCACCGACTTCGACACCGCGTCGGGCACCTGCTTGGCGGCCAGCGCTTGCGCAAGCTCGTGCCGGGTTCGGGCCCGGGCCGCGAGCTTGCGCAACACGATGGCGCGGGCGAGGCCTTCTGGATCGGTGTCCGGCTGGGCATCCCGATCATCCTGGGCTTCGCCTCCGGCCGGTGCCGACTGTTCCGGCGCTCGCGGTCGAATTCAGCCGCTCGAGGTGAGTCCGGTGGAGCGGCCGCCGGTCTGTGCCGGCGGCGGATCGACCGTCACGCCCTGGGCGGCCAGCCAGGCCCGAGCTTCGTCGACGGCTCCCAAGGTCAGAACTCCACCTCGCCGGTCACCGGGTCGACCCCCGCCGGCACGTCGACCTGAGGCCCGATGCCCAGCTGCTCCTTGATCTTCTTTTCCAGCTCATTGGCGAGATCGGGATTGTTGCGGAGGTAGTTGCGAGCATTTTCGCGTCCCTGGCCGAGCTGATCGGCGTCATAGGTAAACCAGGCGCCGGCCTTGCGGACGATTCCGGCGTCGACACCCAGGTCGATGAGGCTGCCTTCCCGGCTGATTCCGTGGCCGTAAAGAATGTCGAACTCGGCCTGCTTGAATGGCGGCGCCACCTTATTCTTGGCGACCTTCACCCGGGTGCGGTTGCCGACCATTTCCTGGCCGTCCTTGAGCGTTTCGATGCGGCGCACATCGAGGCGGATGGAGGAGTAGAACTTCAGCGCGCGGCCGCCGGTGGTGGTCTCGGGCGAGCCGAACATCACCCCGATCTTCTCGCGCAGCTGGTTGATGAAGATGGCGGTGGTGTTGGCGTTGCTCAGCGCACCGGTCATCTTGCGCAGCGCCTGGCTCATCAGCCGGGCCTGCAGGCCGACGTGGCTGTCACCCATCTCTCCCTCGATCTCGGCGCGCGGGGTCAGCGCGGCGACCGAGTCGATCACGATCAGGGCCAGCGCACCGGAGCGGACCAGCATGTCGGCGATCTCCAGCGCCTGCTCGCCGTTGTCCGGCTGGCTGACCAGCAAGGAGTCCGTGTCCACTCCCAGGCGCGCCGCGTACTCCGGGTCGAGCGCGTGCTCGGCGTCGATGAACGCGCAGATCCCGCCGGCCGCCTGGGCGTTGGCGATGGCGTGCAGGGCGACGGTGGTCTTGCCGCTGGACTCGGGGCCGTAGATCTCGACGACGCGGCCGCGGGGCAGGCCGCCGATGCCGAGGGCGAGGTCGAGAGCGATGGAGCCGGTAGGGATCACCTCGAGCGGCACCCGTACCTCGTCACCGAGACGCATCACCGAACCCTTGCCGTACTGCTTGTCGATCTGTGCGAGTGCTGATTCCAGCGCCTTCTCGCGGTCTGCCGTGGCCATGGTGATCCTTTCCCTGCCCGGTCGGGCGTGCTGTCTGACGTGTGCCGTGAGCCTAAGGACGACCACCGACAATCGTTCGCTGCTCTGGAAATCTGTGGATACCCGTTCGGAGCACCCGGTGGATAACTTACCGAACACGTGTTCGAACGACCATCCCGACACGCCGGACCGAATCTGCTCGGATGCGCCTGCTCAGGTGCCTTGGGCCTGCCGGGCGTACGCCGCCGGCGACAGCCCGATGGTCGCGGTGAAGGCCCGGGTCAGATGGGCCTGGTCGGCGAAGCCGAGCTCGATCGGCCAGCCCGGCCCAGTCCACCGTCTCCGCCGCCGCGGCCCGCGCTGCCGCGTCCTGCAGCCGGCAGCGCTGCACCACCCACTTGGGTCCGGCCCCGACGTACTCGGAGAACGCCCGTTGCAGGCTGCGTACCGACAACTGCGCCAGCGCGGCCACCTGGGCCACCCGGGTGATCTCGCGATTCCGGGCGACCTCGGTGACCACCTCGGCCAGCAGCGAGGCGGTGGCGTCGAGCGTCCGGCCGGTCCGTCGATCAAGAACTCCGCCAGCATCGCGACCCGCGCCGACTGGTCGGCGGTCGCCTCGATCGCCGCGCCAGCTCGGCCGGTCGGACGGCCGAGCACCTCGGCGATCGGCCGATGGCGGTCGGTGAGCCTGGACACCGGAAAGGACACGAACGGACGAAAGCAGCCGGGACGGAAGCGGGCGCCGACGCCGTAGCCGTGGCCGGTGAGGTGCCGCTCGTATCGCCGGCGGACCAGCCCGGTGACATCGGACTCGGTGTTGGTGATCGACAGATTGACCGACGGATAGGGCAGCACCTGCGCGGTGTACGTCTCCCCGGCCGGCAGATCCCAGGTGATCGTCCAGAAGTTCTCGACGCATCGGCCAGCTGGAGCGGAGGCTCGTGCCGGACGTAGTCGAAGTGCTCAAGCGACGTGCGCGGCCGGAGGATGCCCGGTTCCGACCACGCGACGACCCATCCGACGCGAGCCTAATCTCTCCGCTGCCAGTGTCGCATTCCTTCAAGACGAGCCGTCGTCTCGGACGACAGACTGGTGCCATGAGCGAAACCACGACGACAGACGCGATCGGCGAAGCCTGCCGAGACCATGACCGGGATCGTCCGGGCCGCCGCCGACACCGATCTCGACAGTCCGACCCCGTGCACGGATTTCGACCTCCGCACCCTGTTGACCCACTTTGCCGGAACCACCACGGCGTTCGCCCGCGCCGGGTCGTCACGGAGCCCTCGACCCGGATGATCCCTGGGGCTCGAAGGTCGAGCTGTCCGACGGACTGGCCGAGCCAGCTCGAGGACAACCTCGCCCAGATCGCCACCGGCTGGAGTCGCGCCGACGCGTTGGACGGGTCGGTCGAGGGAAGTCAGATGCCGGCCCGGGCGCTGGGCGAGATGCTCCTGATCGAGGTGATCCTGCACGGCTGGGATGTGGCCCGAGCGAGCGGTCAGGAGGTCGAGATCTCCGATGCTCTGGGTGCCGAGGTGCTCCGCTGCGTCAGCGCGACGGCCGACCAGGGACGCGAGTTCCAGGCCTACGGTCCCGAGGTGGAGGTCGCCGAGGACGCCTCCGATCTCGACAAGGCCCTGGGGCTCGCCGGTCGGGATCCGAACTGGACGCCGGTAGGAGTCAGCGTTCCCGAGGCGGGAGCTCAGCGCAGCCCACACCGCACGCCAGATGATCTTGCTCGGCACCCCGTCGGCCAGCGCCTCGACGACCGTCCGCTGATCGAGGTCGGCGAGGCTGAACTCCGCCGCCCACACCCGGTAGTAGCCGGCGCCAGATGATCTTGGAGCCGCTGCCACAGCTCCGTCTCCTTCACCACGGGCCATCCCGTCGCCGCACGGTCACGAGACCGTGTCCGATCTGCTCGTGGTGGCGTTCACAGCGCGACACCGTACGCGGCGTTCCGACGGACCGGTCGGCGCGCTCAGTCGGCCGATCGGAGCGACCGGTGATTTCTGTCAGTGCGGGCCGGGCAAGATGGTCGACGTGCCGACCGATCCTCTGGAGGTGTTCTCCCCGGCCACCGCGACGTGGTTCCGGGACGTGTTCGCGCGCCCGACCGCCGCCCAGGCCGGAGCCTGGCAGGCGGTGGCGGCCGGGGAGAATGCCCTGGTCATCGCGCCGACCGGGTCCGGCAAGACGCTGGCCGCCTTCCTCTGGGCGCTCGACGACCTCACCCGGTCTCCGGTGCCGGACCAACAAGCAGCGCTGCCGGGTGCTCTACGTCTCGCCGCTCAAGGCGCTCGCCGTCGACGTCGAACGCAACCTGCGGGCGCCGCTGGCCGGCATCACCCAGACCGCGCTGCGGCTCGGCCAGGCGCCGCCCAACGTCACCGTCGGGGTCCGGTCCGGCGACACGTCGGCCGGTGACCGGCGGGCGATCGTGGCCCGGCCGCCGGACATCTTGATCACCACTCCGGAGTCGCTGTTCCTGATGCTGACCTCGGCCGCCCGCGAGGTGTTGCGATCGGTGCGCACGGTCATCGTCGACGAGGTGCACGCCCTGGCCGGCACCAAGCGCGGCGCCCACCTCGCGGTTTCGCTCGAGCGACTCGAGACGCTGGCCGCGGAGTCGTCGTCCGCCGAGCTGCCGCGCCGGCCGATTCAGCGGATCGGGCTCTCGGCCACCGTCCGGCCGCCCGAGCGGGTCGCCGCCTACCTCGGCGGCGCGCATCCGGTGCGCATCGTGGCGCCACCGGCCGAGAAGTCCTGGGACCTGTCGATCGTCGTGCCGGTCGAGGACATGAGTGACCTCGGCGCCTCCGCCTCGACACCGACTCGGGCGAGCCCCTGGAGGACGAGCAGGCGCCGCCGCGGACGCCGTCGATCTGGCCGCACGTGGAGAACAAGATCCTCGACCTGATCAGCCAGCACCGCTCGACGATCGTCTTCGCCAACTCCCGCCGGCTGGCCGAGCGGCTGACCGCCCACCTCAACGAGCTGCAGGCCGAGCGGCTCGGCGAACCGACCGAGGAGTTTCCACCGCCCGCCCAGGTGATGGCGCAATCGGGCGCCTCGACCGGCCGCGACGGCAGTCGCGGCCCGGTCATCGCCCGCGCCCACCACGGGTCGGTGAGCAAGGAGCAGCGGGCGCAGATCGAGGAGGACCTCAAGTCGGGCCAGCTGCCCTGCGTGGTGGCCACGTCGTCCCTCGAGCTCGGCATCGACATGGGCGCGGTCGACGTGGTGGTCCAGGTGGAGGCGCCGCCGTCGGTGGCCAGCGGCCTGCAGCGGGTCGGACGGGCCGGCCACCAGGTGGGCGCGACCTCGCGCGGCATCTTCTTCCCCAACCACCGCGGCGACCTGATCGAGTCGGCGGTGGTCGTCGAGCGGATGCGCCAGGGCGCCATCGAGGAGGTCGCCGAGCTCCGGAATCCGCTGGACGTGCTCGCCCAGCAGATCGTCGCCGTGGTGGCGGTCGAGGAGACCAAGGCCGACGAGCTGTACGCCCTGGTCCGCCGGGCCAGCAGCTTCCGCGACCTGCCCCACAGCGCGTACGAGGCGGTGCTCGACATGCTCAGCGGCCGCTATCCGTCGGAGGACTTCGCCGAGCTCCGACCGCGGCTGGTCTGGCAGCGCGACACCGGCGTGCTGACCGCACGTCCGGGAGCCCAGCGACTGGCCGTCACCTCCGGCGGCACCATCCCCGACCGTGGACTGTTCGGGGTCTTCCTGGTCGGCGAAGGCAACGCGTCCGGCAAGCACGCGCCCGGCCGGCGGGTCGGCGAGCTGGACGAGGAGATGGTCTACGAGACCCGGGTGGGCGACGTGTTCACCCTCGGCACGACGAGCTGGCGGGTCGAGCAGATCACCCACGATCAGGTCCTGGTCTCCCCGGCACCGGGAGCGCCCGGCCGGCTGCCGTTCTGGAAGGGCGACGCGCCCAGCCGACCGCTGGAGCTGGGCCGCGCCTTCGGCGGGTTCGTCCGTGAGCTCGGCGCGATGTCCGCCGACCTGGCCACGGCACGGCTCCGAACCGACGGCCTCGACGAGTTCGCGGCCCGCAACCTGGTGTCCTACCTGTCCGAGCAGCAGGCCGCCACCGGCTCGTTGCCGACCGACCAGACGGTGATCTTCGAACGGTTCCGCGACGAGCTCGGCGACTGGCGGGTGTGCGTGCACTGCGCGCTCGGGACCGGGGTGCTGACCCCCTGGGCGCTGGCGGTCGAGCACGCCGCGCGCGAGCGCTACGGGATGGAGGTGCAGGCGACCGCGACCAACGACGGCATGGTGCTGCGGGTGCCCGACACCGAGTCCGAGGCGCCGAGTGCCGAGCTGATCATCTGCGATCCCGAGGTGATCGAGTCGGTGGTCACCGACGAGGTCGGCGGGTCGGCGCTGTTCGCCGCCCGGTTCCGGGAGAGCGCCGCGCGGGCGCTGCTGCTGCCCCGCCGCGATCCCAAGTCGCGCTCGCCGCTGTGGCAGCAGCGGATGCGCTCGGCCCAGCTGCTGACGGTCGCGGCCCAGTACCCGGAGTTCCCGATCGTCCTGGAGACGATGCGCGAGTGTCTGACCGACGTCTTCGATCTCGACGGGCTGCTCGAGGTGCAGCGCCAGATCGCCTCCCGAACCATCCGGATCGTCGAGGTCGAGACCTCCGAGCCGTCGCCGTTCGCCCGGTCACTGCTGTTCGGCTACGTGGGCGCCTTCGTCTACGAGGGCGACGTGCCGCTGGCGGAGAAGAAGGCCGCGGCGCTGTCCCTCGACGCCACCTTGCTGGCCGAGCTGCTGGGCAAGGACGGGCTCAAGCAACTGCTCGACGCCGAGGTCATCGCGAGCATCGAGGCCGACCTGCAGGGGCTGAGCGCCGAGCGTCAGGCCTCCAGCTCGGAGCAGCTCTTCGACCTGCTGCGCACCGCGGGCCCGTTCACCCGGCCCGAGCTGGCGGCGCGCAGTGCGCCCGGCCTCGACCTGGAGCCCGCGCTGCAGCAGTTGATCATGGACCGGCGGGTGGTCGAGGTGCGGATCGCCGGCGAGCAGATGATCGCCGTCGCCGAGGACGTGCCGCGGCTGCGCGACGGGCTGGGCATTCCGGTGCCGCCCGGAGTGGCGGCGAGCTTCGCCGATCCGGCGACCCGTCCGATCGAGGATCTCGTGCTGCGCTGGGCGCGGACCCACGGCCCGTTCGTCGGCCGCGTCGATCGCCCGCCGCTACGGGCTGGGCCGCGCGGTGGTCGATGCCGCCTGCGACACGCTGGTCGGTCCGGGCACCCTGACCGCCGGATCGTTCGTCGACCTCGACCGGCCCGGACGCCGACGAGCGGCGGCAGTTCTGCCACAGCCAGGTGCTCGCCCTGATCAAGCGGCGCACCCTCGCCCGGCTCCGCAAGGACGTCGAACCGGTCGAGCAGGTCGCGTACGCGCGGTTCCTGGCCGAATGGCAGGGCGTCGGTTCCGGCGGCCGCGGTGCCGATGCCGTGCTGTCGGCGCTGGAGCAGCTCTCGGGCTACGCCGATGCCGGCGAGCGCGGTGGAGACGGTCATCCTGCCGGCCCGGGTCGACGGGCTACACGCCGGCGATGCTCGACGAGCTGACCGCGGCCGGCGAGGTGCGCTGGGTCGGTGACGGGCCGATCGGCGATTCCGACGGCTGGGTCCGCTGGTATCGTGGCCGACCAGGAGCCGCATCCCGCCCAGGTCGAGCCGGCGCACTACCGCAGCCAGGAGCTGCTGGCCGCGCTCGGCGGCGGGCGGCGGCTACTTCTTCGACCAGCTGCTGCCCTCGGGAGTCGGCCTCACCGACCGCGCGGCCTACGTCGCCGCGCTGTGGGACCTCGTCTGGGCCGGCCTGGTCGCGGGCGACACGTTCGCCCCGGTCCGGGCCCTGACCGGCGGTGGCGGCGCGCACCGGCGCCCGTCCCGGCCGAGCGCGCGGACCCATCGGGCCCGGCTGGCCGGCGCCGCCCTCAGCCGGCGCGGGCCGGCCGCCGCGGATCAGCTCACCCGACACGGCCGGGCGCTGGTCGCTGGTGCACCGCGGCCCGTCATCGGCCGCCGAGCGGCTGGCCGCCGACGTCTTCGCCCAGCTCGACCGCTACGGCGTCGTCACCCGCGGCAGCGTGATGACCGAGAACGCGGAAGGCGGCTTCGGCGCGGCCTACCGGGCGCTGAGCTCGCTGGAGGAGTCCGGCCAGTGCCGTCGCGGCTACTTCATCGAGGGGCTCGGGCGCCGCGCAGTTCGCCCTGACCGGGGCGGTCGACCGGTTGCGGGCTCAGCAACGCGAGCCGGAGACGCCGCAGGCCACCGTGCTGGCGGCCTGCGACCCGGCCAACCCGTACGGTGCCGCGCTGCCCTGGCCGGAGCGCGAGGGGCATCGTCCGGGTCGCAAGGCGGGCGCGCTCGTGGTGCTGGTCGACGGTGCGCTGGTCTTCTACGTCGAGCGGGGCGGCAAGACCCTGCTGTCGTTCACCGAGGATCAGCCGCGGCTGGCCCCGGCCGCCGAAGCGCTCGCCCGAGCCGTTCAGCGCGGCCAGCTCGGCAGGCTGACGGTCGAGCGGGCCGACGGCGGCCATGTCTTCGGCACGCCGGCGGTCAGCGAGGCGTTGCAGTCGGCCGGCTTCCGGATGACCCCGCAGGGCCTGCGGATGCGGCCCGCGACGGGGTGATGCAATCGGCTGGCTGCTCAGCCGAGCAGTCAGACGATCAGGCGGCGGCCTGGGCCAGGGCCCGGACGGAGCGCAGCGTGGCGACGCGGTCGTGAGCGACCAACTGCTCGTGAATCGCCATCTTCTCGCTCACCACGTTCAGCACGACCGAGAGCGGCAGATCGAGGGCCGAGCAGATCGAGGCGAGCAGTTCGCTGGAGGCCTCTTTCTGGCCTCGCTCGACCTCGGACAGATAGCCGAGGCTGACCCGCGCGCTCTTGGAGATCTCCCGCAGGGTCTTGCCCTGCGAGACCCGCTCCTCGCGCAGCGACTCGCCGATGAGCTCGCGCACCAGCATCGGCTTCGCCGCGGGATGGGATTGCATACGGAAACTGTACCTACCCTCAGTGACAACACCAGCGCGTACCACGCTCAGGTCTTTCCGATCTCCTCAACGCCTGCCGGCCCGGTCGGCATTCCCAGCGCGTCGGCGAGCAGTTCCAGCGCGCCGCGAACGGCCTGTCGACGGATCGCCGCGCGGTCGCCCACCGACGCGAGCTCGCGGACCAGGACGCTGCGATTCGGCCGGCTGCGCCACGGCGACGAAGACCTGGCCCACCGGATGTCCGTCCTGCGGGTCGGGCCCGGCCACGCCCGTCGTGGCGATCCCCCAGTCGGCTCGGCACCGCCGGGCCACCCCGACAGCCATCTCTTCGGCGGTGCGCGACGCGACCGGCCCGACGTCGGCCAGCGTCGCCTCGTCGACCCCGGCCAGCTCGGACTTGAGCCGGGTCGCGTAGCTGATCACCCCGCCCAGATAGCTTCGGGAGGCGCCCGGCACCGCGGTCAGCGTGGCGCCGAGCAATCCGCCGGTCAGCGACTCGGCGGTGGCCAGGGTCTGACCGCGACGGTCCAGCTCGGCGAGCACCAGCGCGGCGACCGCTTCGGTCATCGGCCGACGACGCGCCGTACGCCGCAGCTTGACCGCTTCGCGGATGTAGTCCAGCCCGGTCACGCACGGTGATCAGCCAGGCCAGCGCCCATGACGATCATGGCGACGAGCATGGGCCCAACCGGGCAGCGGCAGCAGGTACAGGATCACCGCGACCGCCTGGATCACGGTCTTGATCTTGCCGCCGCGGCCCGCGGCCATCACGCCGTAGCGCAGCATCACGAACCGCAGCAGCGGTGATGCCCCACTCGCGCACCAGCATGGTGATGGTCACCCACCACGGCAGCTCACCGATGATCGACAGCCCGATGAACGCCATGCCGGTCAGGGCCTTGTCGGCGATGGGATCGGCGAGCTTGCCGAACCGGGTGATGATGTTGTGCTTGCGGGCCAGGTAGCCGTCGAGCGTGTCGGTGAGGATCGCCACCGTGAAGACCACGGCGGTCAGCACCCGCCAGCCGCGGCTCGTCCGGGTGGGCCAGCAACATCCAGGCGAACAACGGCACCAGCACGATGCGGAACGTGGTCAGCGCGTTGGGCACGTTCAGCGCGCTGGTCTCGGGCTCCGCCATCGGGCCGATCGGATGCTTCTCCGACGGATTGACCGCATCCGGATCGACGTGCGGTCGTCGCGGTTCGTCGCTCGTCACGGGGCGATCATCTCAGCCACCAGGTCGGCACCGTCGCTGCCCCGCACCAGTCCGGGCAACAGATCGCCGCGCCGAGCGCTGCGGCCCGTCCATGATCATCCGCACGGTCCCGTCCACCTCGGGTCCCTGATGCGCGGCCCGTCCGACGACCCCGTCGGACACGTCCTCGACCAGCACCTCGATCCGCTCCCCCACCCGCGCCTCGGCCCGCTGGGTGATCAACTCGTCGACCAGGTCGGCGACCTGGCGCCCGGCGCTCCTCGATGGTCGCGGCATCGTGCTGGCCGTCGAGCCGCGTGGCGCTCGGTGCCGTCCTCGTCGGAGTAGCCGAAGACGCCGATCGCGTCGAGTTCGGCGGCGATCAGGAACTCCGACAGCACCGTCGACGTCGGCCTCGGTCTCGCCGGGGAACCCGAGGATCACGTTGCTGCGGATGCCGGCCGCGGGAGCGGCGCGCCGGATCGAGCTCGATCAGTTCCAGGAACGAGTCCGGGTCGCCGAATCGCCGCATCCGGCGCAGCACCGCCGGGCGCGGCGTGCTGGAAGGACAGGTCGAAGTACGGCACGACCTTCGGCAGCGACGTCATGGCCTCCACCAGGCTCGGGCGCATCTCGGCCGGCTGCAGGTAGGACACCCGGACCCAGTCCAGCCCGTCCACGCCCGCGAGATCGCCGAGCAGTCCCTCCAGCGCCCGGATGTCGCCGAGGTCCTTGCCGTAGGAGGAGGAGTTCTCGCTGACCAGGAACACCTCGCGGACGCCCTGCTCGACCAGCCAGCGGGCCTCGGCCACCACCTCGGCCGGGGTGCGGGACACGTACGCGCCGCGGAAGGCCGGGATCGCACAGAAGGTGCAGCGCCGGTCGCAGCCGGAGGCGATCTTGAGCGGCGCCGACGGGCCGCCGTCCAGCCGGCGCCGGAAGGTGCGGGGTCCGCTCGCCGGCGCGTGGCCGGCGAGATCCGCTGACGAGCCGTGACCCGGAATGGCTACGGCGGCCGCGGCCCGCTGGCGCGCGACCGGAGCCAGCGGCAGCAGCGTGCGCCGGTCCCGGGGCACGTGGGCCTGATGCCGCTCGCCGGCCAGAATCGCCTGCAGCCGCTCGGCGACGTCGGCGTAGTCGTCGAAGCCGAGCACCGCGTCGGCCTCGGGCAGCGAGTCGGCCAGTTCGTTGCCGTAGCGCTCGGCCAGGCAACCGACCGCGACCACGGCCTGCGGCCGGCCGCCGGCCTTGAGGTCCGCGGCGGCGAGCAGGGTGTCGACCGAGTCCTTCTTGGCCGCCTCGACGAAGCCGCAGGTGTTGACCATCACCGCGTCGGCGTCCTCGGGCTCGGCGACCAGCCGGAAGCCGCCGTCCTCCAGCCGCGCGGCCAGTTCCTCCGAGTCGACCTCGTTGCGGGCGCAGCCCAGGGTCACCAGGTGGACGGCGAGCGGTCCGTTCGCGTCCCGCCGTTCGGCGGGCAGGACGGGTGTCGGGGACTCAGGCATAGCCGTCCAAGTATGACCGAACCTGACCGCGGATCCGGCAATCCGGACCTGTGCAGCGGCCGGAGCGGCCTCGACCTACCGGCCGATCTTGCCGCTTACCGCATCAAATTTGCCGCGGTAGGTGACGGTTTAACACGGTACCGTGCAAAACCGACAGGCGCTCGGCCGCAGCCAGTCCGGCGCGCGGAGGAAGCGGCCGGGGATCGCGGGGAATCCGGCCGCGGCGTGACACGATCGAGCGGTGCCCTTGTCCGATCTGCTCCCGGCCGGGCCCGATCCCGATTCCATCTTCGAGGCGTTCACCGCAGTGGTCCGCGGATCATGGGCTCGCGCTCTATCCGGCGCAGACCGAGGCCCTGATCGAGCTCGTCTCCGGCTCCAACGTGATCTTGTCGACGCCCACCGGGTCGGGCAAGAGCCTGGTCGCCACCGGCGCGCAGTTCGGCACGCTCGCGTACGGGGGTCGCACGTTCTACACCGCGCCGATCAAGGCGCTGGTGTCGGAGAAGTTCTTCGCCGCGGTCGAGATCTTCGGCCCCGACCGGGTCGGGCATGATGACCGGCGACGCGAGCGTGAACCCGGGCGCGCCGATCATCTGCTGTACCGCCGAGATCCTGGCCAACATCGCCCTGCGGGAGGGCGCCGACAGCCCGATCGCGTCGGTGGTGATGGATGAGTTCCACTTCTACGCCGATCCCGATCGAGGGTGGGCCTGGCAGGTGCCGCTGCTGGAACTGCCGCGGGCCCAGTTCCTGCTCATGTCGGCCACGCTCGGCGATGTCACCCGGTTCGAGAAGGACCTGACCCGGCGGACCGGCCGGCCCACCGCGGTGGTCAGCACGGTCGAACGGCCGGTGCCGCTGCACTACGAGTACGTCACCACGCCGTTGCTCGAGACGATCGAGGAACGGCTGGCCACCCATCAGGCCCCGATCTACGTCGTGCACTTCAGCCGGGCGGCGGCCATCGAGCAGGCGCAGGCGTTGAACAGCCTGCGGGTCTGCACCCGCGAGGAGAAGGACCAGATCGCCGACCTGATCGGCGGCTTCCGCTTCACGGCCGGCTTCGGCCGGACGCTGTCCCGGCTGGTCCGCAACGGGATCGGGGTCCACCACGCCGGCATGCTGCCGAAGTACCGGAGGCTGGTCGAGCTGCTGGCCCAGGCCGGCCTGCTCAAGATCATCTGCGGCACCGACACCCTGGGCGTCGGCATCAACGTGCCGATCCGGACGGTGCTGCTCACCTCGCTGAGCAAGTACGACGGGGTCCGGCCCCGGCTGCTCACCGCGCGCGAGTTCCACCAGATCGGCGGCCGGGCCGGTCGGGCCGGGTACGACGCGGCCGGCACGGTCATCGTGCAGGCTCCCGATCACGTGGTGGCGAACCTGAAGGCGCTGGCCAAGGCCGGCGACGACCCGAAGAAGCGCCGCAAGGTCGTCCGCAAGAAGCCGCCCGAGGGCACCGTCGGCTACGGCGAGCCGACGTACGAGCGGCTGATCAGCGCCGATCCGGAGCCGCTGGAGTCCTCGTTCGCGGTCAGCCACTCGATGCTGCTGAACGTGATCAACCGCCCCGGCGACTGCTTTGCCGCGATGCGCCACCTGCTGACCGAGAACGACGAACCACCCGCACGGCGGCGGGCGCACATCCACCGGGCGCTGTCGATCTATCGCGGCCTGCTCAGCTCCGGGGTGGTCGAGCAGCTTCCGGAGCCCGACGCCTTGGGCCGGACCGCGCGGCTCACCGTCGACCTGCAGCCCGAGTTCGCCCTCAACCAGCCGCTCTCCCCGTTCGCGCTGGCCTCCTTCGACCTGCTCGATCGCGAGGCCGACGACTACCCGCTGGATGTGCTCTCGGTGATCGAGTCGACGCTGGAGGATCCGCGGCCGGTGCTGAGCGCGCAGCGGTCCAAGGCCAGGGGCGAGGCCGTGCGAGGCGATGAAGCGCGAGGGCCTGGAGTACGAGGAGCGGATGGAACTGCTCGAGGACGTCACCTATCCGCGCCCGCTCGCCGAGCTGCTCGGGGTCGCCTACCACGCCTTCGCCGGCACCCACCCGTGGGTTCTTGATCATGAACTCAAGCCCAAGTCGGTGGCCCGGGACCTCTACGAGCGGTCGATGACCTTCACCGAGTACGTCAGCTTCTACACCCTCGCCCGCGCCGAAGGCATCGTGCTGCGCTATCTGGCCGACGCGTACAAGGCCCTGCGGCAGACGGTCCCCGAGGAGGCCCGCACCGATGCGGTGGCCGACCTGATCGCCTGGCTGGGCGAGCTGGTCCGCCAGGTCGACTCGAGCCTGCTCGAGGAGTGGGAGCGGCTGCGCAACCCGGAGACCGCGGCCCCGGCCGAGGTCGCCGCCGCCCTGGACGACCGGACCCCGCCGGTGACCAGCAACCTGCGCGCCTTCCGGGTGCTGGTCCGCAACGCCATGTTCCGCCGGGTCGA
Source organism: uncultured Actinomycetota bacterium (assembly GCA_963761955.1). Lineage (GTDB taxonomy): Bacteria > Actinomycetota > Actinomycetes > Propionibacteriales > Propionibacteriaceae > Microlunatus. The sequence continues at coordinate 22,865 of CAVXIY010000014.1, read as the reverse complement.
GCTGGCGGCCCGACGGCGCTGGGACGAGCTCGGCGAACTCGATCACGAGGCCGGCTGGCCGGCGTCGGCCTGGCAGGACGCCCTCGAGCCCTACTTCGACGAGCACCCGGCGATCCAGACCGGCGCGAACTCCCGCGGGCCGGCCCTGTTGATGATCGACGAGACCTCGACCGCCGGCCGGCGATCATGGACCGTCCGCCAGATCATCGACGATCCGGCCGGTCACCGGGACTGGGCCATCACCGCCGACGTCGACCTCGAGCGCAGCGACGCCGAGGGTGAGGCGGTCATCCGCATCCTCGAGGTGGGTCGCCTCGACGCCTGGTAGCCGGGCGCTCAGCCGAGCCGGAGGTTCTCCACCACGACGTCGAGCTCGTCGGGCTTGACCAGCACCTCGCGCGGCTTGGAGCCCTCGGACGGCCCGACCACCCCGCGGGTCTCCAGGATGTCCATCAGCCGGCCGGCCTTGGCGAAGCCGACCCGCAGCTTGCGCTGCAGCATCGAGGTCGAGCCGAGCTGCAGGTTGACCACCAGCTCGGCGGCCTGCAGCACCAGCTCCAGGTCGTCGCCGATGTCCTCGGCGACCTTGGCGGCGGCCTCGGGCGCCGCCGTGACGTCCTCGCGGTAGCTCGGCTTGAGCTGCCCGATGACGTGGGCGACGACGGTGCGGACCTCGTGCTCGGTCACCCACGCGCCCTGGATCCGGATCGGCTTGCTGGAGCCCATCGGCAGGAACAGCGCGTCGCCCTGACCGACCAGCTTCTCCGCGCCCGGCTGGTCCAGGATCACCCGCGAGTCGGTCATCGACGAGGCCGCGAACGCCAGCCGGCTCGGCACGTTGGCCTTGATCAGTCCGGTGACCACGTCGGTGCTCGGCCGCTGGGTCGCCAGCACCAGGTGGATGCCGGCGGCGCGGGCCAGCTGGGTGATCCGGACGATGCAGTCCTCCACGTCGCGCGGCGCCACCATCATCAGGTCGGCCAGCTCGTCGACGATCACCAGCAGGTACGGGTAGGGCGCGAGCTCGCGCTCGCTAGCCGTCGAGCGGCTTCACCGAGCCGGCGCGGACCGCCTTGTTGAAGTCGTCGATGTGCCGGAAGCCGAAGGCGGCCAGGTCGTCGTAGCGCATGTCCATCTCGCGGACGACCCACTGCAGCGCCTCGGCCGCCTTCTTCGGGCTGGTGATGATCGGCGTCACCAGGTGCGGCACACCCTCGTACGCGGTCAGTTCGACCCGCTTGGGGTCGACCATCAGCATCCGGACCTCGTCCGGGGTGGCCCGCATCAGCACCGAGGTGATCATGGAGTTGACGAAGCTCGACTTGCCCGACCCGGTGGCGCCGGCCACCAGCAGGTGCGGCGTCTTGGCGAGGTTGGCCATCACGAAGCCGCCCTCGACGTCCTTGCCCAGGCCGACGGTCATCGGATGATGATCATTGCGCGCCTTGGCCGAGCGCAGCACGTCGCCCAGGGACACGACTTCCTTGTCCACGTTGGGAATCTCGATGCCGATCGCCGACTTGCCGGGGATCGGCGACAGGATCCGGACGTCGGCGCTGGCCACCGCGTACGCGATGTTCCTGCTCAGCGCGGTGACCTTCTCGACCTTGACGGCCGGGCCGAGCTCGACCTCGTAGCGGGTCACCGTCGGGCCGCGGCTGTAGCCGGTCACCCTGGCGTCGATCTCGAACTGCCGCAGCACCTCGGTCAGCCGGTGCACGATCGCGTCGCTGGCCTCGGTCCGCGCCTTGTGCACGCTGCCCTGCTTCAGGGCGGCGGCGTCGGGCAGCAGGTACTGCACGTCGCCGGACAGTTGCAACTGCTCCACCCGCTGCGGGATCGGGGTGTGCGGCGGCGCCTCGAGTTCCTCGCCGTCGCCGTGCACCTTCACTCCCGGCGGCAGACCCGGCCGTCGACTTGCGGCCGTCCGCCGGCGACTGCGCGATCAAGATCATCGGCGGTCGGCTTCTCCATGATCGGCTCGGTCACCGCAGCCTCCGGTCCGACCGGGAGCGACTTCCGGCTCCGACGCCGGGGCTTCTCCGCGACCACCGGGGTGTCGTAGGCCTGATCGACACCGAACTCGAGCTCGGGGAGCACCTCGCCCTCGATGATCACCGGGCGGCGGGTCACCTTCTCCCGGGCGGCCCGGATCCGTTCCGGGATCTGGTGCAGCGGAATCCCCACCACGACGAGGATGCCGAAGATCAGCAGCAAGATCAACAACGGCACCGCGACGTAGACCGACAGCAGGTCGGCGAGGATGCTCGAGGAGATGTAGCCGAGGACGCCGCCGGCTTCGCGCAGCCGGTCCGGGTCGTTGGTCCGCGGCAGGCCGTGGGAGATGTTGATCAAGCCCAGCAGGCCGAGCAGGATGGCGCCCCAGCCGACCACCTGGCGGCCGCCCGGACCGTTGCGGTCGGGATGCCGCAGGGTCCGCCAGGCCATCAGGACGAGCAGGACCGGGGCGACGTAGCTGAGCGTGCCGATGACGCTGGACACGCCGACCCGGATGTAGTGCCCGAGATCGCCGGGCAGCCCCCACCAGAACTCGGCGCCGACCACGATCGCGCAACCGAGCAGGAAGAGGCCGAGGCCGTCGCGGCGCAGCGCCGGATCGATGTCCCGCGCGCCGGTGCCGATCCGCCGGGCGGCACCGCCCACGCCGTGGGCCAGGCCGACCCAGAACGCGCGCGAAGCCGCGACCGATCTGGGCGAGGACCGACGCGCTGCGGCTTGCGGCGCCGGCTTCCGCCGGTCGCTGCGCTTGGCCTGCGGACGCCGGCCTTGGACGCGCGGCCGAGCGCGTCTGAACGGCGCGGGAGGATGAGGTCTTGTTGCTTCCGGCCGACCGCGGTTTCGTGCGCTGGCCCGAGGAGCCAGAGCTGTTACGAGGCCGCGGTGGGGAAGACGCGCGGGTCGCCATGGGTGTGAGGCTACGCGATCGGCGGCTGCCGCCGGGCCGGTCGACACGCCGGGTGCCGCCCGGCGCATTGTCCAGTGCCGCCATTCGTCCAGGGCCGGGCGCAGCGCCAGAGGTGATCGGTGGGGCCGATCCCGGCACCGAGGGGAAAGCCGCCGGCGATGGCGCCGGTGACGTAGCGCCTTGGCCGCGGTCATCGCGTCCGGCACGCTTCGCCCCAGGGCCAGCCCGCTGGCCAGCGCCGAGGCGAGCGTGCAGCCGGTGCCGTGGGTGTGCCGGTTGTCGTCGCGTTCGGCGGCGAAGCTGAATTCGCCGCCCGTCGGCCGCGGAGCAGATCGACCGCGGTCCCGTGCGCGTGACCACCCTTGACCAGCACCCAGTCCGGCCCGTACGCCGAGCAGCGCGTCGGCCAGCTCGGCCGGCGCGTGCGCCCGGTCGTCGAGTCCGGACAGCCGCCGCCTCGTCCAGGTTCGGCGTGATCACCGTGGCTGCGGGCGAACAGCACGTCGGCGCATCGCCTCGACGGCGTCCTCGTCGATCAGCGGATCGCCGTGCTTGCTGACGCAGACCGGGTCGACGACCACCGGCACGCGCCGGATCGAGCCGGCCGAGCAGGTCGGCCACGCAGTCGACGACCTCGCTGGTGCCGAGCATGCCGATCTTGACCGCGTCGACGCCGATGTCGTCCACCACGCTGCGGAACTGCTCGCGTACGGCCTCGGCCGGCAGCGGCCAGATGCCCTGGACGCCGAGCGAGTTCTGGGCGGTGATCGGCGGTGATCACGCTCATCCCGTGCACGCCGTGCGCCAGCATCGTCTTCAGGTCGGCCTGGATGCCGGCTCCGCCGCCGGAGTCCGAGCCGGCGATGGTGAGCACCCGGGCTGGGCCGGCGTCATCGTCGGCTGCCGGAAGTGGTCGTAGCCGGCCGGCGCCTCCCAGACCGCACCGTCGACCAGGACGCGGCGCGGCCGGGTCCGCGGCCGCGAGCCACCGCGCCGATCACCGTCCAGCCCTCCGGCACCGTCGGCCGCGGCGGGAAGGTGGCCGCCAGCGCGTGGTCCTCGCCGCCGGTCAAGATCATCACGTACGGGTCGTTGCCGGTGGCGACCGCCACCACCCGGAGCGGCTCGGCGACCTCGAGCGCGTCCTGCGCCAGGTCGATGGACACCCCGGAGGCCTTCGCGACGTGACCCAGATCGGCCAGCAGCCCGTCGGAGACGTCGATCATCGCGGTGGCCCCGGCGCGCGCCGCGACCGCACCGGCGCCGTAGCGGACCTGCGGCACCCGCTGGGCCTCGACGACCGCCCGCGGCGAGCGGAAGCCGCGGCTGAGCACCGCCAGCCCGGCGGCGGCCCAGCCCAGCCGGCCGTGGACGGCGACCACGTCGCCGACCCGGGCGCCCGACCGCAGCACCGGGGCACGTCCGTCGAGGACGCCGACCGCGGTCACCGCGATCGTGATGTCGCGGGCCTTGGTCACGTCGCCACCGAGCAGGCTGACCCCGGCCGCTGCGCACTCGGCCTTCAGACCGGCGGCGAAGTCGAGCACCCAGCCCACCGGCAGGTCGTCGGGCGCCGAGAACCCGACCACCACGCCGGTCGCTCGGGCGCCCATCGCCTCGATGTCGGCCACGTTCACCGCGATCGCCTTGCGGCCCACGTCGCCGGCCTCGGACCAGTCGCGGCGGAAGTGCACGCCCTCGACCAGGACGTCGACCGAGGTGACCACCGGTCCCCGTCGACACTCAGCACCGCCGCGTCGTCGCCGGGCCCGACGCGTACGTCATCGCCCGAGCGCCAGGTCCGGCGGTGATCGCGGCGATCAGGCTGAACTCGCCGAACTCGGCCAGCGTCGAGCTCCGGTCGGGAGTCATCGAAGATTCCGTCGCTCCCAGGTGAGCGGACCGCCCGATGACGATGTAGCGTGACGCACATCGGCGAGCGTACGCGGTCGTCCAGCCCTGGACCGCGCGGTTGCTCCCACCGAGATGCCGCTTCCCACCCCAGCGCACGGAGGATCACCTGATGGTCGTGCAGGCTTACATCTTGGTCCAGACCAATGTCGGCAAAGCTGCCGAGGTCGCGCGTGCCATCGGCGCGCATCTCGCGGCGTCACCCTGGCCGAAGATGTCACCGGGCCGTACGACGTGATCGTCCGCGCCGAGGCGTCCAGCGTCGACGAGCTCGGCCAGCTGGTCGTGGCCCGGGTGCAGACGGTGCCCGGCATCACCCGTACCGTGACCTGCCCGGTCGTGCACATCTAGGCAGCCGACGTTCGCCGCTCGTCCTGGGTCGGCCTGCCGCTCGTCGCTCGCCGCTCTCGCCGGGTGCTCGGTCGCGGTGCCCGAGCCGACGCCGGACGCGACCGCCGCGCCGATCTGCGCAGCGCTGATGGCCGCGCTGCCCGATCAGGTCCTGGACCAGTCGCGGCGCACGGGCGACGCCGGGCGTGCTACGGCGCGGCCTGGGGCAAGCCGGCGATCACCCTGCGCTGCGGGGTGGCCAAACCGCCGGGGCTGACCCCGGCCAGTGAGTGCCTGGAGGTCAACGGCGTCGGCTGGTTCGCCGAGCAGGCCGCCGGCGGCATAGCTGTTCACCACGATCGGCCGGCCGGCCTTCGTCGAGGTGGCCGTGCCCACGGCGTACGCCCCGGAGGCCAACGCCCTGGTCGACGTCGCCGCCGCGGTCAGCGCCCACGACCCGGTCCAGCAGCCCTGCCAGTGCGCCCTGTTTCCTGCGCTGTACCCGCCGTACAGTCGACCGACGTGACGCGGGAATCAGCGCAAGGAACCAGCGGGGGTCAGCGCAGGCCGACGGGGCGCTGCAGGGCGAGGGTGATCAGGCGGTCGATCAGCTCCGGGTAGGGCACGCCGGCTGGCGGCCCACATCCGCGGGAACATCGAGTGCGGCGGTGAAGCCGGGCATGGTGTTGATCTCGTTGACCACCACCCGCCGGTCGTGGGTCACGAAGACGTCCACCCGGGCCAGCCCCTCGCAGCCGATGGCCTCGAAGGTCCGCACCGCCAGCTGCTTGACCTGCGTCGGCCAGCGTCGGTCGTCGACGTCGGCCGGCACGTCGAGCGCGACCTGCTCCTCGGGGAGGTACTTGGCGTCGAAGTCGTAGAAGCCGGACGCGGTCTGCACCCGGATCTCGGCGATCTCGCTGGCCAGCGGCGGCCCGCCGCCCAGGTCGGCCAGGACGCCGCACTCGAGCTCGCGGGCGCCGACGAAGCCCTGCTCGACGATGATCTTCGGATCGTGCTGCTGGGCCAGCTCGATCGCGGCCTCGAGCTCGGCCGGGTCGTCGACCTTGCTGATGCCCAGGCTCGAACCGCCGCGGGCCGGCTTGACGAAGACCGGGAAGGTGCAGCGCCGCCACGGCCTCCAGGCAGGCCACCTTGTCCCGCGCCCACTCGGCCGGAGTGATCGACGACGAACGGACCGACCGGCAGCCCGGCCGCCGCCAGCACCAGCTTCATGAACTGCTTGTCCATCCCGACCGCGCTGGCCAGCACGCCGGCGCCGACGTAGCGGGTGCCCATCATCTCGAACAGCCCCTGGATGGTGCCGTCCTCGCCGAACGGACCGTGCAGCAGGGCGATCGCGACGTCGACCCGGCCGAGCGGGGACAGCGCCGACTGGTCGCGTGACGGCGAGCTCGCTCCCGCTGGCTCATCCGGAGCAGCATCGCGTCGCTGGCATCCTCGCTCAGCTCCGGCAGCCGCCCGTCGCTGACCTGCAGCGCGGCGATGGCTTCCGGCTCGACCAGCACCCAACGGCCGCTGCGGGTGATGCCGATCCCGACCACCTCGTACCGGTCGCGGGTCCAGGGCGCCGAGCACCCCGGCCGCGGTCAGGCAGGACACCCCGTGCTCGCTGCTGGTGCCGCCGAAGACCACTGCGACCCGGGTACGCGGCTGCCTGTCGCGTCACTCATCCAGCACCTTAGCGGGGTGCTGGTCGGCCTCCGGGGCGAGTCCGGCGCGCACGCGAAGACTGGGCCCATGACGCTCGACCCTCGCCCGACCGCCCGGCCCCCGCACCGTCGCCGACCTCGCCCGACACCGTCGCCGTCACCGCCGGCCGGCCCGGACCGGGTGGTCGACGCACCGCTGAACCCGCCGGTGGTCTTCGCCTCCACCTACGTCGGCAGCCACGACACCGACCGAGCGACGCGCTCGGTTACGGCCGCTACGGCAACCCGACCTGGGCGGCGCTGGAGGAAGCCATCGGCGCCCTCGAGGGCGGGCCGGCCATCACCTTCGCCTCCGGGATGGCCGCCGCGTACGCCGTGCTGGAACTGATCCCGCCCGGCGCGGTCGTGGTGATCCCGCACAACTGCTATCTCGGCGTGGCCGCGGCTGTCGACCAGCGGCGCCGCGCGCCACGGCTGGACGGTCCGGCGGGTCGACGTCGCCGACACCGGCCGAGGTGCTGCGGGCGGCCGACGGACGCCGACCTGGTCTGGATCGAGTCGCCGACCAACCCGACGATCGAGGTCGCCGACCTGCCCGGCGATCGGCGCCGCGCTGCCGGACCAGGCCCTGTTCGTGGTGGACAACACCTTCGCCACCCCGCTGCTGCAGCGGCCCGCTCGAGTCCGGTGCGCGACATCGTGCTGCACTCGGGGACCAAGTTCATCGCCGGGCACTCCGACGCGCTGCTCGGCGCTCTGGTGACGCCGGCCGACGGCGACACCGAGCGGTTCGCGGCGCTGGACGGCATCCGCCGGCGCGGTCGGCGCCACGCCCGGCACCGATGGAGGCCTACCTGGCCCTCCGCGGGCTGCGCACGCTGCCGCTGCGGCTGGACCAGGCCCAGGCCAGCGCCAGGTGCTCGCCGAGCGGCTGGCCGCCCACCCGGCCGTCGTGCCGGTCCGCTACCCCGGGCTGCCGGACGATCCCGGGCCACGACGGTGGCCGCGCGGGTGATGGACGGCTTCGGATCCCTGATCTCGATCGAGCTCGACGACGCGACGACGGCCGACGCTCTGATCGACGCGTGCCGGCTCTGGGTCGTTCGCGACCAGCCTCGGCGGGGTGGAGTCGACCCTGGAGCGCCGCCGCCGCTGGGCTCGGCGAGCTGCCCTCGGTGCCCGAGGGTCTGATCCGGATGTCGGTGGGCATCGAACACGTCGAGGACCTGTGGGCCGATCTGGCAGCAGGCCCTCGACGCGATCTGACCGCTCAACCCAGGTTCGCCCCCCACTTGTCCGGTCGTCCCCCACCAATAGGTGGGGGACGACCGGACAAGTGGGGGTGAGGCTGGGTCTAGCGAGCCTCGTCGGTGTACGTCGGCTCCTTGATGATGCCGACCTTGGCGACCTTGACCTTGCGGTGCCCGGATTCCGGCCGCTGATCTTGACCTTGCGGTACGAGACGTTGTTGCTGGTCGATGCCTCGGACAGCTTGCTGCTCCGGGTTGGCGCAGCACCTCGATGTAGTAGGTGCCGTTCTTCAGGCCCTTGAGATCGAACGACTGCCCGGGCAGCGACTGCTCGTAGGTGTCACCCGAGCCGGCCTCCAGCACCTCGCGGACGCGCGATCGATCGGCGTTCACCACACGCGCTGTGCAGATCGGTGTTCTCCGGCCTCCAGTTCGCAGCTCGGCACGGTGTAGTCGACCGCGTCGGTGTTGGCCAGGCAGAAGGCCTCCTTCTGGCTGCGCACCACCAGCTTCTTGTGCTTGTCCATCAACCGGTAGTGGCGAAGTCGGTGAAGTGCCAGTGCTCGTGGCCGTCGCGCTGGTCCCACTCCATCGTGCCGACCCGGGCGTAGCCGACCTGCTTGCCCGGCGCCGTCGAAGAAGTACTGGTAGGCGTCCATCAGATTCTCGTTGTCGGCCTGCCGGAATCCGTCGACCACCAGCGGCGAGGGCCCGGCGTTCCACACCGTGGCCGAGAAATTGAGGTAGCGACCCTCCTCGACGTCGATCCCCCACGCCGGCAGCGAACGCAGGTCCGGCAACGGACCGGACGGCGTGCTCGCCGGCCCGGTCGGCCGGGTGGTCGCCGGCGGTCGAGCGGTTTCGTCGCGCGACGCTCGGCGGGTGCTCTGCTCTGCGCTGCACGCCTCGTCGTCTCGGCCCTTGACCACCTTCACCTTGACCGTGGTGATGCCGTCGGCAGCGCTGATCTTGAGCGGCCGACCGGAACGCGGGGGCGATCTCCACCTTCGCGGTGTAGGTGCCGAGCTTCAGCTTCGCCTCGGTGTAGCTGATCGCGGGCGTGGCGTACCCGGCCTGCAGGCCCCAGACCGACCCGAGGGTGTACGGGTTGCCCCCGCAGCCGTAGGGATACGGCGAGTTGGCCGGCGCGTCCGGCCGGCGCCGGACCTGGCCTCCCCGTTGTTCGGGCAGAAGTTCGCGCTTCGAACGGTGGACGACCTTGCCCTTCTTGTCGGTGAGGGTGACCACGAAGAACTTCTTCAGGCCCTGCGAAGTCCTCGCGTCACCGATCCGGCCGGGAGCTGCTGGTCCGCGCCGCTGCGCACCAGGAAGGCCTTCAGCTTGTGGCGTAGCTGGTCCGGTACGACCGGATCTCGAACGGCTGGGCGCCGGCGACCGCCCAGACGCCGAGATCGAGGTAGACGCGTCTTCTCGTACCGGGGTGCGATGACCGTGGCCTGGGCCCGTTCGAGTTTCAGCATCGGACGGGAGCCGCTGCTTCGGCCGGCCGGGGCCGGCGAACAGGCCGGTCGCGAGGACGGTCGCGAAGCCCACCGAGCAGCGATGAGGCGCCGCCTGATCTTCGTGCGCGGGGCGCTGCCGCCCGATGATCGTGCGTGTGTCATGATGATCTCCCCTCTGGCCGCGGCCGGGATGTCGCGGCGGCGCAGCGGGTCATCGCTGCCGCCTCAGTAGAGCGCCGAGCAGCGGGCACAGGACCGACACATTTGTGTCTGGTGCCGAATCGATACCTGCCGCGCCGGGGGAAATGCCGATCAGTAACGTTCTGGTTTCGCCGACCTCGACATCAAGGCGGTGATCATCTCCACCGCCGTCAGCTCACCGGCGACGACGGCCGCGACGTTCTCCACGATCGGCATCTCGATCTTGTGCTGGGCGGCCAGTTCGGTGATCGACGCGCACGACTTGACCCCTTCGGCCACCTGCCGGGTCGACGCGGTGATCTCCGCGACCGTCCGGCCCTTGCCGAGTTCCTCGCCGAAGGTCCGGTTGCGCGACAGCGGCGACGAGCAGGTCGCGACCAGGTCGCCGAGTCCGGCGAGCCCGGAGAAGGTGTACGGGTCGGCGCCGAGCGCCTGCCCCAGCCGGCTGATCTCGGCCAGCCCGCGGGTGATCACCGAAGCGGTCGCGTTGGCGCCGAGACCGAGGCCGACCGCCATGCCGACCGCGAGCGCGATCACGTTCTTGGTGGCTCCGCCCAGCTCGCAGCCGATCACGTCGGTGTTGGTGTAGGCGCGGAACCGGGGGGTGTGGCAGACCGCCTGCAGCGCCGCGGCCGTCGCCGCCGAGACGCTGGCCACCACGCTGGCCGACGGCTGACGTTCCGCGATCTCCCGGGCCAGGTTGGGACCGGTGACGACGGCGATCCGGCTCGGCTCGATCCGGCCGGCCTCGGCGATCACCTCGCTCATCCGCAGGCCGGTGCCGACCTCGATGCCCTTGGCCAGGCTGACCACGATCGCCGACTCGGGGATCCGCCACAGCGCCAGATTGCTCCGCAGCGACTGCGACGGCACGGCCAGCACGACGAAGTCGGCACCGGCCATCGCCTCGTCCGGGTCACTCACCGCCACCAGCGACTCGGGCAGGGCGATCGTCGGGAAGTAGTCGGGGTTGCGGTGCTCGGAGTTGATCTTGGCGGCGAGCTCGGGCCGGCGGGCCCACAGGGTGACCTCGTTGCCGGCGTCGCAGACCACCATCGCGAAGGCGGTGCCCCACGAGCCCGAACCCATCACGGCGACCTTGCTCATCGTTGATCGTCCGGGCTGTCGGGCCATCCGAGCGGTCGTCCGTGGGCTGCCGGGCGCGGATCGTAGCGCTCGGCCGGTGGCTCGGTCTCCCGCAACTCGGCCACCAGCGCGGTGATCGCGTCCATCATCCGCGTCGGTCGCCTCCTCCAGCGTCGGCGGCGGTGACCGGCAGCGCGCGAAGATCATCCAGCGGCACCGGGTCGCCGACGATCAGCTGGAACGTCTTGCGGGGCAACAGTTTCGGGAAGTGCAGCCGATTGCCGTACATCATGTCCTGGGCCCCCCACTGCCCGACCGGGATCACCGGGCAGCCGGTCTGCAGGGCGATCCGTGCCGCCCCGGTCTTGCCGACCATCGGCCACAGGTCGGGATCGCGGGTGATCGTGCCCTCCGGGTAGATGATCACCGCCCGGCCCTGGTCGACCGCCTGGGTGACGGCGGCGAGTGCGTCCGCCGAACGCGGCTGACCGCGCTCGACCGGGATCTGGCCGCAGGCCTTGCAGGATCCGACCGACGACCGGGACCTTGAAGACCGACGCCTTGCCGAGGAATCGCGGCCAGCGACCGGAGAAGGCGATGAACTGCCCGAGCGAGAGCGGGTCGACGTTGGAGATGTGGTTGGCGACGACGACGACCCGCCGGTCTGCGGCAGCTTGTCCTGGTGCGCCAGTCGCGCTTGGTCAGCGGACGGATGATCGCGTGCAGCAGGCGCACCACGCCGGCGATCGTCTGGCCGCCGGGCTCGTGGTTGGCTTCAGAGAGCGGCCGAGGACCGTAGCGGTGCCCCTGGCGGGCGTCCTGGCCATCGAACCTCGATTTCCGCTGGAATGCCTGCGTGGCCGGAGGTCTCGTCCCGCTCGGCGTGGCTCACCCTACGGGACCGGGGCCCGCGCAGCGTGAAAACATCGCCGGGTGACCACGACCATCAGCGGCAATCCGGGCCACCGCCGCGGTCGTCGCCCTGAAGGCCTCGAGCAGGCCAAGTCCCGGCTCGCGCGTTCCCGGACCCGCTGCGTCGCCGGCTGGCCTGGACGATGGCCCTCGACACCCTGCGCGCGCTGGCCGAGCGCCGCTGCCGCAGGTGCTGGTGGTCAGTGACCAACCGGCCCTGGACTCGCGCCTGCGCCGCGCCGGGCTGAGCGTCGACGTGCTGGGCGACAGTTCGCGGGTCGGGATGAACGCGGCCCTGGACCACGGGGCCGATGCCCTGCGCGCGCAGGGATTCACGACGGTGCTGGCCTGCGTCGGCGACCTGCCGGCCCTGCGGGCCGGAGTCGATCATCAAGGTGCTGGCGGCGGCCGCGAGTTCGGTGCCGATCGCGCGTTCCTGGCCGACGCGTCCGGGGTCGGCACCACGATGCTGATCGCGCACGACACCCAGCTGTTGCCGCACTTCCAGGGCCGGTCCGCCGCCGCCCACCACACCTCCGGCGCGATCAACCTCGCCGGCACCTCGCTGGGACGCCGTGCCCGACGCGCAGCGCGACGTGGACACCGAGATCGAGTTGCCGACGCCACCCAGCGCTCGGACTCGGGCCGGCCACGTGTGCGCTGATCGATCATGAAACCGGTCGCCTCGGCCGGCACCAGGTGATCACCGCAACCCAGTGGCGCGGCCCGGACGGTGAGCAGCAGGCCGTGACCGCCGCCGGGCGCCGGGTTGCGCTCCCGCCGGCGTGCTGGCTGACGGGCTCCGCCAGGTTCGTCTCGGGCAACGGCTGCACGCCGTCATCGCCGCCGATGATCGACTGGCTCTCCGGTGCGTTCGCGGGACGAGTCGCTGTCGGCCTGGACTGATGTTGCTGAGTCACGTGCATGGCTGCTTGCGCGTCGCGTCGGCCGGCGTCCTGGTTCGCCGGGTCTTGCGGGCGGTCGTGGTCTTGGTGGCGACGGCCTTCGGTCGGCGCCGCCTTCGTGTGACGCTCGCCGGCTTGCGGCTGTCTTGCGCCGGGGCCTTCTTGGCCGCGGTCGTCGCCTTGACTTGGCCGGAGCCTTGGCCGCGGCCTTCTTGGCGGCGGGCGCCTTGGCTGCTGCCGACCTGGTCGCGGCCGCCTTCGTCGCCGGTGCGGCCGTCTTGGCCGCCGCGGCCTTCTTCGTCGTGCCTTCGGCACCTTCTTGGCCCCCGAGACGTAGGCCTTCAGGTCGGTGCCGGCCCGGAACCGCGGCACCGCGGTGGCCTTGGCCCGCTTGCGCTCACCGGTACGCGGGTTGCGCACCATCCGAGCCGAGCGGTGCACCTTCTCGAAGACACCGAATCCGGTGATCGAGACCTTCTCCCCAGCTGCGGTCTTGTAGGTGATGGTCTGCACCACCGCATTGAGGGCCTTGGCTGCCTCGGTCTTGCTGCCGTCGTAGTGCGCGGAGAGCGCCTCGATCAGTTGAGCCTTGTTCACGGCTTCTCTTCTCCTCGCGGATTCTCCAAGCCTGCGGAATCTTGGGCAGCGTGCCTACGCTGCAGGCCTAACGCTAGGGAAGATCGCGCGAGCAGACAATCAACTTGGCCGCATATTTTGGTTGTGTCGTAGGAAAGTTGTCCGGCTCGGCCGATCACGCCGTCGATTCGACCTTGGCCGGCAGGGTTTTCGGCTTGAAGGACGGACGACTCTGCTCGAACGCATCGATCCGGTCGACGTGACGCAGGGTGAGACCGATGTCGTCCAGACCCTCCATCAACCGCCAGCGGGTGTAGTCGTCGATCTCGAAGTCGGTCTGGAATCCGTCGGCGGTGATCTGCCGCTCGGCCAGGTCGACCGTGATCGGCGCGGCCGGATGCTCCTCGACGAAGTCCCATAGCTCTTCGATGATCTTCTGCTCGACGACCGCGACCAGCAGGCCGGACTTGCCGGAGTTGCCGCGGAAGATGTCGCCGAAACGGGAGCCGATGACCACCTTGAATCCGTAGTTCTGCAAGGCCCAGACCGCATGCTCACGCGACGAACCGGTGCCGAAGTCCGGACCGGGGATCAAGATCGTCGCGCCGGCGTACTGCGGCTGGTTCAGCACGAACGCGGGATCGTTCCGCCAGGCCGCGAACAGCCCGTCCTCGAAGCCGGTCTTGGTGACCCGCTTCAGATAGACCGCCGGGATGATCTGGTCGGTGTCGACATTGCTGCGCCGCAAGGGAAGTGCGGTGCCGGTGTGCTGGGCGAACTTGTCCATGTCGGTGATCTCCTTACAGATCCGCGGGGGAACTGAGCTTGCCGGTGACGGCGGTGGCCGCCGCCACCAGCGGCGACACCAGGTGGGTCCGCCCGCCCTTGCCCTGCCGGCCCTCGAAGTTGCGGTTGGAGGTGGACGCCGCGCGCTCACCGGGCTTCAGCTGGTCGGGGTTCATGCCCAGGCACATCGAGCAACCGGCGGCCCGCCACTCGGCGCCGGCCTCCTTGAAGACGATGTCCAGACCTTCGGACTCGGCCTGCAGCCGAACCCGCGCCGAGCCCGGGACCACCAGCATCCGGACGGAATCGGCGACGTGGTGACCCTTGATCACGTCGGCGGCGGCGCGGAGATCCTCGATCCGGCCGTTGGTGCAGGAGCCCAGGAACACCGTGTCCACGCTGATCTCGCGCATCGGCGTACCCGGCTTGAGGGCCATGTACTCCAGCGCCTTGCTGGCCGCGGTGCGGTCGCCCTCTTCGGCGAAGGTCTCGGGGTCGGGCACCGATGCACCCAGCGGCACGCCCTGTCCGGGATTGGTGCCCCAGGTGACGAACGGCGTCAGCTGGCGCGGCATCAAGATCGACTTCGGCGTCGAAGACCGCGTCCGGGTCGCTCTTCAATGTCTTCCAGTACTCGACGGCGGCGTCCCAGTCGTCGCCCTCCGGAGCGTGCGGCCGACCCTTCAGGTAGGCGAAGGTCGTCTCGTCCGGCGCGATCATGCCGGCCTTGGCGCCCCACTCGATGCTCATGTTGCAGATCGTCATCCGGCCCTCCATGGAGAGCGCCTCGATCGCCGACCCGCGATACTCCACGATGTAGCCCTGGCCACCGCCGGTGCCGACCTTGGCGATCAGCGACAAGCACGATGTCCTTGGCGGTCACGCCCGGCGAGCAGCACGCCGTCGACGTTGACCGCCATGGTCTTCGGCTTGGCCTGCGGCAGCGTCTGGGTGGCCAGCACGTGCTCCACCTCGGAGGTGCCGATGCCGAAGGCGATCGCGCCGAACGCGCCGTGGGTCGAGGTGTGCGAGTCGCCGCAGACCACGGTCAGCCCGGGCTGGGTCAGGCCGAGCTGCGGGCCGATGATGTGCACGATTCCTTGATCAAGATCACCGAGGCTGTGGATCCGGACGCCGAATTCGCGCAGCGTTGGAGCGCAGGGTGTCGACCTGGGTTCGCGACACCGGGTCGGCGATCGGCTGATCGATGTTCAGCGTCGGGGTGTTGTGATCTTCGGTGGCCAGCGTGAGGTCGGGCCGGCGTACCGGTCGTCCGGCCTGCCGCAGGCCGTCGAAGGCCTGCGGGCTGGTCACCTCGTGCACGAGATGCAGGTCGATGTAGAGCAGGTCGGGCTCACCCTCGGCCGTTCGGACGACGTGTTCGGCCCAGACCTTCTCACTCAGTGTTCTGCCCATGGCGGTTGGCTCACTCCTCTTCGGCGAAGACGCGCGATCAGCATCGGCAAGTGCCGCTCGCGACCTCGATGAGCGTCTCAGCATCTGACTTGCATTCCAACATCCGAGACGGCAGTATCAAGGCATGGACAACTCTAGCGGGGTCGGCGTCCTCGACAAAGCCGCCCTGGTACTGGGCGCACTGGAGACCGGACCGACCACCCTGGCCGGCCTCGTTTCGGCGACCGGCCTGGCCCGTCCGACCGCCCATCGGCTCGCCGTCGCGCTCGAGCATCACCGTCTGGTCAGCCGCGATCTGCAGGGTCGATTCGTCCTCGGACCCCGGCTCGGCGAGCTGGCCTCCGCGGCCGGTGAGGATCGGCTGCTGGCCACGGCCGGTCCGGTGCTGGCCCGGCTGCGCGACATCACCGGCGAGTCCGCGCAGATGTTTCGCCGGCAGGGCGAGTTCCGGGTCTGTGTCGCCACGGCCGAGCGGATGTCCGGGCTGCGCGACAGCGTCCCGGTCGGCACCCAGCTGACGATGAGCGCGGGCTCCGCGGCCCAGGTGCTGCTGGCCTGGGAGGAGCCGGACCGGATGCAGCGCGGGCTGCGCGGCAGCCGCTACTCCGCCGTCGCCCTCGCCGCCGTCCGGCGGCGCGGCTGGGCCCACTCGGTCGGCGAGCGCGAGGCCGGCGTCGCGTCGGTGTCGGCGCCGGTCCGCTCCCCCTCCGGGAAGGTCATCGCCGCGGTCAGCGTCTCCGGCCCGATCGAACGCCTTTCCCGCCAGCCCGGCCGACTGCACGCTCCCGCGGTGATCGCCGCCGCCGAGCGGCTGAGCGAGGTCCTCCGCCGCAACGGCGGTGAGTGATCGACCGACCGCCGTGCCCGGGCGGGGTGTTCCCGACCCGCGGCTGACAACTCGGTAGGTTGAGCGGATGGAAGCACCCGCCATGCACCGTGCGTTCCGCGTGGATCTCGCCGTGCTGCGCTGGCGGGCCAAGCGGGCGCGAGCAGCCGGCTACACCCCCCACGTCATTCCCTACACCGGCTATGGATCGACCTCCTGGCTGAGAATCCTCGGCCGGGTGCTGCTCGCGGACAGCTCGGCCGAACGGGCCGCCGAGCCGGCCGGTGCCCGCGGCTGGCGCAGTTTCACCAGCGTGCCGGTGGAGAACGCGGTCGTCCGGGTGACGATCGGCGAGACGACCCACGAGGTCCAGGCTGATCACAGCGGGATCGTCGACCAGGTCATCGAGGTCGACCTCGAGCCGGGCTGGGCCAGGATCGGGCTGAGCTCCGAGGACTCCGACGTCGCGTACGCCTATGCCTATCATCGTCGACCCGGAGCATCACCTTCGGGGTGGTGTCCGACATCGACGACACGGTCATGGTGACCACCCTCCCCCGCCCGCTGCTGGCGGCCTGGCACACCTTCGTGGTGAACGAACACGCCCGGTCGACCACCCCCGGCATGCCGGTGCTCTACGAGCGGCTGACCAGTCATCATCCGGGGTCCCCGGTGATCTATCTCTCGACCGGCGCCTGGAACGTCGCGCCGACCCTGACCCGCTTCCTGTCCCGCAACCTGTACCCGCCGGGCCCGCTGCTGCTGACCGACTGGGGGCCGACCGCGGATCGCTGGTTCCGCAGCGGCCAGGAGCACAAGGCGCAGCAATCTGGAACGGCTGGCGACCGAGTTCCCGGAGATCAAGTGGTTGCTGATCGGCGACGACGGGCAGCATGACGAGGCCATCTACAGCAGCTTCCTGAAGCGCCACCCCGACAACGTCGCGCGCCGTCTGCATCCGGCAGCTCACGCCCGGGGAGGCCGTGCTGGCCGGCAGCAGCCTGCGCGACCATGCCGTCGCCAGCGGCTCCCAGGTGCCGTGGCTGTACGCCCCCGACGGCGCCGGCCTGGCCGCCGAACTCGAGCGGATCGGCCTGCTGGCACCGGCCGCGCACCAACCCGAGGTCGAGGCCTGAACCGGACGGTCAGCGCGTCCGAGGACCCGGTGCCGCCGTTCGCGGCAGGACGCCGGGCGAGATATCGATTCGTCAGCACATGAGCGACTCACCGGTGGTGATTCCGGGCCGATCTGATGTTGCTCTGGCACTCTAATGGGACGGATGGGGCCTGTGTGATCAATGTGACTCGTGTTCACACGGGATCGTCGTCTCGGTTTCGGCCCCAGTCGCACGACTCGGAGTGGAGCAAAACGCATGCCCAAGAGGATCATCGGCCTGATCGTCGCCTGTGCGCTGGCGCTGTTCGGCGGCGCATCGGTCGCCATGCCCGCAGCAGCAGACGCCGCAGCATTCGGCGACCGCGAAGGCCAGCGCAGCCAAGGCCGCGGCCGGCACGTCGGCGAAGGCGAAAGCCGCCGCGAAGGCCAAAGCGGCGCGCGAAGGCGAAGGCGGCCGCGAAGGCGCAAGGCTGCGGCGAAGGCGAAGGCGGCCGCGAAGGCGAAGGCTGCGGCGAAGGCGAAGGCGCGGCGCGGCGAAGGCGAGAGCGGCGGCGAAGGCCAGGGCACTCCATGTCTATCGGGTCGGACCGCGGGCGGTGGCCGCGGCCAAGGTGGCGAGAGCCGCGCGGGCCAAGGCGGCCAAGGCGACGGCGGCGGCGGCCGGTGCGCGGGCCCGGGCGGCAGAAACGGCCAAGGCGGCGACCGCGGCCCGGGCCAAGGCGGCCGCTGTCGCCAAGACCAAGGCGTCGTCCAAGGCCAAGGCGAAGGCCAAGAAGGCGGCCAAGGCAGCGACTCGGCTGGAGAAGAAGGCGAAGACCCGGGCGGCGGCCAAAGAGAAGGCGGCGGCCAGAGCGAGAGCTGTGGCCGCGGCTAAGACCAGGGCGGTCACCACAGCCAGGGTGAACTACGTGGTCAAGGCCGGACCGCGGGCCGTGACGGCAGCCAAGGTGGCGAAAGCTGCTCGGGCCCGGGCGGCCAAGGCGGCGAAGGCGGCGGCCAGCGCGCGGTCACGAGCGGCAGCAGCGGGCAAGGCGGCCACCGCGGCCCGGGCCAAGGCGGCCGCGGTCGCCAAGAGCAAGGCGTCGGCCAAGGCCAAGGCGCAAGGCCAAGAAGGCGGCCAAGGTCGCGGCTCGTACCGGCAGAGACAAGGCGACGGCCCGAGCCCGGGCAGTCGCTGCGGCGGCGGTGAAGGCGCAAGGCGGCGGCCCGCACCAAGACGGCGGCGGCGGCCAAGGCGAAGAAGGCGGCCGGGCCGAACCCGTCGTGGGCGCCGAAGGAGCGCCTCATCTTCAACAACCCGCGGGGGTCGCGGAAGAAGAAGTCCGGATCATCACCCAGATCAACAAGGCGATCGACGCGCACTCCCGCCGGCGGCGAGATCCGGATGGCGCAGTACCTGTTCGACCTGGGCAGCGTGGCCAGGAAGCTGGTCGCCGCCCACCGGCGCGGCGTCAGTGTGCAGATCCTGATCGACGACGGCGAGACCAACAAGCACATCCGCAGCGTGCGCAGGGCCCTGGGCACGAACAAGAAGGCCCGCAGCTTCGTGGCCACCTGCCAGCCACGGCTGCATGTCCAACGGCACCTCGGTCATCCACGCCAAGTTCTACCTGTTCTCGGTGGCCGGCAAGGCGCGCTACGTCTCCATGATCAGCTCGGCGAACCCGTACACGGGGAACACCTACAACAGCTGGAACAACAACCACACGATCGTCGGCGACACGACGATCTACGACTCGCTTGTCGAAGTACTTCACCGACATGCTCGCGCGACAAGAAGAACCTCAACTACTTCCGCGTCACCAAGAGCGGCAAGTACACGATGTACCTCTATCCCGCAAGCGGCCCGTCGGCCCGAGGACATCGTGCTTGATGAAGGTGCTCAACCACACCTCGTGCAAGACCACCGGCCAAGGGATACGGGACCACGGGCCGCACGCTCATCCGGGTCGCCAACTGGGGCTGGAGCACGACCCGGCTCGACATCGCCCAGCGGCTCTGGAAGCTGCACGACAGCGGCTGCAAGGTCCAGGTGATGATCAACAAGGGCCGGATCAGCCGCGGCGTCCTCAAGGTGCTGCTCAAGCGCAGCAAGAAGCACGGCAAGATGCCGGTCTACGACGCCTGGTACGACGCGAACAACAACAACGTCGCCGGGCTCTACGTCCACGACAAGTACGCTGACGATCAACGGCCTGCTGGGCGGCAAGAACGTCAAGATCACCTGGACCGGCTCGCAGAACTTCACCGCGCTCGGCACCCTGGCCAACAACGACATCCTGCTGCGGATAGTCGATCCCGCGGTCACCCACGCGTACAACGCCCATTTCGCCTATATCCGCAAGCACGCCACCCACCGGATGTACTCGGTGCCGTACATCACCCGCCGCCCATCGACAGATTGATCCGACCGAGGTTCGATGCGAGGTCCCGACTGCCGATTGAGAACGCCCACCTTAGCGACTAGCCTGGTGAAACCCCTGAGCCCGATAATGGTCTATGGGATTCACGACCGGCCACGGCCCGATCAAGCGCGTCCTCGACGTGATCAAGAACGGCCTGAGCGCCGTACGCAGCAAGGTCAGCAGGAAACCGAACTAGCACCAGCGCAGGGCCTGGGTTGCCGTCGCCGCCCGGTAGCGTTGGCGGCGGCACCCACCTCGGACACGGCGGTGCCCCTTGGAATGGGGATCTCGTGGCGCGTCCGCTGATCGCGACCAAGCTGTACGTCCCGAAGGCCGCGGCGCGGTCTCGTGACCCGCCCCCGGCTCCTGCGCAGCTGCGTCGCGGAGCTGAGGCGAGGCTGACGCTGGTGTCCGCCCCGGCCGGGTTCGGCAAGACGACGCTGCTGGCCGAGTGGCTGGCGGAGACAGCCGGCGACGACCGCTCCGTGGCGTGGCTCTCGCTCGACCCCGCGGACAACGAGCCGGCGTCGTTCTGGACCTACGTGGTGACCGCGCTCCAGGGCGCCGTGCCCGGCGTCGGCTGCGAGTGCGCTGGAGCTCATCGCGTCCTCCCCGCTGCCGACCGAGCTGGTGCTCACCACGCTGCTCAACGAGCTGGCCGCGGCACCGGGCGAGGTGTGGCTGGTGCTCGACGACTACCACCTGGTCGACAACCACGAGGTCGGCGCAGGGCGTGACCTTCCTGCTGGAGCACCTGCCGCCCCACGTGCACGTGGTGCTCAGCACCCGCGCCGACCCCGACCTGCCGCTGGCTCGGTGGCGGGTGCGCGGCGAGCTGGTCGAGATCCGGGCCGCCGACCTGCGTTTCACCTCCGACGAGGCCGACCGCCTACCTCAACGAGGCGACGGGCCTGCGACCTCGCCGCGGCGGACGTCGCGGTCCTGGAGGAGCGGACCGAGGGGTGGATCGCCGCGCTGCAGCTGGCCGCGCTCTCGCTCCAGGGGCGCGACGACGTCAGCGGCTTCATCGCCCGGTTCGCCGGAGACGACCGGTACATCGTCGACTACCTGGTCGAGGAGGTGCTGCGGCACCAACCCGACGCGGTGCGCGACTTCCTGCTGCAGTCAGCGGTTCTCGACCGGCTCACCGGGCCGCTGTGTGACGCCGTCACCGGCCGCGACGACGGCAGCCAGATGCTCGTGGCGCTCGAGCGCGCCAACCTGTTCATCGTCGCCCTGGACGACCGGCGGGAGTGGTACCGCTACCACCACCTGTTCGCCGACGTGCTGCGGGCGCGGCATGCTCAGCGAGCAGCCGGACCAGGTTCCGCTGCTGCACCAGCGCGCCAGCCAGTGGTACGAGCGCCACGATCTGACCGAGGAGGCGGTCAGGCACGCGCTGGCGGCCCGGGACTTCGACCGCGCGGCCCACCTGATGGAGCTGGCCGTGCCGGCGATCCGACGCCACCGGCAGGAAGCGATGATGCACGGCTGGCTGAAGGCGCTGCCCGACGACGCCGTCCGGCGCAGCCCGGTGCTCAGCGTCTTCTACGGATCCATGCTGATGGCCTCCGGCGACCTCGACGCGGTCGAGCCCCGGCTCGACGACGCGGAACGCGCGCTGGCCGCCGTACCCGACGGGCGCGGCTCTCCCGTGGGCCGACACCGACGAGCTGCGCACGCTGCCGGCCACCATCGCCATCTACCGGGCCTCGCTCGCCCAGGCCCGAGGCGACGCGGCCGGCACGGCGGAACACGCCCGGCGCGCCCTGGACCTGGCCGGCCCGGACGACCATCTCGCGCGCGGCGGGGCGGCCGGGTTCCTCGGCCTCGCCGCCTGGGCCGAGGGCGACGTGTCGAGCGCGCTGGAGACGTTCACGCAGGCGGTGGCCAGCCTGCACGCCGCCGGCAGCCTCGTCGACGAGCTGAGCAGCACGGTCGTGCTCGCTGACCTGTGGCTCGCGGCCGGCCGGCCGAGCACGGCCCGCCGGCTCTACGAGCGGGCGCTGCAGCGGGCCGAGGCGCACGGCGACGCCGGTGGCGCGCGCCACCGCCGAGCTGCACGTGGGGCTGAGCGAGATCGACGTCGAAGCCGGAGACCTCGAGAGCGCCAAGCGACACCTCGAGGCCGCCGCCGCGCTCGCCGAGCGGGCGGCGATGACCGAGAGCCGCTACCGCTGGTTCGTGGCGAGGGGACTCCTCGCCCGAGCCGAGGGCGACCCGGAGCAGGCCGTCAGCCTCCTGGACCAGGCCGAGCAGCTCTACCGGCCGGGCTTCTTCCCGGACGTGCGACCCATCGCGGCCATCAAGGCCCGGATCTGGATCGCGCAGGGCCAGCTGTCGGAGGCCGCCGACTGGGCCCGCGAACGAGGCGTGTCCGTCACCGACGACGCCCGCTACCTGAGCGAGTTCGACCACCTCACCCTCGTACGGCTGCTCCTCGCGCAGCACCGGGCCCACCCGGACACCGGCGCGCTCGACCAGGCCGCCGGCCTGCTGGACCGGCTGTACGCGGCCGCCGAGACGTCGGACGCGCCGGAAGTCTCCTCGAGATCCGCCTGCTGCAGGCCCTGGTCCACGACGCGCAGGGACATCGGCCGCAGGCCGCTGGAGACCTTGGCCGAGGCCTTGGCCGATGGCGCCCGAACCGGAGGGCTACGTCCGGCTCTTCCTGGACGAGGGCGCTCCCGATGCTGAGCCTGCTGCGCGACGCCAGCGCTGCAGGGCGTCGCGCGGCGACCAGGTGCGACGCCTGCTCAGCCTCGGCACGGCACCGCCTGCAGCGGCGCCCGACGCCGGCACCGCGCCGGCGCGCGCCGGCGCGGCCGCGACGTCGTTGAGCGAGCGGGAGCTCCAGGTGCTCAGGCTGCTCGACAGCGAGCTGACCGGGCCGGAGATCGCCCGCGAGCTGTTCGTCTCGCACAACACGGTGCGCACCCACACCAAGCACATCTTCACCAAGCTCGACGTCACCAACCGCCGGGCGGCGGTCCGCCGCGCCCGCGAACGCGGCTTGTTGTAACTCGGCGTCGGCTCCCTCGCCATCATGAGCGTCCAGGTCGTCGGGGTGATGTCACAGAAG
>CAVXIY010000013.1:0-17735 GCA_963761955.1 uncultured Actinomycetota bacterium | reverse complement strand
TCAGTTTTCCCCCAGATCGAACTTAACGCACTCCTCAGCAGGCCTTGCACAAGATCTGACCTCGGGCAGAGGTTGAAGCATCAATGTTCCTTCTTGAGCTTCGCAGCTCCACCATCCTGAAGGAGATGACCGTGAACAGCCTGTCCCCCACCGTGACCATCGTCATGCCGGCCAAGAACGAGGCCGCCAACCTGCGCGAGGTGCTGCCGCTGCTGCCGCCGGTTCACGAGGTCATCCTGGTCGACGGCAACTCCGTCGACGGCACCGTCGAGGTCGCACGCGAGCTGATGCCCGGACATCCGCGTCGTGCAGCAGACCCGCAAGGGCAAGGGCAACGCTCTGGCCTGCGGCTTCCTGGCCGCGACCGGCGACATCATCGTCATGTTCGACGCTGACGGGTCGGCCGACCCGCGCCGAGATTCCCGGCTTTCGTCCAGGCACTGATCGACGGGGCCGACTTCGCCAAGGGCTCCCGCTTCGCCCCCGGCGGCGGCAGCGACGACATCACCCCGTCTCCGCACGCTCGGCAACGACGGTCTGCAACCTGGTCGCCAACCTCGCCTTCGGGACGCAGTTCACCGATCTCTGCTACGGCTACAACGCCTTCTGGCGTGACCTGGTGCCGATCCTGGATCTTCCCGGACATCGACGCTCCGACGCTGCCGACGGCTCCATGCTCTGGGGCGACGGGTTCGAGATCGAGACCGTGATCAACTGCCGCTTCGCCGCTGCCGGACGTCACGATCGCCGAGGTGCCCAGCGTCGAGCTGCGCCGGATCCACGGCGAGAGCAACCTGCGCACCTTCGCGACGGCTCCCGCGTGCTGCGCACGATCGTCGCCGAGCGCCGCCGGATGCGGGCCGCCCGCAAGATCCACGGCCACGCTCAGCCGGTCCGGCGACTCCTGTCCCCCAGATACTGGCCGCCTGAGACAACTTGGCAGGAAGTTTGAGAAGCCGGGGACACAAAGCAATAAAGGGACGCACAGGCCGGGAATTGAACCCCCCGGAATGTCCGGAGAACCAATTGGTGTGAGGGCTCAGGCATTGGCTGAGCTGATCACCAAGTTCCTGGCGGCTGATGCGGATCGTCTGGGTCGTCGCCATTGTATGTGTTGATGCCGAGGAGTCAGGCAGGGCCTCGGCGTCGGTGCTTTTCAACCGCACGCGACATGCGATGGCCCACTCGCCGTCGCGGGGCTTTCCGCAATCTTTGGTGGGGCGGTCAGACCACCCCTATGGTTCGGATTGGACGGCGTGGCCCCTATCGCTGCGGCTTGACGCGCCAAGGCCTGGTCCTGGTTGGACGCGAGAGTGTCCCGGTCAACGACGGACCCTGGCCGGGCGCCGGCGCGGTGGCCGCGACCTTGGCCAGACCGCCAGCCGATACCGACCGCTTACGCGTCCGGTGTCATCGACGCTGAAACGTCGACGTACGCACACGAACGTCGCCGTACGGAGCGGCGCCCGCTTTCAGAGCGTGCGCCTCCTCAAATCCGGGCTGTGAAGCGTCCACCAGCGTTCATCGACGTTCGCGGATGTACGCGAGGAGGGGCCGGATCAGCGGCAAATGAGACCGAAACTGCGACTACGACCTGTCCGCACCATCCGGAATCGAACAGCGAACGGGTGTTTCCCCTGTCAGAGCAGCGGAGGATACGAGATTCGAACTCGTGAGGGCGTGAACCCAACCCGCTTTCCAAGCGAGCGCCATAGGCCTCTAGGCGAATCCTCCGCGCGGAACCTTACCGGCAATCCCAGCCCCGGGCGAACCGAGTAACGGCCGCGCGACCGTGCGCCGAGGCGACGCGGAGCCAGGAAAGGCAGTCGCAGACCCCGGATCGGGGCCACGAAGCAGCCCGGCCAAGCCCGCTTGTGACAGCTGTGTGACGTTGACCATGTTCGCGTGTCGCTGGTGCCAGCCGCCCGAGGTCTTGGCTAACGTCTTCTCCGTCCCGTCGCGGACAGTCCAACCGTTCGTCCCTCACTCGGAGAATCTCATGGCATTGCGCATCATCCCCAACGGCTCCAGCACCAAGATCCAGTTCGTCCTGCCCGACGATGTCCACGACGGCGCGGTCTCCGCTGTCGGCAGTTTCAACGACTGGGTGCCGGGCGTCCACAAGCTCGTCCGGCGCCGCAACGGGACCCGGAGCGTCAGCGTCGCGGTGCCCAAGGGGCAGGAGATCCAGTTCCGCTATCTCGCCGAGGGCGGCCACTGGTTCGACGACGAGGACGCCCACGCGATCACTCCCGAGGGGTCGCTGGTTCGCGTCTGAGCCGGCCGGGCGCGTCAGAAGGTCTTGCCGGCGTCGCGCGCCTCGGCGTGCGCGAGCTGCCGGCCGACCTCGGCGTCGGCCGTGGCCAGGTTGGGTCGGAACGCGACCTCGGTGATGTCCTCGATGCCGGCCCAGCGCAGCCAGTCCTCGAAGATACGGCTGCTGGAAGTCCGAGCCGAACGACGCGCGGCCGGCCGGCACCGTAGACCGCGCTGGTGTAGATGACCGCGGCCTTCTTGTCCTGCAGCAGTCCGGTGTAGCCGGCGTCCGGGTCGAAGCCGAACACCATGCCGGGCTGGGACACCACGTCGATGAACTGCTTGAGGATGTACGGGCACGCCGGCGTTCCACATCGGCACGCTGAACAGGTAGCGGTCGGCGGCGTCGAATCGGTCGAAGGTCTCGACCGGGCGCGCTGCCAGGCGCGAGCCTCCGTCGCCCTGCCGGGCGGCTGCCCGGCGAAGACCGCCATCTTGGCCGCGGCGGCGGCCGGTCCGAACTCGGGCAGCTGCCGTCCCACAGGTCGAACGTCTCGATCTCGATCTCCGGGTGGGTCTCGGCGAACGCCTCGAGGAACGTGTCGGCGATCGCCAGCGACTCCGACGCTGCGCCGCGCGGGGAGGCCGAGATGTGCAGCAGGCGGGATGCCGATGACGTGTTCATGATCTTTCCTTTCAGTTGTGCTGTGAGTCCCAATATATGTGCGTGCGCACACACATTACAAGACCTTGCGCCGAAGGATCATCCCCAGGCGATAAGCTGCGTGTGTGCGCACACACGGAGATGACGTCGACCAGCCCTACCCCGGCACTGCGTGCCTGGGGCGGGGTGCTGCAGGTGTACGCGCGGCTGGTTCCGCTCATCGACGCCGAGTTGCAGGCCGCGGCCGGGATCTCCCTCACCTGGTACGACCTGCTGCTCGAGCTGAATGCCGCGACCGATCGCCGGCTCACCATGAGCGAACTCGGGGAGCGGGTCGTGCTGTCCCGCAGCCGGGTGAGCCGCGTCGTCGATGAGCTGGATGCGGCCGGTCTGGTGCAGCGCGAGCCGCATCCTCTGGACCGGCGTTCGGCGTACGCGGTGCTCACTGCGGCCGGCCGCCGCCGGCTACGCTCAGCCGCGCCGCACTACCTCGCCGCCATCCAGGAGCACTTCGGCCGGCACCTCAGCAAGACCGAACTGGACACCGTCGGGCCGCTCGCTGTGGCGGGTGCACGAGGCGGAGAAGCGCGGCTGACCGACGCCGCCGGTTCGGATCACGTCAAGCCGCGGCCGGTTCCCGGCTCTGGGCGTACCGACTGCTCAGCTGGCGGTAGAAGCGGCTGTTCAAGGCGTAGATGGTCAGGATCAGGCCGAGCACGCCGGTCAGCACGAAGACCAGCGCGATGCCGCGCTCCGGCCCGGTGCCGAACCAGTCGCCGATCGACTCCGCACCCGCGCCGTCGGTCATGAACGGGATGAAGACGAGCTGGGTGAGCGGTCCGATCAGGAACGCGGTCAGCGGCGACGCCGCCTGCTCGACACTCTGCGCAAAGCCGAAGACCCGGCCCTGCCGCTCGTACGGCACGACCTTCTGCAAGATCGTCTGCTCGGACGCTTCGGCGTACGGGACCAGCAGCATGTAGACCGCCATGCCGACCGTCAGCAAGATCACCGACGAGCGCAGCGGGAACAGGCAGGTGACGCCCCACAAGATCAGATTGACCACCAGCAGCAGCCGCAGCGGACTCTGGCCGAGACCGGTCCTGGCGACGGCCAGGCCGCCGATGATGAAGCCGGCGCTCAGCGCGCCCCAGAGCAGACCCCAGGCCTGCACCGACATCAACGACAGGCCGTAGGCGTCCAACAAGGCCATGTACGCGCCGGCGAGGAAGTTGTTGAAACAGGAGAACCCGATCAGCGCCAGCAAGCCCGGCACGCCGCGGACGATCCGCAGGGTGCCGCGCAGATCGACCTTGTTCTTGCCGGCGTCGACCTCAACCGGCTCGGCCCCGTCGACCGCCGGCGGCCGGTCATCGACTGAGACGAAGCCGAGGTGCACCACGGCCAGCGCCACGACGCCGATCGCCAGCAGCAGCACATAGAACATGTCACCGGCGGCGACCAGCAGGCCGCTGATCACCGAGGTGATCAGGAAGGTGACTCCGGTGGCGGTGCCGACCAGGCCGTTGGCCTTGTCCCGCCGGTCCTCCTCGATCAGCACGGTGACCAGGGTCTGCATCGCGATCGCCCGGATGTTGCCGGTGATCACCCCGGTCATGGTCAGCACCACGAAGATCCACAGCCGAGGGCTGCTCACGTCGGTGAAGGCCGACTCAGGGGTCAACTGGTAGAAGGTGAACGACGCGACATAGATGGCCAGCGAGATCAAGGCCGAAGCCTGCATCACCCGCTTCTTGCGGTAGTGGTCGACCAGGCTGCCGAACCAGATCCCGCTCGACGCCGTGGCCACCAGGAAGATCCCGGCCACCATGCCGGTCGCCAGCACCGATCGCGTCTCCAGGAACACCCAGAAGGTGATCGCGAACCACACGGTGAAGTTGATGACCGAGACGATCAGCGTGTTGACCAGCAGGTGCAGGAACGTGCGATGCGCCGCCAGGCTCAGGTCGAGAGCCGATGGCTTTGTCGAGGGCATGTGAGTCTCCTAAGCAGCCGATCCTACGACGATGGACCTGGCCGACGGCTCGAACTCATCGGGTCATCGGATCGCGTACACTCGTCCCCGGTCCCTCGCGTGGCGATACCTCACCCAACTCCCCCAGGGCTTGACGGCAGCAAGGGTAAGTGAGCTCTTTCGGGTACGCGGGGGACCGCTGCGTTCGCCGGCGCGGCCGCCGATCGCGCTCGACGGACCCGGCGCATCGGCGATCGCCCAGGTCAGCGATGCGACGGATCGACGCCGAGCCGTTCCATCAGCCCCATGGCGTCGTACGGCGCGCGCACCTTCATGTCGTTGTCGCAGTAGACGTAGACGTCCTGAGCCGCCTGGCTCCAGGAGTTGATCTTGCTGGCCCACTGGTCGAGTTCGCGGTCGCTGTAGCCGCTGGCGTACAGCTGATCATGACCGTGCAGGCGTACGTATCGGAAGTCGGTGGTGGGCTCCTCGATGATCGGCCACTGGCCGGGGTTGTCGGCGGTCACCAGAGCGATCTCGTGCTTGCGCAGCAGGGCGTAGAACTCCTTGCTGCGAAAGGATTCGTGGCGCACCTCGACCGCGTGCCGGAGTCGGTGCTGCGGGTGGGCCGCCTTCGTGAGCGCCCGATCCTCCGGCACCCGTTGATCATGGTCGGCGGCGATCTTCGCGGCCGCACCGGCGGTTCGCGGCAGATCGGCGAAGAACGCGTCCATCCTGGCCGGCGTCGAAGCCCAGGTTGGGCGGCAGTTGCCACAGCAGCGGCCCGAGCTTGCGGTCGAGAGCCAGTACGCCGGACGCGAGGAAGTTGGCCAGTGGAGTGGCGATGTCATTGAGCTTCTTCATGTGGGTGATGAAACGGCCGCCCTTGACCGCGAAGACGAAGTCCTCAGGGACGGCGGCGGCCCAGGCCTCGAAGCTCGATCGTCGTTGCAGGGCATAGAAGCTGCCGTTGATCTCCACGCTGTTCATCCGCTCGGCGACGTAGCTGAGCTCGTCGCGCTGTCTCAGTCCTTTCGGATAGAACTCGCCCCGCCACGGTGGCATAGGTCCAACCGGAGATCCCGATCCGGATGGTCAAAGCGAGAGCCCGTGTCGTCCGAGGATCGCGCTGCAACGCGTCCAGCCCACCACCCCGCGGGAACAGCTCGGCTCGGAGCCCAGCGGTGCGCGCGCCGTCGACGTTGGGCTCGTGGTCGTCGAGGAACAGCACGCGATCCGGCGAGACCTTGATCGTCTCGATGATCGTCTCGAAGTAGGCCGGGTCCGGCTTGGCCACGCCGAGCTCCCAGGAGTAGAACTGCTCGTCGAAGACCTCGCCGAAGCCGAGTGAGCCGCGCATGTACGTACCGCGCAGGTTCTGCTGATTGGTCGCCAGGCCGCACCGCAGCCCAAGATCACGAAGGCCGCGTACGGCGCCGATCATGGTCGGGTCGACCTCGATCCAGTACTGCGGATCGATCACCTCGTGCAGCCGCGCGGTGATCTCGAAGTCCCGCAGCACCTGATTCATCGCCGCCTCGAAATCCTGGCCGGTGACACACGCCATCTCGGCCGCGAACACCGCCAGCACGAACTCCTCGCCCCGGTCGCCGCCGGCCGCGGTGAGCTGCTCGAGCCAGCCGTCGCGTACCCCCTGGATCACCCCGTCCGCGTCGAACAGCAGCCAGTCCAGATCCACGCTCGGGCAGCCTACGTGCCCTGACGCCTGCGCCGACGCGCCACGTGCCCTGAGCCTGTCGAAGGGCCAGCTCCGGCTGCGCAACCAACCCGGCCT
The DNA here is from genome assembly GCA_963761955.1 of uncultured Actinomycetota bacterium. Classification (GTDB taxonomy): domain Bacteria; phylum Actinomycetota; class Actinomycetes; order Propionibacteriales; family Propionibacteriaceae; genus Microlunatus. Next base: position 11,045 of record CAVXIY010000013.1, on the reverse strand, counting down.
GTCAGAGGCTGGGCATAAGGTGCTGGGGTGGACGAAGCCCTGCTCGAGGAGCCGGTCGAACACGCCCAGGAGGAGGCGTTGTTCGGCGAGCCGGACGCGCCTGCGCGGACCTCGGATGCCCCGTTGGCGCTCTACCGTCGCTACCGCCCGGACACGTTCGCCGACGTCATCGGCCAGGAGCATGTGACCGAGCCCCTGCAGCGGGCGCTGACGAACAATCGGGTCAACCACGCGTACCTCTTCTCCGGCCCTCGCGGCTGCGGCAAGACCACCTCGGCCCGCATCCTGGCCCGCGCGCTCAACTGTGAACGGGGCCCGCGCGCCGAGCCGTGCGGCGAGTGCCAGTCCTGCCGCGACCTGGCCCGCGGCGGCTCCGGAAGCATCGACGTGATCGAGATCGACGCGGCGAGTCACGGCGGCGTCGATGATGCGCGCGACCTGCGCGAGCGGGCGTTCTTCTCCCCGGTCAGCAGCCGCTACAAGATCTACATCGTCGACGAGGCGCACATGGTGACCACGGCGGGCTTCAACGCCTTGCTCAAGCTGGTCGAGGAGCCGCCGCCCCATGTGAAGTTCATCTTCGCGACGACCGAGCCCGACAAGGTGATCAGCACGATCCGGTCGCGGACCCATCACTATCCGTTCCGGCTGGTGCCGCCGCGTCTGCTGACCGACTATCTGGGCAAGCTCTGCGCCGCGGAGGGCATCGCGGTCGAAGCCGCCGTGCTGCCGCTCGTGGTCCGGGCCGGCGCCGGATCGGTGCGCGACTCGCTGTCGGTGCTGGACCAGTTGCTCGGCGGAGCGAGCGAGTCCGGCGTGCAGTACCGGCAGGCCACGGCGCTGCTCGGCTACACCCCCGACTCGCTGCTGGACGAGTTCGTCGACGCCTTCGCCGCCGGGGATGCCGGCGGCGTCTTCTCCTGCGTGGACAAGGTCATCGAGGTCGGTCAGGACCCCCGACGGTTCGCCGAGGACCTGTTGCGCCGGCTCCGTGACCTGGTGATCGTCGCCGCGGTGCCCGACGCGCTGAGCTCGGGACTGGTCGATGTGGCCGCTGACCAGGCCGAACGGCTGTCGTCCCAGGCCGCATCCCTCGGCGCCGGTGAGCTGACCCGGGCCGCCGAGGTCATCGCGCTGGGCCTGACCGACATGCGCGGCACCACCGCACCCCGACTGCACCTGGAGCTGATGTGTGCCCGGGTGCTGTTGCCGGGCGCCGATGTGACCGACCGCGGCGTACACGCCCGGCTCGACCGGCTCGAACGTCGGATCGGCGTCGGCGGCCCGGCCCAGCACGCCGCCCCGGTCCACCGGCTCCCGCGGCCAGCCCCGCGCCGACCGCTGCGCGCCCCGAGCCGGTGGAAGCGCCAGCGGCTCCGGCCAGCTCGCCGCTCCGGTCGAGGTGCACGCCGAGCCGGCGACGGCGCCGGCCCCGAGCCCGTCGAGGAACCCGAGCCAGCCGCTCCGGCAGCCTCCGCGCCGACCGCTCAGCTCTCCGTCACCGACATCCGCCGGCTCTGGCCCGAGGTGCTCGAGGAGGTGAAGGGCAAGCGCCGGTTCACCTGGATGCTGCTCAGCCAGAACGCGCAGGTCGCCGAGCTCCGCAACAACACCCTGCTGCTGGCGATGGCCAACGCCGGCGCCCGCGACCACTTCGCCCGCGGCGGCAGCGAGGACGTGCTCAGGGAAGCGATCGTCGTCGTCCTCGGCGCCGACTTCAAGATCGAGACGATGGTCGATGTCAGCGCCAATCCGCCCGTCGGCGCCGGCCCGGACGCCGCCGGCCCGTCGGCCCTCGGACGAGTCGGCCGCCACCGGCGAGCGCGATCCACCGGCCGCCGCCAGCCGAGCCCGAGCCCGCGCCGGAAGCCTCCGGCAGCCGGTCGATCCAGCCCTGCGCGAGAAGGCCCGGCGGGGTATCCGGCCGACCCGCAAGGGCTCGGACGGCCGCGCCGACGACGACCGCGATGCCGCGGCCAGCCGGGACGACAGCGACCTGGACGAGACGGCCGAGTCGCACACCGAACTGCTGGCGCGCCATCTCGGCGCGGAGATCATCGCCGAAGAGGAGGACGGCGCATAGGCTGGGCGCGCGCACCCCGACAAGGAGAGATTTTGCTGTGATCCCAGAAGGCGACATGTCCGGCTTGCTGGCCCAGGCCCAGGCGATGCAGCAACAGCTGTTCCAGGCCCAGCAGGAGCTGGCCGAGACCGAGATCCAGGGCACGGCCGGCGGCGATCTGGTCACGGCGACGATCACCGGCGCCGGTGAGCTCATCGGCCTGGTCATCAAGCCCGAGGCCGTCGATCCGGAGGACACCGAGACGCTGGCCGACCTGATCGTGGCCGCGGTTCGCGACGCCTCCACCCAATCCCAGGCGCTCGCCGCCGCCAAGCTCGGTCCGCTCGCCGGCGGCCTCGGCGGCGGCCTGCCCTTCTAGGAGCCGAGTTGTACGAGGGTCCGGTCCAGGATCTGATCGACGAACTCGGGCGGCTGCCCGGGATCGGGCCGAAGAGCGCCCAGCGGCTGGCCTTCCACATCCTCGCCGCCGACTCCGACGAGGTCATGCGACTGGCCGACACCCTCAAGCTGGTCAAGAACACCGTCAAGTTCTGCGAGGTCTGCTTCAACGTCGCCGAGGAGACCCAGTGCCGGATCTGCCGGGACCCGCGGCGCGACCAGACCGCGATCTGCGTGGTCGAGGAGTCCAAGGACGTCGTCGCGGTCGAGCGCACCCGGGAGTTCCGCGGCCGCTACCACGTGCTCGGCGGCGCGATCAGCCCGATCGACGGCATCGGCCCGGCCGACCTGAAGATCCGCGAGCTGTGCCTGCGGCTGGCCGACGGCGTCGTCACCGAGGTCATCCTGGCCACCGACCCGAACCTCGAGGGCGAGGCGACCGCGACCTACCTGAGCCGGCTGCTGCTGCCGCTGGGCGTTCGGGTCAGCCGGCTGGCCAGCGGCCTCCCCGTCGGCGGCGATCTCGAGTACGCCGACGAGGTCACCCTCGGCCGCGCCTTCGAAGGCCGCCGCTTCGTCGAGGTCTAACCCTCCGACTCGCTCACGTGCATGTTCCCACGTATCGTGGGAACCGGCACTGTACCCAGGAAACTTCCTAGTACAGCAGGAAACTGGGTACAGCAGCGAGCCCTCGCCGATCGGCCCGTGACGATGGGCGTCAGACCGAGACGTGGTGTCCTCGTGGTGGATCACGCCGAGGGCTTCGCACGCTTCGTTGAGGATCCGCTGCACGGCGAGGGTGTCGTCCAGCGGCATGATCGCGCTCTCGGTACGCCCGGCGCGGATGCACTCGCTCACCTCGACGAGCTCGTGGGAGTAGCCGGTGCCGTTCGGCGGCCGGATGAAGGTCTCCGGCTCCCGGCCTCTCCGCTTCAGCACGATCCGGTGCGGATGGTGGAAGCGCGGCGGCACGTCGATCCAGCCGTCGGTGCCCTGGATCCGGGCCGCTCCGGGGGTGGCGCCGCGCAGCGACATCAGCACGGACGCGGCGCGGCCGTCGTCGTAGCCCAGCAGCAGGCCGGCCTCCGCGTCCACCCCGGTCGGGGCCAGTGATCCGCTGACGTGCACCCGATCGGGCGTACCGAGGAAGTGCTGCGCGAACGACACCAGGTAGACCCCGAGATCCAGCATGGCCCCACCCCCCTGGGCCGGGTCGAAGAGCCGATCGGTCGGGTCGTACGGGCGGTCCACGCCGAGATCGGCCTGCAGCTTGGCGTACCTCGCCGATCGCCCCGTCCTCGATCAGTTCGCGGGCGAGGACGATCGCCGGCTGGAAGCGGGTCCACATCGCCTCCATCGCGAAGACCCGGTTGCGCCGGGCGGTCTCGATGATGTCGATCGCGCCGGCCACCGTCGCGGTGAAGGTCTTCTCGACCAGCACCGCCTTGCCGGCGTTCAGCGCGGCGACCGCGATCGCGTGGTGCTGCGGGTGCGGCGTCGCGATGTAGAGCGCGTCGACCTCGTCGTCGCTCATGATCTCGGCGTACGACCCGTACGCCCGGTCGAGCCCGTACTTGTCCGCGAAGGCCTGGGCCCGGTCGAGCGAGCGGCTGGCCACGGCCACGGCGCGGGCGCCTGGCGCGTGCGGGAAGTCCTGCACCACGCCGGCCGCGATCCGTCCCGGCCCGACGATGCCCCAGCGGATCTCACGTTCGGCAGTCACGCGGACACTCTAACCAGCGCGCTCGACTCAGCGGTGCCCGGACTCAGTGGCGGCCGTGACGACCGTGCCGGTTCGACTGCCGGTCCTTGCCCGCGAGGCTCGACAAGACGATCGGGATGAACACCAGCCACCAGTACTGCGCCCAGTCGAGTGCGAAGGTGATCAACAGGATCGTCACCGGCCAGGCGATGCTCGCCGCGATCGCCAGTCCGGTGCTCGGCGGCTTCTGGACCGGCGCGACGGTCCGCGGCCTCGGGACCGACGGCGCAACCGGCGCGCTCTGGCGCTGCCACGGGGGTGCCTGGAAGGTGACCGGCTCCACGGCGGTCGAAGGCCGGGGCTCGGGGAGGTCTGCGAACAGCGGCGTGATCTCCGAGGAGGTCTTGGCCTGCAATGCCCGGCTCATCCGCTCGTCGAACTCCCCGGCATCCAGCCGGCCCTGGGCCAGGTGCTCCCGGAGGAATTCCACGGCACGATCGCGGTCCGCGTCACCGATCCGCGGCTCGACGCGTCGCCGGCTGGGCGGGGGATCGGAAGGCGTGGAGGGCGCCGGGTCAACGGGTTCGGGATCGGAGGAAGTGGGTTCGCTCACGCGTCTCAGTATCCTCCGGCGGCGGTTCGAGCCCCCGTGCGCGGACACTACAGTGTTTCGCGGACGGAAGGAGGCGGCGTGGGCCGCGTAGTGCAGAAGTATGGCGGCTCCTCAGTCGCCGACGCTGAGAGCATCAAGCGGGTCGCCAAGCGGATCGTCGCCACCAAGCAGCAGGGGCACGACGTCGTCGTCGTCATCTCGGCCATGGGGGACACCACCGACGAGTTGATGGACCTCGCGCTGCAGGTCTCACCGCTGCCGCCGCCGCGCGAGCTGGACATGCTGCTGACCGCCGGAGAGCGGATGAGTGCGGCTCTGCTGGCCATGGCGATCCACGACCAAGGCATGCACGCCCGTTCACTGACCGGCTCCCAGGCGGGCATCATCACCACCGGCACGCACGGAAACGCCCGCATCATCGACATCACCCCGGGCCGGATCACCTCCGCCCTCGACCAGGACGACATCGTCATCGTCGCGGGATTCCAGGGCGTCGCGCAGGACACCAAGGACGTCACGACGCTGGGCCGCGGCGCCTCGGACACCACGGCTGTCGCGCTCGCCGCTGCCCTCGGTGCCGATCACTGCGAGATCTACACCGATGTCGACGGCGTCTACACCGCCGACCCGCGGATCGTGCCGAGCGCGCGGCGGATCCCCAAGATCAGTTACGAAGAGATGCTCGAGATGGCCGCCTGTGGGGCGAAGATCCTGCATCTGCGCTGCGTGGAGTACGCGCGGCGCGAGAACGTCGCCGTCCATGTGCGGTCCTCGTTCTCCGACAAGGACGGCACCTGGGTGGCCGAGCTCGAGGAAGGAAGCCAGATGGAGCAAGCGATCATCTCCGGTGTCGCTCATGATCGGAGCGAGGCCAAGATCACGATCGTCGGCGTCCCCGACCGGGTCGGAGAGGCGGCGCGGATCTTCGAGGCCGTCGCGGCGACCGAGATCAACATCGACATGATCGTGCAGAACGTCTCGGCGGTGGAGACGTCGCGGACCGACATCTCCTTCACCCTGCCGAAGACCGACGGCCAGGCGGCGATGGCGACTCTCAATGCGCTGAAGATCGACGTCGGCTTCACCGACGTGCTCTACGACGATCAGATCGGCAAGGTCTCGGTGGTCGGTGTCGGCATGCGTTCGCATCCCGGTGTCACGGCCAAGTTCTTCTCGGCGCTCGCTGCGGCGGGGGTGAACATCGAGATGATCTCGACGTCCGAGATCCGGATCTCCGTCGTCGTTGATCAAGATGATGTCGACCGCGCCGTCGTCGCCGCACACACCGCTTTCGGCCTGGATTCGACCGAAGAAGCGGTCGTCTACGCCGGCACCGGACGCTGAGGGGAATCAATCCAGGCTTTGGCCGTGAGTAAGCGGCCGAAAGGCCTCCGGTGTTCGGTTCGATCGCCTAGTTGCTAGGACTTGCCCCGCGTGGCGGCGCCGGGAGAGCATGCAGTGCAGCGCTGAGTCCCCCGACGCAAGGAGCTACCCGATGCCTCGTCCCGCCCGAAATCGCACCACCCGCCGCGTCCGCTGGCTGGCCGCACTTGCTGCTCTGAGCCTGGGCTTGACGACGATGGCCGCCGCTCAACCGGCCGAAGCCAAGCCGGACCAGCGCGGTGCAGCTCAGGTCTCCCGCTACTTCGCCCTCGGTGACTCGTACGCCTCAGGCGAGGGATTGGCTCCGTACGAGGATGGCACTGACAACCCGCCGACCAATGCCTGCCACCGTTCCAGTACCAAGAGCTACCCCGAGCTCTTGGAGGCCTCCAGCCTTCCCGCCCTTCCAGAACCTCACCTCGGTCGCGTGTTCGGGTGCGGGAACTGCCGCGCTGGTCGCCAACGTTCCGGACCGGTCCGACGAGCCGGCGCAGCTCGACCAGGTGACGGCCGACACGACGACGGTGACGTTGTCGATCGGCGGTAACGACGCCGGGTTCGCCCAGGTGCTCGCCGGATGCATCTACACCCCGTCGCCCGAGCTGAAGCCGTACGTTCACGGCCAACCCGGCTGCAAGACCTCACTCGATCCGCTAGTCAGCCGCCCGGATCGCGGCATTCTCAGGCCGGCCCGGATCGCCGTCGGTGTCCGGCACCATCCCGATCCCCGACATCATCAACGCGATCCACGCCAGGCTCCGAACGCGACGATCCTGGTCAGCGGCTACCCGAAGCTCGTCGGCACCAAGACCACGAACAGCTACGGCTGCCAGGTCGGGATGCTGCCCATCTACATCAAGGGCAGCGATGCGCGCTGGATCCGCCACAAGGCGAGTGATCTGAACGACGCGATCTGGTACGGCGTCCGGAAGGCCCGCCACCAGGGCGTCGACGTGCGCTACGTCAACGTGGCCAAGAAGTTCGTCGGCCACAATGTCTGCGATCGCCGGCGGCCGTGGATCAATTCCGTCGTCTTCGGTTCCGGACCCTCGATCTTGCCGGCCAGCTTCCACCCCACGGCCCGCGGCCAGTTCGCGTATGCGTTCGCCTTCGCCGAGGCCGGCTGGCGCGATCATCGGTCCTGACCGCTAGCCGCTGAGGAGGCGAACGTGGCACAGCCGAAGCTCGGTGTGGGGTTTCTCGGTGCCGGGCCGGTACTCAGGTGATCGCTGCTTGTCGCGCGGGTAAGAAAGCGATGTGAGAAGCCGTTCGCCGTGTCGGGGGAGGAGGCCGATGAGATCGCGGCGGTTTCGGCAGAGACCGGAGTGCCCTGAGTTCACGGCCGTGTTGGATCCGCGGGCATCGGGCGCGCCGCCAGCTGTTCATGACCACGACCCCACGCAGCTCGAGCTTCGAGCGGGCCGGGTTTTACTTCAGGGCGTAGATCGCGACCGAGTGGATGAACAGATGACCCTCCGTCTTCTTCCCGCTGACTGGAGCGACCTGAACCGTCATCCGGTGCTTCGTGGTCGGCACGTCATGGGTAACCGTCTTGATCAACTTGTTGTCCAGGTAGTAACGCACCATCCCTGGCGTCCACTCCGTGGTGGCCGTGTGCGTGGTGTGCCATGACTTGCCGGTGGGGAGGCCGTCAAAGGACGCGCAGTGCGGCGGCGTTCCGGGCACATCGTCGAGGTCGCATGGCGTCGGATGGTGGAAGACGTGAATCTGGTCGTCGAAGCTGCCTTCGGGAAAGTCGATCTCGCCATGAGACCAGACGTCTGAGGTCGGCCACAGCATGAACGCCGCGCCGTAGCTCGACCCGCCCGTCACTTGGAACCTGATCCGGAACTTTCCGTAGGTTTGGCCCCACACCGAATGCGGCGGGCCAAAAACGACGGCAGCACCCGTCGTGCCTTTTAGCTTGATGTCCAGCTTCCCGTCGTGCACCGACAAATTCGCCCTCCGGTACTGCGCGTTGTCGTGATAAGCCACCATCGACCGGGAATACGTCTCGAGCACGTTGCCCGATGCAGCGGGAGTGGAGAACTTCTCCTTCAGAACCTTCGCCCACTCGTAAGGCGACCGTAGGGTCGCGCCGAGCGCTGGGACAGACAACGTAGCGAGAACTGCGGAGAGGGTCGTCGAGGCGACGGCGAGCAGACATGAGCGCTTCATTGGGGAGCCGATCCGGGGAGTGGGAGAAGTTTCATTTCCCCGGGACGGCGCCCGATACGTCTGGGATAAATTAACATGCCAGACGGCTGTCTGTGATCACGGTCAGTCAGGAAGCGACATTTGTGATCGTGACGGCCATGCACCCGGTGCTGATCCGGCGGGGCACCAACGTCGAGGTGACCGAGGATCGCTACCGCGAGTTCCGCCGGCTCACGACGACGGCTTCACCGCGCCAAGGGTGGTTGGCCCGATGCAGACCACGTGAAAGAGCTTCTTTCCCAGATTGAGAATTAGGGTCGCCCGCCGTGGCTGCCCGCCGACAACATCCGCTACGGCGTTCGCCGTCGTAGGCGTACAGCTGCGGGCGGCGTACGCGCCGATGCCCTCCGGTGGCCCTGCCCTGGAAGCGCCGGGTCGACACGGCGGAGTGCCAAGTGACGGACCCTCCGACACTCGGCCTCCGGTCGCGGCTGGGTTGATGGACACCGGCGACCGAAGCGAGGGCACCACCTGCTACGGGTTCACACGACCACCGGGAACGTGGCCATGCTCCGAGGGCAACGACCGGATCTCGACCCTTCACGAAGTTGGTGTGCCGGCGGCGCGCAGCGCGTCGCTGACGGAGAGATACGCGTCGGGCAGGTCGATGTAGTCGCCGCATCCGCAACGCGCGTGAGCACCCGATCCCGATCCTCGGGCTCTGTCTCGACCCTGCAGTACATCGTCATCGAGGTGGCCCGCCATCTGGGCGGCCTCGAGGGGCCCGACGGCAGGTCCCAACTTCCGGTGGACGGGCGAACCTGAGAGAGCCCCTGGCGCGATTTCCGGTCCCCGAGGCCATGCGGCCCCTCCGGGGCTCCGGACCCGGGTCCGGAGCGTTCGTCACCGCTTGACGGGCCCGTCCGACGTCGTCGGTTCGGCCATCCACGCCAAGTCAGACCAGCCATCAGCTTGCTCAGCGTGTGGTGGCCGGGGTGACGGGCCGCCAGAAAGACCAGCTCGCGCCGGCCCCGGGCCAGGTGGGCCCCCAGCTGTCCGACAATCCGGTCGACCCGCCGAACCTTCCAGTGGGGGTCGGCGGCGATCTCTCTGGTGAGCTGTCGTTGCTCGTCGTACTGAACACGTAGTCGTCGGGAGGACAGCGACCCGGCGCTCGCCCGGAAGGCGGCCATCGGCTCGGGCAACCCGGTGAAGTCGCCATGCCGCAGCAGTTTGACCCACAGATCGAGATCCATCGGGGACAGCAGCCGGGGGCTGAACCCACCCACCGCGTCAAAGTGGGCGCGACGGAACATCACGGAGGCCGACTCCCCGATCGGGTTCCCGCCGTCGCGGACGACCCGGGTCGCCACTGCCTGACCGTCGAAGCGGCCCACCAGATGCCGCAACCCGGTGCCCGCCGCGATCAGCGCTCCATCGTCGTCGATCAGGTGCCGGCGGTGCGCAACGACGGCCACACCGAGATCGGCGTCCATTACCGCTCGTTGCCGCCGGACGATCTCGGGGTGCACCAGGTCGTCAGCGCAGACGATCTTCACAAGTTCGCCGCGGGAGAGCTCGACTGCGCGGTTCCAGTTGTCTGGAGGGGACAGGACGACGTCGTTGCGCACCAGTCGCACCCGGTGGTCGGCCATCCGACGAACAATCTCCGAGGTGTCGTCGGTGCTCGCGTTGTCGAGCACCACGATTTCGAGGTCCGGGCAGGTCTGGGCCAACACCAAACGCATGGTCGTCGCCAAGTGGCGCTGGGCCTGGTAGGCCGGTATGCAAATCGAGACGGCTGGAGTCAGCGTCACCATGCCGCTCCCCTCTCAGCGAACCGCGATCAGTCGAAAATCGCCCAGTCAAGGCGAACCACCACGGAGCCAGTCAACCAACATGGTCAACCGCCCGGGGCGGCGAAACACCACGCAGTTGCCCCGTTCGCACCACACGCAGTCGGTGCCCCTCCGAAGATGCTCATGAGCCAGGAAGGGATGACCGCATACCCACAAGTTGAGGCGTCGTGACGCCGTATCTGCTTCCTCCGCATCATCACCCGTGGACGGCCCCCCGATCACGGGTCTTGGCACAGAATACGTCAGTGTCGGCGACGCGTGAAAGCTGACCTGTGGCCTCAGCTGAATTTTGACCCTTCCGCTGAGTCTGGGCTCGAACCGAGCCAGGAGGACTGAAGGGATGTTGCATGTGGAGGACTGGGCTGAGATCCGTCGGTTGCACTTTGCGACCGGGACTTCGATGTCGGGGAATCCAGCAGCCGTTCTGGGCGATCTCCCCGGCCACATACAACGTTCGCGACGCCGGATCCGGCGGCAGTACACCGGCCGCCATAGTCGCCGTGTCGGCATAGATCGACCTATGCGGATATCTGCATAGGTTGATGAAGTTCGCTACATCCCGTTCGAACCCGAAGCGGCGAACCTGTTCCTCCAACTGGTGTCGTCTCGATATGAATGTGCCAGCCTGATCGTCACCTCCAACCAACTCGTTGGGGAGAAGTGTTCGGCGGCGACGTCGTCTCCGCCGCCATGATCGACCGGCTCGTCCACCACGCCGAAGAACCGTGACCTCGGCCGTATCCCTGCCAGCAACGCAACCGAAGACGACCAAGAACCAGGGGTTCAGTGTGCATTCTTCTCACCCGCAGCCAGGTGGTCAATGTTCAGCCGCTGTTGACAGTCAGCAATTTCGGCTTCAGCCGCTCGGAG
>CAVXIY010000012.1:0-120001 GCA_963761955.1 uncultured Actinomycetota bacterium | reverse complement strand
CGTGGACACCGGCAGCACCTCCTACCGGCTCGCCGTCTCCGCAGAAATGATGTACCTGGACCTGCCTTTCGAGGAACGGGTCCGCCGGATCGCCGAGCTTGGGTTCGAGGTCGAGATCTGGGACTGGACAACGAAGGACATCGGGGCCCTGACCAAGACCGGGGCGAGGTTTTCGTCGATGACCGGTTACATCACTGGCGCCCTCGCCGACCCAGCCGGCGCTGAGCGGCTACTTCGCACTGCGGAGCGGTCGCTGCGGGTAGCCGAGGAACTCGACTGCCCTCGCCTGAACGTCCACGGAACCGGCCTCGACGCCCAGGGACTGCCCGTGCTGGCGTCGACGGTCGTGACGCCGGGCATGTGGCTGACCGCGGCCAAGACCCTGGCCCGACTTGCCGAACTCGGGGAAAGCGCTGGACGCGTGTTCACTTTGGAGAACCTCAACACCGCCGTGGACCACCCGGGGGTCCCGTTCGCCAAGGCAGCTGACACTCTCGCCCTTGTCGAGGCCGTCGACAACCCACACCTGCGGCTCAACCTGGACCTCTACCACGCACAGATCGGGGAGGGGAACCTGGTCGAACTCGTCGAGCGCGCCCTGCCGGTTGTCGGCGAGATCCAAGTCGCCGACGTCCCCGGCCGCTGCGAGCCAGGCACCGGCGAAATTCACTACCCCGCCGTGGCCGCCGCGCTGGATAGCCTTGGCTACACCGGCGTCGTCGGTCTCGAAGGCTGGGCCTCCGGCGATCCCGCCCAAGCCCTCGAACGCTTCCGCACCACATTCACGATGGCTCACTGATCCGGCAGATCGGACGTTGCTAAGACCGGCGACGCCTCAATGGTCCCTGCTGCGTATTGAGAACAATGCGCGAATGGCTTGTCCGCAGTGACGTTGACCCACCGTCCGACCGCTTCGCGCACCAGCCCCCGACGGGGTGGCCGGGGCCGTTGAGGTGGTGACCGCGTCTATACCGTGTCGATCATCTCGGTCAGCGACCCGAAGATCTGCATGCTCCTCGAGTCGGCCTGCATGGTCGCCGGGGCCTGGCTAATGGCTTCATGATCATCCGGTGCACCGGTCGGCGGTGAACGGGTGGTGCCCATAACACGAGGTGCGTACCCGCACGATTTGCGCTTGTCCAATTGACAAGACATATCCGCAGGCTCACCATACAAGAATCACAGGCTTTGAATGGTGAGGGAGCCACACGATTCACACAGCGACGAGGTGCAGACGGCGCCGGGCCAAGGAGGACGTCGACGGGCGGAAGACGCATGTCGAAAGGTTACGTCCGGCAGCAGATGAGTCCTGAGATGACCGACAACAGTGAGCGCTACAGCTCAGGCCGATTGACCCTGAACGACGTCGCTCGGCAGGCGGAGGTCTCGCGGGCGCTGGTGTCGATCGTGATGCGGGATGCTCCTGGAGCGAGTTCGGCGACCCGCGAGCGAGTGTTGGCGGCCGCGGGCGAGCTGGGATATCGACCCGATGTTCGGGCGCGTTCCCTCGCCGGTCAGAAGTCTCGGCTGATCGGCGTCATGTTCGGCGTCGGCGTCGGCACCTTCCACTTCGACCTGCTCGACGGGCTTGTACGCCGCTGCCGAAAAACATGGTCACGACTTGATCCTGACTGCGTTGACGCCGGGACGTGACGAGCGTCGAGCGGCCCAGTCCTTGCACGACTTCCGATTCGACGCCCTGATCATGCTTGGTCCGCCGACGCCCAAGCCCCTGCTCGCGGGCAAGGTGCCCATCGTGGTTGTCGGCTGGCATGTCGATCATCCCGCCGTCGATGTGGTACGCACCTCCGACGAGCACGGCATGGCCCAGGCCGTGGACCACCTGGTCAGCCTCGGACATCGCCGCATCGCGCACATCGACGGGGGAACCAGTCTCATCGCGGCCTCTCGCCGCGAGGGGTACGCCAAGGCGATGCAAGCGCACGGGCTGGGATCTGACATCCGCATCGTGACCGGAGGCCAGACCCAGCTCGACGGTCAACGGGCAGCGCGCGCGCTTCTCCAGGAGGGAGACGTCCCGACTGGCCTCGTCGCCTACAACGACGACACGGCCGTGGCTGCGATGGGGGTGCTGGCTCAACACGGGATTGACGTGCCGAGCCAGCTGTCGGTCATCGGCTGGGACGACAGCGACGCGGCAGCCCTGTCGCCCGTCGGCCTCACCAGCGTCGCCCAGCAGCCGTTCGAGCTGGCTCGGCTGGCCGTCGAGCGCATCGTCGCCCGGATCGAGCGACGCAGGGTCGAGGGTCACGAGATCGTTCTCGAGCCCGAACTGAAGGTCCGGTCAAGCACGGTGATCGTGCCCGAAACTATGTCTTGACAAAGCCATCAACGATGCCCTATGTTCGAGCTCACCTCAGTTTTAGAGCGCTCTAGTGATGCGTGTCACACCGACCACAACGCTACTGTCGCCCCTGACCAGCGCTTACTCAAAGGAGAGCCGATGACGATCGGTATTGCCGTAATCGGAGCAGGTATGGCCGGCAGGGCCCACGCCGCTGCTTTCCGGACTGCACCGACGCTGTACAAGTCCACCTTGCCGCCGTTGAGGTACGTGGCCATCGGCGACGTGAGCCCGGAGTTCGGCTCACTGGCCGCCCGGCGCTTCGGGTACGAGCGGGCCGACACCTCCTGGCAGGCAATAGCGGAGGACAAAGACATCCACGTCGTGAGCGTGGTCGTCGCCAACTCCCTGCACCGCGAGATGGTCGAGGGCCTACTGGCGGCCGGCAAGCACGTGCTCTGCGAGAAGCCGCTGAGCGACGCGCTGCCCGATGCTCGCGCGATGGCCGACGCGGCCCGCAGCGCTGACACGGTCGCGCGGATCGGCTTCACCTTCCGACGCGCTCCCGGCGTTGCCGCATTACGCGAGCTGGTGACCTCCGGCGCGCTGGGTCGCGTACTGCATGTCGACGCCAGGTACTGGTGTGACTATGCCAGCGACCCGATGGGCCCGATCAGCTGGCGATACAAGGGAGCACCCGGATCCGGAGCGCTCGCTGACATCGGCAGCCATGCCACGTACCTCGCCGAGTTCCTCTGTGGCGAGGTGGAGGAGGTGAGCGGTGGCCGGTTCGCGACCGCGATCACTGAGCGGCCAGTGCCGCTGGGTGCCGCGATCGGCCACGGCCAGGTGGCGGTCAGCGATGTGTACGAGGCCGTGGAGAACGACGACTACGCCGGCTTCAGCGCCCGGTTCGCCAACGGCGTCGGTGCTGTGCAGGTCTCTCGGGTCGCCGCCGGCCACCCGAACGGTCTTGCCCTTGAGATCTTCGGTGACCAGGGCGCCGCGAAGTGGGAACAGGAACGTCCCGCGGAGTTCCAGCTGATGCTGAACGAGGGCCCCGCCGGGACGCGAGGGTACCGCCGCGTCATCATCGGCCCCGATCACCCATATGTGGCCGGCGGGCTGCCCATGGACGCACCAGGGGTGGGCCTCGGACAGAACGACGGCTTCGCCTATCAGGCGCGCGCGTTCTTAGAAGAGGTCGCCGGCATCGAAGAGGCCGAGTCACTTCCCCGGTGTGCGTCGTTCGATGAGGGCGTGCATAACATGGAGGTGCTAGCGGCCGTCTCCGAATCGGCCGCCAAGGGCGGGTCATCAGTAGCGGTCGCGACCCAGCGCGATGGCCTCCCAGGGTGAGGCGGTGTCCTGATGAAGTTCGGTGTCTACAACGCGATCCTGCACGATCGCAGCCTGCCGGAGGCGATCGAGGTCATTGCCGGGCTCGGCCTCACCGGCATCGAGCTCAACTCGGGCGGGTTTTTGCCGCCGGTGCACATCCCCACCTTCGACGACATCCTCACCTCCGATACGGCCCGAGATGACTTCCTCGGGCTGTTCGAGGGTACGGGCGTCGGCGTCGCCGGCCTGAACTGCAACGGCAACCCCCTCCACCCCGACCCCGTGATCGGCTCGAAGCACGCTGAGGACATTCGGCGCAGCATCCGGTTGGCGAACCGGATTGGCCAGCACCATGTGGTGACCATGTCGGGCCTGCCGGCTGGCGGGCCGGGCGGTCGGCAACCCAACTGGATCGTGAACGCGTGGAACTCCGCGGCGTTGGATGTCCTCGATTATCAGTGGGGCGTCGCGGAGGAGTTCTGGCGCGAGATCGACCGTGAGGCGGCTGACCTCGACGTGAAGGTCGCTCTCGAGCTCCATCCGCAGAACCTGGTCTTCAATCCGGCCGGAATCCGCGAGCTCGTCGAGCGCACGCAAGCCACGCATGTCGGGGTCGAACTGGACGCATCGCACCTGTTCTGGCAATGGATGGACCCCGTGGCCGTGGTCCAGGACCTCGGTCCGCTGGTGTTCCATGCCGCCGCCAAAGATGTGCGGATCAATCCGGCCGCCGCGGTCTACGGGGTACTCGACAACCGGTTCCGCAAGCTCGGACCGGATGAGCCGCGGACCAACCTCGGCGGGGACGAGTGGGCGAACGAGTGGCCGAAGGACGCGGCGTGGGATTTCGTAGCCCTCGGCCGGGGGCACGATGCCGTCTACTGGTCGACCTGGCTCGCCGCCCTGCACACGGTCAACCCCGACATGCTGGTCAACATCGAGCACGAGGACGTCAGCATGGGCCCGATCGAAGGTCTTGAAGCGGCTTCAACGGTCCTGCTCGACGCCGCCCGCCGCGCCGGCATCCGCACATGACTACCCGGCCTGCCTACTCGCACACCAGAGCGAGCGTCGGGCATGCTTTCCGAATAGGTCAATAACTCCTGCAGATCCATCTCTGACGGTCCGGCCGAACCCGCGGCCACGAAAGGAATCAACGATGATCCGACGCTCAACCCGTACCCGGCTCCCGTTTGTCATCGCTGCGGTGGTGACTGCATTTGCGCTTACCGCGTGTAGTGAGGTCTTCGACGATGCCGATCTCGACGCCGCGCTCGAGGGCGCGATGATCGCCAAGATGCGCAACGGCGGCGAGGCCTGTACGGCCGCCAACCGCCTCTACGTCGCCGAATCCGATCGCCGACGAATTCGCTGACCGGCTCACCCAGGCCATGGGCGCCATGGTGATGGGGCCGGCTGCCGACACCCGGTGTCACCCTCGGGCCGCTGGTGAACGCGTCCACCGCGGACAAGGTCGCCGAGCTCGTCGACGACGCGGTAACCTCCGGCGCCTCGGTCACCACCGGCGGCACCAACCCGGACGGACCGGGATTCTTCTACCCACCCACGGTGCTCACGAACGTCTCACCTGACGCAGCGATCCTGCAGACCGAGATCTTCGGCCCCGTGGCGCCGATCGTCACCTTCTCCACCGAGCAGGAAGCGATCGAGCTGGCTAACGGCACCGAGTACGGCTTGGTTGCCTACGTCTACACCGCCGACCTCGCCCGCGGCCTGCGGGTCAGCGAGGCGATCGAGGCCGGCATGGTCGGCCTCAACCGCGGCCTCGTCTCCGACCCCGCCGCACCCTTCGGCGGGGTCAAGGAAAGCGGCATCGGCCGCGAAGGTGGCGTCGAGGGACTCCTCGCCTTCACCGAGAGCAAATACATCGCGGTCAGTTGGTGACATGCACCGACCGATGAATGCGTAACATCTCCAAACAAAGTCGGCGTTCGCCGCAATCCGAAAGGTCTAATCAATGAAGATTTTCAACATCAAGCGGGCGGCCATCGCTGCCGTCGCGCTGACGGCGTTGCTCGCCGTCTCGGCCTGCAGCGGGGGTGGTGCGCCGCCACCGGCTGATACCGGTGGTGGTGGTGGTGGCGGTGATTCGGGCTACACGTTCGCGATGATCACCCACGAGACCCCGGGTGACACGTTCTGGGATCGGATTCGCGCCGGCGCGGAGCAGGCGGCCAAGGACACCGGGTCGACCTTGAAGTATTCGGCCGATCCCGAAGCCACCAAGCAGGCCACCCTCATCCAGGGCG
Source organism: uncultured Actinomycetota bacterium (assembly GCA_963761955.1). Lineage (GTDB taxonomy): Bacteria > Actinomycetota > Actinomycetes > Propionibacteriales > Propionibacteriaceae > Microlunatus. Next base: position 114,085 of record CAVXIY010000012.1, on the reverse strand, counting down.
CGATCGACGCCAAGGTCGACGGTATCGCGACCACGCTGGTGACCCCGGACGCTCTGATCCCGACGGTGAAGAAGGCCGTCGCCGCCGGTATCCCGGTCGACAGCTTCAACTCGGGCACCAACTTCTACCAGCAGGCCGGCTCGATTGCCCATTTCTCCTCCGATGAGCGGTTGGCCGGTCAACAGGCCGGCGCCAAGGCGAAAGCTGATGGGGCGACCAAGATCTTGTGCACGATCCAGCAGACCGGGTCGGTGGCCTTGGAGGATCGTTGTGCCGGCGTGAAGGACAGCTTCCCGAACACCGAGAACATCCAGGTCAACGGGGCGGACGACTCCGCGGTCACCTCAGCGATCCAGGCCAAGCTGGCCCAGGACAAGGACATCAACTGGATCATCACCCTCGGTGCGACGCAAGCGTTGGACGCTATCAAGGCGAAGGATGCGGTGAAGAGCGAGGCCAAGATCGGAACCTTCGATCTGAGCAAGCAGGCAGCGGAGGCGGTGAAGGCCGGAACCCTCCAGTTCTGCATCGACCAGCAGCCGTACCTGCAGGGCTACCTGGCGGTCACCCAGCTCTACCTCTACAAGAAGAACGGCAACGTCCTGGGCGGCGGCAAGCCGTCACTGACCGGCCCGTCGTTCGTCGACACCAGCAACGTCGACGCCATCCTGCCGTTCATCAACCAGAACACCCGCTAGTCCCGAGGCCGGGGGGCTGGCCTCAGCGCCGGCCCCCTGGCCAACCCGTACCTGATCGGAGCCACCATGAGTCAAACTGTCAAGACTCCCCCAGCGGCCGCGCCGTCGGAGTCCTCGAACCGAGTCACGCTCGGTCTGTCCAATCGGCTGCTGGCCCGCCCCGAGGTCGGCGCCCTGGTGGCCGCGATCGTCATCTTCATCTTCTTCTTGATCGTGGCGCCGTCGTTTCGTTCGGCGCCGTCGTTCTTCACGGTGCTGTACCAGTCCTCGACGATCGGCATCGTCGCGGTCGCGGTCGGCATGTTGATGATCGGTGGCGAGTTCGATCTGTCGGCCGGCGTCCTGGTCACCGCCGCCGGGCTGTTCAACGCCATGTTCTGCTACCAGCTCGGCATCAACTTGTGGGTCGGCGCGCTGCTGTCGCTGATCCTCTGCCTGGGCATCGGGTTCCTCAACGGCTATCTGGTGATGAGAACGGGGATTCCATCGTTCTTGATCACCTTGGGCACGTTCTTCATTCTGCAGGGGGCGAACCTCGGCGTGACCAAGCTGGTCACCGGATCGGTGTCGTCACCGAACATCAACCAGATGGACGGCTATGCGTCGCTCAACTTCATCTTCGCGCACACGCTTCCAGATCGGCTCGGTCCAGTTGAACATCACCGTGTTCTGGTGGCTCGCTGTTCGTGGTCTTGTCGCAGTACATCCTGCAGCGCACCAAGATCGGTAACTGGATCTACGCCGTCGGCGGGAACGCCGCGTCGGCCCGCGCGGTCGGTGTGCCGGTCACCCGGGTCAAGATCGGGCTGTTCATGACCGTCGGGTTCCTCGGCTGGTTCACCGGCATGCACTTCCTGTACAACTTCAACGTCCTCCAGGCCGGCAACGGTGTGGGTAACGAGTTCATCTACATCATCGCCGCGGTGGTGGGTGGCACCTTGATGACCGGCGGCTACGGCAACTCCATCGGCGTCGCGATCGGTGCCTTCATCTTCGGCATGACGCAGCCTGTGCATCGTCTACGCGGGCTGGGATCCCAACTGGTTCAAGGCCTTCCTCGGCGTGATGCTGCTGCTCGCCGTGATCGTGAACCTGTACATCAAGAAGCTCTCCACGACCCGAAAGGTGGGCTAGTCATGACCGACACCCTCCAAGAGCACGCCGACCCGACCCTGCACAAGGGCGAGCCGCTGGTCGAGATGAAGGACGTCGGCAAGACCTACGGCGCCATCCGGGCCCTCAAGGGCATCAACCTGACCGTGAACGCCGGCGAGGTGACCTGCGTCCTCGGCGACAACGGCGCCGGCAAGTCGACCCTGATCAAGATCATCTCCGGCCTGCACCCGCACAACGAAGGCGAACTCCTGGTCGACGGCGCAAGCCGTCTCCTTCTCCTCACCGCGGGAGTCCCTCAGCCACGGCATCGCCACCGTCTACCAAGACCTCGCCGTGGTCAGCCTGATGGAGGTGTGGCGGAACTTCTTCCTCGGCTCGGAGATGACCGGCAGCAAGTTCCCGCTGTCCGGACTCAAGACCAAGGAGATGAAGCGGATCGCCGATGAGGAACTCCGCAAGATGGGCATCGTGGTCAAGGACATCGACCAGCCCATCGGCACCCTCTCCGGTGGCCAACGCCAATGCGTCGCCATCGCCCGCGCCGTCTACTTCGGCGCCCGGGTGCTGATCCTCGACGAGCCCACCGCCGCCCTCGGCGTCAAGCAGTCCGGCGTGGTGCTGAAGTACACCGCCGCCGCCCGCGACGCCGGCCTCGGCGTGGTCTTCATCACCCACAACCCCCACCACGCCTACCTCGTCGGCAACCACTTCATCATCCTCAAACTCGGCCAGGCCGTGCTCGACAAGAAACGCGGCGAAGTCGACCCTCGACGAACTCACCCGACAAATGGCCGGCGGCGACGAACTCACCGAACTCAGCCACGAACTCACAGCGGTAACCCCGCCGGCTTGTCAGCGTGGGTCGTCGCCAGTCGCGACGACCCACGCTTGATGCGAACCTGCCCACCCCAAGCCGAAAGAAGACATTCCATGAGCGTCGCCGTTGCCCATCAATCAACCGCCACCGGCCGGCTGGCTCTCCGCGAGGCAGCCCAACAGGCCGGCTACCGGAACACCCGCCTGACCGTCATCCACATCGCCGACTCCACCGACCTCGATCTCGCCGAGGCTCATACCGCCAAACTCCGCGACGACATCGCCAGCGTGTTGACCGAGACCTCCGTCAGTGGGCTCGACTGGGAGCTGGCTCTGGCCCCGGGTGCTGGGGTCGAGAACACGGCGGACACCATCCTCGAACTCGCCAAGAAGGCCGATGCCGAGCTGCTGGTGATCGGAGCTCGCCGCCGCTCGCCGGTCGGCAAGGCGCTACTCGGCAGTGTCACGCAAACCCTGATCCTCGACGCCGACATCCCTGTCCTCGTCGTCAAGTAAGTACTCACCGACTCCCAACGCACCGGAAGGATCTGACTGGCATGCGCATCGGAGTTCTGGGGACGGGTCGCATCGGCCTCATGCACGCCCGCAACCTCGCCCAGACCGCCGGGGTCGACGAGGTGGTGCTGATGGGCCGTGACCCCGCCCGGCTCGCGGTCTCCGTGCGACCAGGTCTGCGCCGCGCTCCGGCCGGACGCCCCGTCCGAGCTGGCCGGCAACCTCGCCCCGCATCGGCAACCTGCGACGCGGTGACGCGCCGGCGCCGGGCTGACCGAGGAACTGGCCGCTCTCGACGGCGTCGTCGTGGCGACCTCCACGAGCTACCCATCCCGCGTTCGCCCTGCAGATCGCGCGGGCCGGGGTGCCGTCACTGGTGGAAAAGCCGCTGGCGCTCGATCCGATCGAGCTGACCGCGTTGGCCGATCAACTGGACGACATCGGTACCGAGGTCATGGTGGCCTTCCACCGCCGATACGATCCCGGCCATCAGCTGTTGCGCCGGCGGATCCTGGCCGGGGACGCCGGCACCGTGCGGGCCGTCACCGCGACCGAGCACGATCATTTTGCCCTCTCGCCCGACTACGTTCCTGGCTCCGGTGGCATCTGGCTCGACATGATCATCCACGACTTCGACACGATCCCGTGGGTCACCGGCCAACGGGTACGAAGCGTCTGGGCGACCGGCTCCGTCCTCGACGCCCCGATCCACGCCGAGTACGGCGACGTCGACTCAGCCCTGGCCGTCTTGGTCCTCGAGTCCGGAGCAGCCGCCACGGTGAGCGGTCTGCGTCGCAACGGGGCCGGGCAGGACGCGCGGCTCGAGGTCTTCGGCACACTCAACTCATTCGGAGCCGGCCTTGACGAGCGAACTCCGATGACCTCGACCGAGCCGGGAATCAGTCCGCCCGGCCCTCCCTACGACCAATTCATCGATCGGTTCGAACGCGCCTTCCGCGCCGAGGCCGACGCGTTCGTCCGGCTCGCCGCCGGAGCGGGCGTCAACCTCACCCCGCCGCGCGACGGACTCGTGGCCATCCGAATCGCTCAGGCTGCGGCCGAGTCGATCCGCACCGGCTCCACCATCGACCTCGACTGACCGACCAAACGACAGGATCTAAATATGAGCGACAAGGTGAAGATCGGCCTGATCGGTACCGGCCGGATCGGCCAAGTACACGCGGCGAGCATCGCGGCGCTTCCCGAGACCACCCTTCGTTGGGTCTGCGACCCCTTCGTCGAGAGCGCGGAGGCGACCGCGCAGAAGCACGACGGCGCCCGAGTGACCGCCGACCCGCAGAGGTCCTCGATTCCGGCGACGTCGACGCCATCATCGTCGCCTCGCCGACCCCGACCCACGTCGACCTGATCAGCGCGGCGATCGACGCCGGCGTACCCGTCCTCTGCGAGAAGCCCATCGATCTCGACATCGCCCGCGTCGACGCACTGCGCGAGAAGGCCCGGGCCGCAACGGTTCCGGTCGTCCTCGGCTTCAACCGTCGGTTCGATCCTCACTTCGCCGAACTGCAGCGCCGGGTCGCGCGGGGCGACATCGGCCCGCTCGAACACCTGACCATCACCAGCCGCGATCCCGAACCGGCGCCCGCGGCCTACCTCCGGGACTCGGGCGGGATCTTCCGCGACATGACCATCCACGACTTCGACATGAGCCGCTTCTTCGTGCCCGACATCGTCGAGGTCACCGCACGCGGTGCCCAGCAGTTCAGCGACGACATCGCCGCCCTCGGAGACTATGACGCGGTCGTCGTCACCCTCCGCGGAGCGCGGCGGGGAGCTGATCACCATCATCAACTCGCGGCACAGCGCGTACGGCTACGACCAGCGAATCGAAGCGTTCGGCGCTGCCGGCCTCCTCCAGGTCGGCAACGTCGGACCGACCATCGTGCGCGCCTACGGCGCCGAATCGGTCGAAGGCATCGCCCCGTACCACACGTTCTTCCTCCAGCGCTACGCCGAGGCCTACCGCCTCGAACTCGCCGCCTTCGTCGAGGCCATCCATGGCCGGCCCAGCTCCAGCCCCGGTTTCGAAGACGGACGAGCCGCCCTGATCCTCGCCGACGCCGCCGTCCGTTCGGCCGCCGAGGGCGTCTCCGTCGACGTCGACCTGAACGCATGAGCACCCCCGCACTCGTCGCGACCTGCTGGACCAGCGCCGGCAATGTTGCGCCCCTCGACGACCCAGAAGTCAGCCCGTTCTCCGCGATCGACCGCGTACGCGCAGCCGCCTCGACCGGCTGGGCGGGCATCGGTTTCGCGCAGGGTGATCTGCAGGTCGTTCGGGACACGGTCGGCTTCCCCGCCCTCACGGGCCGAGATCGAGGCCGCCGGCCTGCAACACGTCGAGGTCGAACTCGCTTCCGGCTGGTGGCGGGACGACCTGGCCTGGCGCGGAACCTGGGAACTGCTGCTCGAAGCGGCCCAGGGACTTCATGCTTCGTTCATCAAAATCGGAACCGCATTCGGATCCCCCGTCGACGACATCACACCGTTCGTCGAACCGCTCCGCCGGATCGCCGACGAAGCAGCGGCGGTCGGCACCCGCGTCGCGATCGAACCGCTTCCGTTCGGTTTGATCGGCTCGATGCCCCAAGGCGCCGAGCTGATCCGAGCGGCCGGCCATCCGTCCGCCGGATTGGTCGTCGACTTCTGGCACGTCTTCCGCGCCGATACAACGCTGCCGGAACTCGTGAAGTGTCTCGACCCCGACATGGTCTTCGGCGTAGAACTCAGCGACGCCCGAGTTGAAGTCGTCGGGACGCTGTTCGAAGACACCCGTGACCGCCGCACCCTCGTCGGTCACGGCGCCCAGGATGTCGTCGGCTTCATTCAGCGCCATGCGCGAGGTCGGCTTCGATGGGCCCGTGGGGCGTCGAGATTCTTTCGACCGAGCATCGCCAACGACCCCTCCTCGAGGCGTTGACGGTCGCGCGTGACTCCGCTCTTGCACGTTTTCGATCAAGCGGATCAGGGAGCTCGGGACTCTCAGTTGACCGGTTGAACTGGTCGGCCTTGGATCGGAATTCAGCTACCGTCGGCGACGTCGATGAGGATCTTCAAGGCCCGGCCACCCTCGAGCTCGGCGAAAGCCCGCTGTGTCTGCCGCAGCGGGACAATGTCGGTGATCATGGAATCTGCCGGTACCGCGCCGCCTGGACAGAAGATCGACAGCGAGGACGAAGTCGTCCCGCTCGTACACCCGAGCACCGACGATCGTCAGCTCGCGCAAGAACACCCTCTGCAGGTCGATCTCGCGGGGAACGGGATGTATGGCAACCACGACGAGTCGACCGCGAACCTTCGCCAATGATGTCGCAGACAGCACGGCAGCCGACGAACCCGAGACCTCAAACACGACATCGGCCCCCGCCCCACCGGTCCACTCGTTGACCGCCCCCACTTGATCGGTGGTGCTGGGGTTCAGCGTTCGGAAGCCGAACCCGCTGACGGTCGCGAGCCGACTGCTCGTCGATCTCGACGACCATGGGCTCTGCCCCCATCTCGCGCGCGACGAACGCAATCAGTACCCCGATCGGCCCCCCGCCGATGACCACGACTTTGTCCCCGCGCTGCACATCTCCTCGACGCACGTCGTGCACCGCGACCGCCGTCGGCTCGACCAGGGCGGCATGACTGAGCGGCATGTCCTTGGGCAATCTGACCAGTGTGTGAGCTGGGACGTTCCAACGTTCCTGTAGCGAGCCTGGGCGGTCGATGCCAAACAAGGCCAGACTGTGACAGACGTGGACGTGACCCGCCTCGCAGGCCGGGCAGATGCCATCCCAAATCAGCGGCATCACCGTGACCGGATCGCCGACGCTCCAACCATCCACCTGGTCGCCGATGGCCGCGATCGTCCCGCTCATCTCGTGCCCGATGACTTGCGGGGTAGATATGCGGGCGTCCATGTGGCCGTGCAGAATGTGCAGGTCGGTGCCACAGAGCCCTGTATAGGCCACTGCTATCTGGACCTCGCCGGTCGACGGCGGGCTGGCCTGGTGCTCCTCGATCCGAATGCTGCGGTGGCCTGCGTAACGTGCGGTCAGCATCGGCTGCTCCAAGCGTCAGACGGTTGGTGTCGGTTGATAGCCGCGCGACGCGACCAATGCTGAGGGTAGGCGATCGGGCCTCTATCAGTTCCAACATCTCGTGCCGAGTTACTTTCAGTAGCAGCGGAGGGACTCGACGACAACCGTCCGATGCGGCTCGGTGAATCTGCAGTGTCGATGACGTCGCGCGGCTCGGTTGGGGGATGTAATCCAGTCACGGTGCGCTAGTTCGATCCAGGTCTGTACGGCTGGTGCCTGCGGCAGTTGAGCCGCTGAGGTTGCCTGACACCCGTCCGTGGCGGAGAGTTGCCCCATCGACGAAGGCGGTGAGTGAGGATGGACCTCTCGTCTGAGGACCTGCGAACCCTGCAGCTGGGCCCGGTGTGGGTGCTCAGCGCGCTGGCGGGCTCCTACAGCCGCTTCGACCCAGACGAGCTCGCCGCATTCTGGGACACGGTCGTTGCCGTGACCCTACGTACGCCGCAGCCGGCCCGTGACCTGCTCATCTCCACCACCACCGACCGGACCGGGCTGCTGTTGGCGTTCGAGCTTGATGATCGGCCCGTGGTCTCCGGGCTGAGCCATGTGCTCCGGGCGCTGGATCGGGTCGGGCCGCCGACCGGGCCGGACTTCCGGATGGCCCTGGTGCGGATCGCGGTGGATCTGGGCCGGCTCCGTGGACCGTACGGCCGCAAGCCGACACCGCAAGACGAGCAGATGATTTTGCTGATTGCCGCTCTACTGGATGTCGAGTCGGTGCCTGGCCTCGCCGCCTAGACGTGGTTCGAGCTGGGCTGGCGGCTGGAGGTGACCGCCGCCTCGGCGTCGCTGCCGAAGTGCTTACCGATCAGCGCCAGCGCTCGGTCACGCTGCCGCTCGGACACGCCGTGCGCGTCTTCTTCCCAGCCGAATACACAGCTGCTGATCACACCGTCGAAACCGACCGCGGCCAACGCGGCGAACACCGCATCGAAGTCCACCTCGCCGCGGCCCATCTCCATGTGCTGATGGACCCGGGTGGTGTTGCCCGGCGGGTTGGAGATGTAGCGCAACCCGTTCGAGGTGAGGTGATTCCAGGCGTCGGCCAGGTGGACGTAGCGGACCTTCTCGCCGCCGGCCTGGATGATCGTCGCCGGGTCGTGGCCCTGGTGGAACGCGTGCGGGGTGCAGTAGAGGAAGCCGATCCAGTCGGCGTTGAGGCCGCGGATCAGGTTCAGCGCCTCCAAGCCGTCCTCGATGAAGTCGTCCGGGTGCGGCTCGATGATCAGCTGCAGACCCTCGGACTCGATAATCGGCAACAGCTCGTCCATCGACTTCAAGAACTGCGCCTCCGCCGTCTCCGGTGCCTCCGGTCGGCCGTTGAACTCCGAATTGATCACCTCCACACCCAGATCGACGGTGATCTCGATCAGCCGCTTCCAGGACCGGACCGCCGCCTGCCGCTGGTCCTCGTCCGGACCCGACCAGCGCTGCACCGGCAGCACCGACGCGATACCCACCCCGGCATCGGAGGCGATCTTCTTCAGCTTCTTGACCCCGGCGTCGTCGACCCGCGGGTACTTGAAGAACGGGATGAAATCCGCCTTCGGCGACAGCTCCATCCAGTCATAACCCAGCCGGGCCACGATGTCCGGCAGCTCGTACACCGAGCTGGTCGAGAAGAACATCTGCGGATCCAGCGCCAGTTTCATGGCCGGCGCCGCCTCGAGATCCGAGGGCGGGGGTGATAGGCCGGCCGGCGCTCGACTGGCCGACCGCCACGGCTGACCTCGCGCGTGCTCCGCCGGTCGGGGCTCCAGGTGGACCGCCACCTTCTGACCGGTGCGGACCGCCTGCACGCCGGCGTCACAGACCGCCACCGCCGCGTACCCGTCCCAGGCTCCGGGGCCGTCGATGGTGCCCGCCCGGGCGGCGTCGACCCAGCGCTGCAGTTCGAGTGTCGTACGCGGCGCCGAACCGCTCCACGAAACTCGGCGTCAGCCGGCCACCCCAGCGCCCGTCCGCGGACTTGACCTGCAGGTTCTGGTCCAGCCCGATCGTGGCGCTGCCCCGCTCCCCCACCACCTCGGCCCGCACCTCGTACCCCACCTGGGTCCGCACATAGATCTCGTCGGTGACGATCCGGCCGGACTCGGTCTCGAAGATCACCAGCATCGGATCCGCCGTGCCGGCCGGCGCGATGCTGGTCGCCGCCCCCTTGATCACCTGCACGCTGGTCAATTCCTCATCCAACAAGAACCGGGCCGCGTCCACCTCGTGCACCACCGAATCGCGGATCATGAACTCGGACGTGAAATGATCACCCACCATCTGGTTGCGGTGCGTGCAATGCAGCATCAACGGATTGCCCAGGCCGCCCTCGGCGATCAACTTCCTCAAGCGCGACGTACTCGGCGTCGAAACGCCGCATGAACCCCACCTGGATCAACGACCGGCCAAGCGCCGCCTCCTTCTGCACGATCCGATACGCCGAGGCGACATCGGTGGTCAGCGGCTTCTCACACAGCACCGGGACACCCCGATCCAAACAGGCGTGGACCTGCTCATCGTGCGCCGCCCCCGGGGAGGCGATCAGCACCGCGTCCACCTCGGGATCATTGATCGCCTCGATCGCATCGGCCACCACCCGGGCCCCGACCGACCCGGCCACCTCCGCCGCCTTGGCCGGGAAATAGTCGTTGATCACGGTGACCCTCGCGCCGCGCACCCGCTTGCTCAACGCCTCCACGTGGAACGCGCCCATCATGCCCACACCCAGGACGGCGATCCGCAGTTCCTTTGACACGAATTCTCCTTTGGTACCGGTGTGCTGGTTATACGAAACGGTTATTGGGCGGCGTAGATCAGCTAAGCGCGGCGCCGATTACGGAGGCGTTTTCCCCGATCTCATCCTGGACGGGCTAACGGTCATTTTTGACCACGACGACCGGCATGTCAGCGTCGAGGATGATCGTCTGGGTCACGCTTCCCAGCAGAAACTTCCCCACCGGGGAGCGTCGGCGAGCTCCGATGACCAGGATCTCGGCGCCGACCGCGTTGGCGAAAGCCAGCACGGTGCCGGGGATGTCATCGTTGGCTCCGGCCGCCAGCTCGACACGCCAAGGCACCTCAGCCATTCCGCATTCGACCAGTACCTTGTCCACCTCGTCGGCGAGGCCGGCTCGATGCGCGTCGGCGAGGTCGAGATCCACCGACTCGACGACGTGGATGACGGCCAGATCGGTGTATCGCAACTTCGCCTCTCGCGCAGCCTCTCGTAGAGCGACGTGGCCGATGGGTGACGATGCCTGGTGGGCGAGCGCGACTGTCATTGTGTTTGATCTCCTAGTCGTTCCGGGCTAGCGCTGGAGTTCGTGGCTGAGTTCGGTGAGTTCGTCGCCGCCGGCCATTTGTCGGGTGAGTTCGTCGAGGGTGACTTCGCCGCTTTTCTTGTCGAGGACGGCCTGGCCGAGTTTGAGGATGATGAAGTGGTTGCCGACGAGGTAGGCGTGGTGGGGGTTGTGGGTGATGAATACCACGCCGAGGCCGGCGTCGCGGGCGGCGGCGGTGTATTTGAGCACCACGCCGGATTGCTTGACGCCGAGGGCGGCGGTGGGCTCGTCGAGGATCAGGACGCGGGCGCCGAAGTAGACGGCGCGGGCGATCGCGACGCATTGGCGTTGGCCACCGGAGAGGGTGCCGATGGGCTGGTTGATGTCCTTGACCACGATGCCCATCTTGCGGAGTTCCTCATCGGCGATCTGCTTCATCTCCTTGGTCTTGAGTCCGGACCAGCGGGAACTTGCTGCCGGTCAGCTCCGAGCCGAGGAAGAAGTTCCGCCACACCTCCATCAGGCTGACCACAGCGAGGTCTTGGTAGACGGTGGCGATGCCGTGGCTGAGGGACTCCCGCGGTGAGGAGAAGGAAACCGGCGCGCCGTCGACCAGGAGTTCACCTTCGTTGTGCGGGTGCAGACCGGAGATGATCTTGATCAGGGTCGACTTGCCGGCGCCGTTGTCGCCGAGGACGCAGGTCACCTCGCCGGCGTTCACGGTCAAGTTGATGCCTTTGAGGGCGCGGATGGCGCCGTAGGTCTTGCCGACGTCTTTCATCTGGACCAGCGGCTCGCCCTTGTGCAGGGTCGGGTCGGCGTGCTCTTGGAGGGTGTCAGTCATGACTAGCCCACCTTTCGGGTCGTGGAGAGCTTCTTGATGTACAGGTTCACGATCACCGCGAGCAGCAGCATGACGCCGAGGAAGGCCTTGAACCAGTTCGGATCCCAGCCCGCATAGACGATGCACAGCTGCGTCATGCCGAAGATGAAGGCACCGATCGCGACGCCGATGGAGTTGCCGTAGCCGCCGGTCATCAAGGTGCCACCCACGACCGCGGCGATGATGTAGATGAACTCGTTACCCAGACCGATGCCGGCCTGGAGGACGTTGAAGTTGTAGAGGAGGTGCATGCCCGCGAACCAGCCGAGAAACCCGACGGTCATGAACAGCCCGACCTTGACCCGGGTGACCGGCACACCGACCGCGCGGGCCGAAGCGGCGTTTCCGCCGACGGCGTAGATCCAGTTCCCGACCTTGGTGCGCAGCAGGAGGTACTGCGACACCACCACGAACAGGAGCCACCACAGAACGCTGATGTTCAACTGGACCGAGCCGATCTGGAACGTGTGAGCAAAGATCCAGTTGAGCGACGCATACCCGTCCATCTGATTGATGTTCGGTGACGACACCGATCCGGTGACCAGCTTGGTCACGCCGAGGTTCGCGCCCTGCAGGATGAAGAAGGTGCCCAAGGTGATCAGGAACGATGGAATCCCCGTTCTCATCACCAGATAGCCGTTGAGGAAACCGATGCCCAGGCAGAGGACCAGCGACAGCAGCGCACCGACCCACAAGTTGATGCCGAGGTTGTAGCAGAACATGGCGTTCAGCAGCCCGGCCGAGGCGACCAGGACACCGGCCGACAGATCGAACTCGCCACCGATCATCAACATGCCGACCGCCACAGCGACGATGCCGATGACCGAGGACGTGTACAGCACAGTGAAGAACGACGCCGGCGAACGAAACGACGGCGCCACGATCAAGAAAAAGATGAAGATCACGACAGCGGCCACGAGGGCGCCGACCTCTGGGCGGGCCAGCAGCCGATTCGACAGACCCAGCGTGACTCGGTTCGATGACTCCGACGGCGCGGCCGCTGGGGGAGTCTTGACAGTTTGACTCATGGTGGCTCCGATCAGGTACGGGTCGGCCAGGGGGCCGGCGCGAAGTCCAGCCCCCTGGACTGGGACTAACGGGTGTTTTGGTCGATGAACGGCAAGATGGCGTCGACGTTGCTGGTGTCGACGAACGACGGGCCAGTCAGCGACGGCTGACCGCCGCCGAGGATGTTGCCGTTCTTCTTGTAGAGGTAGAGCTGGGTGACCGCCAGGTAGCCCTGCAGATACGGCTGCTGGTCGATGCAGAACTGGATCTTCCCGGCCTTCACCGCCTCCGCCGCTTCCTTGTTCAGATCGAAAGTTCCGATCTTGGCCTCACTCTTCACCGCATCAACCGCCTTCATAGCGTCCAACGCCTGCGCCGCTCCAAAGGTGATGATCCAGTTGATGTCCTTGTCCTGGGCCAGCTTGGCCTGGATCGAGGAGGTGACCGCGGAATCGTCCTGCCCGTTGACCTGGATGTTCTCCGTCTCCGGGAAGGCGCTCTTCACACCGGCACAACGATCCTCCAACGCCACCGACCCGGTCTGCTGGATCGTGCACAAAATCTTGGTCGCCCCAGCAGCCTTCGCCTTCTCCCCGGCCTGCTGACCAGCCAACTTCTCATCAGAGGAGAAATGGGCAATCGAGCCGGCCTGCTGGTAGAAGTTGGTGCCCGAGTTGAAGCTGTCGACCGGAATGCCGGCCGCCACCGCCTTCTTCACCGTCGGGATCAAAGCATCCGGAGTCACCAACGTCGTCGCGATCCCATCAACCTTCGCATCAATCGCGCCCTGGATCAACGTGGCCTGCTTGGTCGCCAACCGGATCAGCCGAATACTTCAACGTCGACCCCGTATCCTTCGCCGCCTGCTCCGCCCCCGCACGAATCCGATCCCAGAACGTGTCACCCGGAGTCTCATGAGTGACCATCGCGAACGTGTAACCCGAATCACCACCACCACCCTGCCCCCCAGAATCAGTCGACGGCGGCGCACCACCCCCACTACAAGCGGCAAGCGCAAATGCAGCTGACCACCGCAGCGATGACAAAGAGGAGGCGGGTGCGTGTTGAGCGTGGGATCATCGTCGATTCCTTTCGTGGCCGCGGGTTCGGCCCGGGCCGTCGGAGATGGACCTGCATTCCGCAAGCCCTATTTGGGAGCAAGCCAGACCTAGCTGTGTGACCGAGTAAGCCGGTGTGATTGGTTGCGGGTGGTCAGGTAGGGATTCCCGCGCGGCGGGCGGCGTCGAGCAGGACTTTCGCAGCCACTTCGAGGCCTTCGATACGGCCGAGGCTGACGTCCTCGTGCTCGATGTTGACGAGCATGTCGGGGTCGATGGTGTGCAGTGCGGCGAGCCAGGTCGACCAGTAGACGGCGTCGTGCCCGCGGCCGAGGGCCACGAAGTCCCACGCGGCGTCCTTCGGCCACTCGTTCGCCCACTCATCCCCGCCGAGGTTGACCCGGATCTCTTCTGGTCCGAGCCGGCGGAACCGATTGTCGAGCACGCCGTAGACGGCGGCGGCCGGGTTGATGCGAACATCCTTGGCCGCGGCGTGAACGACCAAGGGGCCAAGATCCTGGGCGACGGCGACCGGGTCCATCCACTGCCAGAACAGGTGCGATGCGTCCAGTTCGACCCCGATATGGGTGGCCCTCGTGCGCTCCACGAGCTCACGCATGCCGGCCGGGTTGAAGACCAGGTTCTGTGGGTGCAGTTCCAGCGCCACCTGCACGTCGAGGTCGGCCGCCTCGCGGTCGATCTCCCGCCAGAACTGCTCCGCGACCCCCCACTGGTAATCGAGGACGTCCAGCGCGCCGGAATTCCAGGCATTCACGATCCAGTTGGGTCGCTTCCCGTCCGGCTCACCGGCCGGCAGGCCAGACATCGTGACGACCCGGTGTTGACCCAGTCGATTCGCCAGCCGGATGCTGCGTCGGATGTCCTCGGCGTGGTTTGGCCCGATCGCCGGGTCGGGGTGCAGCGGGTTGCCGTTGCAGTTCAAGCCGGCGACGCCGACGCCCGTGCCCTCGAACAACCCGAGGAAGTCATCCCGGGCGTCGTCGGAGGTCAGGATGTCGTCGAAGGTGGGAATGTGCACCGCGGGCAGGAAGCCACCCGAGTTGAGCTCGATGCCGGTCAGGCCGAGCCCGGCAATGACCTTGATCGCCTCCGGGAGCGTGCGGTCGTGCAGGATCGCGTTGTAGACACCGAACTTCATCGCGGGGCACCCCGATTCCTGCAGAGCCAGCTTGCGCTGGGGCGCGAACCTCGATCGACGCTCCCCTCGTGAGCAGCCGATTCGGTGACCGCCGCGAGCACCTCCATGTTATGCACGCCCTCGTCGAAGGACGCAGTTCGGGGCAGCGAGTCGGCCTCGTCGATCCCGGCGACCTCCTCCAGGAAGGCGCGCGCCTGGTAGGCGAAGCCATCGTTCTGACCGAGGCCCACTCCGGGGGCATCCATCGGCAGCCCGCCGGCGACGTACGGGTGGTCGGGGCCGATGATGACGCGTCGGTATCCCCTGGCTCCCGGGGACCCTCGTTCAACATGAGCTGGAACTCAGCGGGCCGCTCCTGGGCCCACATGGCGGCGCCCTGGTCGCCGAAGACCTCGAGAGCCAGGCCGTTCGGGTGGCCGGCGGCGACGCGGGAGACCTGCACGACGCCGACGCCGTTCTCGAACTTGGCGCTGAAGCTGGCGTAGTCGTCGTTCTCCACGGGCTCGTACGTGTCGCTGACCGCGGCTTGACCGTGGCCGATCACCGACCCCAACGGCGTCGGCCGCTCGCGTGATCGCCGTGGCGAACCGGCCGCCGCTGACCTCCTGGACGTCGCCGCACAAGAACTCCGCCAGGTAGGCGGCATGGCTGCCGATGTCAGCCAGAGCGCCCGACCCGGGAGCTCCCCGGTACCGCCAGCTGATCGGGCCCTGAGGGTCGCTGGCGTAGTCGCACCAGTACCGGGCGTCGACATGCAGCACCCGACCCAACGTGCCCGAGGTGACCAGTTCGCGAAGCGCGGCGACACCCGGCGCACGGCGGAAGGTGAAGCCAATCCTCGCCACCGTGTCGGCGCTGCGGGCGGCGTCGGCCATCGCCCGAGCGTCCTCCAGCGTGTCGCTCAGCGGCTTCTCGCAGAGCACGTGCTTGCCGGCGGCGAGCAAACCCTCCACCATCTCGCGGTGCAGGGAGTTGGCGACGACCACGCTGACGACGTGGATGTCCTTGTTCTCCGCGATCGCCTGCCAGGAGGTGTCGGACCGCTCGTACCCGAAGCGGCGCGCCGCCAGCGAGCCGAACTCCGGGCTCACGTCACCAATAGAGACGAACCGCAGCGGCGGCAAGGTGGACTGGTAGAGCGTCGGTGCGGTCCGGTAGGCGGCGGCGTGCGCCCGGCCCGCCATCCCCGCTCCGATCACGGCAATACCAATCGTCATGAAGCCTCCCCCTTGAGAACGGTGCTGCGAGAGGTCCAACGCTGGAGGTCATGGCCACATCACTAGATCGCTCTAGAACACCGTTCGAGACTGACAATAGAACTGCGCAAACGACTATGTCAAGACATTAGGCGTTGGAACTTTCCCGGTGCTCGATCGGACGATCAACTCGGGCTCCAAGACGATCTGGTGACCCTCGACCCGGCGTTGCTCGATGCGAGCGACAATCCGCTCAACGGCCAGACGAGACATCTCAGCCGGCTGCTGAGCCACGCTGGTGAGGCCCACGGGCGACAGGGCGGCCGCTTCGCTGTCGTCCCACCCGACGATCGAAAGTCGGCCGCGGCACGTCGATCCCCTGCTGGGCCAACAGACCCATCGCGCCCACGGCCGTGTCATCGTTGTAGGCGGCGATCGCCGTCGGAAGGTCGCCCTCCTCCACCAGAACGCGGGCAGCGCGCTGACCGTCCAACTGGGACTGGCCGCCAGGGATGATGCGGATCTCGGTACCCAGCCCGCGCGCGCTGCATGGCCATCGCATATCCATCACGCCGGGAGGTCGGCGATGACACTGGCACCTCCGTCGATGTGGGCGATCCGGTGGTGTCCTAGACCGACCAGGTGGTCCACAGCCTGGGCCATGCCGTGCTCGTCGGAGGTGCGCACCACATCGACGGCCGGATCATCGACCTGCCAGCCGAGCACCACGATGGGCACCTTGCCCGCCAGCAGAGGCTTCGGCGTCGGCGGCCCGAGCATGATGAGGGCGTCGAATCGGAAGTCCTGCAGGGACTCGGCCGCTTGACGCTCGTCACGTCCGCGTCGTCAGCGCGCTGAGGATCAAGCTGAGGCGGTGCTGCTCGGCAGCGGCATACAGCCCGTCGAGCAGATCAAATTGGAACTGGCCGACCCCGACGCCGAACATGACGCCAATCAGACGAGACTTCTGGCCCGCGAGAGAACGGGCCCGGACGTCAGGTCGATACCCCAGTCTGCCGCGCCACCGCCTTCACCCGCTCGCGGGTGGCGGCGCTGGCGCCTGGGGCATCGCGCATCACGATCGACACCAGAGCCCGTGACACCTCCGCCTGCTTGGCGACGTCGTTCAAGGTCACCCGGCCTGAGCTGTACCACTCAGTGTTGTCGCTCATCTCAGAACCTCATCTGCTGCGCGGACGTGAAACACCGACACGCGTCGGGCCGCCGGTCGATGTGTCCATGGCGCCGACGCCTCTGGCACCCTCGTCGCGGTGTGAACGCCTGGCTCCCGACCATACATAGCTCTTGAATTCTTGTATGGTCAGCCCGCAGTTTGTCTTGTCAATTGGACAAGTGCAGGAATCATACGAGTAGCAACTCGGGTCTGGGCCACCTCTCGACCACCGCCGATCGGCGCCCGGATGATCATGAGGCCACCAGGGACTGCCGAACGGAGACGCAGATGCGCATCGGACTAGTGGGCTACGGCACTGGGGGGAAGAACTTCCACTCGCCCTACATCGAGGCTGCTGTTGATTGCGAGCTGGCCGGGATCGTGGCCCGGGCGCCGGCGACCGTCGCGCAGGCGCAGGCCGACTGGCCGAGCACGCCGATCTTCAGCTCGCTGGCCGAGATGATCGACAGCGGCGTGGACGCGGTCACCATCTCGACGCCGCCGGCGACCCGTCGGGAGCTGGTGCTCGAAGCTGTCGGCCGGGGGATCCATGTCATTGCCGACAAGCCCTTCGCGCCGAGTGCCGCCGCAGCGCGCGAGCTGGTGCGGGCGGCCGATGGCGCCGGCGTGATGTTGAGTGTCTTTCACAACCGGCGTTGGGACGCCGACATCCGTACGCTGCGCAAAGTCCTCGCTGAACAACACCTCGGCGACATCTGGCGATTCGACTCCCGGTTGGACCAGGACGACCCCGCCACATTGGAGCGAGGCCCGGAGGGCGGGCTGCTTCGTGATCTTGGCAGCCACCTGGTCGACCAGGCCCTGTGGCTGTTCGGGCCGGCGGCGAGCGTGTACGCGAACCTCGACTGGATCGACGAAGACGGCGTACGGACCGACGCCGGTTTCGTTATCGCGATCACCCATCGAAGTGGCGTCCGCTCCTACCTGTCCTCCAGCAAACTGAGCGGCCTGGTCTCCAGGGAACTCCGCCTGCTGGGTTCTCGCGGCAGCTACGTTTCCGACCAGACCGACGTGCAGGCCCAGGCGGTGTTCGCGGGCCAGAAGCCGATAGATGATCTTGAAGGCTGGGGTCGCGAGGTCGAAGCCCGCTGGGGAACACTGACGATCGCGGGCGAGAAGTCGATCAAGGTCCCCTCCGAGCAAGGCGCGTACCAGGACTTCTACAGCCAGTTCGCGGCCGCCGCGCTGGGCAACGCGGCTCAACCCGTGCCCGCCGCCGAGGCGATCAGCACCCTCGAGGTCCTCGACGCCGCCCGCGCCAGCGCGACCGAGCGGCGTGTGGTGCCGGTTGAGACCACCGCCGACAAGTCGAAGCACGCCCGAATGAGGACTTCTCGGCCGAGCGACTTCAGTCAACGCGTGCCGCGGCTCAACGGTCCAATTCGCTTAGCATCCGCGCGACGCCGCGAAGCGCAATCAGCATCAGGACAGCTCCTCCAGCCAGCACAAGGAGGACCGTCGCGGCCACGGCATAGACCAGTTCCGGCGGGTCCCCAATACGCGAGTCGTAAAGCAGAAAGGCAAAGAACACGCCCGCACCACCGCAAAGCACCGCAGCCCACAGCAGCGCTAACGAAACCGCCCGCACGGCTGAAATCTACAGCAGGCGTACATGAGGAGACCCATGTCCAAGCCGATCGGCGTCGCCGTCATCGGAGGCGGGATGGCCGGCCGCAGCCACGATCAGGGCTATCGCAACGCCAGACCGTGTTCGGGGCCAGCGTATAGATCGGCGCGGCGGGCTGCTAGGCGGGAGCCCGACGTGGTCCGGTCCTGGAGGCGGATAAGTGTTTGCTCACCGGCGGCGATCAGGGTTCGCTGGTGTCGCGCGGCGAAGACTAACAACCGACAGGCGGTCAGGCTGCGCCCTGTTTCAGGACCCACACCCTCGGCCAACAGGTGATCTCTGGCGGGGTATCAAGTCGATCTTGTGTTCGACGTTGAGAATGCGGTGTCGTCGGGAAACAAATGAGCGCGGCGTAGCCGCCGGCGCTGTCGGTGATCGCACCGGTGGCGCCATGGCGGATGTAGCCGTCCTGCTGGGGCACCTCGTGTCGATGAGGCAGCACAAATGTGCACCCGGCCTCTGCCTATCTGTGCGAGTCGGGCGCCGGACTCCATGGGCTGTTGCTCGGCACCTTCCGCTTCAATACCGAGATCGACGACGCCATTGCCCTGCTCGACATGGGGTCAAGCCACCCAATTCGGCACCCACTCCCATTGGATCTCGTGAGCGTTGATCGGGTCGACGTCGAATGGGATCTGTTCCTTTTTTCGAATTTCACTGTCGTGGTCGAATCGTTCAGCCGGTGACGCGGCGCATTCCGGCGGGCAGGTTATCGAAGGAGCTCGACGGCCACTCGTCTTCGGGCAGCTTGACGGCGAGCACCGGGACTGGGCTGTTGAGCAGCAGTCGCTGGCTCAGGCTGCCGAGGATCGCTTTGCCGACCGGCGTTCGGCGTTTCATGCCGATGACGAGGCGCGTGGCCTGGCGCGCGGCGATCTCGTCGAGCACGGCGTCGGCGGAGTCCTCCTTGTCCTTGCTCTGTGGGGTTGGGCCCCTTTTTGCTTCGGCGTTTTCCGGGGAGGTCTTGGCGGCGGGCGGGTGCCGGCTGGGGCTGGAGGGCCTGTGCGGCATCGGTGAGTGCCGAGGGCGACGTGGTCCAGTGCGGTAGAGGTTAGGCGCCACTGCTGCCAGTAAAGGGGGACATCGACGCGGGCTGCCGGCGTGAGCGGTGTCAGTGTTTGGACCCCAATTGTGCGAGCTGCAGTTCGGGCAGCATTCCCCTAGCC
Organism: uncultured Actinomycetota bacterium; assembly: GCA_963761955.1. Lineage (GTDB taxonomy): Bacteria > Actinomycetota > Actinomycetes > Propionibacteriales > Propionibacteriaceae > Microlunatus. Next base: position 94,269 of record CAVXIY010000012.1, on the reverse strand, counting down.
CAGTCCGAGCTGGATGGCTCGGCCGAATTCATGGGTTGCAGGAATGCAAAGCCGAGGGGGCTGTAGACCCGTCCGACGGTAGCGCCCGAGGTAGCCAGCGCCTTGGCCTTCGTCACGAGGATCTGATGATCGCCCGCCGCGAGGTGGCGGTCAATCCACGGCTCAACGGCAACGGCGAGCGATGAAGCGGGGGGCGGCGCCGAAGGTGCCGATCATCTGGTGCCGGCCCAGTTGCAGAGGCCATCTGTGGCGCATTCGCGGCAGTTGGCTGCTGTCCGCTCCTCGGACGCCGGTTAGCTCATCGACTGGGGGCTGGTCGTTCCGGCAATGGGATCGGCGGTGATGGCGTTGCCGCTTGGCGTGATCGCGTCGTCGCAGCATTGCGCATGGCCTGTTCGGCTCGTTCTGGGGGTGTGAGCATGGCTGCCGCTGCCGCAGCTTGGCCTGCGGTGGCGATCACTTGGTCTGCGGTGTCGACGAGTCCGCGGCGGACCGGGTCGGGGATGGGAATGATCCGGTTGGTGCGGACGTCGCCGGCGGTGACCCAGTCGACGCCGAGGTAGCGGCTCTCGCCCCGGTCGACGTCCCGCTCGACGTCGGATTGGGCGCGCATCGCGATTGTCCGGGCCGGGCCGGTCAGCGTTGCCTCGGTGAGGGCGATGTCACGGGTCAGATGAGCCATGTCGACCGCCGCGGCCGTGGCGAGCTGCAGCTGCGCGACGGCGGTCGGCACGTTGAGGCGGGCGGCGATCACGTCAGCGGCCGCCCAGCCCATCTGGTCGTGGGCTGCCGCGGCGAGCGCGGCCCGTACCTCGCTGGCGGCGCCGAGCAGTTTCGGGTCGGTGCGTACGGCCGGGTTGATCAGCTCCGACCAGCGGTTCGCGGCCCGCGTCCACGCGATCTGGCTGGTGTCGATGAGGGTCGTGAACCGCTCAGCGGCGGCGGGCTCGACCAGTCCGAGCTGGGTCGCGGCTTCGGCCACGACTCCGCTGGTGGTGGCGATCAGGGCTTGGACGCGGGCGACGCAGGTGAGGTTCGGCGGGCTCGGATGGGCGGCGAGGCTGCGGTGACCTTGGATGTCCCAGACCGCCAACGCCGACGCCAACCGGTCCGTCACCGACAACGGCTCATCCGCCGGTCGCTGGTTGGATCCGAACAGCTGGCGTCCGGCGATCTGCTCGAACACGTCGAGCCGGCTGATCATGGCTCGGGCCGCGTCCGGCTCGGCCGGGTCATAGCGGAGCTGCGACGGGACCTTGCGGAGACTGTCTCGGCGCAGCTGCCCGCTGACCATCTGAGCGTGCTCGGCCAGCCCGACCGTGACGCCGTGGGCGGTCACGTACAGCACGTGCATGGTGTGGCTGCGCCCATCAGCCCGATCACCCCATGCCCCCGGTGCGGGATCCGGCTGGCCCGCCGGGACCGGCTGGTTGATCATCTCGGCGGCCCGGGTGAGGTTTCCGGCCATGATCAGCAGCCGCTCATCGCTGGGCCCCTGACCCGGCCACAGCCCGCCGTCGAGGGCGCGGTCGATGCCGCGGGCCACCGCGACCAGCCGGAACATCGGATCAACGCCCGGCCATTCGCTCTGACCCGTGCCGGGCAGCACCGACCACAGCTGTGCCGCGGCCTCCACCAGGGTGGGGAAGGCCCGCAGCATCGCCGGCGCCGAGTGGCCGCTCACATCCAGGAGCAGGAGCCGGGCCATCTGATCGGCCTCGGCGAGCAGTTCCGCCGGTGTGCGGCGATCATGCGCCGGCATAGGGGTTCGCCTCCCCCACCAGCTCAGCCACCCGCACCTGAAGACGCGCCGCATCCGAAGCCGCCGGGACGCCGATGATGGTGCCGAGCAGTTGCTCAGCCGACTGCAACAACCCGACCTCGTGATTCCCGACCGGGGCCGGGCTGGTCACATCGACACTGTCGGGAAGCAGGTTCCGGACCTCCTCGACGACCAGGTCGATGCCCAGCGCCACCAGCTGCCGCGAAGACCGCGGACCCTCGGCGTCGGCGCGCATCCACGCCAAGGCGGCGGCCCGCCGCAGCAACCGGACCACCCCGGCCACGGTCTCTGTCGTCTCACCGTCCACAACCACCACTCCCCTGCTCCCGAATGCCGCTGACCTCATGAAGCCCGGCCGACCGCACGTCCGTCTCGGCGTGCACCAACCTGTGGATGAATCTCGACCCGGGTGTGGGCTCATCTGCCGTCATGCATCCCTAAGGACGCGCCTACCGCTTGACGGTCAGCTGGACTCGACAAAATTGGAGCGGATTCTGCGAGCTGCCCTAGCTGAGGACGGCAGCGGAAACTCTCAACAATTCAGCCTCCCCAAAAGGAACGCCCCGCTTGCCGCCTTGAAAGGGCGATCCACATCGCGCTCTGACTAGCCCGAATGGGCTCGAACATGGCTCCCACTAGGGAACTTGATCATTGGGCAGTGATGGCGATTATTGGTCGTCGATGAGTCTCTTGTGTACCCAATGTGTACCCGAAGATGATCTTCGATAAGCCCATCAGCCGTCCTTGTCGCGTAAGTCATCCGCCAGCGCACAAGCACGGCACGAGGGATCTCGGCGGCCCGCGCCGAACTCCGCAATGCCCATGTCGGATCTTTGGTGGCACGTTCGGTTGGGCGGCTACATGCGGGCCAGCTCGTAGACGACGACGCTGGTGATCATCGGGTTCGTCTTCGCGAGTTGCCACCGCCGCCTCCATACTTTCGGCGTTCACGATCGAGTAGCCGGTGAGCGACTCGGTTCCCAGCTCGATTTCAGTCACATCGTCCGGCGTCACCTCGACGCCGCTGGACATCGGGATTGCCGCTGTCGGTCATCTTGTCGCCGACCTGGCCGAACCACTCCATCCAGGCTTGCCCGATCTCTGGTGTGGGCGTGACGAATCCCTTGTATAAGAACATGAACTTCTTCATCGATGTCGCTCCTAGCCTTCCGTGTTGGTGTTGGTTCGCTCGGCTTGCTCGATTGCTGCGACGTAGTTCTCCAAGGTCTCCTGATCAGAGCCCCAGTAGGCGTGGTATTGCTGGGCCCACTCCTGCACGCGGAGCATCGTGGCCCGTTTGATGGCGAGGAAGTTGACGCGGCCGCTCTTCTTTCGCTGCACCAGGGCTGCGTCCTCGAGCACCCTGATGTGCCGGTGGATCGCCGTAAGCGAGATGCCGAGCTGCTGGGCCAGCTGCTGGATGGATGCCGGCTGCAGAGCGAGCAGGTGCACGATCTGGCGCCGGTGCGGATTCGCGAGCGCCGTGAAGACGGAGTCCAGGTCGTCGTCTCCCCCGACCGTATGGTTCACAATGATGTGAAGTATACGGCCCGGGACTCTCAGCTGGCGAGGACGAAGTAGCGGAGCCACAGGTAGGGGGCGGCGAGCAGGATGGTGACGACGGTGACGATCGCGCCCTTCTTGGTGAATTGCCAGAACGAGATCGGGAAGCCTGAGCGTTTGGCGATGCCGAGGACGACGACGTTGGCGCTGGCCCCGATCGCGGTGAGGTTGCCGCCGAAGTCGGCCCCGATGGCCAGTGACCACCACAAGGCGTCGGCTTGGACGGGGTCGGCGATGCCTTCGGTCAACTGCTGGACGATGGGGCTCATGGCGGCGACGTAGGGGATGTTGTCGATGATGCCGCTGAGCAGCGCGGAGACGAACAGGATCAGCATGGTGGCGGTGAGCGGGTCCCCGCCGGTGGCTCGGGCGGCGGCGTCGGCCAGTTGACCGATGACGCCGGTCTTGACCAGGGCGCCGATCATGATGAACAGACCGGCGAAGAAGAGCAGAGTTTCCCATTCGACGCTGGCCATGAAGTCGCGCGGCTGGGAACGGGACAGCAGGACGAGGATGCCGGCGCCGAGCAAGGCCACCACGGACGGCTCGATGTGGAAGACGGAGTGGCCGATGAAGCCGGTGAAGACCGCGGCCAGCACCGCTCCGCAGATGATCAGCAGTCGACGGTCCTTGATCGCCTCCCGTTCGTTGAGGGCCATCACGTCGGCTACCCGATCGGGATCGACGCTGAACGAGCCGCGAAAGAGCAGCGGGATCATGGCGACGAAGGCCGCGAGCGCGAGCGCGGCCATCGGGGCCATGTGCAGCAGGAAGTCGTTGAAGGTCAGCCCGGAGCGGCTGGCGATGATGATGTTGGGCGGGTCGCCGATCAGGGTCGCCGCGCCGCCGATGTTGGACGCCAGCACCTCCGCGATCAGGAAGGGGATCGGTGACACGGCGAGGCGGTCGCAGACCAGCAAGGTGACCGGCGCGATCAGCAGCACCGTGGTCACGTTGTCCAGGAAGGCCGAGGCGCCCGCGGTGATCAGCACCAGCAGAATCATCACCCGTAGGGGTGAGCCCTTCGCTCGCTTCGCCGCCCAGATGGCCACGAACTCGAACACCCCGGTACGGCGCAGCACCCCGACGATGATCATCATGCCGAGCAGCAGGAAGATGACGTCCCAGTCGACCCCGGTCTCGGGAGAGTAGAAGGCCTCCTCCGAGGTCGCCACCCCGACACCGAGGATGACGCCAGCCCCGCCGAGGGCGATGACCGTCTTCGGCAACCGTTCGGTGGCGATGAAGACGTAGGCGACAGCGAACACCGCGACCGCGACGACGGCGGTCATCACCGGCTCGACATCCGTCGCCGGGGCCGGGCGGGCCTACAGTGAGGTTGGCTCAGTGCGGCTTGAGCGCCAGCTCGAGTAGTCGGGAGGCGCTGATCACGCCGATCAGCCGGCCGTCCTTCATCACGGCCGCCAGCGGGCAGCGTAACCGGGCCATGATGGCGGCGACCTCGATGATCGTGTCGTCGTAGTTCACCGCGGCCAGCTCCCGGGGTTCGCTGGGCAGCAGGTCGCGGACCCGTTTGCTGCCGAGCTTGTCCCCGGCGTGGTCGGCCATGGACTCGTTCATCACCCGGGCCAAGGAGGGGTCGTCCTGTACGTAGCTGGGGACCAGGAATCTGACCACCTGAGAGGCGGGCAGGATGGAATGCGGTGAGCCGTCGGCCCCGGTGACCACCAAGGCCGGCAGCCGTCGCTCCGCCAGGAGTGTGGCCGCCTCGAGCGCATTCGTGTCCAGAGTGACCAGCGGCGACTCCTCCGCCATCTGCTCGGCATGCACCCTTCCACGGTACGCCGCCGCGCCCGGGTCGCGTCGTGATCGCGGTACGGGAGTCCAGCGTCAGGAAGGAGATCATGGGCCAGCCATTTCGACGGGCTCAGCGCACGCTGAGCGATGGTGCCGACCAGACTTCCCGGCGCGCCAATAGCCATTCCGATAGAAGTGCTGAGCTTAACCGATCGCGCTGGCTCGGCGGTCATGACCAGTTCATCGGTCTGCACCGCGATCCGGGCGATCAGCAAGCGAATCTGGGTCAGCTGCCCGATCCGACCCAGTGCTTGCTCAACCTGCCGGAGCCCGGGTTCGATGAGGCGGTCGCCGACCGGCCCTGCTCTAGAAGCCCAGCCAGCGCATCATCAGCGCCAAGAGCAAGAGAGGTAGGAGCGCAACGGCTAGGAGTAGCGCCGACACGGCTGGGTCCGAGAGCCGCCTTACCCGCATGGTTGGACGCTAACACGGCTGATCGGCAAGCTTGATGCGGATGTTCGGCTCGGCCTACCGGGGTCGAGTGATGACCGTGGAGTTAGTGGCTGCTCGCGCGGCTGGCGTGCTCGATGGACTCGAGGACTTCGACCGCCCGGCCCACGCCGTCCTCTGACCGCAGTCGTTGCGCGATGCCAGCGGCGCGGTCGGCGTAGCCGGGCAGTGGCGACGAGTGCACGAATTCGTTGGGTGAGTCGATCGGCGTTCAGCTGCCGTTGGGGCAGCGGCTTCGGGCCGGCCCCGAGTTGCTCGATCTGGTGGCCCCAGAAGGGCTGATCGCCCAGGAAGGGACAGATCAGCGTCGGGCGGCCAGCCCGCAGTCCGGCTGCGGTGGTGCCCGCGCCGCCGTGGTGCACCACCGCGGCCACCCGGGGAAACAGCCAGCGGTGAGGCGCGTTGTCGATCGTGATCACGTTCGGGTCGGCGGCGGCCGCCGGCAACCCGCCCCATCCGGTGGCGAGCACACCGCGCACCCCAGCCCGCGCCAGGGCGGTGACGACGGCTTCCCGGCGCCCGTCGGCGTCCTTGGCGAAGCCCATGCTGCCGAACCCGACGTACACCGGGGGGTCGCCACGGTCGAGGAATTCGGTCAGCTCCTCCGGCGGTTCCCAGGAGTCTTGACCGTCCAGGAACCAGTAGCCGGTGACGTGGGCGTGCGACGGATAGTCAGCCGGAATTGGTCGGACGTGCCGGCTGAAGCAGTACAAGATCGGTACGGGTGAACCGTCGGAGTGGTGGAGGTAGTCGTCCCACCGATGCAGCGGACCCAGCCCGAGAGTGCGTCGGCGGAAGGTGTTGATCATGCCCCCGTACGCCAGGGCGGTGACACGGTTGAACTGATAGCTGAGTTGGTTGGCGCGGCCGCCGAGCGGCCAGTGGCCGATGAACGGGACGGGGAACTCCCGGGTCGGGGTGAAGAACGGCAGCGGCAGTGACGCCACACCGACCACCCCTAACCGTTCGGCGATGTGGAAGCCGCCGAGGGCCTTCGGGTGGTAGACGATGACCGTCGGCTCGACCTTCTGGGCTGCGGCCCACTGGTCCTCCAGGGATGACCGCATCGCTGCCGTCATGCTCTTGAGCAGCGTGCCTACGTCGCCGGGTCCACGCATGGCCGGCATCGCCCCTTGGACCAGCTCGAGCATCTCGTCGCCCATGTGGACGAAGTCGACCCCGTGAGCCTCGACCAGTGGACGAAACCCTTCGGCCGTGCAGACGACCGCCTCATGGCCAGCCCGAGCCAGCCCGCGGGCCAGCGCAACGTAGGGCTGGATATCGCCTTCGGTCCCGAACGTGTAGATCAGCACTCGCATGACAGACCGACCTTGGACACGAGCAACCTCCCGGCACGACAACAGATACCGCCGACCAGGCTTCCCGGCTCACCAACTCTCACTGTACGGGCCTGAGCCCCGGCGCCCATTGGTCGTCACCCACCACAATGCCGACCTAGGATGAGGCCCTGGTGTGCCGGGAAGTCTGGTCGGCGACTTCACTGTCGACGATTTTCAGGAGAGCACATGGCTAGCCCGCCGTCCGGTTCGACGTTGTTTCCCCGCGGGACGTGGCCGGAGGCGTCGCGGATCACCGCGGTGCTGCGCCGGGAAACGGTGGGTGGTGCCCTGCTGCTGGCGGCCACGGTCGTCGCTCTGGTCTGGGCCAATTCACCGTGGTCGGCGGGCTATTCGGCGTTGCGCGATTTCACGATCGGTCCGGAATCGCTGCACCTCAACCTGAGTCTGGGCGGTTGGGCGGCCGACGGTTTGCTGGCGATCTTCTTCTTCGTGGCCGGTTTGGAGTTGAAGCGGGAGTTCGTCGCCGGCGATCTACGCGATCCGCACCGGGCAGTGTTGCCGGTGGTGGCGGCGGTGGGCGGCATGGCGGTACCGGCGGCGCTGTTCGTGCTGGTCAACCTGGGCGGTGAACCGGGCGCGTTGCAGGGGTGGGCCATACCGACGGCGACCGACATCGCGTTCGCGCTCGCCGTGCTCGCGGTGATCAGCACCCATCTGCCGGTCGCCTTGCGCACCTTCTTGTTGACGCTGGCCGTCGTCGACGACGTGCTGGCGATCACGATCATCGCCATCTTCTACACCCGCGACCTGCACCTGGTCTGGTTGGGACTGGCCGTGCTACCGCTGGGACTGTTCGGTCTGCTGGTGCAGCGCCGGGTCCGTTCGTGGTGGCTGCTGATCCCGCTGGCGGCCGTGACCTGGGCGCTGGTGCACGCCTCCGGAGTGCACGCCACCGTGGCCGGGGTTCTGCTGGCCTTGACCGTCCCGGTGATCCGCAGCCAGGCCGCCGGCGGCCCGGACGCCGGTCCCGGTCTGGCCGAGCACTTCGAGCATCGGATGCGCCCACTCTCGGCCGGTTTCGCCGTTCCGGTGTTCGCGTTCTTCGCCGCCGGAGTGACCATCGGTGGGGGCGCCGGCTTGGCGGAGTCGCTGACCGACCGGGTGACGCTGGGCATCGTCGTCGGTCTGGTCGTCGGCAAGACGGTGGGCATCTTCGGCTCGACGTACCTGGTCGCCCGCTTCACCCGCGCCCGGCTCGATGATGATCTTCGCTGGATCGATGTCTTCGGGGTATCGATGCTGTCCGGGATCGGATTCACCGTCTCGTTGCTCATCGGTGATCTGGCCTTCGGTGCCGACGGCACCCGGGACGAACACGTGAAGCTCGGTGTGCTGTGCGGGTCGCTGCTGGCCGCGCTGCTCGCGGCGGTGCTGTTGCGTGCCCGCAACCGGGTCTATCGACGGCTGTGCGAAGCCGAGGAGCGAGACAGCGATCACGACGGCACCCCCGACGTCTACGAGAGTGTCGAGGTGATCGGCCGACAGGACCGGTAGTGACCGGGTAAGTCGAGGGCCGCTGGTTGTCGTCGTATGCTCATCTCAGGTGTGCCGGGAAGCCTGGTCGGCGGTCTATTTCCGCGCGACAGGAAGGCACATCCTCATGGCAGCCGTTGGCGTGTTCGCTGTTCCCTGCCGATTCGTCCAGCGGTGGGTGTGATGCCGCACCGTTTGGAAGCGCCGATCCGCTGTGAGGGGCTGAGCAAGCGGTTCGGGTCAGTCTGGGCGCTGCAGGATCTCGATCTGCTCCTCGATCCGGGGGAGATCTTCGGCTTTCTTGGTCCGAATGGGGCGGGCAAGTCGACCACCATGCGCTTGTTGCTGGGGATGCTCCGGCCGACCTCGGGCGCCGCCTGGCTGGCCGGCTACCCCGTCGCAGATGTGGCTTCGGCGCATCAGCATGTGGCGTATGTGCCCGCCGACGTGGCGCTGTGGCCCGATCTGACCGGTCGGGAGACCTTGGAGTTGATGGCCCACCTCGGCCCGGTTCGCGACGAGAAGTATCAAACCCAGCTGGTTGAGCGTTTCGAACTGGACCTGGACCGTAGAGCGCGGACGTATTCCACCGGCAATCGGCAGAAGGTGGCTTTGGTCGGCGCCTTCTCGACCCGCGCGCCGCTGTTGGTGTTGGATGAGCCCACCAGCGGGCTGGACCCGTTGATGGAACGGGCGTTTCGTGAGTGTCTGGCTGAGGCCCAGGAGCGCGGCCAGACGGTGTTTCTCAGCTCGCATCAGCTGGGCGAGGTGGAAGCGGTCTGCGACCGGGTCGGCATTCTGCGCCGCGGCGTCTTGGTGGAAGTCGCCGGACTTGCCGATCTGCGCCGGCTGCGCCGCGTCGAGATTGATGTGCGGTTCGCCCACGGCTTCCCCGACCTGGCGGCGTTGGCCGCGCTACCCGGTGTGGAGCAGATCCGACAATCCGGAGACGACCGCCTGCTGCTGAAAGTGAGCGGTCCGCTCGGGCCGGCGCTGCGCCTGTTGGCCGACGCCGAACCGGCCACGCTCGGTGTCCGGGAACCGTCGCTGGAGGAAATCTTTCTGGAGTACTACGGCGACCGGCCATGAGCACCATCGCGGCCGCAGGTTTAGCGCATCGGCCTCCCGCTGCAGGGTTGGGACCGGCTCTGGTCAGGCACGCCATCCGCCTGGTCCGGCGGGGTGCGCTCATCGTGATCATGGTGGCGGCTGGTCTGTCGGGACTTGTCGTGTGGCAGTACCGCAGCCTGTACGGCGAGTCGTTCGATGCCGGTTCGCTGGAAGCGCTGACCGCAAATCCGGCGATCCGGATCCTGTTCGGCACACCGGTGGCCCTGGATGATGCCGGCGGTTTCACCGTGTGGCGAACCGGGACGCCGATGGCCGTGCTGCTCGGTGTCTGGGCCGTGCTCACCGCGGTCCGGGTGACCCGCGGAGAGGAGGAGGCCGGCCGCTGGGACCAACTACTGGCCGGCCGGTTCCGGCTCACCGGACTGGTGGCCCCCCATCTGGGGGTGGTGATCGCCGTCACCCTGGTGGCCGGCGGTGTCGTCGCGGTCGCGATGCGACTGGCCGGCGCCGACCTCGAAGGCTCGATCCGCTACGGGGTGGCCCTGTCGCTGATCGGGGCGGGCATGGCGGCGTTGGGTGCGCTGAGCGGCCAGCTCATCCCCGACCGCCGGCGTGCGGTCGGCTTGGCTGCTGTCGTGTTCGGGACAGGGCTGCTCGCTCGGGTGATCGGTGACGGCGCCGACAGTCTCCATTGGCTGCATTGGCTGTCCCCGTTCGGGCTGCTCAGCCTCAGTCAGCCCTTCGCCGCGAACCAGAGCATGCCGCTGGTCGTGCTGCTGGCCGCCCTTGTCCTGCTGGTCGGCGCCGTCGTCCTCACCAGTAGGAGGCGGGATCTCCACGCCGGCGTCCTTCCGGTCACCGATCGTCGCCGCGCCCGCACGGTGCTGCTGCGCTCCCTGCCCCGGTACGCAGTACGGCGGTCGCTGGGCCCGCTCGCCGGCTGGGGAATCGGTATCGGCCTGTACTTCCTGCTCATCGGGCTCCTCGCCGCCTCGCTGACCCGGTTCCTCAGCGAGAACCCCCAATACGCCGCACTGGCCGCCCAGGCCGGATTTCCCTCGCTGAGCACCGTCGAGGGATACGTCGCCGCACTGTTCGCTTTGCTCGCCATCCCGATCGGCCTCTTCGCCGCCAGCCGCATCAGCGCCGGCGCAGCTGATGAGGAGGCCGGCCGACTCACCATGGTGTTCGCCGCACCAGTCTCTCGGCAACGGTGGTACCTCACCGAAACCGCTGCCGGCGCTCTCGGCTGTCTGCTGCTGGCCGTCACCGCCGGCCTCGCCACCTGGGCCGGCACCATCATCGTCGGCGTCGATCTCGCCGGCACCGCGGCCCTGGCCGGCACGCTGAACGTTCTACCGATCGCCCTGCTCAGCCTGGCCGCGGCCCTGCTCGCTCTCGGCTGGGTCCCGCAGGCCGTGCTGCCGATCGGCGCGTTGCCCACCGCCGGCGGATTTCTCCTCCAGGTCCTCGCCGAAAACCTGCAATGGCCAGACCCCGTCAAACAACTCTCGCCCTTCACCCACCTCAACCCCGTGCCCTACCAGGCACCCGACTGGATCGGTGCAGCGGCGATGACGGCGATCAGCCTCATCCTCGTCGCGATCGGGCTCTACGGGTTCACCAGGCGAGACTTGCGCAACTAACTCGCCACGGCGCAGTTGGCTCACGCCCATGCCACGTGCTCCACGGCCGGTAACGTGGGCGACATGCCGATGCGGCCGTTGCGGGTCCTGGTCTCGGGCGCGAGTGTCGCAGGCCCGACGGCGGCGTACTGGCTGTCCCGGCAGGGATTCGCGGTGACGGTGGTTGAGCGGATGCCGCTCGCCCGGGTGCGGAGCAGCGGCCACGCGGTGGACCTCTTCGGGCCGGCGATGGACGTGGCCGAGTGGACCGGCGTGCTGCCCGCAGTGATGGACGCCCGCACCCGAACCGACATCGTCTCCTTCCAGCGCACCAACGGCCGAGGTGTCGATATCGAAATGCGCCGCATGGTCGCCGGCATCTCGGGCCGACACGTCGAAGTCATGCGCGGTGAGCTGGCCAGCATCCTCTACGAGGCCACCCGAAACGACGCGCAGTACCTGTTCGAGGACTCGATTCACACGATCGTCGAGGAGCCCGACGGCATCGAGGTGACGTTCGAGCACGCCCCCGCCGACCGGTTCGACCTCGTCATCGGAGCTGACGGCCTGCACTCGACCGTCCGCCGCCTGGTCTTCGGGCCTGAGGACCAGTTCCGCCGATTCCTCGGCGGCTACCTGGCGGGCGCCCCGCTGCCCAACTACCTCGGCCTGGAGGGCCGGATGGTGGTCTGGAACGCCCCAGGGCGGCTGGCCGCGATCTACCCCGTGCACGGAACCACGAGCGCGAGGGGAGGCTTCCTGTTCCGCCGCAGCAACGAGCTCGTGCTTGATCACCGCGACGTCGACGGACAAAAGCAGGTGCTGCATCAAATCTATGGCGGCGATGGGTGGCAGGTTCCCCAGCTGCTGGCCGCGATGGATGCCGCTGAGGACTTCTACTTCGACTCGATCAGCCAGATTGTGATGGACAGCTGGACCAAAGGTCGGATCGCTCTGGTCGGCGACGCCGGCTACTCCCCGGGCCCGGCCGTTGGCGGCGGCACCAGCATCGCCATGGTCGGCGCCTACGTCTTGGCTCAAGAACTGGCCCACGCCGGCCCGGACTACCAGACCGGGCTCCGCAGCTACCAGGACCGCATGCGCGAGCTCGCTGCCAAGGCGCGCAGCATCGGGCCCACCACCATGTCCACGCTGATCCCGCGCACCGCCGTGCAGATCCGGCTGATACCCGAACTGCTCCGCCTCATCACGCGAATGCCGCCCCGCCTTCAAAAGCGCCTGTCCCAGCTGCAAGCAACACCCGCCCAAGCCCTCGACTCCATCCACCTCACCCGCTCAACCCTCGAGACATAACGCAGCACCGCATGCTTGACCCGGCTGGGCGATAACACCAAATCCCAGCCCAACTTTGCTCAAGCCTGCGGAGCCCCAGCAGGCACACAGCCACGTGTTGGCATTCCTACTGGCGAAACTGATGCGAGCGTGCGGCGAGCTGGCGACGTGATATCCGCGCGAGTCCGCCGATCGCTACCACCCATCCGCCCGACCGTCAATCCGTCGGTTCCGTTTCTGCCGCTCCGTATGCGGTCGGCTGACATTTACCCCTGCCGTGCCGTCTGCCGCACCGAGCACCGATCCCACGCCCTAGTCATATTGCGCACCAGCACTCGCCTACAGCGCTCTCGTTAGCGACCAGTCGACGGTCCAGGACTGTTTCACGTACTCCCACCCGTTTCTGACGATTCAAGGCCGACACACCCTTGCTTGATCCGTGGCTCAATACCGACGAGAGCATGGCTAGTGGCGCGCCGGATTTGGCCTGGCGTCACGGCCACGCAGGACTCGCCGATCTCGACCAGCCTTAATGCGGACCGGCTGTCAATCTGCCGGTTTCGTTTCCGCCGAGCCCGCGTGTCCGGCCCAGTATCCTCAACTGGACTGGACCGCTGCCCGCTTGTTGCTGGGCTTGAGTGGTGACGCTGCTACCCGCTCTGGGTCCTTGCCCAGACTGATGCGCCCTGCCAGTCGATGGCCACGACGGCCTCGTCCCCGACCACCCAAGCGTCGTGGCCGGGCGGCAAAGACGTGATATCACCGGGACCCGACTCCAGTTCGGTTCCATCCTCCATGACGACGTGGATTCGTCCGGAGAGCTGGTACTGCTGGTGCGGTGCCATGCAGAGGTCGGTGCCGGCCACCGGCTTCACGTGCTCGGACCACCGCCAGCCAGGTTGCGCGGTGATCTTCCCGACTTGGACACCACCAGCCAGGTTGACCAACTCAAGCCGCCAGTTGTCGCCTTCCCGAACCTCGTCAGGCTCGTCGAACGACACATGCTCCAAGGGCTGCGCCATCGCTGCTCCTCCCCTATCCCCTCCGTTCGGCCTACCACTGCGATCGTCATCCGTCAACGTTTTGCTGGCAGAAGGTCGCCAGGTCTGATCTGGCGGCCCGCGAGGTCGAATCGCGCGCCGAGAGGGTGAGCCCACCCAGACCTCGGAGGCAAGCCCAAACGGCCATCATGACGTCAGCCGCGCACCCCTACCGATCAGCTATGACCGGCAGAGACCGCTGGTACGTCGACGAGTCGAGACTGCCGCCGAAGGCACCGATTCGGAGTAGCGTCGAGATGACCAGTGATCGTCACGGGGGCGTTCTGGCGGGGAGGGGCTTCGACATGTTCGTACAGGTGATCCAGGGCCGCACATCCGACTCGGGGCAGGTGCGTGCGCAGTTGGACAAGTGGGTGAAGGAGGTCGCCCCGGGTGCGGTGGGATGGCTGGGCAGCACCTCCGGCGTGACCGAGGACGGGCGGGTGATCGCTCTGGCGCGCTTCGAATCCGAGGAAGCGGCACAGCAGAACAGCGATCGTCCGGAACAGACGGCGTGGTGGAAGGAAATGGCGGCGCTGTTCAGCGACGAGCCGGTGTTCCACAACAGTTCCTCGGTCGAGGTCGACACGCCCGGAGATCCGTCGCAGGCCGGCTTCGTCCAGGTCATGCAGGGCCGCTCGAAGGACCCCGATCGCGCGCGCGAGCTGATGGCGAATGACCCGACCGACTGGCAAAGCTTCCGGCCCGAAATCCTCGGGACCGTCTCGATCGCCCACGACGGCGACGCCTGGACGATGGCCATCTACTTCACCTCTGAGGCGGCCGCGCGCGAAGGCGAGCAGAAGGAACCACCGCCGGAGATGCAGCAGATGATGAAGGAGATGGATGAGCTCTCCATCGGGGAGCCCGTGTTCTTCGACCTCAAGGACCCCTGGCTCGACGCACCCACCTGATCGGTTACTTGTCGTGTTCAGCAGACTCGCCTGAGGAAGTTGATAGTGATGGCGATTTTCTCTGCCGTAATCTCGTGGCCTGTCCTGGGAACGAGCGCGAGTTCGCCGTGCCGCAGTTCGCGGTAGGCCCGGCAGGCGTCCTCCACCGGGCAGAACATGTCCCGGTCACCGGCCAGCACGAGGGTGGGCGCCTCGATGCCGGACCAGTCGGCGTAGGTGTACCCGGGAAAGCGGCTCGCCCGCTCGAAGAAGAGCCGAAGGTAGGTCCGCCAATGGCCCTCGCCCTGCCCGGCGTCCTGGTCGGCCTGCATGGTCGCAAACAGGTCCGACAGGCCCATCGCGGCGTGGGATCGTGCCGCGACGTCGGGGTCGGCCTCCGTCGCTTCGGGGCTGCCCCCAAAGACAACGCGCAATTGAGTGAACATCGGGGTCGATGGGTTGAACGTGTCGAATCCCGCGTCGTTCACCAGTGCGCCCAGCGAATCGGGGTGGGTGAGCGCGAGGATCGTGGCAGTCATGCCGCCCTCGCTGAAACCGCAGACCGCCGGACGGTCTAGGTCCAGGGCTTCGATCAGGGCCGCGACGTCCTCGGCCAGCAGGTTCATCGTCATGGGACGGCCGTCGTGAACGGTGCGGCCGCTGCCGCGGGTGTCCGGCGCGATCACCCGGAAGCCGGCGCTGAGCGTGGCCAGATGCCGCTGGTAGGCGACGGGACTGTCGGACCACAGCGGGCTGGTCGAGACCAGGCCGCCATGCAGCAGCACGAGTGGCGGGCCTTCGCCTGCTTCGACGTAGTGGATGTCGATGCCGTTCGCGCGCACCGATCCGGTGGTTACCTCTGTTGCTGTGGCGGTCATGGCTGGCTCCTCGTTGTCGGTGCTCCCAACCTAGGAACGATCGCTCAGCGGGCCATCGGGCGAATGCCCTAACTTTCCGCAGTCCTGGAGCAGGCCATGGCTCATGGCGAACAAGCCGGCGGTGGCCCGGTTCTTCGCTCCGGTCTTCGCATAAATGTGCTCGACGTGCGCACCGGCCGTCTTGGGCGCGATCGTGAGGCGGGCGGCGATCTCCTTGTTCGTCATGCCCCGCGCGAGCAGCCTCAGCACCTCGACCTCTCGTGCGGACAGGCCGGCCGGCCACTCCCGTCGCTGCCGTACCCGGTGGCCGTCCGCCTCCAGGATTGCCTCGACTGCGGCACCGTCCAATCGCCCGGCCCTGGCCTCCGCACGCAGGGTGACCGCCGACTCGTCCACGCCCGCGCGCGGGTCGGTGCGGGCGGTCCTCGCGCATCGTCGCGTAGCAGTCTGCCGCGGCGAGCACCCGGCCAGGAAGTGAGACCGTCGACCCGGTCAGCCCCCGCGGGTAGCCGGATCCGTCGAGCCGTTCATGGTGTTGGACCGCGATTGCGCCGAGCTCGGCGAGCCTGGGGCTGAAGGCCAGCATCCGCTCGGTCAGATAGGGGTGCATCCGCACCCGCTCCTGCTCGCTCACCGTCAGTGGCGTCGTTTTGTCCCAGATTCCGTTCGAGATCCCAAGGCGGCCGAAGTCATGCACCAGGCCGGCCCGCCGCACCTTCGTCGCATCCTCAGCCGACAACCCGACCCCCGCGGCTGCCGCGCCGGCCAGGTCCGCCACTCGACGTGAATGCCCGAAGAACCACGGCGACTTCAGGTCAACGAAGTCGCCGACCGCCTCCAGGATGGCGTCGAGCCGGCGCTCATCAATGGTTTCGGTCAGCCCGGGCTCGGCCTCGAGAATCTCCTCCCAGTGCGAGCCGGCGTCCAGACCAGCCATCACCTGGCGGGAGTTTTCACAGAACAGTGCCGAGAGGGCCGGATCGAAATGGGTGCCACTGCGCGCCCGCGCCACCTCGACCGCCGCTTCGTACCCCCCGAACCGCTCGAACGCCGCAACCACGTCAGCGAGGTACACCACCCGAGACGTCAGTCCAATGTCCTCACCGGAGAGTCCGCCGGCGCCTTTGCCGTCCCACCGCTCGTAGCTTTCAACCAGGCTCTGGCGTACGTCGTCGCCGAGCCCGATCCTCTCGGCGAACATGTCAGTCGCCTTCCAGTGGGTCTCCAGGATCGATGAGAACCACCGCAGGCCGTCATGCGGGAACGCGATCCCGGTGCGCACCCGGTCCAGCGCCGGACGACCAGCCGCGACATGCGAGGCCAGGAAGCGGGCCAGCTCGACTGGGCCGTCGCGAGCGGTCATCGAGTAGCGCTTCATCGCGATATCGTCACCGAACCACTTGGCCTGCTCGTACGCGTCGGTGTGACAGCCCACCCAAGCCAGCAAGCCGGAGTAGTACACGACGCGTCGCGCAGCCTGGTCCAGTCCCAGCAGGTCGCCCATCCGCAGCGCAATAACGGTCTGCCGGATGACATGCTCCATCGGCTGACCGAGCCCAAGGTCCGTGCCCAAAGAGATCGTGGCCACCAGCTCGGCCAGACGCACCGGAACCGGTGTCGCGGGCATCACTTCCCGAGTCTAGGACCCGATACAGCTTCGTGCGCGGCGATAGTCCACGGCACCGGAGGGCGGGTGCGTACACGCAGTGACTGCCCTGGTGCACCGAGTCTCGAAGGTGTCGGGCCAGCTGAGGATGCACCGCTGTGATCTTTGACAGGGCGTCGCGAATGCGGGCGCTGACGTTCTTGCGGGCGCGTTCAGCGGGATCGCCGAGTCGGCGGGTTCGCCCCGCCAGGCCGGTGGCGACGGCAAGCTCGTGGATGAGCGCATCACGCTCGGCCCGGATGGTCTCGACATCCGCAACGAGCCAAAGTCTGCGGCCCGATCGATCTGGGTGCCGAGGAAACGCTCGGCGACGAGATCCGCGACCGCACCCCATGACCAACGACAACGCAGCCGACGTCGATGGCGCCGGGGTGGTCGCACTGGTCGGCATCAATCAGGCACGGGTCCAGGCGATGCTAATGAGCACCAGCTTCGGTGGGCAAGCACTGGTGCCATGCTCCGGTTCAAGCTAGCCGCGGCGCACCGCCAAACCCGATTCGGCGGCCCCGGCGCGATTCGAACGCGCGACACCCGCTTTAGGAGAGCGGTGCTCTATCCCCTGAGCTACGGGGCCAACCGGTCGAGGGTACCGTGAGAGCTGAACTCGGTCCTGAGGGATCTGGCCGTGCCCCATTCGTGCCCCAGCCAACGCCAGATAACGCCTACTAGTGATTGACAGTGAACACCGTCTCCGCTTGTCAGATGGGGTCAGGAGGTGTGACTAGGGCATCGAACAAGGTTTAGGAAACCTTTGCTCTATCCCCTGAGCTATGGGGGCCGGTTCAGACCAGCCGTCCGGGACCGCCACACAGGGTAGCGGCAACGAGCGTCTGGAAGCATGTTCGGCATGCCGATGCGGATCGTGATGGACGTGGACACGGGTACCGACGATGCCCTCGCGCTGCTGTACGCCATCGGCCACCCGGATATCGACGTGGTCGGCATCAGCTGCGTGGCGGGCAACGCCGGCGTCGAGCAGGTGGTGATCAACACCAGCAAGGTCCTGGACGCGGCCGGCGCCGGAGAGATCCCGGTGGCGCGAGGTGCCAGCCGGCCGCTCATCGAGCGCAGCCGCCCGGACGGAGACTTCCACGGCGCCGACGGGCTCGGCGGCATCGCGCTCCCCGAGTCGACGCGAAAGCCGTCGCCACTGCCGGCGGTGGAGATGCTGAGTCGGCAGATCATGACGTCGCCCGAGCCGGTCACGCTCGTCTGCCTGGCTCCGCAGACCAACATCGCCATGCTGCTCACCCAGCATCCGGAGGTCGCGGATCACCTCGACCGGATCGTCTTCATGGGCGGCTCGGCGAGCACCGGCAACGTCACGGCGGTCGCGGAGTTCAATGTCTGGCAAGATCCCGAAGCCGCGGCGTGCGTCATCGAGTCGGGCATCCCGACCACGATGTACGGCCTCGATGTCTTCACCCGGCTGGTCGTCGACCAGGCCACGGCCGACCGGTTCCGCGCCGCACGACCATCCGGCGATCCGGCTGGCCGGCGAGCTGCTCTACCGACGCGGTTCCCGATCGGACGGATCGGCGCCGGACTATGTCGGCGTGATCGGCGATGCCGGGAGCACTGGTGCTGCTCACCCATCCCGAGCTCTTCGACGTCCGCCCGTTCCCGGTCAGGGTGAACCTCACCGGGCTCGGTCGCGGCCAGACCATCGTCGATCAGCGCGCGATCGCCCACCGATCCGGCCGATCCCGGACGGGCGCCGTGGCCGAGGATCGACGTCACCCTCGACGGGGACCTCGAGCACGCGGCCCAGGCGTTCGTCGAGGTCATCGAGGGATTCGCCTGAGCGACCGGATCGCTCCGCCGATCAGCCACTACGCGATGCCGCCTACCGCATCAAATTCGCCGCGGTAGCGACGGTTTAACAGGCCTCCGTGTGAAACCGATCGGACGCGGCACGGACGCAGCCGGGAGACTCAGTGCTCGGAGTGTTCGTGCTCCGCCTTCAGCTTCGCGACCTGGGCGTGCACTTCCTCCATGTCCAGACCCTTGACGGCGTCGACGACCTGCTTCGAGGGCGGGCCCGGGGAGGGCGCCGGCCTGGTTGAAGACGAGCACACCCTCGCGGAAGGCCATCAGGGTCGGAATGCCTTCGATGCCCAGCTGGCCGGACAGCTCCTGGTTGGCTTCGGTGTCCAGCTTGGCGAAGACGACGCCCTGGTACTCCTCGGACGTCTTCTCATAGATCGGCCCGAATCGCTTACACGGTCCACACCACTCGGCCCAGAAGTCCACCAGCACGATGTCGTTATCGGTGATGGTGTCTTCGAAGTCTTCGGCGTTGATCTCGATCGTTGCCATGCAACATGCTCCTCGTCACGGATGGGTCTACCGCGCTTCGCGGCGGCCACCTGACACAACTATTCGAGTTCCGCCGCTATTCCACGCCAGTCGCGCCCTACTTGATGGCCACGATCCGGCGCATCGGGATCGCCACCTCGATGACCTCGCGCTTCTCCAGCCGGTCCTCCAGGTACTCGATCGCCCGCTCCACCCGCGACCAGCGGGTGTTCGGCAGATAGAGCGCCGACATCACCAGTTCGGCGTCGGCACGCGTCCGGATCGAGAACCGATACCGCTCGCGACCATCCTCGACCCGCCGCAACCCGTGCAGGGCGAGGGTCTTGTTGAAGCCGGTCAGCTCCACCGGCCCCGGGAACTGCGGCTTCGTCCGCAGCCGACCGTTGATCCGGGTCAGCACCCGCACATCCCGCGGCCGGAGCGGACGCAGCGCCGGGGCGATCCCGGCCAGCACGCCGCCCGGTCGCAGCACCCGCGCCACCTCCTCGAGCACCCGCGGTGAGCGGCGTCACCACGACCAGACCCATCGAGCTGGTGATCACGTCCACCGACCCGTCCCGAAACGGCAGCGTCAGCGCATCGGCCGCGAACCCACGGCCCCGGGCCCCGTTCCGCCGCCAGCGCGAGCTCGTGCTCGGACAGGTCCAGGCCGATGACCGTACGCCCCGGCTGGGCCAGCTCCCGCGACATCGGACCCGATCCGCAGGCCAGGTCGACCACGACCTTGGCGTCCACCGAGACCGCCCGGGCGAGCCACCGGTAGGGCGAGTGGTCGCCGGCGAGCGCTCGGGACAGCACCGCCTCGGCGATCCCGGCCCGGTCCCGGTGGAAGTCCGCCAGATACTTGCGCCAGTTGACCTCGTCGTCACTCACTCAGACCGCCTCCCTCGAACCCGCGGGCAGGCTCGAATCCACGCCACTGAGGGCACGAGCAACATCATCACCGATGTCTCGCAGCAGCCGACCGGGCCCCACCGGTAGCCCGGCCACGGCCGACACCAGCGCCGACATCCCGGGCAGCGCCTCGCCCGCCGGCGCGCCGGCTCGTCCAGCGTCGGCGTCCAGCAGCGGATTGCTCGCCGTCCTTCCACGGCTGGGTGAGCTTCTCCCAGGTCGCCAGCCACGCCGCGGAGATCTCCTGCACCGACGGCACGCCGAAGAAGTGCCCGACCGGAGCGTGGTGCCGCAGCGCGACGAGCGGCGAGTCGACGTAGATCGACGGCCAGCCGTACGCGGGCGTCGAGGTCGCGGCGATGCTCCAGCGGCAGCCGCGTCATGAAGTTGCACGGGTTGGGACAGCACTCCCCGACGTCGGGCCGCTCTCCGGGCTCGACGGTGGCGAGGTTCATGCGCGCACACCCCGAGCGCCTCCCCGAGCCGGGAGTGGAAGCGGTCGAGATAGGCGGTGTAGCCGGCCAGGTCGCCGTTGCACGCGTTGAGCGAGCGCTTCGCGGTCGCTGCGCAGCGCCGACGAGTGCGGGCAGGCCGGGTCGTCGGTCCCCCACCGGCTGCCGCCGACGAAGCGCTCCATCAGCATCGGATCGCCGCCGTGCCCGAGCGTGGTCTCCCAGGCCAGCTGCAGCAGGTACTCACCGATGATGTGCGCGGTGACCACGACCTGCAGCGGCTCGCGGCGCAGCGCCCGGATCTCCAGCACCTCGAGCATCAGCTCGTAGAGCGGGACCAGCGACGCCAGCGCACCGCGGATCGGGATCCCGCGGCTCCGCCGGGAACGAGGCCGCCGCCAGCCGCGCCGCCCAGGGCTGGGTGAAGCCTCGGGCGATCGCCGTGAAGTCCTCGGCGTCCAGATCGAGCACCCGCCGCGAGGCCGCGGCCAGGTCGCGCGCCTCGATCAGCTCAGGCGGCGGATCGCCGACCTGCGACCGCGTCGTCCAGCAGCGCGGCCGCGGCGTCGTACCAGTGTCCCTCGAGCAGCGCCCCGATCGCCGCGAGCTGCGGCGACAGGTGCGTTCCCATCGTGGCGGCTCAGACGCGGGAGACGAAAAGGTGGGTGGAGGCCTCGTTGTCGATCTCGCACCCGGGCGAGCCGTCGGCCGTCAGCCGGACGCCCAGGCCACCCGGCCTCGGCACTCACCTCGGCGCCCGGCCGGATGCCGGCCAGCCGCAGCGTGCCCATCATCTGGACGTCCTTCTGGATCTCCTCGCTCATCCGCTCGATCACCACGCGGATGACGGACTCGGAGTCCCGGACCACGTCCTGCAGCTGCTCGTTGCCGCGCCGGAACGGTTCCAGGTCACCCGGTCACGCCGAGCTCGTCGAGACCCGGGATCGGGTTGCCGTACGGCGACATGGTCGGGGTGTTCAGCAGGTCGACGAGCTTGCGCTCGACGTCTTCGGAGATGACGTGCTCCCAGCGGCAGGCCTCGTCGTGCACCTTCTCCCAGTCGAGCCCGATCACGTCGATCAGCAGCCGCTCGGCCAGCCGGTGCTTGCGCATCACCCGGGTCGCCCGGGCCCGGCCCTCGTCGGTCAGCTCGAGATGCCGGTCGCCCTGGACGTGCACGAGGTTGTCGCGCTCCATCCGGGCCACCGTCTGGGACACCGTCGGGCCACTCTGATGCAACCGTTCGGCGATCCGCGCCCGAAGAGGAACGATGCCCTCCTCTTCCAGCTCATAGATCGTTCGGAGGTACATCTCAGTGGTATCGATCAGGTCGCTCACGCCGTCATTCTCCCTGTCCAGCCGGGTGTTCCCCGACAGGCGCATTCCTGTCGCTGGCCCGAGGCAAGATTAGACGATGGCAGCCGACGTGGGTCCCACGATCTGGTGGGTGCGGCGCGACTTCCGGCTCGCCGACAATCCGGCGCTGCGGGCCGCGCATCGACGACGGCGAGGCCGTGCTGCCGCTCTTCGTCCTCGACCCGGTGCTGCTGCGCTCGGCCGGGATCGCCCGCCGGGCCTGGCTGTTCGCCGCGCTGCACGCCCTGGACACCGACCTGCGCGAGGCGGGCGGTCCGGGGCTGAGCGTCGTACGCGGCAAGCCCAGCAACGGTCGTGCCGCGGGTCGCCCGGGCCTGTCGGCGCCGCGTCAGGTGCACGTCAGCGCCGACTTCGCGCCCGTACGGCCGCGCGCCGGGACGAGGCCGTGTCGAGCGGCCCTCGCCGCGCTCGGAGATCGAGCTGCGCCGGACCGGTTCGCCGTACGCGGTGGCGCCGGGCACCCTGAAGAACGGCTCCGGCGGCCCGTACCAGGTGTTCAGCCCCGTTCCACCGCGCCTGGGCCGAGCACGGCGTGCACGATCCGGCACCGGGCGTACGCGCCGGCTCGGTCGACTGGCTCGACGGCCGACGATCGGACGAGCTCGACGAAGCCCGATCCCGAGCTGGTCGCGCCTGGCCGGCGAGGCGGCCGGCCCGCAGCGCCTGGCAGGCGCTGGCTGAACGCCGACTCCGAAGGGGTCGACGACTACGCCGAGCTGCACGACTTCCCCGGACCGGACGCCACCTCGCACCTGTCCATCGCGCTGCGCTGGGGGCACCTGCACCCGCGTACGGTGCTGGCCGACCTCGCCGCCCGGCGGTCCAAGGGCGCGGCGGCCCTGGCCCGGCAGATCGCCTGGCGGGACTTCTTCGCCGACGTGCTGTTCCACCGTCCGGACGCGGTGAGCCAGCCGATCCGGCCGGAGTTCAAGGCCGATGCCGACCGACGAGCCCGACCGCACGAAGCGGGCCGCCGAGCGGCTGGCAGGCCTGGCAGCAGGGCCGGACCGGCTATCCCGCTGGTCGACGCCGGCATGCGCCAGCTGCTCGCCGAGGGCTGGATGCACAACCGGGTGCGGATGGTCGTCGCCTCGTTCCTGATCAAGGACCTGCACATCGGCTGGTGGCACGGCGCCGACTGGTTCATGGAGCGTCTGCGCGACGGCGACATCGCCCAGAACCAGCTGAACTGGCAGTGGGTCGCCGGCTGCGGCACCGACGCCGCGCCGTACTTCCGGATCTTCAACCCGACCAGCCAGGCCGAGAAGTTCGACGGCGACGGGACCTACATCAGGCGCTACGTGCCCGAGCTGGCCGACGTGCCGATCGAGCACCTGCACGCGCCCTGGGACGGCGCCCGGCGGGGTCCCCGCCGGCTATCCGGAGCCGATCGTCGATCATGCGGCCGAACGCCAGGAGGCCCTCGACCGCTACGCCAGCATCCGCTGATCGCTCCCTACGCTACGCGCCCTGAGCTGTCGAAGGGCACCTGCCTAGATCACCCATTCACCGCGGGCCATCACCCGCTGCAGAACGCCGCGATCATCGACGACACAGAGGTCGGCGAGCCGACCGGCCTCGATCGTCCCGACCCGATCCAGCCGGTGAACCCGGGCCGGGTGGTCGCCGCCATCCGCGCCACCTGCTCGTGCGGCAACCCGAGCCCGACCAGCCGTTCGTACGCGGCGGCCATGGTCAGCGTCGAGCCCGCGATCGCGCCGGCCGAGCCGTCGGCTTCGACCACCCGCGCCCGGCCATCGGAGACCTCGACCGGCAGGGTGCCCAGCCGATAGCGGCCATCGGACAGCGCCGGCGGCCAGCATGGCGTCGGTGATCAAGGCGACGCGGTCGGGTCCGGCCGCCGCGATGGCCATCAGCAGCACGTCGTCGTGCAGGTGCACGCCGTCGGCGATGAGTTCGACGACGACCCGCGGGTCGTCCAGCAGCGCCGGCACCGGGCCCGGCTCACGATGGTGAATGGACCGCATCGCGTTGAACAGATGGGTCGCGACGGTCGCGCCCCGGTCGACGGCTTCCTTGATCATCTCGGCGTCACCGTCGGTGTGCCCGACGGCCGCGGTCACCCCGTCGCCGACCAGCCGATCGATCGCCTCCAGACCGTGCGGCAGCTCGGGCGCAATGGTGATCATGGAAACCGCACCGCGGCCGGCCGCCAGAAGTTGATCAAGGAGTCTGCGGCTCCGGATGCCGCAGCAGCGCAGGATCGTGCGCGCCGGGCTTGGCCGGCGACAGGAACGGTCCCTCCAGATGGATGCCGGCCAGTTCGCCGTCCGCGACCAGCCCGCTGAGCGTGCCCAGTTGCGCGACGAGAGTGCCGATCTCGTCGGCGACCAGGCTGGCCAGGATCGACGTACTGCCATGAGCGCGGTGAAAATCGCGGGCGGCCAAGGCTTCCCGGGGATCGGTGGTGGCGAAGTCATGCCCACCGCCGCCGTGGCAGTGGGTGTCGACGAACCCGGGGACGACCCAGCCGTCGACGCGTTCGACGTTGTCCGAGCCGCGTTGATCATCGACCTGCGGCGCGGATCTCGCTGATCGATCCGTCCGAGATGATGATCATGGCCGAGTGCAGCACGCCGCCGGGCGTGACGACATGCTCGGCCAGCAGCCGATGATCAGTCATGATCAACTTCTCCTCGCGCTCGTTTCCAACCGACCAGCCCGGCACCGATCAGGCCCGCATCGGCACCCAGGCTGGCCTGCGCCAGCCTGGGCATCCGCTGGAACGACAGCCGCGAGGCGAGATCCTCCTCGAGCGGCGCCGCCAGCAGGTCGTACGCGCCGGAGAGCCCGCCACCGATGATCACCAGCTCCGGCCCGAGCAGCGTGATCGCTGCGTCCAGCGCCTCGGCCAGCGCGCGCCGAGCGAGGTCGAAGGCCTCGATCGCCGCGGCATCTCCGGCCCGGGCCCGGTCGGCGACCTCCGCCGCGCCGGACGGCTTCCGCCCGGTCCGTTCGGTGTAGGTGCGGACCACGCCGGACGCCGAAGCCACCGTCTCCAGGCAGCCCGGACGACCGCAGGCACACGGACGGTCACCGGCCGACGGGGTGGCCAGATGTCCGAGCTCGCCGGCGTACCCGTCCGCCTGGATCAGCCGGCCGTCGGTGATCAGCGCCGCCGCGATGCCGGTGCCGAGGGCGATGAAGATCAACTGCGAGGCGCCGGACCCGGCGCCCAGTTGCCATTCCGCCAGCCCGGCCGACCGGACGTCATGGTCGACGACTCCTCGCAGCCCGGTGCGCTGGTCGAGTTCGGCCTGCAGCGGAACGTCGAACCAGCCGACGTTCGGCGCCGCCCGGACCAGCCCGGACGGTGTGTCGATGATGCCGGGCACCACGGCGCCGTAGCCGAGACAGACGTCGGCGTCGTTGTGAGCCTCGTCGGCGATCTGGTCGGCGAGCCAGCTCACCGAGGCCTGCTGGGCGTCGAGTCGGGTCGGAAGTCGGCGGACGCTGTCCAGACTGCCGTTCGCGTACACCCGACCGATCTTGGTCAGGGTGCCACCGAGGTCGACGGCTACGACGTAGCCGGCCATGAGCCTGACCGAGCCACCAAGACGCCATCCCTCGATCGAAGAGCCGGACCATTGCCGGGTGAGATCTGCTCATTTGGGAGCCAAATGAGCAGATATGAACATATCATGCTGCTGTGGGATGTGGGGATCAACGTGACCCGCGCTGAGCGCCTGTCCGCGTTGCTGGAGCATCTGGTCGCGAACGGCCGGATCGACGTGGACGAGTCGGCGGCGCAGTTCGACGTGTCCGCGGCGACCATCCGGCGCGACCTGGACTATCTCGCCGATCAGCAACTGCTGAACCGCACCCACGGCGGCGCGATGCCCAACACCACGAGCTATGACCTGCCGCTGCGCTACAAGTCGACGACCCGCGGCGAGGCCAAGGCGCGGATCGCCGAGCGTGCCGTGGAGCTGATGTGGCCGGGTTGCACCCTCTCGCTGAACGGCGGCACGACGACGGTCGAGATCGCCCGGGCCATTCCCGCCTCGCGACCCTTGCACCACGGCGTCACCGTGGTCACCAACGCGCTCAACATCGCCACCGAGCTCACCGTCCGGCCCTTCATCAAGATCGTGGTGTGCGGAGGCGTCGCGCGACCGCAGAGCTATGAACTGGTCGGGGCGATGGCGGCGGAGACGCTGAGCCAGTTGACGCCTGACCTGTGCTTCCTCGGCGCGAGCGGGCTGGATCCGGTCGCCGGGGTGACGACCAACGACGAAGCCGAGGCGGCGATCAACCGGGTGATGATGCAGCAGGCCAAACGGACGATCGTCGTCGTCGACGCCAGCAAGCTGGGCCACGTCGGCTTCTCCAGGATCTGCTATGTCCATGAGGTGTCGGCGGTGCTGACCGACCAGTCGGCCGAGCCGGCCATGATCGAGGCGCTCCGGGCCACCGGCGTCGAGGTGATCATCGCCTGATCGCTCACAGCCAAAAGCCGTTGACCGTTCGGCGAGGTGCGCCTATTTTGGTGGCACACGGAAAGGAGGTGGTCCGAAGAATGAGTGACTTTTGGACATGTGAGGTGACGGCCAGCTAGCCGCGCATCTGACTGTGTCACTGACTGGTCGCGTGCGGCCGGCTAATCCACAGCCAACACCCGAACCCGCGAGTGCCGGAACTTGTCCTCCGGCCGACGCAGGCTCCGAACCCGGATCCGTGTCGACAAGCTCGCGGGTTTGTCCATTTCTCATCAGGATGAGCCCGTAATGCTTGTATTCGAACACTGTGTTCGACTGAGAATCGGTGCTATGACCTTCCGGAGGGGTGGCCGAGCTGACACCGGTCGACCATGCCTTCGCCACGATCGGTCGCGGACTTCGAGCATCTGACCAAGCTGCTCGGCGACGGCGGCCTCGACGCCTTCGATGCCAGTCGGGCGGTCCGGTTCATGCAGGATGTCGAACGGCTGCGGAATCGGTGGTCGGTGATCGACCACTACACCATCGCCGCCGCGGAGCGGCTGGATCTGCCGACGGTCTTGTGTCAAGGGTCGATGCGGCGGGTGCTGACCTCGGTGCTGAGGCGTGTCCAAAGGTGAAGCGGCGCGGCGGGTGCGGGCGGCGGAGGCGGTCGGGCCGCGGACCTCGATGCTCGGCGAACCGCTGGAGCCGGTGCGGCCGGTGCTGGCGGCGGCGCAGCAGGCCGGTGAGGTGAGTGCGGAGAAGGTCGACGATCATCGAACGCGCGTTGGAGACGGTCGACCGGCGTGGCTTCGACCCGGCCGACATCGCCCACGGCGAAGCGCTGCTCACCGAACACGCCGTCGTGTTCCCGCCGGAGGATCTGAAGCTGCTCGCCGACCGCGTTCGTCGACGCGCATCGACCCCGACGGCACCCTGCCCAACGATGCAGTTGAACACCGACCGACGGTATTTCCATTTGCGGTCCACCCGGGACGGGGCCTATGTCGGGGACTTCCGGCTCACCGGCACGCTCGGCGCGAAACTGAAAACCCTGCTCGATCCGCTGGCGAAACCCCGCATCGATCCGTCCGGGGCGGTCGATCCGCGCACCTTTGGGCAGCGCAGCCACGACGCCCTGGAAGACCTCTGTGATCGGCAACTCCGGGCCGGCGACGTGCCCGATGCCGGGGTATTCCGGCCACGGTGATCGTCACCATCGACGCCGACGACCTGACCCACCGAACCGGGCACGGCCGGACCGCTGACGGCACCCCGATCCCGACCGCGAAACTGCTGCAGTTGGCCAACAACGCCGACATCATCCCCACCGTCCTCACCGCCTCCGGAGCCGTGCTGGACCTCGGCCGGAGCCGGCGGATCGCCAGCCGGTCACAGACCCTGGCGTTGATCGCCCGCGATGGCGGCTGCTCGTTTCCCGGCTGTGCGCACCCGCCGCAATACTGCGAACGCCACCACATCCGGGAGTGGATCGACGGCGGACTGACCGAACCTGAACAATCTCACCTTGCTGTGCGCCTATCACCATCACAACTTCCTGGCCCGCGGCTGGACCTGCCGGATGAACACCGACGGACTCCCCGAATGGATCCCGCCCAAATGGGTCGACCGGGACCAGAAACCCATGATCAACACCCGCATCCAAGCCGTCCTCACCGCCCGAAAACACGCCCAACGGAACAAACCGATCATCCGCTGACGGCGCACCGGCCCCCGTCGACGTAGAGTCCCACTCGTGCCGGACGTGACCACTCCCTCGAGGATCGTCCACGTTCCGCCGGAGCGGCTCGCCGGGTGGATCGAGCGGTTCGGCGAGCGGCACGGCGAGATCCACGGCACCGCGAACGCCGACACCGTGATCTTGACCGCGGCCGACGGCGCCGTGGCCACGGTCACCGTTCCCTTTGCACCGCTGCCGCCCGGCGATCCGGTGGCCGCGCTCGTCGATCATGCCCTCCAGGCCCGATCGGTGGGCGCCATCCTGATCCGCCGCGGCGGCTTCGCGGTCGGGATCTTCGACGGCCGGCGGCTCGTCGCCTCGAAGGTCGGGCAGCTCATATGTGCAAGGAAAGACCAAGGCGGGTGGCTGGTCGCAGCAGCGCTACGCCCGGCGCCGGGCCAACCAGGCCGTCCCAGGCGTACGCGGAAGCCGCCGACGTGGTCGCGATGATCATCCTGCCCCGCATCGATGATCTTGATGCGGTGGTCGGCGGTGGCGATCGGGCCGGCGTCGAGGCGGTGCTGAGCGATCCTCGGCTCGGCGTCCGTCCGCGCTCGCTGGACCGGCGAGGTGCTGGCCGACGCCCGATCCGCGGCTGCGGGTGCTGCAAGGATTTCCCGACCAGTTCCGGGCGGTGTCGATCGCGCTCAACGACCTGGCCTGAGGTTCAGTCGATGATCGGGCTCAGCGCGCGTACGGTGTCGATCGTGTCGGCCTCGGAAGCGTCCTTGTCGGGGCGGTAGCGCAGCACCCGGGCGAACCTCAGCGCGACACCGCCGGGATAGCGGGTGGATGCCTGCAGGCCGTCGCAGGCGATCTCCACCACCATCGACGGCTCGACGAAGACGACGCCCGGGGTACGCCGCACCTCGAGCTCGAGGAACTTCGCCGTCTGCCAGGTGAGCACCTCGTCGGTGAGCCCCTTGAACGTCTTGCCGAGCATGATCAACCCACCCGACGCCGGATCGCGGGCGGCCAGGTGCAGGTTGGACAGCCAGCCCTGGCGGCGGCCGTGTCCCCATTCCACCGCGGTGACGATCAGATCGAAGGTGTGCCGCGGTTTGATCTTGACCCAGGCCGAGTCGCGGCGACCGGCCGCGTACGGGGCGGCGAGGTTCTTCACGACCACTCCCTCGTAGCCGCGGGTCACCGCATCCGCGAAGGTGCTCGCCACCTCGGCCGGAGTGGTGCAGATGCGTCGCGGCACGGAGATCTCCGGCGGCAGCATCTCCCCCATCACCTCGAGCCGCTCCCGCAGCGGGGTGTCGAGCAGATCGCGGCCGTCGACGTGCAGCAGGTCGAAGAAGAAGACCTGGAGCGGGCTGGCCCGGACCAGCGCGGCGACGTCGACACTGCTCATGGTGCGGGACGCGACGACCTGGAAGGCCTCGGGCGTCCCGTCGCTGCGCAGCGACAGCACCTCGCCGTCCAGCACCAGCTGCTGGTGCGGCAGCGCCCGGACGATGGTCGCGACCTCGGGCAGCCGGGCCGTGATGTCGTCGAGGCTCCGGGTGAAGATCCGCACCTGCGTCGCCGGCGCGGTGGACCTGGACCCGGATCCCGTCCAGCTTGTAGTCCACCAGAGCCGGCAGCCCCGACCGGCCGATCGCGGCATCAGGATCGGGAGCGCTGGCCGCCAGCATCGGCTGGACGCCGACGCCTACCTGAAGCCCGACGGCCTCCAGGGCGGGCAGTCCGCCGGCCAGCAGGGTGGCGGCGGCCGCGGTCGTCGAGGACATCAACATGGCGGCGCGGCGTACGGCGGCGACCGGAACCCCGAAGGCGACGGCCAGGCCTTCCTGGACCTGGGCCTCCAGCGCGCCCTGGCGCAGGTCGCCGAACACCAGCCCGCGCAGCAAGCTCCTGCTCGTCGGCGGTCGCGCGGGAGAGCAGCGCCTCGACCGCGGCGGCGCGGGCGGCGGCCGATCCCGGGCCGGCCAGTTCGGCGATCGCCGCGAACGCCGCATCCACCTCGCCGACGGTGAGGGTCGACTCGGCGGCCGGGCTCGGCACCGACTGCAGCGACTTCCAGCCGACGCCGGTACGCCGCTGGCGCAGGCTGCCGGACAGGTAGGAGACCACGATCTCCACGTCGTCAGCGGCCGCGTCGCGCAGCACGGCGGCGATCAGATCCCGCTTGGCATTGCGCGAGCGGGTCGCCACCAGTGCGTGCCTGGTCTCGGCCAGCCTGCTGAGCAACATGGGTCGATTCTGCCCGTCGCTCCTGACAGTTTCGACGGCCGTCAGCCGGCCGCGACCTCGCGCTGGTCAGGCACGAGCACCGGCTCCGGTCGAACGCTCAGGCGCCGGACGAGGATGACCGCGGCCAGGACCCCGGCGCCGAGGGCGAGGACCGCGGCCACGCCGAGCGAGAGCGGCGAGGTGTCGTTCAGATAGCTCAGATAGGTGCTGATCGAGGCGATCTGGATCCCGGCCGCCACGGCGATGAACCGCCGGTCGACGAAGGCGGCGAGCACGGTGAGGACCTCGGCGAGATAGAAGTAGCGCTCGTGCATCTCCGGGCAGCAGCAGCGGGATCACCAGGGTGGCGGTGGCAGCAACCAGCAGGATGTCGACGCCGGTGAGCCGGCGGCGGCGGGCGAGCAGCCAGATGCCGAAGGCCAGGGCGACCGCGGCCGCCAGCGCGAGCCCGGCGTACTTCCACGTCGTCGAGGCATCAGCGGGCAGCCACGCGTACGGGGTCGGTGCGTTGTGGGTGTAGCCGGCGGCGTCGCTGACGCCGAACGCCACCACCGCCGCCACCGCGCGGCATCCGGCCACCGCCACCCGGGCCGCCCGGCCGGCCACCGCCGACCGCACCGGAGGGAGTGGCGATCTGCGCGGGGTAGACCGACAGCTGGCTGAGCAGGCTGCGCCCGGCGATCAGCGCCGGCATCAGGCAGGCGAGGAACGCCGCCGGCGCGGCGAGCAGCGTCCGGAGCCGGTGCCGGTTGATGATCAAGACCACGACCAGCACGGGCAGGAAGAAGATCGCCTGCAGCTTGAAGGCGAAGGCGATGCCGAAGAACGCCGCGGCGAGCCACGGGCGCCTCTTGATCAAGAAGTAGACGCTGCCGACACAGAAGGTCACATAGATCGCGTCGCACTGCGCCCACACGCTGCTGTTCATGATCACCGTCGGCAGCATGATCACCGCGCCGAAGGCGAGCGTCGGCAGCCATCGCGATCCCGGCCGCAGCGCCGCGATGATCTTGTACGCGAATCCGGCCAGGGCCACGTCGAAGATCACCGAGATGGCCTTGATCGCCACGATCTCGGGCACCGGCAGGTAGGTGGTGATCGCCAGCAACACCAGGTAGGGCGTGTTGTAGTTGGAGAACGAGCCGTCCCGCAGCGCCGCGAACCCGCCGTTCTCGGCCAGGTAGGCGTACCAGCGGTCCAAGAAGGCGCGGTAGTCACCGGACTGGAAGTCCACGAACTGCCAGCGGATCACCATCGCGGCGACCAACAGCGCCAGCAGAGTGAGGCGTGCGGCGTCGCGGAGACTCGATTCACCTGCCTGACTTTGCCGGATGGGTCTGTGCGACTGCTGTGCGCCGGCCATGCCGGACGTCTGAGCCGACACGGCTGGAACGCAGCGACGGCGCCCACCCGTGAGGGTGAGCGCCGTCGTCAGATCCGCGTACGCGAGACTAGCCGGCCTTGGTGAAGCCGGCCGCCTCGGCCGATTTCTCGCTGTCGAACCAGACCTCGGCGATGGTCTGCTCGTACCACTGCGACTCGGTGGTGTGGAACTTCATCGAGTCCTCGTTGCCCTTGATGTCGAAGCCCGCCGGCGGCTCGACGCCCCGGTAGGAGCCTTCGCCGTACTCCTTCGCCTCCTCGTCGGAGGTGTCGTCGCTCGGCGCCTGCTCGGCCTCGGTGCTCTCGTCGAGCTCCTCGGTGTCGCCGACCAGTTCCTCCGCCGGGCTCTCCTCGGCCGGGGCGGTCGCGACCGGCGCGGCCGCGAGCCGGAGCCGCCCGCCGGGGCGATGCCGCCTTCTTGGCCGGAGCGGTGACCTTCGCGTTGGCCTTCCTGCTGTCCTCGACCGACTCGGTGACGATCTCGATCAGCGCCATCGGGGCGTTGTCGCCCTTGCGCGGACCGACCTTGGTGATCCGCAGTGTAGCCGCCCTCGCGGTCGGCCAGGGTCGGCGCGATCTCGGTGAACAGCGTGTGCACCACACCCTTGTCCTTGACGGTGGTCAGCACCAGACGGCGGGAGTGGATGTCACCCCGCTTGGCCTTGGTGATCAGCTTCTCCGCCAGCGGACGCAGCCGCTTGGCCTTGGCCTCGGTGGTGACGATCCGCCCGTGCTCGAACAGCTGGGTGGCCAGGTTGGCCAGGATGATCTTCTGGTGCGACGCGCTGCCGCCGAGGCGGGCGCCCTTGGTGGGTGTAGGCATTTCAGTTCTCCTGGTCTTCTAGCTGTCGGTCACGGGGCTGCCCACCGTGCGGCGCGCGCCCGTGTGTCTGTCGGCGCGCCGCGGGGGTCCAAGGGGGTCGCCCCCCTTGCTAATCAGATCAGTACTGCTCGGTCTCGGTGAAGTCGACCTCTTCCTCGTCCAGGTCGTCGTAGCGGCCGATGGCGCTCAGCGGGTCGAAGCCGGGAGCGCTGTCCTTGAGGGACAGACCCATCTCGTGCAGCTTCAGCTTGACCTCGTCGATGGACTTGGAGCCGAAGTTGCGGATGTCCAGCAGGTCCTGCTCGCTGCGGGAGACCAGCTCGGACACCGTGTGGATGCCCTCGCGCTTGAGGCAGTTGTACGACCGGACCGTCAGGTTGAGGTCCTCGACCGGCAGGGCCAGGTCGGCGGCGAGCTGCTCGTCGATCGGCGACGGGCCGATCTCGATGCCCTCGGCCTCGACGTTGAGCTCGCGGGCCAGGCCGAACAGCTCGACCAGGGTGCGACCGGCCGAGGCGACGGCGTCCCGCGGCCGGATGGCCGGCTTGGTCTCGACGTCCAGGATCAGCTTGTCGAAGTCGGTGCGCTGCTCGACGCGGGTGGCCTCGACCTTGTAGGTGACCTTGAGCACCGGCGAGTAGATCGAGTCGACCGGGATCCGGCCGATCTCGGCGTCGGCCATCTTGTTCTGCACGGCGGAGACGTAGCCGCGGCCGCGCTCGACGACCAGCTCCATCTCCAGCTTGCCGGAGTCGTTCAGGGTGGCGATGTGCAGGTCGGGGTTGTGCACCTCGACCCCGGCGGGCGGGGCGATGTCGGCGGCGGTGACCGCGCCGGCACCGGCCTTGCGCAGGTACATGGTGACCGGCTCGTCCTCCTCGGAGGAGACGACCAGGCCCTTGAGGTTGAGGATGATCTCGGTGACGTCCTCGACGACGCCCTCGATGGTGGAGAACTCGTGCAGGTTGCCGTCGACCTTGATGCTGGTCACGGCCGCGCCCGGGATGGAGGACAGCAGCGTGCGCCGCAGCGAGTTGCCGAGGGTGTAGCCGAAGCCGGGCTCCAGCGGCTCGATGATGAACCGGGAGCGGTCGTCGGAGACGACCTCCTCCGACAGGGTCGGGCGCTGTGCGATGAGCATGTTCTTCTCTTTCCCCGCGCCCACCGCTATTTGAAGGCGCGGAACCTCGCCCGTATCCGACGGGCTCGGCGCACTCCGGCGTACCGGAGCCTTGCGTCAGCACCTCCCGGCGACCGGGCCTGCGTCGTGACAGGAGTCCTGGCTCGACCAGGCTCGGGGAACGAGCGGAGCGCTACTTGGAGTAGAGCTCGACGATCAGCTGCTCCTGGACGTCGATCGCGATCTGCGCCCGGGTCGGGAGCTGGTGCACCAGGATCGCGGCCGCGCTCGGGGAGCACCTGCAGCCAGGCCGGCACGTCGCGCTCGCCGTGGGTCTCACGGTTGACGATGTGCGGCGTCTGCTCCGCGCACCTTCGGCGGCGAGGTCGATGATGTCGTGGCTGCTGACCCGGTAGGACGGGATGTTCACCTTGTGGCCGTTGACCAGGAAGTGGCCGTGGACGACGAACTGGCGGGCCTGCCGACGGGTCCG
This sequence comes from uncultured Actinomycetota bacterium, assembly GCA_963761955.1. Classification (GTDB taxonomy): domain Bacteria; phylum Actinomycetota; class Actinomycetes; order Propionibacteriales; family Propionibacteriaceae; genus Microlunatus. Next base: position 60,109 of record CAVXIY010000012.1, on the reverse strand, counting down.
GGCGAGGCCGGCGCGGTAGACCACGTTGTCCAGCCGGGACTCCAGGATCTGCGAGCAGGTTGTCACCGGTCTTGCCCTGGATCCGGTTGGCCTCTTCGTAGTAGCGAGCGGAACTGCTTCTCCAGCACGCCGTAGGAGAAGCGGGCCTTCTGCTTCTCGCGGAGCTGGAGGGAGTACTCCGACTCCTTGGTGCGGCCGCGTGCCGTGCACGCCGGGCGGGTAGGGGCGCTTCTCGAACGCCTTGTCGCCACCGACCAGGTCAACACCCAGCCGACGCGACTTCTTGGTCATGGGACCGGTATAGCGAGCCATGTTTCTGTTAAGTCCTTGTCGTGTTCGTTGGGTTAGACGCGGCGGCGCTTGGGCGGGCGGCAGCCGTTGTGCGGCACGGGGGTGACGTCGGCGATCGCGCCGACCTCGAGGCCGACGGCCCCGAGCGAGCGGATCGCGGTCTCACGGCCCGAGCCCGGACCCTTGACGAACACGTCGACCCGCTTCATGCCGTGCTCCATGGCGCGGCGACCGGCGGCCTCGGCGGCCATCTGCGCGGCGTACGGGGTCGACTTGCGCGAGCCCTTGAAGCCGACGGTGCCGGCGGAGGCCCACGCGATGACCGCACCGGTCGGGATCGGTGATCGAGATGACGGTGTTGTTGAACGTGCTCTTGATGTGAGCGTGGCCCGAGACCACGTTCTTCTTTTCCTTCTTGCGCACCTTGGTGGTGCGGGTGTTGCGGCCTGCGGTAGCCATTGTCTCTGTTCTCCTGGGTCTAGACGTCCAAGCAGCGCGGGGCTTACTTGCCTTCTTCTTGCCGGCGACGGGCTTGCGCGCGCCCTTGCGGCCAGCGGGCGTTGGTGCGGGTGCGCTGGCCCCGGACGGGCAAGCCACTGCGGTGACGACGGCCCTGGTAGGAGCCGATCTCGACCTTGCGACGGATGTCGGCGGCCACCTCGCGACGGAGGTCACCCTCGGTCTGGTAGTTGGCCTCGATCCAGTCACGCAGCGCGACGAGGTGCTCGTCGGTCAGCTGGTGGACGCGGAGGTCGCCACTGATCTGGGTGGCCTCCAGGGTCTCCAGAGCGCGGGTGCGGCCCACGCCGAAGATGTAGGTGAGGGCGACCTCGAGGCGCTTGTCGCGCGGGAGGTCCACCCCGATGAGGCGTGCCATCAGGCGGTACAACCTTTCGTATGGTCGATGCGTCGCCGCGCGCCCGACGCCCGATCGGGGCAGGCTGCTGCATCGCGGAGGTGTCTGGCGTGATGCGTCCCTGGCTGCCTTGGGAGAGCGCTTGGTCTTCCCACCAGGGCCTCGGCCTCCGACCGAGGGTGGCTCCGGGACGGGTCCCGGAGTTGCGATCACACTGTTCTGGGTCCTGCTGGTCGTGCGACTGCTGTCTTGCGTCGTACGTGGCTTGCGAGTCCTGCCGGACGCAGCGCGAGGTCAGGGACTCAGCCCTGCCGCTGCTTGTGCCGCGGGTTCTCGCAGATCACCATCACGCGACCGTGCCGGCGGATCACCTTGCACTTGTCGCAGATCTTCTTGACGCTCGGCTGAACCTTCATCGAGCTTCCTTCTGATTCACGCCGGGCACGCTCGAGGCGTACCGTGACGATGGTGGATGGTTTGCGTGGTCCGATGGGAACGCCGGCTCACTTGTGCCGGTAGACGATGCGGCCGCGGGTCAGGTCGTAGGCGGAGAGCTCGACGACGACTCGGTCGGCCGGGAGGATGCGGATGTAGTGCTGCCGCATCTTGCCACTGATCGTGGCGAGCACCTTGTGACCGTTGGCCAGCTCAACGCGGAACATCGCGTTCGGCAGGGCCTCGACGACGGTGCCCTCCAGCTCGAGGGCGCCTTCTTTCTTCGCCATAAACTCTCAATCTGATACGTGCGCGTACGATCTTCACCGGCCACAGTTGGCCGACCGTTGAGTCTACGCGGTGCGTCACCCGCCCAAATCGACGGTCACATCGGCGCTACCGGCGCACGCACCTCGGCGAACAGCGACAGGTAGGCGTCGACCATCCGGCCGGCCGTCGAATCGGGCGCACCGCCTCGTCCCGGCAGGCGTGCCGGTCGAGCTCGCCCAGCCGCCCCACCGCGGCCACCGCGGCGTCGTCGTCGGCCACCAGGAAGCCCGTGACGCCGTCGCGGATCAGCTCCGGCATCGAGCCCGAGCGGCGTGGCGATCACCGGCGTACCGGTGGCCAGCGACTCGACCACCGACAGCCCGAACGGCTCGGCGAAGCTGATCAGGTGCAGCAGGGCGCGGCGCCGAGCCCGAGCAGCCGGTCCCGCTCGGCCGGGCCGACCGGCACCGACGTAGCTGACCGCCACCCGTCGAGCTGCGGCTCGACCCGTGCGCCGAAGTAGTCCGCGTCCTGGATGATGCCGGCGATCACCAGCGGCACGCCCGGCCCGGCGCGCCACCTCGATCGCCCGGTGGGTGCCCTTGTCGGGATGGATCCGGCCCAGGAACAGCAGGTAGTCGGCGGGCGCTGGTCGAGAAGGTGAAGGCGTCGGTGTCGATGCCGTGGTGGATCGTCGCGGCGTAGGTCAGGGCGGGATGGCGGTTGGCGTCGCTGATCGCGACGTAGTGGGCGATGTCGTCGTACGCCCGGTAGACCGGCACGATCCGTCTCCGAGGAGAAGCCGTGGATGGTGGTCACCATCGGCGTCGCCACCAGTCGGCTGTAGCTCAGCGGCATGAAGTCGAAGTGGTTGGCCAGGACGTCGAACTCGCCGGCCCGCGCGAACGCCGCGCCCAGGTGCAGGGCCTCGGCGACCTTGGCGTCGACGCCGTCGGCCTCCTCGTAGCCCTCCGCGACCGGCCGCGATCAGCCGGGCGGCGGTCCGGGAGTTGGCCGTGGCGAACAGGGTCACCTCGTGACCGCGGGCGACGAAGCCCTCGGTCAGCGTCGAGGCGACCTGCTCCCAGGGCCCGTAGCTGATCGGCGGCGTGCGGTGGGCGATCGAGGCGATGACCCCGATTCTCATCTCGCGCCACCTCTCCGCTCGGGCAGCCGCTGGAGAAACGGTTCGATCGGCCATCGGTGATATCCTCAGCACACATCGGTTCCGTCTCTGAGGGCCGAGGAATCCACGGTCTCCCAACGATCGTGAGCGATCGCTCGTGTATTTCCAGACGCGATCCTTGCGACGCCCTGTGTGCGGCCGGTCAGCTCATCGACCAGGCCTCCGATCTCCGGGGCACAGGGTTTGCGACCGCAACGTGAGAGAAGGCCGCTGTGTCGATGTCCTACGGAGTTCTCAGCACCTATCCCCCCACCCAATGCGGCCTGGCGACGTTCAGCCAGGCGCTGGTCCAGGCTCTGCAGTCCGAGAGCGACCACGGTCGGCGTCGTCCGGGTGGTCGACGCCGACGAGATCGCGCTCGGTCGTCGACCACCCCTGGGTCCGCGGCAAGCCCGGGCGGCGCCGAGGCCGCCGCCGCCGCCCTGAACGCCTACGACGTGGCGATCATCCAGCACGAGTACGGCATCTTCCCCGGCCCTGACGGCGACGAGGTGCTCGACGGTCGCCCGCGCGCCTCCGGGTGCCCACCATCACCGTGCTGCACACCGTGCTGGTCACGCCGAGCCCGCACCAGCGGGAGATCCTCGAGGAGCTGGCCCGGCACTCGAGCGTGCTGGTCACCATGACCCAGACCGCCCGGCAACGGCTGATCGACCACTACGACGTCGACCCGGCAATGGTCCAGGTCATCCCGCACGGCGCCGCCGCAGCCAGCGCCATCGGCGCCGCGCCCGCAGCGCGCCGAGCCGCCAGCCGATCATCCTGACCTGGGGTCTGCTCGGTGAGGGCAAGGGCATCGAGTGGGCGATCGACGCGATGGCGCAGCTCACCGACCTCGAGCCGCAGCCGGAGTACTGGGTGGTCGGCCAGACCCACCCCAAGGTGAAGGCGCACCAGGGCGAGGTCTACCGGGACCGGCTGATCGAGCGCGCCCGAGCCGGACGCGGACCGGCGCGGTCCACTTCGACGACCGCTACCTGACCACCGCCCGAACTGCACCGGCTGGTCCAGCAGGCCGACGTCGTGCTGCTGCCGTACGACTCCCGCGAGCAGGTCACCTCCGGGGTGCTGATCGAGGCGGTCACCGCCGGCAAGCCGGTGATCTCCACCGGGTTCCCGCACGCCGTCGAGCTGCTGTCCAGCGGCGCCGGGCTGATCGTCGACCGCCAGGATCCGACCAGCATCGCCGACGCGCTCCGCCGGGTGCTCACCGAGCCCGGGCTGGCCGCCAGCATGCGGGCCGAGGCCAACCGGATCGCTCCGGACCTGCTGTGGCCGGCGGTCGCCGACCGCTACCGCCAGGTGGCCTTCGCGGCGACCCGGGCCGACGCCGCGCTGGCCAGCGCGTGAGCCGTCCGCGCCGACGGGTCACTCGTCCGGCCCCCGGTCTCGTTCGCCCACCTGTTCCGGCTCAGCGACGCGCGGCGGGCTGTTCGAGCACGCCCGGTTCACCGAGCCACGCCCCGAGCACGGCTACTGCGTCGACGACATCGCCCGCGGGCTGGTCGTCGCTGGCCCGGGAGCCGCAGCCCGAGCGAGCAGCTCAGCGACGCTGGCCGACTTCTACCTGTGGCTGGTCACCGACGCCCAGGCCGCCGACGGCCGCTTCCACAACCGGCGCGGACCTCGACCTGCGCTGGACCGACGAGCCAGCGCTGGAGGACTGCTGGGGTCGGGCCCTGTGGGGGCTGGGCACCGCGGCCGCCCGGCTGCCGCAGGGCTCGGGTCCGGCGACCTGGCCCTGACGCACTTCGACCTCAGCGCCGTCCGCCGCTCGCCCCATCTGCGCGCCATGGCCTTCGCCGCCCTCGGCGCCGCCGAGGTGCTCGCCCGGCACCCCGACCATGCCGGCGGCCCGCGCGCCTGCTCGGCCGACGCGGCCGCGCTGATCGCCGACTGCCGCCCGACGACCCGGCGCCTGGCCGTGGCCCGAGCCGCGGCTGCGCTACGCCAACGCCGCGCTGCCCGAGGTGTTGCTGGCCGCCGGGTCGCTGCTCGGCGACGCCGGCGCCCTGGATCGTCGGGCTGCGCCATGCTCGGCTGGCTGCTGGACGTCGAGACCGCGGGCGACCACCTGTCGTCACCCCGGTCGGCGGCTGGGTCACCGGGGAACCGCGGCCCGGCTTCGACCAGCAGCCGATCGAGGTCGCCGCCCTCGCCGACGCCTGCGCCCGCGCGTACGCGGTCACCGGCGATCCGCGGTGGCGGACGGCCTGCTGCGCTGCGAGGCCTGGTTCCTCGGCGCGCAACGACGCCGGCGTCAGTCCTGGTCGACGACGATCACCGGTGGCGGCTGCGACGGACTGCACCGCACCGGTCGCAACGAGAACCAGGGCGCCGAGTCGACCCTGGCCCTGATCTCCACCTTCCAGCGTGCCCGAGCCGTCGGCCGCTGATCCCGATGAGTCGCGCCTGATGCTTCTCCGACGCGTCGCGCCTCGTGCTGCGGGCCGACCCCAGCCGGGTGATCGCCAAGCTCTTCCTGCCCGGCCAGGAGACCCTGGCCAACGGCATCTCCCGCGCGGACCAGGTGATCCACCGGGTGCTGGCCATGACGCCGATCGAGGTGACCGCGCACCCTCGCCGACGACCATGGACCGGTTCGGCGACCGGCACGCCGATCTCCCGGCGATCCTCCGCGGCCACTTCGACCTGGTCGCCCACCGGTTGCCCGCCGGGTCGGACGTCTCCGCCGGACCGGGCCGCGCTGATCGGCGCGTACTTCACCCAGGAGTACTCGGTCGAGGCGGCCGCGCTGTTCAACCCGTCGATGGTCGCCCATCCCGACCAGTCGCGGTCTCGACGCCGGGCGAGCTGCGCTTCGTGATGAGCGTGCGGGCGGTCGGCGAGGGCCACGTCTCGAGCATCGAGTTCCGGACCGGCGTGCTGACCGGCGACGGGGACGTCCGGGTCGATGAGCCGGGCCGGCACCTGACGCCCGGCCGGCCGGCGCCGCGGAGCGATGTCGCGGGAGTTCCTCGCCGCCGCGCTGGACGAGCACGCCGACCTGGCCCGGGCGGGCGACGTGCTCAGCCTGCTGCCGGACGCAGTTCGACGCCGCCGACCTCGACCGCGCCGTGGCCTCGGTCGCAGCGCGACCGGCTGACCCGGGGCAGCGCGGAGGCGGCGATCGACCGGATCCGCGGGATCGTGGCCCGCAACTACCGGGTGCGACTTCGCGCCCGAGCGGCCGCTGAGCGAGCGCGTGCTCGTTCCCGGTCGGCGCCGGACGAGAGCCACGGGATCGAGGACGCCCGGTTCACCCGCTTCGTCGACGACGACGGCGCAGTCGACCTACTACGGCACCTACACCGCGTTCGACGGGGTCAACATCGCGCCGCGCCTGATCCAGACCGAGGACTTCGCCGACTTCGAGATCAGCCCGCTGATCGGTCCGGCCGCCAAGAACAAGGGCATGGCGATCTTCCCGCGCCGGGTCGGCGGCCGCTATCTCGGCCCTGTCCCGGTGGGATCGGGAGAGCATCGGGATCGCGAGCTCGGCCGACGGCCGGCAGTGGGGCGACGCGGTGACCGTCCAGACGCCCGAGCAGCCCTGGGAGGTCATCCAGCTCGGCAACTGCGGGCCGCCGATCGAGACGGACGCGGGCTGGCTGGTGCTCACCCACGGAGTCGGGCCGATGCGCGAGTACGCGATCGGCGCGACGCTGCTCGACCTGGACGACCCGACCAAGCTGCATCGGCACGCTCGCCGAACCGCTGCTGACCCCGGACGACGAACGAGCGCGACGGGTACGTGCCCAACGTCGTCTACTCCTGCGGCGCGCTGCGGCACGGCGACACCCTGGTGCTGCCGTACGGCTGCAGCGACTCGGCGATCCGGTTCGGCTTCGTCGACCTGCCCCGGCTGCTGGAGCGGCTGACGGCCGACTGACCCGAGCCGGATCAGGTGAGCTGCAGCCGGCGGGCCAGCGCGCTCGCGGTAGAGCTCGACGCTCTCCTTCAGGGCCTTGAGGATGTACGGCGGGAACTCCATGCCCTGCTTGTGCGCCCAGAGCAGCCGGTTCTCGACCCGGCCGACCTCGCGCGCGTAGCCCGCTCGAGATCCTGCGTCGATGCCCAGGTCGACGGCGACGCCGCCCATGTCGGCCTTGTATTCCGTGCATGGCGTTGGTGCCGACCAGGTTGTAGCTCTTCTCCCGCAGCACCCGGGTCACGAACAGCTGCCAGGGCTTCAGCACCCGGTCCTGGATCATCGCCGTGGCCGACATCTGGTAGAAGGCGAAGTGTCCCGGCTCCTGCTGCTTGATCGGGGTGATGATCGTCTCGGTGATGGCGGTCTCGCCCATCTCCTTGAGCCCGGTGTTGAGCCGGTTGTACGCGAGCACGGCCTGCCGCTCGGTGCTCGCGCCGGTCAGGAAGTAGAGCAGCTTGGCGATGTCCTGGATCGGCTTGAGGCTGGCCAGCGCGCCGAGGATCTTGATCTTGAACGAGACGTCCAGATGCGGATCGGCCGGCGTCCGGCCGAGATCTTGCTGCATCCGGTCGAGGATCAGCCCGTGCTGGATCTCCTGGGGCTGCCAGACGTCGGCGTAGAAGGTCTTGTTGGTGTCGTCCACGTCGGGCAGCAGGGCCAGCAGCTCGAGCACGTTGCGGTCGACCTCGAGCTCGACCCGGGCGAGATAGTCGATGACGTGGCCGTAGCGCTGGGCGACCAGCGCGGGTTGCTTGATCGTCCGGTCGACGGAGTCGAGCGGGATCGGAGGATAGTGCTCACCCAGTCGCTGAACATGCTCAGCGATCTTGGCGTGGCTGATGTGTTGCCGGGGCACGGTCGCCATTCTAGAGATCCAGTGGTGTCGAACAAAGTCACGACGTCTGCTGAGTAGTTAGGATACCCTCACTTGCTGAGCTGCGGGAAGTATTTCCAGCCTGATTCGGAGCAATCAGCCGATATGTTTGGTCGTCGTCCAGGTGCTGCAGCGCCGGAACGCGCTGGGTGTCGAAGCCGCGCTGCACCCAGAACAGCTGCGAGGCGCTCTTGCCGTGGATCTCGTCCGGCACCTGCTTACGCCAGTCGACCATCTCTGAGCGATCGGCCGCCGTCAGTCTTGACGCTGCGCACCGAGGTCGACGTCATGCCCATCAGGCAGTCCGCCTGCAACTCGATCCGGCGGCTGATCTGCACCTGCGACTCGTCTCGGGTAGTAGGCGGCGGCGAGCACACCGGCCCGCTGCTGGACGTGGTGGGCGAACTCGTGGAAGACGATCCAGTAGCCGCCGAGCCGCAACGTCTCGCCGTACTCGGCCGTGGATCCGGCCGAGGAGTAGATCGTCTCGTTGGAACCGCAGTAGAACACCGGGTAGCCCTTGAGTCCCTGGCCGCACGGTGTCTGGATGGTTCCGGTGTAGATCCGCACGTCCGGCCTGGTCATCGTGAAGCCCGCAGCCTTCACCGAGCTCGCGTACGCCGAGACCATGCAGCCGCGTCAGATTCTTCAGATAGCGCTCGTCGGTCTTCTGGCTGGTGGGCAGCGGGCGGGGCGGCTGGCTGCAGTCCGAACGGGGGATGCGCCGGGCATAGAGCGGATTGCGGACCAGGTAGTCCTCGGCCGTCTTCGGCTTGGTCGGTTTCGGTCGTCGTCGGTTTCGTCGTGGTCGGTTCGGCGTCGACGTCGGTTGGCGTGGTGGTCGGGTCTGCGTCGTCGGCGCCCCGGCGGTGGGTGCGGTGCTGCGCGGCGCCGGCAGTCGCCGGTCTCGGGCTCAGCGTCGACGTCTGCGGCGGCGTGGCCAGCGGCTGACCCGAGCCCGCTGCCAGAGCAGCACGGCGCCGACCCCGACGGCCGCGACGATCGCCGCCAGCAGCACGATCAGGACGCCGACCAGGTTGCGCCCAGGAGGTCTTCGCGGCGGCGGGCGCGCTCCACTGATGCCAGCTGCCACCGGCATGGGACGCGGACACGGACCAGGCTACAGAACGATGATCAGCAAGATGGCGATCAGGATGACCAGGCCGGCGACAGCGGCCACAACGGCGAAGGTGGCCGCGCGCGAATCCCGGCTCGGCGACAGCTCTCCGGGCTGACCGCCGGTGCTGGCGACGATCGACGGGCTCGCGTACGTCTGAAGGGGCGGCAGCCCTTGGACCACCGGGACCAGCTCGCCGAGCTTCTGCGCGCCGAACAAGGTGTCGAGCCGCTGCTGGTAGTCGTCCTGATCCAGTCCGCCGGCCGTGAAGGCCGCATTGAGCCGCGAGCTCACCTGCTCACGCTCGGACTCGGTGACCGGAGCATCTGGCGTGCTCCGATACGGGGAGGAGATCGGCAGCTCGCTGCTCACGGACTCAGACTACCCGCGCACCGCCGACGCCTCAGGCGCAGCACGGCTTCGCGTTTGGCCGGCGACGAGTCGATCAACGCGGCCAGCCAGCCGGCATTCGGGTGAGTGGTCGACCAGCAGCGCCTTGATCAGCAACGTGGCGGGGATGGCCAGCAGGGCGCCGAGCGGACCCATCACGAAGGCCCAGAAGATCAACGACAGAAAGGCCACCGTCGCCGTGATGCCGACCGCGTCACCGGTGAAGCGTGGCTGGATCAGGGTCTGGATCACCACGTTCACGGCGACGTAGCAGATGATCACCGCGAGCGCCGGGCCGACGCCACCCTCCAGCAGGGCGATCAGCACCGGCGGAATGAGCCCGAGCAGGAAGCCGATGTTCGGGATGTAGTTCGTGACGAAGGCCAGCACCGCCCAGGTGAGGGCCATCGGCACGCCGATGATCAGCAGGGCGATGAGGTCGATCGCGGCGACGATCAGACCGAAGACCGTGGTGACGCTCCAGTACTTCCGCACGCTCTGGGCGAAGTCGAGCAGGGCGTCGGCCACCTGCGGCCGGTGACCGCGGATCATGCCCACCCGGCCTTCGAACCCGGCCCCGTCGAAGGTCAGGAAGAAGACCATGACCAGCAGCAGGACCAGCAGGGACAGGCCGCTGGTGACCGTGCTCAGCGCGGTCTGGGCTACGCCGGCGAAGCTCGACAGGTCGAACGACGACACCGCCCGTCGTGAGGGTCGAGGTGTCGATTCCGAACCGGGCCAGCTGGGCCAGGGTCTGGTTGAACAGGTCGGTGAACCGGCTCGAGTACGCGGGCAAGGCGGCTGACCAGCCGGCCAGCGACCACACCGCGGAGCCGAGGACGGCGACCAGCAGCGCGTAGACGCTGAGCAGCACGGCGACGCTGGCCAGCGGCCGCGGCAGTCCGCGGCGTTGCAGGAGCGCCACCGAGCGGCTGGACGGTGATCACCAGCGTCAGCACGAGGAAGGTCGGGGCGACGATCGAGGAAACCGTCTTCAGCCCCGCGCAGATGATCACCAGGGCGGCGAGCACGAGCAGGCCGAACGCCGGTGGCGGGGTCGGGCCGTGCTCCACGACTGGGATCTGGGGGCGGCGGTGGACCCTTGTCGGGTCGGGCAGCGGCCATCGGGGGTCTCCTGGGGTGGGACGTGTCTGCTGAACCGATCGAGCGCCACGCCTGCGGGGCGGCAAGGACGCGTCCTCCTTGGATTGCCGTCGTCAGCGTTGCAGCGTATCCGGCAATCCGAACCGGGGAAACAACGTGGTGTCGAAGAAGCAGCCGACATGGGACACCCCGGCTGCGGTGAGGGTCAGCACCTGAAGCTGGAACGGCGCGTACGAGCCGTCCGGTTGTCGCATGTACAGCCCGAAGGCGGGCTGGCCGTTGGCCCAGGTCGGCACCATCACCTGATCCCCGGGAGCCTCGGCCGGGCAATGGGTCTCGATCAGCTCGCCGATGGTCCTCGACCCCGAATACCACCCGACGTACGGCGGCATCTCCCAGACGGCGTCGTCGGCGAGCAGCTCGACGATCCGGTCGACGTCGTAGTTCTCGAACGCTTTGACGTAGTCGGCCAGCAGGGCCTTGGATCGCTCGTCGTCCAGCGGCTCGGCCTCGCCGTCCGGATCGAGCTTCTGCAACTGGGCCCGAGCCCGCTGCAGGCTGCTGTTCACCGCCGCGACCGAGAGATCGAGCAGTTCGGCGACCTCGCTGGCCTGCCAGGCGAGCACATCGCGAAGGATCACCACGGCCCGCTGCGGCGGGGTCAGGTGCTGCAGGGCAGCCACGAACGCCAGCCGTACGCTCTCGCGATCGACGACGGCCGCGGCGGGGTCGTCGGGCGCGCCGCCCCAGACGACGGAGTCCGGCAGCGGCTCCAGCCAGCTCACCTCCGACCGCTGTTCCAGGCCCGAATGCGGGTCCGAGCTCGGCTGACCCAGACCGGTGGGCATCGGCCGCCGCTTCTGGCCGTCCAGCGCGGTGAGGCAGACGTTGGTGGCGATCCGATACATCCAGGTCCGGACCGACGAGCGATTCTCGAACCGGTCGTACGCGCGCCAGGCCCGCAGGTACGTCTCCTGAACCTGGTCCTCCGCCTCGTGCGCCGAGCCGAGCATCCGATAACAATGCGCCGTCAGCTCGCCCCGGAGTGGCTCGACCAGAGCTGCGAAGACGTCGTCATCGATGGCAATCGTCATGACCTGAAAGCTACTCCGCTCCACTGACACTCGTCGAAGAATACGCGGTGACCTGAGGCTGCCGCGACCGTCCGACGGCCGGCCGCTGTACCCAGTTTCCTGTCGCTTTACCCAGGAAGTTTCCTGGGTACAGTGCGGGTTTCCCACGTATACGTGGGAAACCGACAAGGCCGCCGGGCGCGTCATCCGGGCGGGCGGAGGCCGGTGTGGTGGGCGGCGAAGGCGAGCAGGTCGGCCCATTCGGCGGCGACCAGGGCCGACGGCTTGCCCATGCCGTGGCCGGTGGCGACCTCGACCCGGGCCAGGATCGGGCGGTCGCCGGCCTGGGCGTGCTGCAGCGCCGCGGTGAACTTGTGGCTGTGCAGCGGCACGACCCGGTCGTCGTGATCGCCGGTGAGGACCAGCGTGGCCGGATACTCCGTGCCGACCTCGACGTGATGCAGCGGTGAGTACGCCAGCGCGGTCTCGAACTGCTCCGGATCATCGGGGTTGCCGTAGTCCGACATCCAGGCCGCGCCGACGGTGAACAGGTGGAAGCGCAGCATGTCGAGCACGCCGACGGCGGGGATCGCCGCCGCCACCAGATCGGGCCGCTGCGTCATCACCGCGCCGACCAGCAGGCCGCCGTTGCTGCGTCCGTGGATCGCCAACTGGCGGACGTCGTCACTCCGGACTCGATGAGATGCTCGGCGACGGCGATGAAGTCGTCGAAGACGTTCTGCTTCCGCTCCAGCCGCCCCGCCTCGTACCACTCGGTGCCGAACTCGCCGCCGCCCCGCAGGTTGGCGATCACCAGCAACCCGCCGGCCGCGAGCCAGCCCGACCAGCCGGGCCGGTAGTCGGCCAGCAGCGGGATCTTGAAACCGCCGTAGCCCCACATCAGCGTCGGCTGCGGCCGGGACAGGTCCGCATCGGCGGGCATGATCAAGAAGTACGGCACCGTCGGTACCGTCGGCGCTCGTCGCGGCCCGGCGCTCGATCCGGACCGGCGGCGGGGTGAAGGTGCTGTCGCCACCGAGCACCAGTTCCGGCAGCGCGGTGACCTCGCCGGTCCCGAAGTCCAGCCGGAAGCTCTGGGTCGGCGAGGTCACCGACGACAGGCCGACGAACACCTCGTCCTGGCCGGGATGGGCGTCCAGGCCGATCAGCGCGCCGCCGGCGACCTCGATCGGCCCGCGGTCGCTGCCGTCCGGACCGAGGCGGGTGCAGCCGCGGTTGCGCGTCGACCAGATGCGTCACCACGAAGCCGTCGCCGGCGCCGACCGCGTCCACCAGCGCATGCTCGGACTCGGCCAGCACCTCGTGCCACTGGGTCGATCCGGTCCGGCGGAAGTGCTCGAGATCCAGGCTCACCAGCCGGCCGCGTTCCGCGTCGAGGTCGGTGCGCAGGAACAGCGTGTCGCCGTCGATCCGGACCAGCGACGAACTCCGCCAGCGGCTCGTCGATGATCTTGATCGGCTCACCGAGTCGGCTCCGTGCCCTGATCATCGAGGATCGGATAGAGCCAGAACCGGTTGCGGTTCTCGGTGCCCTCGACGATGCTCACCGCCACGTAGTGATCATCTTCGGTGACCTCCGGCCAGAAGATCAACTGGTCGTTGTCGGGAAACTCCAAGATCAACTCGTCGTCGTGTTGATCATCGCCGATCCGGTGGATGCGCAGCGCCGGCGCCGGCAGCGCCGTCGTCTCGGTGCCGTCCGCGGATGCTTCATGATCGAAATGGACGTAGACGTAGGACCGGCCGTCGGGCAGCCATTCGGCAGCAGAGAACTTGGTCTTGATCGGCACGTCGTCACGCCGGTCCCCCGAGCCCAGATCGAGCAACCGGAAGGTCTCCCAGTCGCTGCCGCCGTCGCTGATCCCGTACGCGGCCAGCCGGCCGTCACCGCTCACCGTGAAGCTGGTCAGGGCACTCGTGCCGTCCGCGGACAACGTGTTGGGATCGACCAGCACCCGGCCGCCGGCCAGCAGTTCCGACAAGCGAGTCCGCGACGTAGGTGACGTCCTGGTTCTGGCTGCCGTCGTTCCGGGTCACGAAGTAGCGGCCGCTGCGGGTGAACGGCACCCCGGCCCGCGGCCGGCCGATGATCGACCGCATCGTCGCGCGCGAACCACTCGCGGTCGGGGAGTTCGGCCAGCGCCTCTCGCTGAACTCGTTCTGCCGGCGTACCCAGTCCGCCGTCTCGGCCGCGTCGGGATCCTCCAGCCAGCGGTACGGGTCGGCGATCGGCCGGCCGTGCAGCATGTCCAGGGTGTCGTCGCGCCGGGTGGACGGGGTAGCTCGCCATGGTGATGCAGGCTACCCAACCGCGCGATCGGCGGGTCGGCGCTTCACCAAGAATTCATCAACTGTTGAATTTCTGTGCGGTTGCGCTCTATCGTTCTGTCATGGACCACGTTCTGCAGTTCGACGAGATCGACTCCTCGATGATCGACGCGGTGGGCGGCAAGGCCCTCAACCTCGGCATCATGACCGCCGCCGGGCTCCCGGTGCCCGGCGGTTTCTGCGTCAGCACCGGCGCGTACGGGCAGGTCGTCGGCGGGCAGTTGGACGACCTGATCTCCGAACTCGCCTCGACGACCGAGCCCTCGGAACTGGCCCGGATCGCGGCCCAGGCCCGCGACCGGGTCCTCGCCAGCGCGGTGCCCGATCAGCTCGGCGCGGTGATCACCGCCCGCTATCGCGAACTGGGCGACGACGTCCCGGTTGCCGTGCGGTCCTCGGCGACCGCGGAGGATCTCGCGTACGCCAGCTTCGCCGGACAGCAGGACACCTACCTGAACATCGTCGGGGCGGACGCGCTGATCGACGCGATCCGTCGCTGCTGGGCCTCGCTGTGGACCGACCGCGCGGTCAGCTATCGCACGGCCAACGGGATCGATCATCGGCGGGTGACGCTGGCCGTGGTGGTCCAGCGGATGGTCGACGCGACGGCGGCCGGGGTGATGTTCACCGCCAACCCGGTGACCGGGACCCGGCACGAGACGGTGATCGACGCCAGCCCGGGGCTGGGCGAGGCGGTCGTCTCCGGAGCGGTCAATCCCGATCACTTCGTGGTGGACACCAGCAGCGGCGCGATCCTCCAGCGGCGCCTCGGCGACAAGCGGATCATGATCAAGTCGGTGGCCGGTGGCGGTACCGAGGAGGTGGCGCTGGACGACCGCAGCGATGCCGCCTGCCTGACCGATGATCAGCTGGCCGCACTGGTCGACCTGGGACGGCGCGTTCAAGATCATTACGGTTCGCCGCAGGACACCGAGTGGGCGATCGACGATGACGGGAAGGCCTGGCTCACCCAGGCGCGGCCGATCACCACGCTGTATCCGCTGCCGACCAGCGACCTGCCGGGGACCCGGATCTTCATGTGCCTGACCCTGGCCCAGGGACTCACCCGTCCGATCACGCCGATGGGGCTGGCCAGCTTCCGGCTGATCGGCGCGTCGCTCGCCCAGGCCGCCGGCCGGCCGCTGAGCGATCCCCGGTCCGGACCGAGCCTGATGCGCACGGTCGGGCAGCGGCTGTTCCTCGACCTCACGCCGGTGATCAGCAACGCCTTCGGCCGGCGCCTGGTGATCACGGTCTTCGGGGTGATGGAGGCGCGCGCCTCGGCGGTGCTGCGCACCCTGGCCGACGACCCGCGCTTCCCGATCCGCTCCCGGTCGCCGCTGGCGATCGCCGGGCCGGTCATCAAGGTGGCCGTGCTGCGGGCCAAGGTGCCGCTGCGGCTGCTCACGGCGCTGGTCCGGCCGAGCGCGGCACCCAAGGTCATCGCCCGGGTCGAGCGCCGGCTGCGCGCCTCGATGAGCCTGCCGGCGAACGCGACCCCGGAGGAACGGCTGGACCTGGCCGAGAACCGGCTCGGCACCGAGGTGTTCCTGCTGATGCCCACGGTGTTCGCCTATCCCGCCGCCGGGCTCCTGCTCGTCACCCGGGCCCGCAAGCTGCTCGGCGATCTGGCCCAGCCGGGCGAGCTGCAGACGGTGCTGCGCGGCCTGCCGCACAACGTCACCACCGAGATGGATCTGGAGCTGTGGCAGCTGACGCAACGGATCCGCGCGGATCACGATTCGGCCCAGGCGTTCGGCGACGGATCGACGGCCGAGCTGACGGCGCGCTATCGCAACCGGACGCTGCCGCCGGCCGCCCAGCGCGGCATCACCGCCTTCCTGCGCCGCTACGGGCATCGCGCCGTGGCCGAGATCGACCTGGGCATGCCCCGCTGGGCGGACGACCCGAGCCACATCATCGGGGTGATCGCCAACTATCTGCGGCTCGAGGATCCCGATCTCGCCCCGGAGGTCCAGTTCAAGCGGGGCGAGGTCGCCGCCGAGTCGATGATCGACGATCTCGTCCAGCGCGCGGCCCGGCACAGCCGGCCGAAGGCCCGCCTGGTCAACTTCGCGCTGCGCCGGGCGCGGCAACTGGTCGGCCTGCGGGAGAGCCCGAAGTACCTGCTGATCGTGGCGCTCGGCATGCTGCGCGACCACCTCGGCAAGGTCGGCGAGGCGCTCGTGGAGCGGCGGGCGATCGACGTGCCCGACGACATCTACTTCCTGGACTACGCCGAAGCGCGCCGCGGACTGCAGGGCGAGTCGATGCGGACGGTGGTCGCGGAACGGCGCGAGGCGTACGCGGCGGAACTGCGGCGCCGGCACATCCCCCGGCTGCTGCTGTCCGACGGCACCGAGCTGGAGGCCGTCGCCGGTGCGACGGTGCGGCCCGACGGGGCGATGGCCGGCAGCCCCGCGTCGCCCGGCACGGTGACCGGACGGGCCCGGGTCGTGCTCGACCCGGTGGGAGCCCACCTGGAGCCCGGCGAGATCCTGGTCGCGCCGTCGACCGACCCGGGCTGGACGCCGTTGTTCCTGACCGCCGGCGGCCTGGTGATGGAGATGGGCGGCTCGAACAGTCACGGCGCCGTGGTGGCCCGCGAGTACGGCATTCCGGCCGTGGTCGGCGTACCCGATGCGACCCGCAAGATCGAGACCGGTCAGCTGGTCACCGTCGACGGCGCGAGCCGGGCTGGTCACGGTCGAAGCCGCGGAGGCGGTCACCGCCGCCCCGTGAGCCGCCACTTCGCCCCCCACTTGTCCGGCCGTCCCCCATCGAATTTGCCGCGGTAAGCGACGGTTACACGGCGAGCAGAATCGAGCGGGCGCGAAGCGGAGCGATCTATGCCGCCCATCGAGCGCGGCGAAGACCCGCTCGGAGACCTCGTCGATCGGTCCGAGGCCGTCGACCTCGACCAGCAGGCCGCGGGCGCGGTAGAGGTCGAGCAGCGGCGCGGTCTCGGTGGCGTAGACCTGCTGACGCACCCGGATCGTCTCTTCGTTGTCGTCGGAGCGGCCCCCGACCTCGGCCCGCTTGAGCAGTCGAGCCACCACCTCGTCGATGTCGGCCAGCAGCGAGACGACCGCGTCGAGCGACTTGCCGGACTCGGCGAGCGCGGCATCGAGGGTCTCGACCTGCTGGAGGGTGCGCGGGTAGCCGTCGAGCAGGAAGCCCTGCTCGGCGTCGGGCTGGCTCAGCCGCTCGGCGACGATCGCATTGGTGATGTCGTCGCTGACGTAGCCGCCGGAGGCCATGATCTCGCGGACCTGCCGAGCCAACGGCGTGTCGGCGGTCTTCATCGCCCGGAAGATGTCGCCGGTCGAGATCGCGGGAATCCCGTAGTGCTCGCCGATCCGGGCGGCCTGCGTGCCCTTGCCTGCCCCCGGCGGGCCCATGATCAGGAGTCGCATCAGCGGAGAAACCCTTCGTAGTTGCGTTGCTGGAGCTGGCTTTCGATCTGTTTGACGGTGTCCAGACCGACCCCGACGATGATCAGGATCGAGGTGCCGCCGAACGGGAAGTTCTGGTTGGCGTTCAAGAAGATGAACGCGACGGACGGCAGCAGGGCGATCAGGCCGAGGTAGAGCGCACCGGGGAAGGTCAGCCGGGACAGCACGAACGCGAGGTAGTTCTCGGTCGGCTTGCCCGCTCGGATGCCCGGGAATGAAGCCGCCGTACTTCTTCATGTTGTCGGCCACCTCTTCGGGGTTGAAGGTGATCGCGACGTAGAAGTAGGCGAAGAAGACGATCAGCAGGAAGAAGACCAGCATGTAGACCGGGTGGTCGCCCTTGACGAAGTTGGTCTGGATCCAGGAGGAGACCTTGCCTTCGGGCCGGAACTGCGAGTAGAGCGCCGGCAGGTAGAGCAGCGAGGACGCGAAGATCACCGGGATGACGCCGGCCTGGTTGACCTTGATCGGGATGTAGGTGGTCGTGCCGCCGAACATCCGCCGGCCCACCATGCGTTTGGCGTACTGCACCGGGATCCGGCGCTGTGACTGCTCGACGAAGATGACGCCGGCCATCACCACGAGACCGAGAGCGATGACGAGCAGGAAGACGACCCAGCCCTGCGAGCCGGGTCGGGCCACCCGGAGGCTCCACAGCGCCGACGGGAAGGTCGCGGCGATCTGGGTGAAGATCATCACCGACATGCCGTTACCGACACCGCGCTCGGTGACCAGCTCGCCGAGCCACATGATGACGCTGGTGCCGGCGGTCATGGTCAGGATCATCACCACGACCGGGAAGATGCTCTTGTCGTAGACCAATCCGGTGCAGCCGGTGAACAGCCGGTCGTTGACCGCCACGGTGACGAAGGCCGTGGAGTTCAGCACGGCGAGCACCAGGGTGAGATAGCGGGTGTACTGGGTGATCTTCGTCTGACCGGACTGGCCCTCCTTCTTGAGGGCCTCCAGCCGCGGGATCACCACGGTCAGCAACTGCAGGATGATGCTGGCGGTGATGTAGGGCATGATGCCCAGCGCGAAGATCGCCAGCTGCAGCAGCGCGCCGCCGGAGAACAGGTTGATCAGCGAGTAGAGACCCTGCTGGTCACCACTGGTGGCCTGCTTGAGGCAGAAGTCGACCTGCTTCACGTTGACGTTCGGCGTCGGGATGATCGAGCCGAGCCGGAAGATGGCAAGGATCGCCAGGGTGAAGAAGATCTTCTTGCGTAGGTCCGGAGTCCGGAATGCATTGGCAAACGCGGCGAGCACTCCTGCCCTCCCTTTCTGTTGACACCTGGTGTGTCGCTGACGACGTACGCCCCGCCGCACGCGACGGTCAGAACCACCAGGACCTCGCGACTTTATCAAGAACCGGCACCGATCCCAGCATCTGTCCGGGGTCGCCCGCCGTGCTCCTCCTAGGTGGAACGCATGAAGATTCTCGTCGGTTACATCCCGACTCCGGAAGGTCTGGCCGCGCTCGACTGGGCCACCGAAGGACACGCATTGCTGACCAACGGCCACCGACCTGAAGGTCAGCATCGAGGCCGAGCCGACCTGGCCAGGCGGCTATCGGGCGCGAGACCGAGGTGCCGGCCGACGCGGACCGCACGGACGCCGATGATGGCACGCGAAGGCACGTCGAGGCACTGATGCCCGTGGTCGGGGCCGGACCCAACGGCGCGATACGTCGCCGCCAATCTGCTGCGCGCGACGCCGGCTGGCGACGTGCTGCTCGTGATGGAGGCCGCAGGCCGACGGCTGGTGGCGGCCAATCTGCTCGCCGACGCCGGCTGGGACGTGCTCCTGAGGAGCCACGGTCGGCGGAGCCGTCAAGAGCGCTCCGACGTGGCCGACGGCTTCGTCCACGACACCTTCAGCAGCTTCTATCCGATGGCGGCGGTGTCGCCGGTGATCAAGAAACTCCGTCTCGAACAGCACGGCCTGACCTGGCGGCGCGCACCGGCCGTCCTCGGCCACCCGCTGCCCGACGGTGACTGGGCCCTGCTGCACAGCGACGTGGAGGCGACCGCCCGGGCGCTGGAGTCCGCTGCAGCGCCGGACGGGCCGGCGTGGCGTGAGCTGTGCGCGGACTGGCGGCGGATCGGACCCGCGCTCACCGATGCGTTGCTCACCCCGTTCCCACCGGTCCGCGGCGGCTTGCGGATGCTCGCCAAGCTGCCCGGAGTCGGCGGGCTGCAGTATCTGCGCACCTTGCTGGAGCCGGCGCTCACGCTCGGCTCGGCCCGTTTCGCCGCGCCTCATGCACCGCTGCTGATCGCCGGAAACGCCATGCACAGCGACATCCCGCTGTCCGCGCCGGGATCGGGGATGCTCGGCCTGCTGCTGACGATGATCGGCCAGCACCAGGGATTCCCGGTGCCCGAGGGTGGCGCCGGCGAGCTCTCTGCGGCCCTCGCTCGCCGCTTCGAGGCCCTGGGCGGTCAGATCCGCTGCGGCGTACGGGTGGACGGAGTGCTGGTCGACCGGCGCACCGCGCGCGGCGTGCTGACCAGCGAGGGTGAACGCATCGCCGCGCGGGCGGTCATCGCCGACGTCTCCGCGCCGGCGTTGTACGGCGGCCTCGTCGACTGGTCGGACCTGCCGCAACGGACCCGGACCGCGATGAGCCGATTCGAGATCGACCCGGCGACGATCAAGGTCGACTGGGCCCTGAGCGGGCCGGTGCCGTGGTCCAGCCCGCCGGCGGTGCCGCCCGGCACGATCCACATCTCCGACTCGGTGGAGCAGATGGGCGAGGCGCAGGCGGCGATCATCAACCATCAGATACCGGCGGAGCCGTTCATCCTCGCCGGCCAGATGTCGACCACCGACCCCACCCGCTCACCGCCCGGCACCGAGGCCTTCTGGGCCTACACCCACGTGCCGCAGCAGGCGACGGCTGATCAAGGTCCTGACGGTCTGACCGGACGCTGGAATCACGACGAGATCGAACGGATGGCCGACCGGATCCAACGGCGGATCGAGGAGTACGCGCCCGACTTCGGCTCGAAGATCATCTCCCGGCGGGTCCTCGGCCCGCTGGAACTGCAGAGTCGCAACGCGAATCTGATCAACGGAGCGCTCGGCGGCGGCACCGCCAGCCTGCACCAGCAGTTGATCTTCCGGCCGGTCCCGGGACTCGGCCGGGCGGAGACGCCGATCCGCGGTCTGTTCCTCGGCTCGGCGTCGGCGCATCCCGGCGGTGCGGTGCACGGCGCGTGCGGGGCCAATGCCGCGCGCGCGACCCTGGCCGCGGCCCGCCTCGGGCGGATCTAGCGGTCACGCCCGGAAGCGCGACTCACTAGGAACCGCTGGGCCAGGCGTTGTCGGCCCCGGCGCCACCTTCGGCGAGGTAGCGCAGCCGATTCAGCGTCTCGGTGTTGCGCAGGTAGATCATGCCGTCGCGGATGGGCTTGAGGATCAGCAGACCAGGACCGGCCTGGACATTCTCGGTGATCCGGATCAGGCAGCCGTCGACCCTCGGCTCGACCTCCATCTCGACCCGGGCGCTGCCCAGCGGCCAGCCGCGGGCCTTGAACACCGCACGTCGCGGAGGCTGCCACTCCAGCGATTCGGTGATGTCGTCGAGCAGCGCCGGCCAGACTCCGACCGAATGGTGCAGCCGCGATCCCGGCTCCGGCCAACGGTCGTCCACATCCCGCATCCGCGACGCACCGACCACCCAGGTCGGGTACAGCCAGCCGTCAGCCAACACGGCGAACACCGCTTCCGGAGAACAGTCGGCCTCGAGTTCGTTCGTCGCCATGTCGGCATCCTGCCACGAGGCGGTCCGGGTGCGCCCGACGAGCGGGCCGCCGAGTCGGGCGCCGCTCCCTAGACTGGCGGTCGTGGTCGCGGAGCGCCGTCTCGGTCGGATCCTGCTCTGGTGCGGCGTGGTCGGACCGGCATTCTTCGTCGTCTCGTTCCTGGTCCAGGGCGCGCTGCGCCCGGCGTACGACCCGCTGCGGCATCCGGTCAGCTCGCTGTCGCTCGGCGGCGGGGCGGCCTGGGTGCAGTCGGCGACCTTCCTGATCACCGGGCTGCTGGTGATCGCGTTCGCGGTCGGCCTCGGTCTCGCCGGCTGCGGCCGCTGGACACCCATCCTGATCGGACTGGTCGGCCTCGGCCTGATGGGCGCCGGCGTGTTCACCTCCGACCCGATCAACGGCTACCCGCCCGGTACGCCGATACCCGCGCCGCGCACCTTGTCGGGGATCCTGCACGACCAGTTCTCGACGCCGGTCTTCACCGCGTTGCCGGCGGCCTGCCTGGTGATGGCCCGGCGGTTCGGCCGGCAGGGTGCGCGGCGCTGGCGGGCGTACTCGATCGCCACCGCGGTGACGTCCTGGATCTGCTTCGTCCTGGCCGCCCTCGGCTTCAATCGCATCGGCCCGTTCGTCCCGACCGGCGGCCTCTGGCAGCGACTGTGCTTGATCATCGGCTTCGGCTGGCTGATCGGTCTGGCCTGGACCCAGCTCACGGCCCGGTCGAAGCCGATCAGCCGGCAGGCATGATGGACCCGTGTCTGCCGAGTCACTCGCCATCATCGATCGATCCGGCGCCGGGCCTCGGCGAACCGGAGGTCTTCGACGCGGCGTTCTGGGATGCCCGGTACGCCAGCGCGCCGGCGATCTGGAGCGGCAAGCCGAACCCGCAACTGGTGGCTGAAGCCGCGGACCTGACGCCGACGACCGCGCTCGACGTCGGCTGCGGCGAGGGCGCCGACGCCGTCTGGCTCGCCGCCCGCGGCTGGCAGGTGACCGCGCTGGACATCTCTCAGGTCGCCCTGGATCGGGCCGCCGCCCACGCCCGGGCGGCGGGCGCCGAAGTCGCCGAGCGGATCACCTGGCAGCAGGCCGACCTCACCGAGGGCGTCGCGTTGACCGAGACGTACGGGCTGGTCTCCGCTCAGTTCATGCAACTGCCGCCGCCGCAGCGGGACAACCTGTACCGCGCCCTGGCCGCCCTGGTCGCCGCCGGCGGCACCCTGCTGATCGTCGGCCATCACCCTTCGGACCTGGAGACGGCGGCGCACCTCCGCCCCCATCACCCGGAGCTGATGTTCACCGCGGACGAGATCGTCGCGCTGCTCGAGCCCGAGCCGAGTGGCAGATCGTCACCGCCGAGGCCCGGCCGCGGTCGGTCGCCGACGGTGACGGCGCGCGACGTCGAGGTCAAGGACGCGGTGCTGGTCGCCCGCCGGACCGACAACGGCAGAACCCAGCTGACCTCGAAGGTCAACTGGGTTCTGACGACTCGTGCGAGTGGTCGAGCTCAGAGCTCGGTGATGCTCCCACCGGCTGCGGCGATCTTCTCCTTGGCCGAGGCGGAGAACGCGTCGGCGCTCACCTGCACGGCCACCGAGATGTCACCGTTGCCGAGGATCTTGACCGGCAGCCCGGCGCGTACCGCACCGGCACCCACCAGATCCTCGACGCCGACCGAACCACCCTGGGGGAACAGTTCTCCCAGCGTGGACAGGTTGACGACCTGATACTGCGACCCGGAACGGGTTCTTGAAGCCACGCAGCTTCGGCACCCGCATGTGCATCGGCATCTGGCCACCCTCGAAGTTCTCCGGAGTGTTCTTCCGAGCACCGGTGCCCTTCGTGCCACGGCCGGCGGTCTTGCCGCGCTTGCCGCCCTCGCCACGACCCACCCGGGTCTTGGCGGTCTTGGCGCCCGGCGCCGGCCGCAAATGATGAACCTTCAACGTCATGTCAGTCGACCTCCTCCACGGCCACCAGATGGGCAACCGTCTTGATCATGCCGCGGACCTCGGGCCGATCCTCGCGCACCGACTCGTCGCCGACCCGCTTCAGGCCCAGTGTCCGCAGCGTGTCCCGCTGATTCTGCTTGCCGCCCACGCCACTGCGCACCTGGCGGACCTTGAGCTGGGCCATCAGGTGGTCACCGCCGCACGCGCCCGCAGGATGGCGGCCGGAGTCACGTCCTCGACGGACTTGCCGCGACGCTTCGCCACCTGCTCCGGCTGCTCAAGGGACTGCAACGCCGCCACCGTGGCGTGCACCACGTTGATCGCGTTCGCCGAGCCCGAGCGACTTCGCCAGCACATCGTGTACGCCGGCGCATTCCAGCACCGCACGCGCCGAGCCGCCCGCGATGACACCGGTACCGGGCGAGGCCGGCCGCAGCATCACGACGCCGGCCGCCTTCTCGCCCTGCACCGGGTGCGGGATGGTGCCCTGGATCCGAGGCACGGTGAAGAAGTGCTTCTTCGCCTCCTCGACGCCCTTGGCGATCGCCGCGGGCACCTCCTTGGCCTTGCCGTAGCCGACGCCTACCGTGCCGTCGCCGTCGCCGACGACGACCAGCGCGGTGAAGCTGAATCGCCGACCGCCCTTGACGACCTTCGCCACCCGGTTGATCGCGACGACGCGCTCGATGTAGTTGCTCTTCTCCGCCTGCTGGCCACGACGATCGTCACGGCCGCGACGGTCACCACCGGCACCGCCACTGCGGCGCTGGGTTCCACTCATATCGCTTCCCTATCCCTATTCGTCGTTGCTCAGAAACCGAGGCCGGCTTCGCGGGCGCCGTCGGCCAGCGCGGCGATCCGGCCGTGGTACCGGTTGCCGGCGCGGTCGAAGACCACGTTCTCGATACCGGCGGCCTTGGCCCGCTCGGCGACCAGACCACCGACCTGCTTGGCCTTCTCGGACTTGTCGCCCGAGGCGGTCCGCAGATCGCCTTCCATGGTCGAGGCCGAGGCCAGCGTGCGACCGGCGACGTCGTCGATCACCTGCGCCGAGATGTGCCGAGCCGACCTGGTGATCACCAGGCGCGGACGCTCGGTGCTGCCGAAGATCTTCTTCCGCCCCCGGAGCTGGCGGCGCAGCCGCGACCGGGTCTTGGCCGCCGTGCCCTTGTGCGGTGACAGTGAGACACCCATGATTACTTACCGGCCTTTCCGACCTTGCGACGGACGCGTTCGCCCGCGTACCGAACGCCCTTGCCCTTGTACGGCTCGGGCTTGCGGATCTTGCGGATGTTGGCCGCAACCTCACCGACCTGCTGCTTGTCGATGCCGATCACCGAGAACCGGGTCGGAGCCTCGACGTTGAACGTGATGCCCTCGGGCGCCTTCACCTTGACCGGGTGCGAGAAGCCGAGCGCGAACTCCAGCTCCGTCGGGCCCTTGGAGATGACGCGGTAGCCGACGCCGACGATCTCGAGCTTCTTCTCATAACCCTCGGTGACACCGGTGACCATGTTGGCCACCAGGGTCCGGGTCAGCCCGTGCAGCGACTTGCTGATCCGCTCGTCGTTGGGCCGCGACACCTCGAGCAGGCCGTTGTCGGCGCGCGCGATGGTGATCGGTTCCTTGATGCTGTGCTGGAGCGTGCCCTTGGGACCCTTGACGGAAACCTGCTGGCCGTCGAGGGTGACCTCGACGCCGGACGGGACCACGACAGGGAGCCTGCCAATGCGTGACATGTTCTACCTCTCTGTTGTCTCGCCGGTCACCAGACGTAGGCGACGACTTCGCCGCCAACGCCGGTTCGATGTGCGTACTTGTCGGTCAGCAGACCCTGGGAGGTCGAGATGATCGCGATCCCGAGGCCGCCGAGCACCTTGGGCAGCGCGGTCGACTTCGCGTACACCCGCAGACCAGGCTTGGAGATCCGCCGGACCCCGGCGATCGACCGCTCCCGGTTCTGGCCGTACTTGAGCGTGATCGTCAACGTCTTGCCGACCTGCCCCTCGGGCGCGTCGTTCACCTCGTACGAGGCGATGTAGCCCTCGTTGACGAGGATCTCGGCAATGCCGACCTTGAGCTTGCTGTGCGGCATCACCGCCGTGTCGTGGTACGCCTGATTGGCATTCCGGACGCGGGTCAACATGTCCGCAATCGGGTCTGTCATGGTCATGAGTGGTACTTCTCTCTCGAAGTGGTTTCCGTCACCGGACCTGCTCCGTTCCGTAGATGATTTGCGAGCGGCTGGCGCCGCGCGAGGCTGGCTGATGCGGCTTCGTTCGTTCTTCGGTGCTGCGGCGCCGGACGTGGATGGGCCTGGCCGTCGGCCGGAGCCTGCGGAGGCCGACCGGTTGTCCCGAGGCGTCAGCGAGCGAAGAGAGCGAAGCCCGCATCACCAGGAACGACTTCGTGATGCCGGGGAGCTCGCCCTTGTGAGCCATTTCCCGCATGCAGATCCGGCACAACCCGAACTTGCGGAAGACGGCCCGGGGCCGGCCGCACTTCTGGCAGCGGGTGTAGCCGCGTACGCCGAACTTCGGCGTACGAGCCTGCTTGACGCGGAGTGCTGTTTTGGCCATGGAATCTGTCGCCTCTCTCAGTTCGCCCGGAACGGGAAGCCGAGATGGCGCAACAGCGCCCGGCCCTCGTCGTCGGTCTTGGCCGTGGTCACGAACGTGATGTCCATGCCGCGTACCCGGTCGATCCTGTCCTGGTCGATCTCGTGGAACATGACCTGCTCGTTGAGACCGAAGGTGTAGTTGCCGTTGCCGTCGAACTGCTTCGGCGACAGCCCGCGGAAGTCACGGATCCGCGGCAGCGCCAGGCTCAGCAGCCGGTCGGCGAACTCCCACATCCGGTCACCGCGCAACGTCACGTGGCAGCCGATCGGCATGCCCTCGCGCAGCTTGAACTGGGCGATGGACTTGCGGGCCTTGGTGATCTGCGGCTTCTGGCCGGTGATCGTGGCGAGGTCGCGGACGGCCCCGTCGATCACCTTGGAGTCCCGGGCCGCGTCGCCGACGCCCATGTTGACCACGATCTTGGTCAGACCGGGGATCAGCATCACGTTGGCGATCTTGAACTCGTCCTGCAGAGCCTTGGCGATCTCTTCGCGGTAGCGCTGCTTGAGTCGCGGCAGGGCCCGCTTCTCGGCCGGAGCCGACGCTTCAGTCGACACGCTCATCAGATTTCCTCTCCGGTGACCCGGGCGATGCGCACGCTGCGGGTCGAGCTGTACTCCGAGCCGTCGGGACGGCGCTTGGTGACCTCGGCGCGGTCGTAGCCGACGCGGGTCACGACCTCGTCGCCGTTGCCGTTCTTCACGACCAGCTGGACGTTGGACGCGTGGATCGGCGCCTCGGAGGACACGATGCCGCCCTTGGTGGTCTGCCGGGCCTGCGGCTGGGCCGCGGTGTCCTTCAGGTGCCGCTTGACGATGTTCACGCCGGCGACCGTCACCTTGTTGCGCTCGGGATGGACGGCGATGACCTCACCGACCACGCCCTTGTCCTTGCCCGCGATCACCTTGACGCGGTCGCCCTTGCGGACGTGCAGTTTGTTCTGTGCGTGTTGTTCTTGATAGTCATGGGACTCAGATCACCTCTGGTGCGAGCGAGATGATGCGCATGAAGCGCTTCTCGCGGAGCTCGCGGCCGACCGGGCCGAAGATGCGGGTGCCACGGGGCTCGCCGTCGCTCTTCAAGATCACCGCAGCGTTCTCGTCGAACTTGATGTACGAGCCGTCCGCGCGACGCCGCTCCTTGACGGTGCGGACGATGACGGCCTTGACGACCTCGCCCTTCTTGACGTTGCCGCCGGGAATGGCGTCCTTGACGGTGGCGACGATGACGTCCCCGATGCCGGCGTACCGACGACCGGAACCGCCGAGCACCCGGATGCACAAGATCTCCTTGGCACCGGTGTTGTCGGCGACCTTCAGCCGCGACTCCTGCTGAATCATCTGTTGCTCTTTCTCTCTGACTTGTCAGATGCTCAGCGCGCTAGAGCGCGCTGAGAGTCTGACAACTCGGGGGTGTTACTTGGCCTTTTCGAGGATTTCGACCAGACGCCAGCGCTTGGTGGCGCTGAGCGGTCGGGTCTCCATCACGCGTACGCGGTCGCCGAGTCCGGCGCTGTTGGCCTCGTCGTGGGCCTTGAGCCGGGTGGTGTGGCGCAGCACCTTGCCGTACAGGCGGTGCTTGACCCGGTCCTCGACCGCGACGACGACGGTCTTGTCCATCTTGTCGCTGACCACGTAGCCCTCGCGGACCTTGCGGCGGCCGCGGTCCTTCGCGGCCTCAGCGGTTTCGTTGACGACGTCACTCATGATCTGACTCTCTCTGCGACTGTCGTCGCGGGAACTTCTTCGATGCCGGTGTCCGGATCGTCGACGATGCCGAGCTCGCGCTCGGTGAGCACCGTGTAGATCCGGGCGATGTCCTTGCGTACGGCGCGGAGCCGGCCGTGCGACTCCAGCTGACCGGTGGCGGCGGAGAAGCGGAGCGTGAACAGCTCCTCCTTCAGCTCGGTCACCTTGGTGTTGAGCTCGTCGCGGGTCAGGCCGCGCAGCTCGGCGGCGGTTGCAGCCTTGGCCATCAGATCTCACCTGTATCGCGCTTGATGAAGCGCGCCTTCATCGGCAACTTGTGAATCGCCAGCCGCATGGCCTCGCGGGCCACTTCCTCGGTCACGCCGGAGAGCTCGAAGAGCACCCGGCCCGGCTTGATGTTGGCGATCCACCATTCCGGCGAGCCCTTGCCCGAGCCCATCCGGGTCTCGGCCGGCTTCTTGGTCAGCGGGCGGTCGGGGTAGACGTTGATCCAGACCTTGCCGCCACGCTTGATGTGACGGGTCATCGCGATACGGGCCGACTCGATCTGACGGTTGGTCAGGTACGTGGCCTCCATGGCCTGGATGCCGTAGTCGCCGAACGCGAGCGCCGTGCCGCCCTTGGCCGCACCGGTCCGCCGGGGATGGTGCTGCTTGCGGAACTTGACCTTGCGAGGGACAAGCATGATCAGGCCTCCTGACCGGACTCGACGGGAGCAGGTGCCGCACTGGCCACCGGCGCAGTCGCCCGACGGGCGCCTCGACCGCGGCAGCTCGGCGTCGACGCGACTCGGGCGCACCCTCAGCGCGACGGCGTCCGCCCCGCTCGGGACGATCGGCCCGCTGCGGACGGTCGCTGCGACCCGGACGATCGCCGCGGCCCGGGCGGGCCCGGCCGCCGGCGGCATTGCGGGCCGCCTTCTGCGCCGCGCGCTCGGCCCGGGTCCCGGAGACGTCGCCCTTGTAGATCCAGACCTTCACACCGATCCGGCCGAAGGTCGTCTTGGCCTCGTAGAAGCCGTAGTCGATGTCGGCCCGCAGCGTGTGCAGCGGGACCCGACCCTCGCGGTAGAACTCCGAGCGGCTCATCTCGGCGCCGCCGAGACGACCCGAGCACTGGATCCGGATGCCCTGGGCCCCGCCGCGCATCGCGCTCTGCTGAGCCTTGCGCATCGCCCGGCGGAACTGCACGCGCGACGCGAGCTGCTCGGCCACGCCCTGGGCGACCAGCTGGGAGTCGATCTCGGGGTTCTTCACCTCGAGGATGTTCAGCTGGACCTGCTTGCCGGTCAGCTTCTCCAGCTCGCCGCGAACCCGCTCGGCCTCGGCACCGTTACGGCCGATGACGATGCCCGGACGGGCGGTGTAGATGTCGACGCGGACCCGGTCACGGGTGCGCTCGATCTCGACCGAGGAGATGCCGGCCCGCTCCAGGCCCTTGACCAGCAGCTTGCGGATCTTGACGTCCTCGCCGATGTAGCTGGAGTACAGCTTCTCGGCGAACCAACGGCTCTTGTGGTCGGTGCTGATGCCGAGGCGGAAGCCGTACGGATTGATCTTCTGGCCCATGCTCAGGCCTCCTGACGGGTTCGGTTCGGTGCGGCCGACTGCAGCGACACGCGGTTCGACGACGACGGTGATGTGGCTGGACCGCTTCAGGATCCGGCTGGCGCTGCCCTTGGCCCGGGGACGGATCCGGCGCATGGTGACGCCGTCGTCCACGAACGCCTGCGACACGAACAACTCGTCCCGCTTGAGGTTGTCGCTCTGCTCGGCGTTGCTCGCCGCGCTCGCGATCACCTTGTAGAGCGGCTCGCTGGCCGCCTGCGGTGCGAACCGAAGCGTGTTCAGGGCGTCACCGACGTCCATGCCGCGGATCAGGTCG
Source organism: uncultured Actinomycetota bacterium (assembly GCA_963761955.1). GTDB lineage: Bacteria > Actinomycetota > Actinomycetes > Propionibacteriales > Propionibacteriaceae > Microlunatus. The sequence continues at coordinate 30,839 of CAVXIY010000012.1, read as the reverse complement.
AGGACCCGGCGGACCTTGGTCGGCGAGATCCGGACCTGTCGCGCAATGGCGTACGAACCGGGACGGTCGCCGAGCAGCGCCTTGCGGCGGCTGGGACGCGAGTCCTTGTCCTTGCTCATCTGTTTCAGCTTCCTTATCTGGAGCCACCGCCTCAGCGGCGGCGCGACTTCCGGTCGTCCTTGATGTGGCCCTTGAAGGTCCGCGTGGGCGCGAACTCTCCGAGCTTGTGGCCCACCATCGAGTCGGTCACGAAGACCGGCACGTGCTTGCGGCCGTCGTGCACCGCAATGGTGTGGCCGATCATGTCGGGCACGATCATCGAGCGACGTGACCAGGTCTTGATCACGGTCTTGGTCCCCTTGGCGTTCTGGACCTCGACCTTCTTCGCCAGATGGTCGTCGACGAACGGGCCCTTCTTCAGGCTGCGTGGCATCTTTTCCTAGCTCCTGCTCAGCGCTTCTTGCCGGACTTGCGGCGGCGGACGATCATGCGAGAACTCGCCTTGTTCTTGTCGCGGGTCCGGCCCTCAGGCTGGCCCCACGGCGAGACGGGGTGACGTCCACCGGACGTCTTGCCCTCACCGCCACCGTGCGGGTGGTCGATCGGGTTCATGGCCACACCGCGGACGGTCGGGCGCTTGCCCTTCCAGCGGTTGCGGCCGGCCTTGCCCCAGTTGATGTTGGACTGCTCGGCGTTGCCGACCTCGCCGATCGTGGCGCGGCAGCGAATGTCGACCATCCGCATCTCGCCGGACGGCATCCGCAGCGTGGCGTTCTTGCCCTCGCGGGCGACCAGCTGGATGCTCGCGCCGGCCGAGCGGCCGAGCTTGGCTCCGCCGCCGGGACGCAGCTCGACGGCGTGGATGGTGGTGCCGACGGGGATGTTGCGCAGCGGCAGGTTGTTGCCCGGCTTGATGTCCGCGCCCTCACCGGCCTCGACGGCCGAGCCCTGGCCCATGCCTTCAGGAGCGATGATGTAGCGCTTCTCCCCGTCGGCGTAGTGCAGCAGCGCGATCCGCGCGGTCCGGTTGGGGTCGTACTCGATGTGCGCGACCTTGGCCGGCACCCCGTCCTTGTCGTACCGCTTGAAGTCGACGAGCCGGTAGGCCTGCTTGTGGCCGCCACCGATGTGCCGGGTGGTGATCCGGCCGGTGTTGTTGCGACCGCCGGTCTTCGGGCTCGGGACGAGCAGCGACTTCTCCGGGGTGGTCCGGGTGAGCTCGGCGAAGTCGGCCACGCTCGAGCCGCGACGGCCCGGGGTGGTCGGCTTGTACTTACGGATAGCCATGGTGATTCAGTCCTTATTCACTCAGCCGGCCGGTGCGGAGAAGATGTCGATGCGCTCGCCGTCGGCGACGGTCACGATGGCCCGCTTGGTGTCGGGTCGCTTCCCGAAGCCGGAGCGGGTCCGCCGCTTCTTGCCCTGGCGGTTGAGCGTGTTCACGCCGGTGACGTGCACCTTGAAGACCGTCTCGACGGCGATCTTGATCTCCGTCTTGTTGGCCCCGGGTGCCACCAGGAACGTGTACTTGTTCTCGTCCAGCAGGCTGTACGACTTCTCGCTCACCACGGGGGCGAGCAGGATGTCGCGGTGGTCGCGGATCTTGACGCTGCTCACTTGTCGTCACCCTCTTCCTCGTCGGCCGCGTCGGACTCGTCGGCTCCTGCGTCGCCGGTGGCGCTCTCGAAGCCGGCGGCCTCGGCGGCCTCGACCGAGTCGAACCAGACCTCGGCCTTGGTGCGGCTGTAGTACGGCGATTCGGGCGTGTGGTACTTCATCGAGTCCTCGTTGCCCTTGATGTCGAAGCCGGTCGGCGGCTCCTCACCCCGGAACGAGCCGGTGCCGTAGTCGTCGGCTTCCGCGGCCTCCTCGGCCACGTCGTCCTCGACGACGTCGTCGACGCTCGAGCGGCTGGAGCCGCGACCGGCTCGGCGATCGTTGCGGCCGAGGCGGCGGCCAGTTCCGCGTTGCTCGGCTCGTCGACCGTCTCGGACTCGCGTGCGACCGACTTGGCGGCCTTGCCGGCCGTCGGACCGGCCACGTACGCGTCGAACGCGACGGAGGTGAAGACCACCTCGTCGTTGACCAGCACGTCGTACGCGTTCAGCTGGTCGACCGCGATCGCGTGCACGGCGACGGCGTTGCGCAGGCTCAGCCAGGCGAGATCCTCATCGCGATGGATGACGACCAGCACCTTGTCGCTGCTGACGACGCTCTTGACGGCGGCCAGCGCCGTCTTGGTCGACGGCACGTCGCCGAAGGTCAGGTCGCTGATCACGTGCACCCGTCCTTCGCGAGCCCGGTCGGAGAGCGCACCGCGCAGAGCGGCGGCGATCATCTTCTTGGGCGTGCGCTGGGCGTACCCGTGCGGCTGCGGGCCGTGGGCGATGCCACCACCGGCGAACTGCGGGGAGCGGGTCGAACCCTGACGGGCGCGGCCGGTGCCCTTCTGCCGGTACGGCTTCTTGCCACCACCGCGGACGTCGCCGCGGGTCTTGGTGGAGTGGGTGCCCTGACGGGCTGCGGCCAGCTGGGCCACCACGACCTGGTGGATCAGCGGGATGTTGGCGGTGACGTCGAAGAGCTCAGCGGGGAGCTCGGCGGTGCCGGTCTTGGCACCCTTCGCGTCGACGATGTCGATCACTCGGCTTTCGCCGGTAACGGTGCTCATGCGGCATCTCCCTTCTTGGCCGCGCTGCGCAGGATGACCAGGCCACCCTTGTTGCCCGGGATGGCGCCCTTGATCAGGATCAGGCCGCGCTCGGCGTCAACGGCGTGCACGGTGAGGTTCTGCACGGTGACCCGCTCGACACCCATCCGCCCGGCCATCTTGAGGCCCTTGAAGACCCGGCCGGGGGTGGCGCAGCCACCGATGGAGCCGGGCGAGCGGTGCTTGCGGTGCACACCGTGGCTGGCGCGCAGACCGTGGAAGCCGTGACGCTTCATCACGCCCGCGGTGCCCTTGCCCTTGCTCACGCCGGTCACGTCGACGATCTCGTCGGCCGCGAAGACCTCGGCGGTCAGTTCCTGGCCCAGGGTGAACTCGCTGGCATCGGCGGTCCGGATCTCGACGAGGTGCTTGCGCGGGGTGACCCCGGCCTTCTCGAAGTGGCCCGCGTCCGGCTTGGTGACCTGCTTGGCCTTGACCGCACCGAAGCCCAGTTGCACGGCCGAATAGCCGTCGGAGTCGGGCGTCCTGACCTGGGTCACGACGCACGGACCGGCCTGGACGACGGTGACCGGTACGACACGGTTGTTCGCATCCCAGAGCTGGGTCATGCCGAGCTTGGTGCCCAGCAGACCCTTCACTTTGCGTTCAATCTTGGTGGCCGTCATTGTTCTTTCGTCCTCAGAGCTTGATCTCGATGTCGACACCGGCCGGAAGGTCGAGGCGCATCAGGGAGTCAACGGTCTTGGGGGTCGGGTCGATGATGTCGATCAGCCGCTTGTGCGTCCGCATCTCGAAGTGCTCCCGGCTGTCCTTGTACTTGTGCGGGGAGCGGATCACGCAGAACACGTTCTTCTCCGTGGGCAGCGGCACCGGGCCGGCAACCTTCGCGCCCGTACGCGTCACCGTGTCGACGATCTTGCGCGCCGACGAGTCGATGACCTCGTGGTCGTAGGCCTTGAGCCTGATGCGGATCTTTTGTCCCGCCACAGTTCGTCCTCTTCTGCCGTTCTGGATACTTCTCGGGTTCTAGCTGTTCCTGCGTGTCGCTCCGACCCCCGAGGTCGGGCGTGTCGAGGCCTTTCGGCACGGCACACCACCAACCGAGTGTTGTAGGAGGTGGCCCAGCCGTCATGAACGGGTGTTCAGACGAGCCGAGCGGTGGAGTCTCACGGTGCGATCCGCCACGCAGTAACGCAGCAAATCCCGGCGACCCCGTCGGAGCAACCTGACGATTCTGTCAGAGACGCCCAAGCGGATCAAGTCCGGGCATGCTGCCGTCTCCTTGACCGCGCATTTCGCCTCGAAATGCGCGGACGGCCTTCGATCCGCGGCTGCGGTCGGAGGTGGCCCTGGCGGCAGGGTACTGCTGCAGCCTGGCGGCGCGGAGGGTACTGCTGCGGCGGCTGCCGGGCTGCGCGGGCGGGTACTGCTGCCCGGCGCTGGCGGGTGCTGCGGGGCTGGCCCGGCTGCGGCGGGTACTGCCTGACCCGGCTGCCCTGGCTGCTGCGGATAGCCGGGCCCGGGTCCTGCGGCGGGTATCCACCCGGCTGCTGGGGCGGATAGCCCTGCCCGTACGGCTGCGGCGGGTATCCCTGGCCGGGCTGGTCCTGCGGCGGGTACTGCTGGCCGGGATAGCCCGGGGGCGGCTGATCGGGCGGCCCCGACGGGTACGCCGCCGCGATGGCCGGCTTCTTCTTGCCGAGCACGAGGCCGAGGATGCCGGCCAGCAGCAGCACCGCGCCGACGATCAGGGCCGCGATGCCGCCGGTTCTGAGCGCACCGCCGACTCCGACGAGGCTGCCCCCGCCCGGGATGTCCAGGACGACGATCTGGTCCGGACTCGAGGCGAGGTAGTAGACGCTGACCTTCTCGCCCACCGCGGGCGGATCGGACTGGTTCGTGGACGGACCCTCGCCGGTCTGCTCCTGGCCCTGCTTGTCGGTGTAGGCCACCGTGACGAACTTCGTGGTGCTGTCGACCGCGGTCACCGTGCCCTGCACCGGCCCGGCGTAGCCCGACTTCGCCAGCTCGTTGTCGATCGCGGTCTGACCCTTGCCGGCGACAGCGGAGACCGACCAGCAGTGCCCCGCCGGTCAGCAGCAACAAGATTCCGAAGACGATCGCGAGAATCTTCAGGGCCTTCATGCCATCGCTCCTACACTGCGCGCCGCAGGAGCCGGACGTCGCTCAACTCCTACGAACCCGCTTGTCGATCCCCGAGGTCCACCTCACGTTATCCCTGTTCGGCGGGAGCGGCGAGAGATCGGGCAAGATGGCGCGCCGCGGATTCGGACGCAGCCGCCAATCGGCCGGCCTGCAGACCGCTGGAGACACTCACCTCGCTCAACAATCCGGGCGCCGCCACCTGATCGCCGACCAGGTAGACGCCCGATCCGCGGTCGATGGCCGGCCGATCGCGCCAACTGGTGCCCGGGAGTCGACCGCACCGGTGCGCCCACGGGCCACCGAGTCCCGCCGATACTCCAGCCGGTCCCGCCAGCCCGGCAGACCTCGATCGGCCAGGTCCTCCAGCCGGGCGATCGTGTCGGCCCGAGCTTCGCCGTCGAGCAGCGGCAACTGCAACTGCGTGACCGAACAGCCGGTCGGTGCGATCGACGGGTCGGGGACCGAGAACGTCTCCAGCCAGCCGCCCCCGTCCAGGTCGCTGACCACGAACGCGTCGCGGCGGCTCGCCCGCAGCCCGAGGTCGAGCATCCCGACCTGTCCGGACGGCCAGGTCAACGAGTCGTCGCTGAGCAGTCGGCGGGCCGCCGGCAGGCTGGTGGCCACGATCGTGGTGCCGCCGGGCAGCTCGTCGACCCGTGATCCGGTCACGATCCGCACCCCCAGCGTTCTGGCGTACCCGCCGAGGTCGTCCATCAGCAGTCCCCAGCCGCCCGGCCGGTACGCGACGGTCGGCGGCATGCCGAAGACCCGCTTGAGCCGCTCGAAGACGAACGCCGCCGAGAGCTCGCCGGGGTTGGGGTGGAAGAGCCCGACCCCGCTGGCCTCCGCGGCCACCCGCGCGGACTTCGCGTCGAACCGGGCCGTGGCCCACTCGGCGAAGGACGCGCCGACCGGAGCCTCGCCACGTGAGGCGAGCACCCGCAGCAGCGCCAATGGCGGACGCCGGCTCAGCCGACCCTCGTAGCGGAAGTAGAAGCGTCCGAGCGCCCGGGCGGGCATGCCGGAGGTACGGCCGAGGAGTTTGCGCTCGGCCAGCCAGGCCCAGGTGGGCCCGTCCCGGTAGATCACGTGTGGACCTTCGTGCAGCGCGTACGGGCCGTCGGTCACCCGCCACCGCCCGCCGAGCACCTGATGCGCCTCGTGCAGCGTGACCGAAGCGCCGCACTCGGCCGCGGTGATCGCGGCGACCAGCCCGCCGATCCCGCCGCCGACAACTGAAACCTCTTCTCGGTGTGTCATGGCCGACCGTACCATACGGTATGGTATGGTTGCAACATGTCATCCGCTCGTGATCGCTGGCTCGACCTCGGCCTGGACGTCCTCGCGACCGAGGGGCCCAGCGCCCTCCGGATCGATCCGCTGGCCGCTCGGCTGGGCCTGAGCAAGGGATCGTTCTTCCACCACTTCGCCAGCGCCGCCGCGTTCCGCAGCGCCCTGCTGGCGCGCTACGAGACCGAAGCCGAGCCGAGGCGCTCGCCCTGACCGCCGCCCGACTCGAGACGGCCGGCCCCGCCGGCGTGCTGCGTGAGTTGGCCGCGTCGGTGGGCACCGAGGATTCACCGCTGCACCCCGAACTCGAGGTCGCCGTCCGCGCCTGGTCCTACTCCGACCCGGCGGCGCTCGCCGTGCAGACCAGAGTCGACGCAGCCCGGCTCTCCGCACTCGAAGCGATCTGGCACCGGCTGCTCGATGATCATGATCAAGCCCGGATCTACGCGCTGGTGCCGTACTTGATCATGGTCGGTGCCAGCATGAGCTCGGCCGAGGTGACGACCGCCGAGCTGCGCCGGATCTATGAGTTGATCTTCGAACTGGTCCAGCCGCGGCTGCCCCGGGAAGACTGATCCGCGAAGCCGGACCGCTCAGCTGAGCCAGCCGTTCTCGGTGGCCATCCGAACCGCCTCGGCCCGGGTGGCCGCGCCGAGCTTGCCCATCGCGGCCGACAGGTGATTGCGCACGGTGCCCTCCGACAGATAGACCTTCGCCGCGATCGCTCCGGTCGAGCCGCCACGGGCCGCGGCGGCCAGCACCTCGGTCTCCCGTTCGGTCAGCGGCGAGGCGCCCAGGCTGAGGCTGTCGGCCGCCAGCGCCGGATCCACCACCCGCAGTCCGCGGTACACCCGGCGGATCCCCTCGATCAACTGATCGGCCGGCGCATCCTTCACCATGAAACCGACCGCGCCGGCCTCCATCGCGCGGCGCAGATAGCCGGGCCGGCCGAAGGTGGTCAAGATGATCACCCGGGCCTTCGGGCAGTTCGGCGACGATCTGGGCGGTGGCGGCGATGCCGTCGCTCAGCTGCCCCGGGCCCGAGGGCATCTGCACGTCCATCAGCACGACATCAGGATCGGTGGCCCGAGCCACGTCGACCGCCGCCGCGCAGGTGGCCGCCTGGCCGACCACCTCGAAGTCGGCTTCGAGCTGGAGCAGGGCGGCGAAGGCCTCGCGGATCATCGCTTGATCATCGGCGAGCAGCACCTTGATCATGGCCACCGGGTCACGGACCTTGATCATGACTGCACTTGATCATGACAGCGCGATCTCCATCGGCCCGTTCACCTTCGCCCGCGGGCGCGGCGACGACGGCGGTGATCGTCGTCCCCCGGCCGGGCGCCGAACTGACGTCCAGCACGCCGCCCGCGGCCGCCACCCGCTCGTCGAGCCCCCGCAACCCCGTCCGGAGTCGGCTGGTCGGAGAAGCCGCGCCCGTCATCGGTGACCGTGACCTGGCGGGCGTCAACGGTGACCGTGCAACTGGCCGCCTCGCTGTGCCGGACGACATTGGTGACCGCCTCGCGGACCACGTAACCGAACAGCTCGCTCACCTCGTCCGGCATCGGCTCGATCGCGGTCGGCAGATGGGCGTCGATGCCCGCCGCGAGCAGCACCGAGCGCGCGCTCGCGATCTCCGAGGTCACCCGGATCTGGCGGAATCCCGACGCGGTCGAGCGCACGTCGGCGAGCGCTTGGCGGGCCACGTCGGCGATCTCGGTGAGCTGCTCCTTGGCCGCAGCGGGATCATGATCGACCAGCTTGGCGGCCAGCCCGGACTTGATCGAGATCGCCGTCAGCGAATGGCCGAGGATGTCGTGCAGGTCGCGCCCGATCCGCTCGCGCTCGGCGGCCAGCGCCAGCACCGAGACGCGTTGTTCGGCCTCGGCCAGCCGGTAGGACACCCGGCCGGACTCGATGCCCGCCGCGGTCGCCAGGCCGACGCCGACGCCGATCACCGCGATGTACACCGGAGTGAGGTCGCCGCTGATGGCGGAGACGATGCTCAAGATCACGCCCAGGACCGGGATCGCCACCCTGGACTGCCGCCAGGGGATCAGCGTGGCCAGCATGATGGCCAGATAGACGCCGTTGTTGGCGAAGCCCCAGCCCCAGACGATCGCGGTCGAGCCGAGCAGAGCGGCGAACCCGACCACGTACGCCCAGCGCACCCGGAGGGACGCGTCGCGAGATCCACGCGGAGCACACATAGCCGGCGGCGATCAGGGCGACCTGCACGCTCCCGATCGACCGTGTGGACGGTGTCGAACTCGTCGGTCAGCAGGTCCGCGACCGTGAAGATCAGGAAGACCAGCCCGGACACGTAGATCCAGAACAGATTCTGCACACCGCGGCGCAGCGTCCAGGGCGGCAGCGCCCGTGGCCCGCCGAGGGCGCCCGGGGCGGCATCCGGGTCATCGCAGTCCGCGAACGCGTCCGCCGGCAAGAGCCTCGGCGTCCGTACGCCTTCCCGGCCTGCCGATCACCATCGGCTCCTTCCTCAGCGCTTGCTGTTGGCTGCAGCCCGACGATAACCCAGCGCGCCGATCACGGTCAGCACTGCGCTCCAGCCGACCAGCACCCAGATGCCGGTCCACGGGAAGTCGCCGCCGGGCAGGAACGGGTAGCGGCCCAGTTCGGCCACCCAGAACGACGGCAGCGCGTGCGCCACCGACTGCATCAGGCTCGGCATGATCTGCACCGGGAACCACAGTCCGCCGAGCATCGACAGCAGCAGCAACGCCAAGGTCGTCAGGCCCTGGACCACCTCGGCCTTGACCCACAGCCCGATCACGATGCCGAGCACGGCCAGCGGGACCAGGGCCAGCCACATCAGGCCGAGCGAGGCGAGCCAGTCGGTCAGCGGCGCGCGCACGCCACCGATCAGGTACCCGGCCCCGAAGACCAAGATCAACGCCGGCAGCACGATCAGCATGATCACCGCCGCCTTGGCCCAGAGGAACGAGCGCGGCGGCAGCGCGGTGATGCTGAGCTGGCGGAACCAGCCGGACCGGCGTTCCACCGCCAGCTGCGCTCCCCCGCTCATCGCCGCACCCAGCGAGCCGTACGCGGCCATCGAGACCATGATCATCGCCGACCAGTTGACCCCGCTGTCATCGGTGCCGGTGCCGTACAGCCGGGAGAACACCACGTACAAGATCACCGGCATCGCGAGCGAGAAGAGCACGAATCCGAAGTTCTTGGCGGTGAGCAGCGCGGTGCGCACCGTGTAGTGCAACGCCGGCGACAGCCGGGGACCGGCCGCCGGCCGGATCATCGTCGTCGTGGTCATGATCACTCCTTCGAGGTGTCGGCCGGAACCGACGGGGTCTGGGTGAGGGCGAGGAAGGCGTCCTCGAGCTTGGCCGAGGTCACCTCGATGTCCCGGGCGCTCGGGCAGCGCTGCAGCAGCACCCGCAGTGCCGCGTCGGAATCGCTGGCGTGGATCAGCAGCCGGGCGCCGACCTCGGTGATCTTGCACAGCCCCGGCAGCTGTTCGAGCTGGGCGACGGACACGCTGTCGGCCGCCACGCCGATGGTGCGGCCGGCCACCCGGGACTTGATCTCGGCGCCGGTGCCGTCGGCCACGATCCGGCCCTCGGCGAGCACCACGATGCGATCGGCGACCGCATCGGCTTCGTCGAGATAGTGGGTGGCGAACAGCACGGTCCGGCCGTCCGCGGTGAAGTCCTCCATCGACTGCCAGAACGTGCGCCGGATCTCCACGTCCATCCCCACGGTCGGCTCGTCCAAGATCAGCAGTTCCGGATCGGGCATGATCGCCAGCGCGTAGCGCAGCCGCTGGGCCTGACCGCCGGAGAGCTTGTCGGTCTTGGTCTTCAGGAAGCTGCCCAGGTCGGCGCGCTCGACGATCTCCGGCAGGCTCAGCGGGTGGGCGTGCAGTCCGTGCATCAGCCGGAGCACGTCGCGTACGGTCGCGTCGTGCAGCAGCGCCCCGGCCTGCAGCATGGCACCGACCCGACCCTCGCGAACGGCCTGCACCGGATCGCGTCCGAACACCCGCACCCGTCCGGCGTCGGGACGGATCATGCCGAGGATCAACTCGTTGGTGGTGGACTTCCCGGCGCCGTTCGGGCCGAGCATGGCCACGATCTCGCCCGGTGCGAGGGTCAGGTCGACGCCGCGTACGGCGTGCACGTCTCGATATGACTTGGTCAGCGCGACCAGTTCGATGGCCGGCTGCCCGTCGCTCGCGGGTGGGCCGGAGGTCGTGCCGACCGGGTTCTGCAGGTTGGTCGTGGTCATGCCTCCAGCGTGCGCCTCCCGAGGCGTGAACGGTGATAGTCGCTGTCACGATGCAGGCGTGACAACTGTCACCGATGGGCCCGGATAAGGTCGAGCGCGTGAAAGGCAGGGGCCAATGAAGATCCGTCCGGGGGTTGCGGCCGGCCACCGTTCGACCGCGCACGCCGGCGCCGAGGTGCTCGCCCGCGGCGGCAACGCGGTCGACGCCGCGGTCGCCATGATGCTGGTCAGTTGCGCCGCGGAGACGATCTTCACCGGGCTGGCCGGCGGCGGCTTCGCGACGCTGTACGACGCCACCAGGCGGCAGGTGCGCTGCGTCGACTTCTTCGTCAGCGTGCCGGGCCTGGGTGGCAAGCGCCCCGAGCCCGGCACCGACATCGAGGTGATCTTCGTCGGTCAGCGGATGCCCTACGAGATCGGGCCGGCCACGGTCGCGGTGCCGGGTGTCCCGGCCGGCGCGCATCACCTGTGGCAGCACTGGGGACGGCTGCCCTGGGCCGACGTGGTGGGTCCGGGCCTGCAGGCGTCGTACGGCACCCCGTTCTCCGAGGCCCATGCCTCGCTGCTGCCCGCGGTCGCCGCGGCGATGGTCGTGGGTGACGGTGTCCAGGTCTACCAGCGCGCCGGACGGCTCGCTGCTCCAGGCCGGCGACCCCCTGGTCCACCATGATCACCATCGGGCGTACGAACTGCTGATCTCCGACCCGGGCGCGTTCTACCACGGCGCGTACGCCGATGCCCTGGTCGAGTCGGTGGCCGACGGCGGCGCGCTGAGCCAGGAGGACCTGGATGCCTATCGGGTGATCGAGTCGGTCCCGCGCTCGGTGCCGGTCGACGGCTACACCGTGCACGCCCGCGGCAACGATCTTGACGACGTGCTGGGGACCCTGCAGGCGGCCGCGGCCGGCATGGCGGGCGATCCGTTGACCGACCCCGCGGCGGCCCTGGCGCTGATCGAAGCCCTGCGCGCGCCGGATCGCCGCGCTGAGACCACCAACGTCGTGGCCGTCGACGACCAGGGCGACGGCTGCGTGATCACCACCAGCCTCGGCCTCGGGTCGGGCGTCTGGGTGCCGGGGTACGGGGTGCACCTGAACTCCATGATCGGCGAGGGCGAACTGGCCCGCGGGCTGGCTCATCCGGCGCAGCGGATGGGCTCGATGATGTCGCCCATGGTCGCCCTGGATGATCATGGCGCGCTCGCGGCGCTGGCCGGTGCGGCCGGCGGCAGCCGGATCCGGCCGGCCCTGGTCCAGTGCGTGCTGCGGATCCTGCGCGGCGCGGCACCCCAGGACGCCATCGACGCCGCCCGGCTCAACGCGCTGCCCGGCCTGGTCCGTCTCGAACCCGGCTTCGCGCCCGAGGTCCTCGCCGCCATCGAGGCGGCGGGCGACCGGGTGGCCGTGGCGCCCGGACTGGATCCGTACTTCGGTGGCGTCTCGGCCATCGGCGCGCTCGGCGGTGGCGCCGACCCGCGCCGCAGCGGCTACGTGGTGATGGCGGACTGATCGGGGCTGACCGGTCGGCGCGCCGATCTCGATAGAGTCGACCGGTGACGACCCCAGCATCGACCTACCGGCTGCAGATCACCCGCGACTTCACCCTGGATGATGCCGCCGAGCTGACCGGCTACCTGCACGAACTCGGTGTCGGAGCGGTCTACCTGTCGCCGGTGCTGCAGTCGACGATCGGCTCCGATCACGGCTACGACACCACCGACCCGACCCGGATCGATCGCGACCGCGGCGGGGACGCGGGCTTCGACCGCCTGCTGGCCGCTGCCCGCGCGGCCGGGCTCGGTGTGGTGGTCGACATCGTGCCCAATCATCTCGGCATCTCGGCACCGGTGGAGAACCCGGCCTGGTGGGACGTGTTGCGCCTGGGCCGGGAATCCGCGTACGCCGACTGGTTCGACATCGACTGGAGCCGGGGCCGGATCGTGGTTCCGGTGCTCGGCGATGATCAGACGCTGACCGTGTCCGACGGCGAGCTGCGGTACTTCGACCACCGGTTCCCGCTGGCTCCGGGCAGCTGGCGCGAGGGTGACGACCCGGCCACCATCCACGGGCGGCAGCACTACGAACTGGTGCACTGGTCGCGGGGCAACGAGGAGCTGAACTACCGCCGGTTCTTCGCCGTGACGACCCTGGCCGGCGTCCGGGTCGAGGACCCGGGCGTGCTGGAGGCGACGCACGTCCGGGTCCGTGACTGGGCCGCCGCCGGGGTCACCGGCCTGCGCATCGACCATCCCGACGGGCTCGTCGAGCCCGGCGAGTATCTGCGCCGGCTGCGCGAGCTGGCCCCGGACCAGTGGATCACCGTGGAGAAGATCTTGGAACCGGGCGAGGCCCTGCTGCCCGACTGGCCGGTCGAGGGCACCACCGGCTATGACGCCATGCGCGAGGTCAACGGCGTCTTCGTCGATCATGATCACGAGGCCGACTTCACCGCGCTGTATCAGCGGCTGACCGGTGATCAGAAGTCGATCGCCGAGCACATCGAGATCGGCAAACGGATGGTGGTGCGCGAGCTGCTGCCCGCCGAGCTGCACCGGATGGCGCGGCTGGTCCCGGAGATCGACGGTGCCGAGGCCGCGCTCGCCGAGGTCGCGGTCGCGTTCGAGGTCTACCGGTCCTACCTGCCGGCCGGTGCGGATGATCTTGATCATGCGCTGGCCACGGCCGCCCGGCGGCGTCCGGAGCTGGCCGGAACCCTGGACCAGCTCAGCCCCCGGCTTCATGATCATCGCGACGAGCTGGCCCGGCGGCTGCAGCAGCTCAGCGGCGCGACGATGGCCAAGGGGGTCGAGGACACCGCCTACTACCGCTACGCCCGGTTCATCGCCCTGAACGAGGTGGGCGGCAACCCGGCGCAGTTCGGCATCCCGGTCGAGGAGTTCCACCGGCTGCAGGTCGAGCGCCAGGCGCACCAGCCGCAGTCGATGACCGGCCTGTCCACCCACGACACCAAGCGCGGTGAGGACGTCCGGGCCCGGCTCGCCGTGCTCGCGGAGATTCCCGACCGCTGGGCCGCGTTCGCCGAGCTGTTCCTCTCCGCCACCGGCGTACCGAATCGGTCCTTCGGCTACTTCCTGGCCCAGACCCTCGTCGGGGCCGGACCGATCGCCCGGGACCGGATGCACGCGTACGCGGAGAAGGCCATGCGGGAGGCCAGCGACGGCACGACCTGGACCGCGCCGGTGGAGGCCTTCGAGGCCGCCGTGCACGAGGCGGTCGACCGCGCGTACGACGACCCCCGGCTTCGGGCGGCCTGGGACCAGCTCGATGACCTGATCACCGCCCCCGGCTGGTCGAACGCGCTCGGGCAGAAGCTGGTCCAGCTGACCATGCCGGGCATCCCGGACGTCTACCAGGGCACCGAGCTGTGGGAGGACTCGCTGGTCGACCCGGACAACCGCCGGCCGGTCGACTTCGGCGTACGCGCGCGCGCTGCTGGCTCAGGGGTCGGAGACGCCGCCGGTGCCCGATGCGTCGGGCGCGGCCAAGCTGTGGCTGACCCGGCACGCGCTGCACGCCCGGCGCGACCGTCCTGAGCTGTTCACCGGCTACACCCCGCTCGAGGCCGACGGGCCGGCGGCCGCCCATCTGGTCGCCTTCGACCGGGGTGGCGCGGTGACGCTGGCGACCCGGCTTCCCCTCGGCCTCGACCGCCGGGGCGGCTGGGGATCGACCACGGTCCGGCTCCCGGACGGCGCGACCGACGTCCTCACCGGACGCCGCGTACGCCGGCGAGGTGCAGCGTCGCGGACGTGCTCCACGACCTGCCGGTCGCACTGCTGCTCCGCGACTGACGCTCAGCGCGCAGCTCCAGTCGACCCACGTTTCCCCGCACACGACGGCAAACGGGGCCTTCGGACGCCCTCCGGACCCAGGTTTGCCCGCATGCGACGGGAAACGCGCAAGCCCCGGAGCCCGAAAAGCAGTTCGGCCCCGGACCGAGGTCCGGGGCCGAGCTGGTGGATCAGTCGATCAGGTCGATCACTTGAGGATCTTCGTCACCCGACCGGCGCCGACGGTACGGCCACCCTCACGGATGGCGAACTTCAGCTCCTCCTCCATGGCGATCGGCTGGATGAGCTGCACGGACATGTCGGTGTTGTCACCGGGCATGACCATGTCGGTGCCCTCCGGCAGGTTCACCACACCGGTCACGTCCGTGGTCCGGAAGTAGAACTGCGGCCGGTAGTTGTTGAAGAACGGCGTGTGACGGCCGCCCTCCTCCTTGGAGAGGATGTAGACGCGCGCCTCGAAGTCGGTGTGCGGGGTCGTGGTGCCCGGCTTGATCACGACCATGCCGCGCTCGACGTCCTCGCGCTTGGTGCCACGGAGCAGCAGGCCGACGTTCTCGCCCGCCTGGCCCTCGTCGAGCAGCTTGCGGAACATCTCCACACCGGTGACCGTGGTGGTCTGCTTGGTCGGGCGGATGCCGATGATGTCGACGGTCTCGTTGACCTTGACGACGCCGCGCTCGATCCGGCCGGTGATGACGGTGCCACGACCGGTGATGGTGAAGACGTCCTCGACCGGCATCAGGAACGGCTTGTCGATCTCGCGCACCGGCTGCGGGATGTGCTCGTCGACCGCGGCCATCAGCTCCATGATCGACTCGCCCCACTTGGCGTCGCCGTTCAGGGCCGGGAAGGCCGCGACCTGGACCACGGGGATGTCGTCGCCGTCGTACTCGTACTCGCTGAGCAGCTCGCGAACCTCGAGCTCGACGAGCTCCAGGATCTCCTCGTCGTCGACCATGTCGCACTTGTTCAGCGCGACGACGATCGCCGGCACGCCGACCTGGCGGGCCAGCAGCACGTGCTCGCGGGTCTGCGGCATCGGGCCGTCGGTGGCCGCGACCACGAGGATCGCGCCGTCCATCTGGGCCGCGCCGGTGATCATGTTCTTGATGTAGTCGGCGTGACCCGGGCAGTCGACGTGCGCGTAGTGCCGCGCCTCGGTCTGGTACTCGACGTGCGCGATCGAGATCGTGATGCCGCGCTGACGCTCCTCGGGAGCCTTGTCGATCTGATCGAAGGCCGAGGCCTCGTTCAGGGTCGGGTACTTGTCGTGCAGCACCTTGGTGATCGCCGCGGTCAGCGTGGTCTTGCCGTGGTCGATGTGCCCGATGGTGCCGATGTTGACGTGCGGCTTTGTCCGCTCGAACTTGGCCTTTGCCACTGAGGCTCCTTCTAGGATGTTCGCCACGCGGTCGCGGGGCGTTTCTTGGTTGAGTACAAGAGTTGGGTGACCGGGTTTGGCCCGGCCTAAGTTTTCCTGTCCCGTACGGCTCAGGTCAAACCCGAGCCGTACCGGACAGAAGTCATTCCCCGCGAGCCTTCTGGATGATCTCGTCGGAGATCGACTTCGGGGTCTCGGCGTAGGAGTGGAACTCCATCGAGTAGTTCGCCTGGCCAGAGGTCTTCGACCGCAGGTCGCCGACGTAGCCGAACATCTCCGACAGCGGCACCAGGGCCTCGATGACCTTGTTGCCGTGCAGGTCGTTCATCGCCTGGATCTGACCGCGACGGGAGTTCAGGTCGCCGATCACGGTGCCCAGGTAGTCCTCGGGGGTGGTCACCTCGACGGCCATCACCGGCTCCAGCAGAGCCGGGTCGGCCCGGCGGGCGGCCTCCTTGAAGACCATCGAGCCGGCGATCTTGAAGGCGAGCTCCGAGGAGTCGACGTCGTGGTACGCGCCGTCCTGCAGCGTGACCTTGATGTCCTCCACCGAGTAGCCGGCCAGCACGCCGAACTGCATCGCGTCCTGGATGCCGTGGTCGACCGCCGGGATGTACTCCTTGGGGATCCGACCACCGGTGACGGCGTTGACGAACTCGTAGCCCGAGCCCGGCTCCAGCGGCTCGAGGTCGATGATCACCTTCGCGTACTGACCCGAACCACCGGACTGCTTCTTGTGGACGTAGTCGATCTTCTCGACCTTGCGCCGCAACGTCTCGCGGTAGGCCACCTGCGGCTTGCCGATGTTGGCCTCGACCCTGAACTCGCGCTTCATCCGGTCGATCAGCACCTCGAGGTGCAGCTCGCCCATGCCGGCGATGATCGTCTGACCGGTCTCGTCGTCGGTGTGCACGCGGAAGGTCGGATCCTCCTCGGCGAGCCGCTGGATGGCGACGCCGAGCTTCTCCTGGTCGGACTTGGTCTTCGGCTCGATCGCCTGCTCGATCACCGGCGCCGGGAAGTCCATCGACTCCAGCACGACCGGGCTGAGCCGGGTCGGACAGCGTCTCGCCGGTGGTGGTGTCCTTCAGACCCATCACGGCGACGATCTGGCCGGCGCCGACCGACGCGATCTCCTCACGCTTGTTCGCGTGCATCTGGTAGATCTTGCCGATCCGCTCCTTGCGGCCCTTGGTCGCGTTCAGCACGGTCGAGCCGGCCTCGAGCTTGCCCGAGTAGAGCCGGATGTAGGTGAGCCGGCCCAGGTGCGGGTCGGCCGCGATCTTGAACGCGAGCGCCGAGAACGGGTCGTTGGCGTCGGGATGCCGCTCGATCTTGACCGACTCGTCGCCCGGCTTGAAGCCGTCGATGGCCGGCACGTCGATCGGGGCCGGCAGGTACGCGATGACCGCGTCGAGCAGCGGCTGCACGCCCTTGTTCTTGAACGCGCTGCCGCAGAGCACGGCGGTGATCTGCGAGGACAGCACGGCGCGGCGGATGGCGCCCTGCAGCAGGTCGGCGTCGATCGACTCCTCGTCGGTGAGGTAGGCCTCCATCAGCTCGTCGTCGTAGTCGGCGACCAGCTCGATCAGCGCGTGATGAGCCGTCTGGGCCTTCTCGACCATGTCGGCCGGGATCTCCTCGACGGTGTAGTCCTCGCCGATCGTCGTCTCGCCGTGCCAGGTGAGGGCGCGCATCCGGACCAGGTCGACGACGCCGATGAACCCGCCCTCGGAACCGATCGGCAGCTGCAGGATCGCCGGAATGGCGTTCAGCCGCTGCTTGATCGTCTGGACGCAGAAGTCGAAGCTCGCACCCGTACGGTCCAGCTTGTTGATGAAGCAGATCCGCGGCACCTTGTAGCGGTCGGCCTGGCGCCACACGGTCTGGCTCTGCGGTTCGACGCCGGCGACGCCGTCGAACACCGCGACGGCACCGTCGAGGACGCGGAGCGAACGCTCCACCTCGACGGTGAAGTCGACGTGCCCGGGGGTGTCGATGATGTTGATCTGGTGGTCTTTCCAGTGACAGGTCGTCGCGGCGGACGTGATCGTGATGCCGCGCTCCTGCTCCTGCTCCATCCAGTCCATGGTCGCCGCGCCCTCGTGCACCTCACCGATCTTGTAGTTGATACCGGTGTAGAAGAGGATGCGCTCGGTCGTCGTGGTCTTGCCCGCGTCGATGTGGGCCATGATCCCGATGTTGCGGACCTTGGACAGGTCGGTCTTGATGTCGACAGCCATGTGTTGGCTTCAACCTCTCGTCTGTTGCTGAGAAAAGTAAGGGTGGGTCTACCAGCGGTAGTGGGCGAAGGCCTTGTTGGCCTCGGCCATCTTGTGGGTGTCCTCGCGGCGCTTGACGGCGGCACCGAGACCGTTCGAGGCGTCGAGCAGCTCGTTCATCAGGCGCTCGGACATCGTCTTCTCGCGGCGCTGCCGGGCGAAGCTGACCAGCCAGCGCATCGCCAGCGTGGTGGCGCGGGCCGGCTTGACCTCGACGGGCACCTGGTAGGTGGCACCGCCGACGCGGCGGCTCTTGACCTCCAGCGACGGCCGGACGTTGTCCAGCGCACGCTTCAGCGTCTGCACCGGGTCGATGCCGGTCTTGGTCCGAGTGCCTTCCATCGCCGTATAGACGATGCCCTGAGCGATCGTCTTCTTCCCGTCGAGCAGGATCTTGCTGACCAGCTGGCTGACCAGCGGCGACCCGTAGACCGGGTCGGCCGGCAGCGGGCGCTTCGGCGCGGGGCCCTTGCGAGGCATTACTTCTCCTTCTTCGCGCCGTAGCGGCTGCGAGCCTGCTTGCGGTTCTTCACGCCCTGGGTGTCGAGCGAGCCGCGGATGATCTTGTAACGCACGCCGGGCAGGTCCTTCACCCGGCCGCCGCGGACGAGCACCATCGAGTGCTCCTGCAGGTTGTGGCCGACGCCGGGGATGTAGGCGGTGACCTCCACGCCCGAGGACAGCCGGACACGAGCGACCTTGCGCAACGCCGAGTTCGGCTTCTTCGGGGTGGTCGTGTACACCCGGGTGCACACGCCCCGGCGCTGGGGAGATCCCTTGAGCGCAGGCGTCTTGGTCTTGCTCACCTTGTCCTCGCGGCCCTTGCGGACCAACTGCTGAATTGTGGGCACCGCGTAGTTCTTCTTTCTGTCTGTGTTGAATGGTTGTGGGGCTCCGGATACGTCCGGAGAGACCACCGTGCGAACACCACCAGCACGAAGACATTTGCGGCACGCACAAGGAGTCGGGCAAGCCCGAACACAAGCGCCTAGGTTATCTCGTCCCACACCTACGGTCAAAAGCCTTGCACCCGACCGCCGCCCGATGTCTCGACTCCGGGCGCTGCGCGGGGGCCGTCTGGTCCGTTGTGCGCGCAGACGGCCCCTCAACGGGCGGATCGGGGCCGTCTGGTCCGTTGTGCGCGCAGACGACCCCTCCCGGCGGATCAGGGGCCGTCTGGTCCGTTGTGCGCGCAGACAGCCCCCGCCGCTCAGAAGCCCAGGTGGCTGAGGAGTTCGGCGTGGGCGAACTGGCCGTAGTACTCCAGCATGTACGCGATCTGGTCGCCGGAGAACTGGACCCGGATCGCCAGGCGGTTCTCGTAGCGCCAGCCGTCGCTGAGCACCGCGGTCATCCGTTCCTCGACGAAGGCGACGTCCGGGTCGGCGGTCTGGTGGAAGACCACGTCGTGCACGGTGATCGAGGTGGCCGACGCGACCAGTGCGCTGAAGGCGGCCCGCAGCGCGTCGCGTCCGGTGATCACGGCCGGGAGCCCGGGCACCGGCAGGGCGGCCTCGTAGCTGGCGTCCGGGGTCCAGTACTGCACGAACTCCTCGATCCGGCCGGCGTACAGCAGCCGGCTCGACTCCTGCCAGGTGTGCAGGTTGCGCTCCCGGGCGGCGTCGAGGTCGACGGTGGAGGTGGTGTTCAGGATGGTGCTGGTCATGATGTTCTTCCTTCCGGTGGTGGCTGATGAGTAGAGCCTCCGGCCGGCCGCTTGGAAGGTTCTGAAGGAGTTCTTGGAGACGCCGGCCTTAGGGTCGACGCATGCGCTTCGAGGTGCTCGGCCCGTTCCAGGCCCGGCGCGATCCGCAGTCCCCACCGCTGCCGCTCGGCGGGGCGAAGCAGCGAGCGCTGCTGGCCGTGCTGGTGGCCGCCGGCGGCCGGTCGGTGAGCACCAGTCAGCTGATCGACGAGCTGTGGGCCGGCGATCCGCCCGAGAAGGTGACCGCGTCGATCCAGTCGTACGTGGCCAACCTGCGGCGGATCATCGAGCCCGATCGCACGGCGCGGACCGCGGAGATCCTGCTCAGCCGGCCGCCCGGGTACCTCGTCGACCTGCGAGCTGCGGGTGCGCACGGGCGTCGACGCCATCGAGTTCCGCCGGCTGAGCGACGAGGGCATCGATCGCGCCGAGCAGCGACCCGGAGGCCGCGTACGAGCTGCTGACCAGCGCGGAGGCGCTCTGGCGGGGCAGCGCGTACGCGGATGTCGCCGACCTGGTTCCGAGCCTCGCCGCGGAGGCCGTCCGACTCGCCGAGCTCCGGCTGCTGACCGTCGAGACCCGGATCCGCTGCGCGCTCGCCCTCGGCGAGCACCGCCGCCTGGTCGCCGAGCTGGAAAGCCTGGTCGCGGCCAATCCGCTGCGGGAGAGCCTGTACGGCCTGCTGGCCCTGGCGCTCTACCGCTCCGATCGGCAGGCCGACGCGCTCGCCGCCGTCGCGCGGGCCCGCCAGGTGCTGGACGACGAGCTCGGCATCGACGCCGGCCCTGAGCTTCGCCAGCTGGAGGTCGACCTGCTCCGCC
The DNA here is from genome assembly GCA_963761955.1 of uncultured Actinomycetota bacterium. GTDB lineage: Bacteria > Actinomycetota > Actinomycetes > Propionibacteriales > Propionibacteriaceae > Microlunatus. The sequence goes on along the minus strand of CAVXIY010000012.1, from coordinate 10,443 downwards.
AGGAACCGGGGCTGGCCGCACCGAGCCGCCCGGCCGAAGCCACCGGCGGTGACCGCTTCCAAGCTGATCGTCGGCCGGGATCCGGAGCTGCGGCTGGCTCAGGAGGTCCTCGACGCGGCTCGCCGTGGCCACGGCCGGGTGATCGTGATCAATGGCGAACCGGGCATCGGCAAGACCGCACTCGCGACCGCCATCGCGGCATCGGCCCAGGGCCAGGGATTCCGTACCGGTTGGGGTCGCTGCTCCGAGAGCGGCGACCTCGCGGGCCTGCTGCCCCTGGGACTGGCGGTCGGCGATCTGATCAGCAGCCTGCCCGCGCGACAGGGTGCCGAACTTCGGGAGCGGCACGCCGGACTGCTCGCCGGATTGCTGCCCGGACCGGAGACCACCGAGATGACGGTCGACGCTGACACGGCGACGTTCCGGCTGACCCGGCCTGCACGGCCCTCTTCGGCGAAATCGGTCCGAGTGTGGTCACCGTCGACGACGTCCAGTGGGCCGATGAGCCCACCGGTGCGCTGATCCGAGCGCTTCTCCCCCAGCTGGGTCGGCTGCCCGTCGTCCTCGTCCTGACCGTGCGCTCGACCGAGGCCGACATCCCCGACCAGATGGCCTCGGTCCTGGCCGATGTCGCACGGAACGACCCCCTCCGGTTCCGGTTGTCCGGACTCGACCTGGACGCCGCCCGCGATCTCGCCCAGCTCCGACGGCTGGACCTCGCCCCCGAGGTCCTGCAATCCCTGCACCAGCGGTCCGACGGCAACCCCTTCTTCCTGTCCGAACTGCTGGCCCTCGTCAGCTCCGACGGCGCTCGGACGGCGCAGGTACCGGATGGCGTGCACGACGTCGTACGCCGCCGGCTCGCCCAACTGTCCGAATCGGCGTCTGCGGTGCTGCAGACCGCGGCGCTGATCGGACTGCACTTCGATGCCGAGCTGGCCGAACAAGCCAGCGGCCACCCCGACGCCGCCGACGGCAGCGATTCGGCCCTGCGCGCCGGACTGCTGGTGACGGTGGGCGAGGGCCGCCTGGCCTTCGCCCACGCGCTGGTCCGCGAGGCCATCGCCGAGCGGATCGCCCCGGGACAGCGGCGCCGGCTGCACGCGGCGATCGCCGTGAGCCTCCAGAGTCGCTCGGGACCGCCCGACGACGCCGCGATCGCCCGGCACCTGAGCGCGGCCGGCCGGGAGCACGCGGCTGCGACCGTTGACCACGCGATGCGCGGAGCCGAGCAGGCCAGCCGGACGGGCAACGCCGAGCTCGCCGGCCAGCTCTACGAGCTCGCAGTCGACAGCGGCCGCATCGCCGACGTGCCGCTCGCCACCCGGCTGAGCGCACTGGTCGGTCTGGCGGTCGCCCGCAAGCGCACCGGACACGATCACGAGGCCTGGCAGGCCAGCCTCGCCGCCGCCGAACTCGGCTGGGAGGGTGGTGACGTCGTCGGCGCCGCCGAGGCGATCATCGCCGTCGGCAGCAACCCGCTCTGGAGCTGGCGCGAATACCAGACCGTCGATGTGGCGGCGGTGGCGCTGATCCGACGGGTCCTCGCGGCGCTGCCGCCCGGTCACGCCCGGCTGGAAGGACTGCTGCGGGCGACCTGGGCGATGGAGGTCTACTACGACCCGAGCCAGGACGCCGAAGCGTTCGCCGAGTCCGACCAAGCGGTGAAGTTGATCACCCGGGACGGGACGGCCGAGGACCTGACGCGCGTGCTGCAGCTACGGCATATGGCGCTCGAACGGCCGCGCTGGTTGACGGAGCGACTGTCCACCGCCCAGACCCTGGTCGAACTGGCGACCGCGCGGGGAGACGAGACGTCGCTGGCCATTGCGCTCGTCTTCCGCGGCCGGGACCGGATCGAGTCCGGCGACGTGTCCGGCCAGGCCGACTACCAGCGGGCCCGATCCCTGGCCACCTCGCTGAGCCTCGCGCCGGTGCTGGTCGCGTTGGCCTGGTGGGACGTCAGCGCACTGGTGGCGGCCGGCCGGTTCGACGAGGCCGACGTCGCGCTGGCCCAGGCGATCGAGCCTGCACGGGCGTACGACGCTCCCCGGGGCCGACAGCATCCCGTTGCTGATCGGGGCCGCGTTCGACCTGGCCCGCCGGAATCTGGCGGCCCATGCCGACCACTACCGGCAGCTGGCTCAGCAGACCGGGCTCGGCATCCTGTTCGACCTGTGGGCCCTCGCTTTGGTCGAACGCGGCGATCGGGCCGCCGCGTCCACCATGGTCTCCGGCTCGATGGCTGATCAACCGGATCCGGACTATCTCTGGCTCGCTCGCCAGGTGATCCGCGCCCGGCTCTGGTCAGCGGTCGCCGACACCCCGGCCGTCGAGTCGCTGGCCGCGGCCCTCGAGCCGTACGCCGGGCGGGTGGCCATCGCCGGCACCGGCATCAGCCTGTTCGGCGCGGTCGACGCCAGCCTCGCGTTGTTGCATGATCGTCTCGGCCATGATCAACTCGCCGCCGAGTACGCCCGGGCCGGCGCAGATCTCAACCAGGCAATGGATGTGACGAGCTTCTAGGGCGAGCCCCGGTTCGGTCAACCGTGGTGTACGGTCGGTCACGAGCCGGCCCGGGTCAGGGTCCAGCGTGATCATGGACCTGTTCAGCGCCGACTGGCGCAGCTCCGGATCGAGATCGTCACCGGCCTCCAGCAGTCGCGGCAGCAGATCGCGCTCGGTTGTCGTGGCGCGGAACGCCATGGCGACCGTGATGTCGTGGGCCGGCCGGTGAATCACCTCGATCGGATCCTTGGCTGAGATGAACCCCGGCGTCACCACGCTGAGGTACGCGCCCGCCCGGCCGACCGCGGTGAAGGTCTTCGCCCAGCCGACGATCGCCCATCCAGCCGCGGAAGGTCGCGCACGGAATCCGTGGGGTCGCCACCTGCAGGACCACCTGGTCGCCGACCCGCCACCGCTCCCCCAGCCGCGCGTCGTTGACCTCCAGGCCGATCGTGGTGAGGTTCTCGCCGAAATGACCGTTCGGCAGTTCACGACCGAGCCGCTCCTGCCAGTAGTCGAGATCCTCGCGCTGGAAGGCGTACACGGCCTGGGAGTCACCGCCGTGGTGCTTGCCGTCGCCGATGAAGTCGCCGACCAGCCCGCTGCCCAGCCCGAGCGTCTTCGGTCCCGGGGCCCGAACCTCGACCGGACCCTCGACGGGGCGCTTCCCGATGCCGGTGGACTTGTGTCCCTTCCACGGGTCGGGCTTCGGCTGTCCGATGATTCACGGAGTCGACAAATGCCACCGGCTCAGGATAGGCCGGTTACCGCCGGGAGGGAATCGCGGATGAAATCGGTCGGGCGTGGCCCGGCATGACGCTGCTGACTCGTCCAACCTGTGCGTCTGCTGTGAGCCGCTGTGGTCGCTGTATGAATGCGCCGATTCGGTCGATGATCATGATCGGCCACCCCTAGCCTTGATGCATCAGCCAAGCAGACAAGCGATCCGCCCTCCATCAGAAAGTTGATCATGATGCGCGTCAATCACCGCGAAGCCGATCTGGAAAACCATGATCGTGGCCTTGACTACGACCTGCCGCGGCTGCTGCACCGCCGCGGGATGCTGAAACTCGTCGCGGGCGCCGGGCTGGCCGGCACCGGCCTGATCACCCTGGCCGCGTGCGGCGACGCCACCACGAGCGACACCGCAAGTGCGGCACCGGGCGGTGGATCCGGCGGCGGGCCCGGCGGCCAGCCGCCGAACGGCGGCGGTGGCGGGGCACCGGGAGAGCGGCGAGACCAGCGACACCGCCAACGGCGAGTTGCCGGAGGAGACGGCCGGACCCTATCCCGGCGACGGCTCGAACGGCGCGAACGTGCTGACCGAGAGCGGGGTGGTGCGCAGTGACATCACCTCCAGCTTCGGGTCGAGCACCACCAAGGCCGAAGGCATCCCGCTGACCGTCACCATGACGATCAACGACTTCTCCGAGAACAAGTCGCCCCTCGCCGGTGGCGCGGTCTACCTGTGGCACTGCAACCGGGACGGCCAGTACTCGCTCTACTCCCAAGGGATCACCGGAGAGAACTACCTCCGCGGCGTGCAGGAGACCGACGACAAGGGACAGGTGAAGTTCACCACCATCCTGCCTGCGTGCTACGACGGTCGCTGGCCGCACATCCACTTCGAGGTCTACCCGAGCCTGGCGAAGGCCACCAACAGCGCCAACAAGATCGCGACCTCGCAGATGGCCCTCCCCGAGGACATCGTCAAGGTGGCGTACGCGACCGCCGGCTACGAGCAGAGCGTGGCCAACCTCAGCAAGGTCACCCTGGCCGGCGACAACGTCTTCGGCGACGGCTACGACCTGCAGATCCCCACCATGACCGGCGACCCCACCAAGGGCTACGCCCTCACCTTCGCAGTGCGCGGTTTGATCCCGCACTTCGCTCGCGCACGTCGCGCCGGTCGCTGGCGTTGTCGACGCGCTCGCGAACGGAAAAGCGCGTTCGACGCAGCTCGTGAGCTCGAGTCGACAGCGCTCAGCGAACGATCGACCGCTCCTTCGCGACGAGCGTCGACAGGACGACGGCTTCGACGCGAACGTGCGCGAGCGAACTCAGATAGATCAGTGCCCGCTGATGCGTAGGTAGGCGCCGACCAGGAACTGGCGGAAGTCGGGTTCGTCGGCGAGTCTTGAGCTCGATGCGGTAGATCAACTTCTCGTCCTCGATCGAGAAGGTGTGCCGGGCGACGCCGCGCGGGGTGGTCTTCTCCATGATCAGCTTCTGGTCCAGCCAGGAACCGGTCGCCGGCTCCGGCGGCTGGCCGTAGGAATCGAAGAGCCACCAGCCGATCCGCGAGTCGTCGCTGATGATCATGAAAACACCGTGGGCGGAGAACTCGGCACCATCGGAGCGGACCTGCCGATAGTCCTGCACCACGACCCGACCCTGCACGTCGAGCTTGAAGACGATCATCGCCCGCGCGCTGCTGGCCGGCGCCCACGGCGAAGCGGCCTGCTCCTCGGCACCGGTCCAGTTGCCCAGCAGTGGATGGAAAAGCTGACTGAGACTCACCGCTTCACCGTAGGCGACCCGACTTTCTCGGGCCCCGGCGACGTCGGTGCTGGCTCTTGGGGGCTGCGACCACGACAATCGAATCGTGACGACTTCTCGGGGGAGAGTCATCGTGATCACCGGCGCCATGGCGGCCGGAAAGTCCACGGTGGCGGAACTGCTTGCGCGGCGACTGCCCCGATCGGTGCACATCCGCGGGGACGCCTTCCGGACCATGATCGTCAACGGCCGGGCCGACATGACGCCGAACCCGACACCCAGCGCCACCGCCCAACTGCATCTGCGCTACGACCTCACGGCGTTGACCGCCGATCGCTACGCCGAGGAAGGTTTCGACGCGATCGTCCAGGACGTGATCATCGGGTCGGAGCTGGCGGAGTTCGTCAAGCGGATCGGCTCGCCGGACCGCTACCTGGTCGTGCTGTCGCCGAGCGTCTCGGTGATCGAGTGGCGGGAGGAACAGCGCGCCAAGGCCGGATACGTGCACTTCTCCCCCGGTGCGCTGGACGAGGTGCTGCGGCGGGAGACGGCCAAGATCGGCTACTGGCTGGACTCCAGCGCCCAGACTCCGGACGAGACCGTCGACGACATCCTGGCCAACCTGGACAAAGCCGCGGTCTGACCGCCACGCTCCCGCGCGTGCCTGAGCCTGTCGAAGGACCACGATCGTCGGCCCTTCGACAGGCTCAGGACACGAATGACTAAGGCTCAGGACACGTGAATCGAGCGGGAGGCTACCCGAATCCGTGAGCGTCTGGCGAGCGCTCAGCGAGCGCGCGAACGGATTCGACCGAGCGCCCGATCTGTATCTGGAGGGTCGAACGCAAACGCCCCGTGCCGCCCAACCGTCAGGTCGGGCAGAGACGGGGCGTTGGCGGGCGGCCCTTCAGATACAGATCTTCCAGGCGCGCGGTGACATCAGCTACCGGTAGTCGCCGAGGTCGAACTCTTCCAGCGGCACGGCCGCGCCCGAACCTTGACCGAAGTCGTAGTCGAACGAGTCGTAACCGACCATCGAGTACGCCGCGGCCTTGGCCTCCGCGGTCGCCTCGACCCGGATGTTGCGGTACCGCTCCAGGCCGGTGCCGGCCGGGATCAGCTTGCCCAGGATGACGTTCTCCTTCAGGCCGACGAGCGCAGTCCGACTTGCCGTGGATCGCCGCGTCGGTGAGCACCTTGGTGGTCTCCTGGAAGGAGGCCGCCGACAGCCACGACTCGGTCGCGAGCGACGCCTTGGTGATGCCCATCAGCACCGCACGACCCGAGGCCGGAGTACCGCCCTCGGCCACGACCTTGCGGTTGGCCGCCTCGTACGACAGCCGGTCCACCAGATCGCCGGCGAGCAGGTCGGAGTTGCCCGACTCGATCACCGTCACCCGGCGCAGCATCTGCCGGATGATGATCTCGATGTGCTTGTCGTGGATCGGCGCACCCTGGGTCCGGTAGACCGACTGCACCTCGTCCACCAGGTGCTCCTGCACCCGACGCACACCCAGCACCCGCAGCACGTCGTGCGGATCCGGCGTACCGGCGGTCAGCTGCTGACCCACCTGGACATGATCGCCGTCCTCCACCAACAGGCGCGCCCGGCGGCTGACCGAGAACTCGGCCGCCTCCGAACCGTCGTCGGGGGTGATGGTGATCTTCCTCAGCCGGTCGCTGTCCTCGATCTTCACCCGTCCGGTGGCTTCGGAGATCGGCGACTTGCCCTTGGGCTGCCGAGCCTCGAAGAGCTCCACCACGCGCGGCAGACCCTGGGTGATGTCGTCACCGGCCACACCACCGGTGTGGAAGGTACGCATCGTCAGCTGGGTACCGGGCTCGCCGATCGACTGCGCCGCGACGATGCCGACGGCCTCGCCGACATCGACCAGCTTGCCGCTGGCCAGCGAACGGCCGTAGCACATCGCGCAGGTGCCGGTCGCGGCCTCACAGGTGAGGACGCTGCGGACCCGTACCGTGCTCACCCCGGCGTCGATCAACTTCTTGATGTTGACGTCACCAAGATCGACTCCAGCCGCCAGCAGCACGTCACCGTCCGGGCCGAGCACGTCGGTGGCGAGCGTACGGGCGTAGACCGCGGTCTCGACATGTTCGTCGAGGACCAGCTTTCCGCTCTGCTCCAGCGCGATGGTCTTGGTCAGGCCGCGCTCGGTGCCGCAGTCCTCCTCGCGGATGATCACGTCCTGGCTGACGTCGACCAGACGCCGGGTCAGGTAGCCCGAGTCCGCCGTGCGCAGCGCGGTGTCGGCCTGGCCCTTACGACCACCGTGGGTGGAGATGAAGTACTCCAGGACCGACAGGCCCTCACGGAAGTTCGACTTGATCGGCCGGGCGATGATCTCGCCCTTCGGGTTCACCACGAGACCACGCATGGCGGCGATCTGGCGCATCTGCACCATGTTTCCGCGGGCCCCGGAGTGCACCATCATGTAGATCGGGTTGGTCTTGGAGAAGTTGGCCTCCATGGCCGCACCGAGCTTCGACGTGGCGTCGGTCCAGATCTCGATGAGCTCCTGGCGGCGCTCGTCGTCGGTGATCAGGCCGCGCTCGTACTGCTTGTCGATCTTGTTCGCGCGGTCCTCGAACGGGGCCAGGATCTGCGGCTTGTCGGCCGGCGTCGTGACGTCGCCGATCGAGACCGTGACACCTGATCGGGTGGCCCAGTGGAAGCCCAGGTCCTTCAGCCGATCGAGGCAGGTGGCCACCTCGACCTTCGGGTACCGCTCGGCAAGATCATTGACGATCTGGCCGAGTTGCTTCTTGCCCACCTCGTAGTCGGCGTACGGGTAGTCCTCCGGCAGCGCCTCGTTGAACAGCGCGCGGCCCAGCGTGGTCTCCATCAGGATGGATCCGCGCTCGGACATCTCGAAGCCGAGCGGCGGCACGATGTCGCGCAGCCGCAACTTGATCTTGGCCTGGACCGAGAGCTCGCGATGATCGAAGGCCATCAGCGCCTCGGCCACCGAGCCGAAGGCGCGACCTTCGCCGGCCGCCCCGTCGACCTGCATGGTCAAGAAGTAGTGGCCGATGATCATGTCCTGGGTCGGCATGGTGACGGGACGACCGTCGGCCGGCTTCAGGATGTTGTTCGTCGACAGCATCAGGATCCGGGCCTCGGCCTGCGCCTCCGCGGACAGCGGAAGGTGCACGGCCATCTGGTCACCGTCGAAGTCGGCGTTGAACGCCGTGCAGACGAGCGGGTGGATCTGGATGGCCTTGCCCTCGATCAGCTGCGGCTCGAAGGCCTGGATGCCGAGGCGGTGCAGGGTCGGAGCGCGGTTCAGCAGCACCGGATGCTCGGAGATGACCTCTTCGAGCACGTCCCAGACGACCGGGCGCTGACGCTCGACCATCCGCTTGGCGGACTTGATGTTCTGCGCGTGGTTGAGGTCGTCCAGCCGCTTCATCACGAACGGCTTGAACAGCTCCAGGGCCATCGCCTTGGGCAGACCGCACTGGTGCAGCTTGAGCTGCGGGCCGACCACGATGACCGAACGGCCGGAGTAGTCGACGCGCTTGCCGAGCAGGTTCTGCCGGAACCGGCCCTGCTTGCCCTTGAGCATGTCGGAGATCGACTTCAGCGGCCGGTTGCCCGGTCCGGTGACCGGACGGCCACGACGGCCGTTGTCGAACAGCGAGTCGACGGCCTCCTGCAGCATCCGCTTCTCGTTGTTGACGATGATCTCGGGCGCACCGAGATCGAGCAGCCGCTTGAGGCGGTTGTTCCGGTTGATCACGCGGCGGTAGAGGTCGTTCAGGTCCGAGGTCGCGAAACGACCGCCGTCGAGCTGCACCATCGGGCGCAGGTCCGGCGGGATGACCGGGACGCAGTCCAGCACCATGCCGGCCGGCGAGTTCTGCGTGGTGAGGAACGCCGACACGACCTTGAGCCGCTTGAGGGCACGGGTCTTGCGCTGGCCCTTGCCGGTCTGGATGGTCTCGCGCAGCGAGGTGGCCTCGGCGTCCAGGTCGAACGACTGCAGCCGCTTCTGGATCGCGTCGGCACCCATCGAGCCGGAGAAGTACTTGCCGAAGCGGTTCTTCATCTCGCGGTAGAGCATCTCGTCGCCCTCGAGGTCTTGGACCTTGAGGTTCTTGAACCGGGTCCAGACCGCGTCGAGGCGGTCGAGCTCACGCTGGGCGCGGTCGCGCAACTGCTTGACCTCGCGCTCGGCGCCTTCGCGTACCTTGCGCTTGGCGTCGGCCTTGGCACCTTCGGCCTCCAGGGCCGCGGTGTCCTCCTCGAGCTTCTTCATCCGGTTCTCGATGTCGGAGTCCCGGCGGCCCTCGAGCTGCTTGCGCTCGACGTCGATCTTGGCCTCGAGCGAGGACAGGTCGCGGTGCCGGGCCTCGTCGTCGACGGCGGTGATCATGTACGCGGCGAAGTAGATGACCTTCTCCAGGTCCTTCGGCGCGATGTCGAGCAGGTAGCCCAGGCGCGACGGAACGCCCTTGAAGTACCAGATGTGGGTGACCGGAGCGGCGAGCTCGATGTGGCCCATCCGCTCGCGACGGACCTTGGAGCGGGTCACCTCGACGCCGCAGCGCTCACAGATGATGCCCTTGAACCGGACCCGCTTGTACTTGCCGCAGTAGCACTCCCAGTCCCGGGTGGGACCGAAGATCTTCTCGCAGAACAGACCGTCACGCTCCGGCTTGAGCGTGCGGTAGTTGATCGTCTCCGGCTTCTTCACCTCACCGTGCGACCACGCCCGGATCTCGTCGGCCGTGGCCAGTCCGATGCGGATCTCGTCGAAGAAGTTCACGTCGAGCACGTTTTGTATCTCTTCTCTCTTGTAACGCGATATCTCAAGTTGTACGACCAGGGCTCACGCGCCCTGAGCCTGTCGAAGGGCCGAACTGGGGGTGCTTCGACAGGCTCAGCACGCGATGACGCCTAGACTTCTTCGACTCCGCCGAGGGAGTCACCGGGGCGACGGGAGAGGTCGATACCGAAGTCCTCGCTGGACCGGTAGTCGTCCTCGGAGTCCCGCAGCTCCACCTCGGTGCCGTCGAGGACAGCACCTCGACGTTCAGGCAGAGCGACTTCATCTCCTTGACCAGCACCTTGAACGACTCCGGGATGCCGGGCTCGGGGATGTTCTCGCCCTTGACGATCGCCTCGTAGACCTTGACGCGACCGGGCACGTCGTCGGACTTGATGGTCAGCAGCTCCTGCAGAGCCCAGGCGGCGCCGTACGCCTCCAGGGCCCACACCTCCATCTCGCCGAACCGCTGGCCGCCGAACTGGGCCTTACCGCCCAGCGGCTGCTGCGTGATCATCGAGTACGGACCGGTCGAGCGAGCGTGGATCTTGTCGTCGACCAGGTGGTGGAGCTTCAGCATGTAGATGTAGCCGACGCCCACCGGCTGCGGGAACGGCTCGCCGGAGCGACCGTCGAACAGGTTGGC
>CAVXIY010000011.1:0-265445 GCA_963761955.1 uncultured Actinomycetota bacterium | reverse complement strand
GCGCGACGTTCGGCGTGTTTGATCCCGCAACCGGCGGGATCCTCGCGACGGTGGCCAGCGGCAGCGTTGACGATGCCCTGGCCTGTGTCGATGCCGCCTCCGCGGCCGCACAGGCCTGGGCGAAGACGGCACCGCGAAAGCGGTCGGAGATCTTGCAGCGGACCTACCAGTTGATGGTTGACCGGGCCGAGGAGCTTGCGCTGTTGATCACCGCCGAGAACGGCAAGTCCCTAGCCGACGCCCGAGGTGAGGTGCTCTACTCGGCGGAGTTCTTCCGCTGGTACGCCGAAGAGGCCGTCCGGATCCGCGGCGACATCCAAACCGCGCCCGGCGGCGCGAACAAGATCATCGTGATGCATCAGCCTGTCGGGGTTGCGGTGCTGGTCACACCGTGGAACTTCCCCGCCGCCATGGCCGCACGCAAGCTCGCCCCGGCGCTGGCCGCGGGCTGCACCATCATCCTCAAGCCGGCCAGCGAAACCCCGCTGACCACCCTCGCCCTCGCCGCCCTGATGGAAGAGGCCGGACTCCCGGCCGGGGTCGTGAATGTGCTGCCTTCAGGACGGTCGGGCAGGTGGTGTCGGCCATGCTGGCCGACCCGCGGGTTCGGAAATTGTCCTTCACCGGCTCCACTGAGGTCGGCCGGACGCTGCTCAATCTGGCGAACGAGCACATCGTCAATTGCTCCATGGAGCTGGGTGGAAACGCACCGTTCGTAGTGTTCGCCGACGCCGATCTGGACTCAGCCATCGAAGGCGCGATGATCGCCAAGATGCGCAACGGCGGCGAAGCCTGTACTGCCGCCAACCGCTTCTACGTCGAGATCGGAATCGCCGAGAACTTCAACGCCCGCCTCACCCGGGCCATGGGCGCCACCATGGGCCCCGGATCCGATGCCTCGGTGAACGTGGGACCGCTGGTCAACGATGCCACCCGGACCAAGGTCGCAAGCCTCGTCGCCGGGGCCGTCGCCGATGGCGCGACCCTCGAGCTAGGTGGCGAAACGCCCGAAGGCCCCGGCTTCTTCTACCCGCCCACCGTGTTGACCGGAGTCTCGTCTGACGCAGAGATCCTGCACACCGAGATCTTCGGCCCAGTCGCACCGATCGTCACCTTCACCACGGAGGACGAAGCGATCGCACTCGCCAACAACACCCAGTACGGACTGGTCTCCTACGTCTATACCGGCGACCTCGCCCGAGGCCTGCGGGTCAGCGAGCCGATCGAGGCCGGCATGGTCGGCCTCAACCGTGGTCTGGTGTCCGACCCCGCCGCACCGTTCGGGGGGGTCAAAGAAAGCGGCCTCGGCCGAGAAGGTGGAGTCGAGGGCCTCCTCGCCTTCACCGAAACTAAATACATCGCTGTCAACTGGTGACAGCGATGACGATTAATGCCATTATGTCATGACAAAGTCGGCATCCCGCCGCACGTCCGAAAGGTCTAATCAATGAAGATTGTCAACATCAAGCGTGCAGCAGTCGCTGCCGTGGCGCTGGCGGCGTTGCTCGCCGTCTCCGCCTGCAGCGGTGGTGGCGCAGCGCCGAAGACTGATACCGGCGGCGGGGGTGGAGGTGGTGATTCGGGCTACACCTTCGCCATGGTCACCCATGAGCAGCCGGGTGACACGTTCTGGGATCGGATTCGGGCCGGGGCGGAGCAGGCGGCCAAGGACACCGGGTCGACGCTGAAGTATTCGGCCGATCCCGAAGCCAGCAAGCAGGCCGTGCTGATCCAGGGCGCCATCGACGCGAAGGTCGACGGCATCGCGACCACGCTGGTGACCCCGGACGCGCTGATCCCGACGGTGAAGAAGGCGGTCGACGCCGGTATCCCGGTCGACAGCTTCAACTCGGGCACCAACTTCTACCAGCAGGCCGGCTCGATTGCCCACTTCTCCTCCGACGAGAAGTTGGCCGGTCAGCAGGCCGGCGAGAAGGCGAAGGCCGACGGGGCGACCAAGATCCTGTGCACCATTCAGCAGACCGGGTCGGTGGCGCTGGAGGACCGTTGTGCCGGTGTCAAGAGCGCCTTCCCGAAGACGGAGAACATCCAGGTCAACGGCGCAGGACGACTCCGCGGTCACCTCGGCGATCCAGGCCAAGCTGGCCCAGGACAAGGACATCAACTGGATCATCACCCTCGGTGCGGCTCAGGCGCTTGGACGCGCATCAAGGCGATGGATGCGGTGAAGAGCGAGGCCAAGATCGGAACCTTCGATCTGAACAAGGAGGCGGCGGAGGCGGTGAAGGCCGGGAAGATCCAGTTCTGCATCGACCAGCAGCCGTACCTGCAGGGCTACCTGGCGGTCACCCAGCTCTACCTCTACAAGAAGAACGGCAACCTCCTCGGCGGCGGCAAGCCGTCACTGACCGGCCCGTCGTTCGTCGACAACAGCAACGTCGACGCCATTCTGCCGTTCATCAACCAAAACACCCGCTAGTCCCAGGCCAGGGGGCTGGACTTCAGCGCCGGCCCCCTGGCCAACCCCGTACCTGATCGGAGCCACCATGAGTCAAACTGTCAAGACTCCCCCAGCGGCCGCGCCGTCGGAGTCTTCGAACCGAGTGACCCTCGGTCTGTCCAATCGGCTGCTGGCCCGCCCCGAGGTGGGCGCCCTGGTGGCCGCGATCGTGATCTTCATCTTCTTCCTGATCGTCGCGCCATCGTTCCGTTCGGCGGCATCGTTCTTCACGGTGCTGTACTCAGTCATCGGTCATCGGCATCGTCGCCGTAGCCGTCGGCATGTTGATGATCGGTGGCGAGTTCGATCTGTCGGCCGGCGTCCTGGTCACCTCCGCCGTCCTGTTCAACTCGATGTTCTGCTTCCAGCTCGGCATCAACCTGTGGGTCGGTGCGCTCTTGTCGCTGATCCTCTGCCTGGGCATCGGATTCCTCAACGGCTATCTGGTGATGCGAACCGGGATTCCATCGTTCCTGATCACCCTGGGCACCTTCTTCATCCTGCAGGGGGCCAACCTCGGCGTGACCAAGCTGGTCACCGGATCGGTATCGTCACCGAACATCAATGCGATGGACGGCTATGCGTCGCTCAACTTCATCTTCGCGCACACCTTCCAGATCGGCACGGTCGCAGTTGAACATCAGCGTTCTCTGGTGGCTCGTCTTCGTCGTCGCTGTCGCAGTACATCCTGCAGCGGACCAAGGTCGGCAACTGGATCTACGCCGTCGGCGGAAACGCCGCGTCGGCCCGCGCGGTCGGTGTGCCGGTCACCCGCGTCAAGGTCGGCCTGTTCATGACCGTCGGGTTTCTCGGCTGGTTCGTCGGCATGCACACCCTGTACAACTTCAACGTCGTCCAGGCCGGCAACGGCCTGGGTAACGAGTTCATCTACATCATCGCCGCGGTGGTGGGTGGCACCTTGATGACCGGCGGCTACGGCAACTCCATCGGCGTCGCGATCGGTGCCTTCATCTTCGGCATGACGAGCCTGTGCATCGTGTACGCGGGCTGGGATCCCAACTGGTTCAAGGCCTTCCTCGGCGTCATGCTGCTGCTGGCCGTGATCGTGAACCTGTACATCAAGAAGCTCTCCACGACCCGAAAGGTGGGCTGAGTCATGACCGACACCCTCCAAGAACACGCCGATCCGAACCTGCACAAGGGCGAGTCGCTGGTCCAGATGAACGACGTCGGCAAGACCTACGGCGCCATCCGGGCCCTCAAGGGCATCAACCTGACCGTGAACGCCGGCGAGGTGACCTGTGTCCTCGGCGACAACGGCGCCGGCAAGTCGACCCTGATCAAGATCATCTCCGGCCTGCACCCGCACAACGAAGGTGAGCTCCTGGTCGACGGAGCCCCGGTCTCCTTCTCCTCACCCCGGGAGTCCCTCAGCCACGGCATCGCCACCGTCTACCAGGACCTCGCCGTGGTCAGCCTGATGGAGGTCTGGCGGAACTTCTTCCTCGGCTCGGAGATGACCGGCAGCAAGTTCCCGCTGTCCGGACTCAAGGTCAAGGAGATGAAGCGGATCGCCGACGAGGAGCTCCGCAAGATGGGCATCGTGGTCAAGGACATCGACCAGCCCATCGGCACCCTGTCCGGCGGCCAACGTCAGTGCGTCGCCATCGCCCGCGCCGTCTACTTCGGCGCCCGGGTGCTGATCCTGGACGAGCCCACCGCCGCACTCGGCGTCAAGCAGTCCGGCGTGGTGCTCAAGTACACCGCCGCCGCCCGCGACGCCGGTCTCGGCGTGGTCTTCATCACCCACAACCCGCACCACGCCTACCTGGTCGGCAACCACTTCATCATCCTGAAGCTGGGCCAAGCCGTGCTCGACAAGAAGCGCAGCGAAGTCAACCTCGACGAACTGACCCGCCAGATGGCCGGCGGCGACGAACTCACCGAACTCAGCCACGAACTCCAACGCTGACGCAGTCGCACTGACACCGTCCACTGAGCCTGTCCAAGCGGCAGACAACCGTCTTGGACAGGCTCAGCCGCGCCGCTCCATCGGCTCGCAGCCCGACCACCCTGCCCGAGCATGCCAACCCACCAGAAGGAACCATTTCATGAGCGTCGCCGTCGCCCACCAACCATCAGCCACCGGCCGGCTGGCCCTGCGCGAGGCGGCCCGCCAGGCCAGCTACCGGAACACCAGCCTGACCGTCATCCACATCGCCGACTCCGTCGACCTGGATCTCGCCGATGCCCATACCGCCAAACTCCGGGACGACGTCGCCAGCGCGTTGGCCGAGACCTCCGTCGGTGAGCTCGACTGGGATCTCGCCCTGGCCCCCGGTGCCGGGGTCGAGAACACGGCGGCCACCATCCTCGACCTCGCCAAGAAAGCCGATGCCGAGCTGCTCGTGATCGGAGCTCGCCGCCGCTCGCCGGTCGGCAAGCCGCTTCTGGGCAGTGTCACGCAGACCCTCGATCCTCGACGCCGACATCCCCGTCCTCGTCGTCAAGTAAGCTCGCCGACTCCCAGCTGAACGGAAGGATCTGACGGCCATGCGCATCGGAGTTCTGGGCACGGGCCGGATCGGCCTCATGCATGCCCGCAACCTGGCGCAGACCACCGGGGTCGACGAGGTGGTGCTGATGGGCCGCGACCCGGCCCGGCTCGCCGTCGCAGTGAACCAGGTCTGCGCCGCGCTCCAACCGGACGCCCCGGCCGAGCTGGCCGGCAACCTCGCCCCGCGTGAGCACCGGTCGCCGCGGTGACTGTCGGCGCCGGTCTGGCCGAGGAACTCGCCGCTCTCGACGGCGTCGTCGTGGCGACCTCGACCAGCACCCATCCGGCGTTCGCCCTGCAGATCGCGCGGGCCGGGCTGCCGTCACTCGTGGAGAAGCCGCTGGCGCTCGACCCGGGCCAGCTCACGGCTTTGGCCGACGAACTGGACGACATCGGCACCGAGGTCATGGTGGCCTTCCACCGCCGCTACGATCCCGGCCACCAGCTGTTGCGCCAGCGCATCCTCGACGGGGACGCCGGCACCGTCCGGGCCGTCACCGCGACCGGGCATGATCATTTTGCCCTCTCGCCCGACTACGTTCCCGGCTCCGGCGGCATCTGGCTCGACATGCTCATCCACGACTTCGACACGATCCCGTGGGTCACCGGCCAACGGGTCCGCAGCGTCTGGGCGACCGGCTCGGTCCTCGACGCCCCGGTCCACGCCGAGTACGGCGACGTCGACTCAGCGGTGGCCGTCTTGGTCCTGGAGTCCGGAGCAGCCGCCACGGTGAGCGGTCTGCGTCGCAACGGGGCCGGCCAGGACGCGCGGCTCGAGGTCTTCGGCACGCTCAACTCGTTCGGAGCCGGCATCGACGCCCGTACGCCGATGACCTCGACCGAGCCGGGCGTCGAGTCCGCCCGGCCCTCCCTACGACCAGTTCATCGACCGGTTCGAACGCGCCTTCCGCGCCGAAGCCGACGCGTTCGTCCGGCTCGCCTCCGGAACGGGCGTCAACCTCACGCCCGCCGCGCGACGGACTCGTGGCCATCCGAATCGCCCAGGCGGCCGCCGAGTCGATCCGCACCGGCTCCACCATCGACCTCGACTGACCGACCAACCGACAGGAGTCCTGATATGAGTGACAAGGTGAAGATCGGCCTGATCGGTACCGGCCGGATCGGCCAGGTCCACGCGGCGAGCATCGCCGCGCTGCCCGAGACCACCCTTCGTTGGGTGTGCGACCCCTTCGTCGAGAGCGCGAAAGCGACGGCGCAGAAGTACGAGGGCGCTCAGGTGACCACCGACCCGACGGAGGTGCTCGACTCCGGCGACGTCGACGCCATCATCGTCGCCTCGCCGACCCCGACCCACGTCGACCTGATCAGCGCGGCGATCGACGCCGGCGTACCGGTCCTCTGCGAGAAGCCCATCGACCTCGACATCGCCCGCGTCGACGCGCTGCGCGAGAAGGCCCGGGCCGCAACGGTTCCCGTCGTCCTCGGCTTCAACCGTCGGTTCGATCCGCACTTCGCCGAACTGCACCGCCGGGTGGCGCGGGGCGACATCGGCCCGCTCGAGCAGCTGACCATCACCAGCCGCGATCCCGGCACCGGCGCCCGCCGGCCTACATCCGGGACTCGGGCGGGATCTTCCGCGACATGACCATCCACGACTTCGACATGACCCGCTTCTTCGTGCCCGACATCGTCGAGGTCACCGCCCGCGGAGCGCAGCAATTCAGCAGCGACATCGCCGCCGCCGGAGACTATGACGCGGTCGTGGTCACCCTCCGCGGAGCGCGGGGAGAGCTGATCACGATCATCAACTCACGGCACTGCGCCTACGGCTACGACCAGCGAATCGAAGCGTTCGGCGCCGCCGGCCTCCTCCAGGTCGGCAACGTCGGACCGACCGTCGTGCGCGCGTACGGCGCCGAATCGGTCGAAGGAATCGCCCCGTACCACACGTTCTTCCTCCAGCGATACGCCGATGCCTACCGCCTCGAACTCGCCGCCTTCGTCGAGGCCATCCATGGCCGGCCCAGCACCAGCCCCGGATTCGAAGACGGACGGGCCGCCCTGATCCTTGCCGACGCCGCCGTCCGTTCGGCAGCCGAGGGCGTTTCCGTCGACGTCGACCTGAACGCATGAGCACGCCCGCGCTCGTCGCGACCTGCTGGACCAGCGCCGGCAACGTCGCGCCCCTCGACGACCCGGAGGTCAGCCCGTTCTCGGCGATCGACCGCGTACGCGCGGCCGCCTCGACCGGCTGGGCCGGTATCGGTTTCGCCCAGGGTGATCTGCAGGTCGTTCGCGAGACGGTCGGCTTCCCCGCCCTCAGGGCCGAGATCGAGGCCGCCGGCCTGCAGCACGTCGAGGTCGAACTCGCGTCCGGCTGGTGGCGCGACGACCTCGCCTGGCGCGGAACCTGGGAGTTGCTGCTGGAAGCGGCTCAGGGACTCGACGCGTCGTTCATCAAGGTCGGAACCGCATTCGGATCCCCGGTCGACGACATCACACCGTTCGTCGAACCGCTCCGCCGGATCGCCGACGAAGCGGCGGCGGTCGGAACCCGCGTTGCGATCGAACCGCTCCCGTTCGGGTTGATCGGCTCGATGCCCCAAGGCGCCGACCTGATCCGAGCAGCCGGCCACCCGTCCGCCGGATTGGTCGTCGACTTCTGGCACGTCTTCCGCGCCGACACGACGCTGCCGGAACTCGTGGACTGTCTCGACCCGGACATGGTCTTCGGCGTAGAACTCAGCGACGCCCAGCTCGAAGCCATCGGGACCCTGTTCGAAGACACCCGTGACCGCCGCACCCTCATCGGCCACGGAGCCCAAGATGTCGTCGGCTTCATCCGCGCCATGCGCGAGGTGGGCTTCGATGGCCCGTGGGGCGTCGAGATTCTCTCGACCGAGCACCGCCAACGGCCCCTCATTGAGGCGTTGACGGTCGCGCGCGACTCTGCTCTCGAAGTCTTCGAACAAGCGTCGGAATCGGGACTCTCAGCTGACGCATTGAGCTGGTCGTCGGGTCAACTCAGCTCGGCTGCGACCTCGATGAGGATCTTCATGGCTCGGCCACCCTCCAGCTCGGCGAAGGCCCGCTGGGTGTCCCGGAGCGGGACGATGCTCGTGATCAGGGACTCTGCCGGTATCGCGCCGCGGGACAGAAGATCAACCGCGGTGACAAAGTCCTCCCGCTCGTACACCCGAGCACCGACGATCGTCAGTTCGCGCAGGAACACCCGTTGCAGGTCGATCTCGCGGGGGATCGGATGTATCGCGACAACGACGATCCGACCGCGGACCTTCGCCAGCGCTGTTGCCGACAGCACGGCAGCCGATGAACCCGAGACCTCGAACACGACATCGGCCCCCACCCCTCAGTCCACTCGTTGACCGCCCCCTCCTGATCGGTGGCGGTGGGGTTCAGCGTTCGAATGCCAAGCCCGCTGACGGTTGCGAGCCGCTGTTCGTCGATCTCGATCACCATGGGCTCCGCTCCCATCTCGCGGACCACGAACGCAATCAGTACCCCGATCGGTCCCCCGCCGATGACCACGACCTTGTCGCCACGCTGCACATCGCCTCGGCGCACGTCGTGCACGGCGACCGCCGTCGGCTCGACCAAGGCGGCATGCTGGAGCAGCATGTCCTTCGGCAAAGCGACCACCGTGTGGGCCGGGACGTTCCAGCGTTCCTGAAGCGAGCCCGGGCTGTCGATGCCGAACAAGCGCGAGATTGTGACAGACATGGGCGTTGCCCGCCTCGCAGGCCGGGCAGGTGCCATCCCAGCTCAGCGGCATGACCGTCACCGGATCACCAACGCTCCAACCCTCAACCTGGTCGCCGATGGCCGCGATCGTCCCGCTCATCTCGTGACCGATGACTTGCGGAGGAGATATCCGGGCGTCCATGTGGCCGTGCAGGATGTGCAGGTCGGTGCCGCACAGCCCTGTGTAGGCCACTGCTATCTGGACCTCTCCGGCAGACGGCGGGTCGGCGTGGCGCTCCTCGATCCGAATGCTGCGATGGCCTGCGTAACGTGCGGACAACATCGGCTACTCCAGACGTCAGAAGTTGGTATCGGTTGTCACGCGCGCAGCGCAACCCGCACGTCAGCGTAGGCGATCACCGTCGACGCCTGGACAAGCTCACACCGACTGCTGTCGGAAGGCGGATGCGGGAGGTGTCACATTTGCGGTCGCCCCGCGCCTGAACTATGTCTTGACAAAGTTCTCGGCGGTGCCCTAATGTGATGGTCACTCAGACCACTAGAGCGCTCTAGGATGGGTCGTAAGACCGCGCAAATCCCAGACGCCGCTGAACCATCACGTGCTCACACCATGTGCGGCCCGATCGGGACCGGCGTACCGTCGGATCGAAGGATGCTCGACGGCGCTTTCGCACCGTCGCTGCCGTTGCCCCCACGCCGCTGATCGATCGACCACGAAAGGATTCTCATGACCACAGCTAGCTCCGCCCAGGACATCGTGATCATCGGAGGCGCGCGTACGCCCTTCGGCAAACTCAACGGCGGGCTGTCGGACCTGACCGCCGTCGACCTCGGCGCTCACGCCATCCGGCACGCCCTCGAGCGGGCCGGCATCACCGGCGAGGCGGTCGACGCGGTGATCATGGGTCAGGTGATCCAGGCCGGGGCCGGGCAGGGTCCGGCCCGCCAGGCCGCCGTCGCCGCCGGCATCGGCTGGGACGTGCCGACCATCACCATCAACAAGATCTGCCTCTCCGGCCTGACCGCGGTGATCGACGCGGCCCGGCTGATCAGGTCGGGCGAGGCCGACCGTGGTCGTCGCCGGCGGCCAGGAATCGATGTCCAGCGGGCCGCACCTGCTCCCCCGCTCCCGCAAGGGCTGGATCTACGGCGACGTGACCGCGCTCGACTCGGTGGCCTACGACGGCCTGACCGACGCCTTCGACCACCTGTCGATGGGCGCGTCCACCGAGCGGTCGATCGCCGAGCTCGGGATCAGCCGGGAGGACCAGGATGCGATCGCCGCGGCCAGTCATCAGCGGGCCACCGCGGCCGCCTCCGACGGCATCTTCGACGACGAGATCGCCCCGGTCTCCATCCCGCAGCGCAAGGGCGCCGACCTGGTCGTCGAGCGCGACGAGAGCGTCCGCGCCAACGTGACGGCCGAGTCGCTGGGCGGCCTGCGCCCCGCCTTCGACAAGAGCGGCACCATCACCGCGGGCAACTCCTCCCCGCTCAGCGACGGCGCCGCCGCGCTGGTGGTGACCACCCGGGAGAACGCCGACCGGCTCGGGGCGACGCCGCTGGCCGTGGTCGGCGCGCCCGGACAGGTCGCCGGACCGGACAACTCCCTGCACTCGCAGCCGGCCCGGGCCATCGAGCGCGCCCTGAAGCGCGCGGACCTCAGCATCACCGACCTCGACTTCATCGAGATCAACGAGGCCTTCAGCGCGGTCGCGATCCAGTCGCTGAAGGATCTCGGCTATCCCCACGACCAGACGAACCTGCACGGCGGCGCCATCGCCATCGGCCACCCGCTGGGCGCGTCCGGCGCGCGGCTCGCCCTGCACGCCGCGCTCGAACTGTCCCGCCGGGGCACCGGTCGCGCCGCCGTCTCGCTCTGCGGTGGCGGCGGCCAGGGCGAGGCCCTCATCCTCAGCGCCGCCTGATCTCGTCGCAGCGCCCGAATCCCTGACCAGGAAGGCAGAACATGACCACGACTGAATCCGAGACCAGCCCGTCCACGGCTCAGGCCGGCGGCCGACTGCGCGGCCGGGTCGCCCTCGTCACCGGCGGCACCCGGGGCATCGGCGCGGCGATCTCGGAGTGCCTGGCGGCCGAGGGCGCCGTCATCGCGGCCGGATTCAGCGGCAACGTCAGGCCGCCGCGCAGTTCGCGGCCGACTTCGCCGATCGCTTCCACACCCCGGTGACCACCCACCGCGGCAACGTCGCCTCGGCGGACGACTGCCGCCGGGTGGTCAGCGAAGTCATCGAACAGCACGGCAAGCTCGACATCTTGATCAACAACGCCGGCATCACCATCGACAAGACGGTGCTGAAGCTGACCGACGACGACTGGCACAAGGTGCTCGACGTCAACCTCTCCGGCACCTTCTTCCTGTCCCAGGCCGCACTCGCGCACATGATGGAGCGCGGCAGCGGCCGCATCATCAACGTCAGTTCGATCATCGGCGAGATCGGCAACATCGGCCAGGCCAACTACGCCGCATCCAAGTCGGGGCTGTTCGGCCTGACCAAGACCATGGCTCGGGAAGCAGCCTTCCTGCTCGAGCGCGCCGAGAAGCTCTCCGACGACGGCGTCGGGCTGACCGTGAACACCGTCACCCCGGGCTACACCATGACCGAGATGGTCGCCGCGGTTCCCGAGAAGGTGCTGACCAAGATCAAGGGCCAGATCCCGCTGCGCCGCCTCGGCCGTCCCGACGAGGTCGCCCGGGTCGTCGCCTTCCTCGCCGACGACGCCTCCTCCTACATCACCGGCCAGGTCTGGGGCGTCAACGGCGGCATGGACATGTGACCCCCGCCCCCTGACGTGCGCTCGGGGGTGTCGGTTTCCCACGTATACGTGGGAAACTCGCACTGTACCCAGGATGTTTCCTGGGTACAGCGACAAGAAACTGGGTACAGCTCGTACGCCAGCGCTACGGGCGGTTCGATGTCATCGCGTCCCGAGCCGTCTTCAGCGCTCCAGCACGTAGGTGCCCGGGGCGTCGCCGATCGGCCGGTGCTTGCGGCTCCCGGTCCGGGGCGGCTTGCGCAGGCCGCCGGACCGGGTCGTCGATCCAGCCGGCCCAGTCCTCCCACCAGGTGATCGGATGGGTGGTGGCGCTGGCCAGCCATGCGTCCGGATCAGCGGGCAACGCGGGCGTCGCCCTCGACGACCCGGTGGATCGACTTGGGATTCGGCGGGTTCACGATGCCGGCGATGTGGCCCGCATTGGACAGCACGAACCTGACCTGACCGGCGGGCAGCAGTGCCCCCTGGTAGGAACTGCGCCACGGCGCGATGTGATCTTGCTCGGCGGCGAGGAAGTAGAGATCTTGATCAACGCCGGCGAGCTCCAACTGCTGGCCGGCGAGCTCCATCACCCCGCGGGCCAACTGATTCTCCAGATAGCAACTGCGCAGATAGAACGAGTGCATCTCCGCGGGCATCCGGGTGGAATCGGCGTTCCAGCTGAGCAGGTCGAAGGCCGGCGGATCCTCGCCCATCAGCCAACTGCTCACGACGTAGTTCCAGATCAGATCGTTGGTGCGCATCAGATCGAACGAGCGGCGCATGTTCTCCGCCGGCAGGAAGCCGGTCTTCTTCATGCTCGTCTCCAACCGGGTCACGCTCGCTTCGTCGGTGAAGACGCCCATCAGGCCGGGCTCGCTGAAGTCGATCAAGGTATTCAGGAAGGTCGCGCAGTTGATCTTGTCCGAGCCGATCGCGTCGAGATAGGCCAGCGTCGCCATGGTCAGCGTGCCGCCGAGACACAGTCCGAGCAGGTTGACCTTCTCCGAGCCGGTGATCTCGGTGATCACGTCGATCGCCTCCATCGGCCCGGAGAGCAGGTAGTCGTCCATCGAGACCTTGCTCATCGAATGATCGGGATTCCGATAGCTGATCATGAACACGGTGTGGCCGTGCTGCACGGCCCACTCGACCAGGCTGCGACCGGGGGCCAGATCCATCACGTAGTACTTGTTGATCCACGGCGGGCTGAACAGCAGCGGGATCTCGTGCACCTCCGGGGTGCTCGGCGCGTACTGGATCAGCTCCATCAAGTCGTTGCGGAAGACGACCTTCCCGGGCGACACGGCCATGTTCTGTCCGACGTTGTGCACGCCGGTCGCCACCTGGCGCGGCGAGCCGCCGTTGCTGATCAGGTCCCTGGTGAAGTTGCGGGCGCCCTCTGGCCAGCGACAGGCCGCCGGACTCGAAGGCCCGCTTGATCACCGCGGGATTGCCGAGGAAGAAGTTCGTCGGGGCCACGGCGTCGACGAACAACTGGGTGGCGAACTCGGCCTTCCGCTTGATCTCCTCGGTCGTCTCGGCGTCGCGGACGATGGACAGCAAGGAGCGTTCGAAGGCGAGATAGCTCTCCCGCAGCAACCAGTACGAGGCGTTCTGACTCCACGTCGGGTCGGCGAAACGCTTGTCACGTGGGCGTTTCGGGTCGTACGCGGGCGATCCGCCGAGAGCTCGGACCACAGCCGAGCCCGAGGCCTTGATCAACTCCGTGGTCTCCCGCGTCATGGTCGCGATCAGTCGATCGGGTCGGCCGGCGACCGACAAGGCGGTGCGAGCGAGGGCGGGCAGCAGGGAGATCGGGTCGATGCGGCCCATCAGATCGGGCGTGGCGAAGTTCTCCGTGCTGGTCTGCAGCACTTCCCAGAGCCGCTGGCGTACGGCCTCGTCCACCACCTCCCAGGCGGAATCGTCACCCTCGTTGCTTGCCGCTGCGGTCATCGGGCGTCCTCCTGGTCGACGTGCTGAGTCTGCGAACGCCCGGTGCGACGACCCCGGGT
The DNA here is from genome assembly GCA_963761955.1 of uncultured Actinomycetota bacterium. Lineage (GTDB taxonomy): Bacteria > Actinomycetota > Actinomycetes > Propionibacteriales > Propionibacteriaceae > Microlunatus. The sequence continues at coordinate 251,986 of CAVXIY010000011.1, read as the reverse complement.
ACGCCTTCGGGCCACCGTGACCTGGCGCATCGCGGTGTAGGCCTCGGTGAGCGACCGGCGTTGAGACGCCGTCAGATCGGGATCGGCCTGAATGGCCTGGACGGTCTGCTCGGTCTGCTCGGAATCGGTCTCCGGCTCCCGGAGCAATGCGGCGGAAATCTGCAACGAATCGGCGAGCGCGTCGAGCACCTCCGCTGACGGATCACGAAGCCCGCGCTCGATCTGGGAGAGATACGGGCCGGAGATCCCGGCCATCGCGGCCAGCTGCCGCATCGGCAGCTCAGCGAGCTCGCGCTGGCGACGGATGATCTCCCCGAGGGTGAGGTGATCTTCCGCCGCCGGCTGCTGGGCCACGAAGCCAGCCTACGGCTGGTTACTTCAGGACCTCGCGGGCTGCAGAGGTGTACGCGGCGCTGACCTCGGTGAGGAAGTCGGTCTGAGCCTGGACGACGGTGCTCACCCAGTCGAGCTGGCTGGCGCCGGCCACCTTCTGCTGGAAGTCGACGAAGGTCGTCAGCCCCTTCTCGTAGGCGTCGAGCGACGCGGTGCCGCTCTTCTTGGCCGTGACGATCAACTTCTCGTTGAGGTCGCGAACCCGGTCGGCGGCGGCTTCGAAGCTGCCGCTCAGGTCGGGGGTCTGCTTGCTGGCGGTGCTGGTAGACATTGAATCTCCTTGTCGTAGTGTGAACTGAGATCAATGTTAGCCAACAATCGCTAGCTTAGCTAGCGGATGCGGTGCGACCTTGATCACTCGGCGGCCTATCATGCTGCAATGGCCGCGCGCGATGATCAGCAACCGAATCTGGTCGGCGACCTGATCCGCCGGCAACGGGAACTGGCCGCCCTGCCGCTGCGCCAACTGGCCGCACTGACCGGCATCTCGAACCCGTACCTCTCCCAGATCGAGCACGGTCTCCGCGCTCCGTCCGCCGACGTGATGGCCAGCATCGCCAACACCCTGGGCATCCCGCTGCGGGATCTGCGCCCGGAGACCGACGGGATCGACGACGAGCACGATCAGGATCCCGGGCAGGACGAGCCGGCGTCGCTGCTCACCGCGATTCGCCACGATCCCGCGCTCACGCCTCAGCAGCGCCGCGCCCTGGCTGAGATCTACACCGCGATGACCGAGGTCACCGCCAGCGCCCGCCGACGCCGACACGGCTGACTCTCGGCGGACGTTTCGCACCAGCCTGGGCGACAACGAACAGCCGGGCCTGCGACCAGCGCAGCCGACTGCCAGCTCAGGCCGCAGCTCAGCGGGTCAGCAGCGACCGCGCCATCACGATCCGCTGCACCTGATTGGTGCCCTCGTAGATCTGGGTGATCTTGGCGTCGCGCATCATCCGCTCCACCGGGTAGTCGCGGGTGTAGCCGTAGCCGCCGAGCAGTTGCACCGCATCGGTGGTGATCTCCATCGCGACATCGGACGCGAAGCACTTGGCCGCCGCGCCGAAGTAGGTCAGGTCGGCGTCGCCGCGCTGGGACTTGGCCGCCGCCGCGTAGGTCAGCTGCCGGGCCGCCTCGAGCTTCATCCCCATGTCGGCGAGCATGAACTGCAGGCCCTGGAACTCGGCGATCGCCCGACCGAACTGCTTGCGTTCCTTGACGTAACCGAGCGCATAGTCCAGTGCACCTTGCGCGATGCCGACCGCCTGCGCGGCGATGGTCACCCGGGTGTGGTCGAGGGTCTTCATCGCGGTGCCGAAGCCGGTGCCCTCGGCGCCGATCATCCGCGACTCCGGAATCCGCACGTTGTCGAAGTAGACCTCGCAGGTCGGCGAGCCCTTGATGCCGAGCTTCTTCTCCGGGGCGCCGAACGACACACCGTCGTCGGCCTTCTCGACCACGAAGGCGCTGATGCCCTTGGACCGCGCGTCGGGATCGGTCACCGCGAAGACGGTGTAGTAGTCCGAGACGCCGGCGTTGGTGATCCAGCGCTTCACGCCGTTGAGGACGAAATGATCACCGTCGCGGACGGCGCGGGTCTTCATGCTCACGGCGTCGGAGCCGGCCTCGGGCTCGGAGAGGCAGTACGACGCCATCGCGTCGCCGCGGGCGATCGGCGGCAGATAGCGCAGCTTGATCTCCTCGCTCCCGGCGAGCAGCCAGGGCAGCGAGGCGAGCTTGTTGACCGCCGGGATCAGCGACGTCGAGGCACAGGCCCGCGCCACCTCCTCGATCACGATCACCGTGGCCAGCGCGTCGGCACCGACCCCGTCGTAGGCCTCCGGTACGTGCGGCGCGTGGAAGTCCGCGGCGACCAGCGCCTCGTACGAGGCCTTCGGGAACTCCGCCAGCTCGTCGACCTCCGCGGCGTTCGGCGCCACCTTCGCGTCGCAGACCTCGCGGACGGCGGCCCGGAAGGCCTCGTGCTCCTCGGTCGGCCGGTACAGATCGTCGAAGTCACTCACAAAGCGCAGCGTAGCGCCGCGGCCGGCTAGACGGTGCTGGCCTTCGGATCCCAGTCGTCGGGCAGCAGCGCCGGGATCTCGATGCGTGCTGTCCACGGTGACGAACTGCCGCGCCTCCACCGACTCGGCCACCGCGAGCATGGTGTCGAGCACGTGATAGGCCAGCGCGCCCTGGGCTCGGTGCGGGCGGCCCGTCCGGATCGCGCGGGCCATGTCCAGCACGCCGGTGCCGCGCGAGGACAGCTCGGTGGTGGTCTCCACCGTCTGCCAGTCGTCGTCGCCGCGCTTCCTGATCTTGATCTCGCCGTCGAACCTGTTCGGATCAGGAAACAGCAGGGTCGCCTCGGTGCCGTTGAGCTCCAGCAGCGTACGCGGCAGCGCGGAGTCGAAGGAGAAGATGCTCTGCGCGGACTGCCCGGACTCGAACTGGGCGATCGCGCTGACGTGGCTCGGCACCATCACGTCGAACTCCTCGCCGGCCTTGGGCCCGGACCCGATCACCCGCCGGTCCCTGGCCTTGGACCCCAACGCGGCGACGGCGGCCACCGGGCCGAAGGTCTGGATCAGCGCGGTCAGGTAGTAGGGGCCGATGTCGAACAGCGGCCCGGCGCCCTGAGCGAACAGGAAGCCTGGATTGGGGTGCCAGGAATCCGGCCCCGGCGACTGCATCAAGATCAACGCCGTCAGCGGAACGCCGATGTCCCCGCGCTCGATCACCCGGCGGGCGGCCTGCAGTCCCTGCACCGAGGAAGGTGTCCGGCGCACAGCCGATCCGGAGCCCGGCCGCCTCACTCGCGTCCAGCAGCGCCTGGCCGCTCGGCCGATCCAGCGCCAGCGGCTTCTCGTTCCAGACGTGCTTTCCGGCGGCGATGGCCTGACTGGCGACCTCGGCGTGGGCGGCCGGGATGGTCAGGTTGACGACCAGTTCGACCCCCTCGTGCTCCAGCACGCTGGCCACGTCGCCCGCGGAGGCGATGCCGTGTTCGGCGGCCTTGCTTCGCGCGGCCTCCGTGAACAGGTCACCGATCGCCACCACCTCGGTGTCGGGGAAGCTGGTGAGATTCTCCAGATAGGTGCCGCTGATCGTGCCGGCGCCGATGATGCCGACGCCCAGCGGGCCGTTGCCGCTCATGCGGAGACCGGGTAGTTGGCGATGAGGAATTCGCGGCTGGCTCGAACCGCGTCGAGCAGGTCACCTTCGCTGTCGTCCAGCTCCACCACGCGCAGCGCGCTCGGGTGCGGCCGCGATGATGTCGGCGATCGGGATCACCCCCGACCCGACCGGCACCTGCTTCTTCGTGTCCAGCGTTCCGTCCCCGTCCTTGATGTGCAGGGCCACCACCCGTTCACCGAGCCGCCGCAGCAGGGCCGGCACGTCGGCACCGCCCGCGTAGGCCCAGTAGGTGTCGACCTCCAGGACGACCTCCGGGGCCAGCTGATCGGCGAACACCTCCAGGGCGTGCCGGCCGTCGATCATGGACTCCAGCTCGAAATGGTGGTTGTGGTAGCCGACCCGCAAGCCCGTGTTCGGCGGCCTTGGCGGCGGCTGCGTTGATCTCGGCGGCGATCTGGGCGACGTCGTCGGCCGTCTGCCAGCGGGCCGGATCGACGGACGGCTCGATCAGCGTGCCGATCCCGAGCTCGGTCGCCAGGGCGAAGATCGCGGCCTGATCACCGTTCAGCAGGCCGACGTGCGCGGTCGGCGCCGAGAGTCCGTGGGCGGGCAGCCCGCGCCGCAGTTCGTCGGCGAAGCCGTCGAGCTGGAACGGCTCGACGGCGGTGAATCCGAAGCCGGCCAGCGCGGCCAGAGTCTGGTCGTAGTCCTCGGCCAGCGCGTCGCGGACGGTGTAGAGCTGGACGGAAAGGTCGGGCATGATCGCTCCTTCGTTGGGCGTATCGCTTCAGACATCGGGCTGCGTCGATCACTGTAGTTGCCGCCACTGACGCGCAGATCGGGCCGCTGGCGAACCTACACGTCGGCAGCGGTGTAGAGATGATGAGCAGCAGAAGAAGGCGGGAGCACTGCACCAGGACAGCGAGACCTCCGAAGCACAGCTGATCGATCGGGCGCGGGCCGGCGATGCGGGCGCCTTCGGCCAGCTGGTTCGTACGCATGCGCCCATCGCGAAACGGATGGCGGTGCTGTGGGGAGCCGGCGCCGAGGCCGACGACGTGGTCCAGGAGGCGTTCGTCAAGGCCTACGCCGCGCTGGCCCGGTTCCGGGAGGAGGGGAACTTTCGAGCGTGGCTGCTGAGCATCGTGCACAACGAGACCCGGAACGCGCTTCGGAGCCGTGGTCGCCGAGCGGCACGCGACGAGCTGGCCGGCTTCCCCGCTGCCGAGCTGAGGTTCGATCCGGAGGCGGAGACGCTGTCCTCGGCCCGGCGGGAGGAGTTGCTCGCGCGCGTCCGGGCGCTGCCGCCCCAGTTGCGGGAGGTCGTCGCCTCCCGGTATCTGCTGGAGCTCTCCGAGGCCGAGACGGCCGCGGTCCTGGCGATCCCCGCCGGGACGGTGAAGTCCCGGCTGCACCGGGCCTTGTCGATCTTGCGGGAGGAGGTGAGTCATGACTGAGTCCGGCTGATCTTGAGAACGAGCTGTGGGCGCTCGGTCGGACCATGATCATCGAACCGCCGCCCGATGATCTTGTCGAGCGCGTCCTGGGTCGGATCTCGACGCCGGCACCGCGCCGGTCGGCGAGAATCCGGCGCTGGTTGACCCGCTCGCGCCGGCGACTCGTGGCGTTGATCATCGCGGTGTTGATCATCGGGCTGGCCCTGACCCCGCCGGTGCGGGCCGTGGTCCGGCAGTGGCTGCAACTGGGCGGGGTCGTCATCCGGACCGCACCCCCGCCGGTCACCGGAGCGACGCCGGCACCCTCGGCGACACCCGCCCCACCGCCCCGGACCGGGCGTACGGTGACGTTGCCGCAGGCCCGACGCCTGGTGACCTTCCCGATCGGCGTGCCGGCCGAGCTGGACCGTCCGGACCGGATCTCGGTCTCCGACGACCAGCGGGTCGTCTCGATGGACTGGGCGTCCGATCCCGGCCCGCTGCATCTCGATCAGTTCGACGGCGAGATCTCCTGGGTCTTCGTCAAGCAGGCTCGCGAGCAGCTCGACCTTCATCGACGTCGCCGGGCAGGACGCGGTGTGGTTCGCCGAGCCGCACCCGATCGCCTACGTCGACAGTGCGGGCGTCGAGCACACCGAACAGGCGCGGATGGCCGGCCCGTGCCTGGTCTGGCAACGGATCGATCGGCGGGCGGATGGTGACGCTCCGGCTGGAGGGCCAGCTCACGATGGACAGAGCGATCTCGATCGCCGAGTCCGTCCGCTGAGCTGAGTGGTCGCCTTCAGCTCGCCCGCTCCCCCAGCAACTCGCGAGCCAGCAGGGTGCCGCCGGCGGTGGCGATCGGGAAGACGACGGCGCCGGCGAACGGGATCGCGAGCAGCAGGAAGATCGGGATCGCGAACCCGAGGACGCGAGCCCGGCGCCGGCGCAGCGCGGTTCGCCGATCAGCGAGCCGGAGCAGTCCCCGTCGCTCGAACGCCGAACCGATCAGTTCGATGGCCAGCAGCCAGCCGCCGAAGATCGCCGAGATCACCGGCACGATCGTCTGCCCCACCACCGGGATGAACCCGAGACCGAACAGCAACAGCGCACCCAGGGCGGACACCGCGATCAGCGTGACCGCCTGGCGCAGGCCGCGACCGATCCCGCGGGCCAGCGGTTCATCGAACTCCGGCACCTCGCCGAACTCGCGCTCGCAACTCTCCGAGAGCTTGTCGTACAACGGGGATCCGAGCGCCAGCGTCAAGGTCGTGAACGAGATCACCATGATCAAGGTCGTGCCGCCGACCAACGCGGCGCCGATCACGATCCGGAGCGCCGTGGCCAGACCCTCGCTCCAACCGTTGGCGTACGGCGTGAGCCAGCCGACGATGCCGTTGAGCTGGCCGAAGATCAGCGACGAGCAGTCCGGCGAAGATCACCGAGGTGATCAGGGGTGGGATCGCGCCGAGCAGGAACAGTCGGGGCCGGCGGGCGATCAGCCGCAGACCGCGGCCGAGCAGCCCGATACCGGCGACGAATTCAGCAACCTGTCCTGCCACGCAAGCGACACTAGTGGGAGAACCGGCCGACCCTCGATCGGTGTACTACCGGCGGGACCGATTCGAGGAGGCAATCAGATGAGACTGCGCAGGATGATGATCGGCATCGCGGCCGTGCTGGGTGCGCTGTGCTGGACGGCCGTGCCTGACGTCGCGTACGCCGGCGGGCCGACCAGCGTGCTGGTGGTGAATCTCGGCGAGCAACAGGCCACCGGGCTCTACCACACCGACACCGGCTACGACCGGCTCGTCGCCGCGCTCGACGCCTACGGCACGGCGGCAGGTTCGGCCGACCGCCCGCGCTCGATCAGCGGCGACGCCGGCGAGACGATCCGGCTGACCTGGCTCATCCATGATCAACAGATCTGGCGGATCGACCGCATCCACCTCACCGCCGCCGACGGCGTCTGGGTGCAGACGGTCTCCGATCTGGCCGGGACCGCCGATCCCTTCGATCGTCCAGGCGTGTGGCACCGGCCGGCCGACGCCCGAGGCCTGCTCGCCGTGCTCGCCGATGTGCCCGGCATCCCCGCGACCGGTGATCTCCGAATCCGCGATCGCCGCCGCGGAGTTGCCGGCCGCCGAGCGAGCCCGCGTCCTCGACGTCGGGCCTGCTCGTCACCGGAGCCGGTCTGATCGGCCTGATCCTCGGCGTCGGCGGCACCCTGCTGGCCCGCCGCGTCCGCCCGACCCACCGCGAAGGCCTGGTTCTGGAAGGCTGAGCCTGGAGCGGATCAGCTCTGGCCGCGGACCGCCGCGCCCTTGGCTTCCGCCGCCTCCCGCAGCCGCTGCTGGAACGCGACCATCTGCTCCTGCAACGCCGGATCGCCGGCGGCCAGGATCCGCACCGCCAGCAGTCCGGCGTTCCGCGCGTTGCCGATGGCGACGGTCGCCACGGGCACCCCGGCCGGCATCTGGACGATCGACAGCAACGAGTCCATCCCGTCCAGATACTTCAGCGGTACCGGGACGCCGATCACCGGGAGCGGCGACACGGCGGCGAGCATGCCCGGCAGATGGGCCGCGCCTCCTGCTCCGGCGATGATCACCTGCAGCCCGCGGCTGTGCGCCGTCCGTCCGTACTCGATCATGGCGTCGGGCATCCGGTGCGCGGAGACGACGTCGGCCTCGTAGCTGATCTTGAACTCCTGCAACGCCTCAGCGGCCGCGCTCATCACCGGCCAGTCCGAATCCGATCCCATCACGATCCCCACCCGGGCCGTCTGATCAGGCATTCGGATCTCCCATCAGGTAGGCCGCGGCGTGCTCGGCACGCTCGCGGACATGTTCAAGATCATCTCCGTACGCGGTGACGTGCCCGACCTTGCGGCCCGCCCGGACGGACTTGCCGTAGAGCTGCACCCGGAGCCGCCGATCCCGGGCGAAGCAGTGCACCAGCGCGGACGGAAGATCATCGACGGCGCCACCCAGCACATTGGACATCACCGTCCACGGCGCCCGAGCACTCGGATCGCCGAGCGGCAGGTCGAGCACCGCCCGCAGGTGGTTCTCGAACTGCGAGGTGTGCGCCCCGTCGATCGTCCAGTGCCCGGTGTTGTGCGGGCGCATGGCCAACTCGTTGACCACGACCGAGCCGTCGGCTCGCTGCATCAGCTCCACGGCCAGCACCCCGACGACGCCCAGTTCGTGGGCGATCGTCAGCGCGAGCTGTTGCGCCGCCATCGACTGCTCATCGGTCAGCCCGGGCGCCGGGGTGATGGTCTGGACGCAGATGCCGTTGCGTTGCACGGATTCGGAGATCGGGTACGCGGCCGCCTGGCCCGATGGTGAGCGCACGACCAACGCGCTGAGCTCGCGGGCGAAGTCGACGAACTCCTCGGCGATGATCTGGACCCCGGTCGCCAGGCCGTTGAACGGACGCATCCGCCTCGGCCGGCCCCTCGAGCTTCCAGACCCCCTTGCCGTCGTACCCGCCGCGCGAGGTCTTGGCGATGACCGGCCAGCCGTGCTCGTCGCCGAACGCGATCAGCGCCGGCGCGTCGGTCACCACCCGGCTGATCGGGCACGGCGCGCCGAGGGCGGTCAGCCGATCGCGCATGATCGCCTTGTCCTGGGCGTGCACCAGAGCGGCCGCGCCGGGGCGGACGAGCACCCCGGCCGATTCGAGATCCCGCAACAGCCCGGTCGGCACGTGCTCGTGGTCGAAGGTGATCACGTCGCAGCCGGCCGCGAACGCGCGTACGGTCTCCGGATCGGTGTAGTCCCCGACGGTGACGTCGTGCACGACCGTCGCGGCCGACACGTCGGGACCCTCGGCGAGCAGCCGCACGTTGACGCCGAGCCCGATCGACGCCGCATGCATCATCCGGGCCAGTTGTCCGCCGCCGATGATGCCGATCGTGAAGGCACGAGCACTACTCACCCGCGGAAGCGTACCGGCCGTGGGCTTGATGATCGGCTGGATCCATCGCGCGCTCCCGTGTGTTCTTGTGCGCGCGGCGGGGGTTCAAGGGGGTCGCCCCCCTTGCTAATGCAATCTGAAGATCACCGATCGCTGGACGATGAAGTTGACCGTGGTGGCCACGCCCTGGGCGATCACGAACGCGACCACCTGCACCACGAGGCGGTCAACGCCTTGGCGGGTCATCGCCTCGAACAGCAGGCTGAACAGACCCACCTGGAGGGCAAAGGTGACCGCGTACAGCACCACCACGCCCAGGAAGCGCCGTTTGGACGGCTCGGCCCGGAAGGTCCAGCGGCGGTTGATCAAGTACGCCGTCGTCGTGCCGGCGATGAATGACAGCGCCTTGGCCGGGGTGTGCCCGAGGCCGTCGAAGCCGAAGAACCCGTGCATCAAGATCACCAGCAGGCCGAAGTCCACGATGGCCGACAGCCCGCCGGTGATCACGAACCTGACGAGCTGGGCGCGCAGGCCGAGCGGACTCTCCCGCTCGTCGATCGGCAGCTCGAGCGGCTGCGGGAACTGTGGTCTGGTGTTCGGTCATCGGCTGCCGGCCTCCCAGCTCGGCCAGCGGGCCGGCCGCCGGGCGTTGAAGGCCTCGATGCCCTCGCGGCGATCCGCCGAGAAGGCCGCGTCGGCCCAGGCGTCCCCTTCGATGACCAGGCCGTCGGCGAGCGTGGCGTCGAATCCCTGCCGGAGTGCGCGTTTGGCCGCGCGCAGGCTCACCGGCGACTTGGCCGCGATGTCCACGGCGAGCGCGAGCGCGGCGTCACGCGCCGTGCCCGCCGGCACCAGCCGGTCGGCCAGCCCGATCCGGAATGCCTCCTCGGCGTCGACTCGGCGTCCGCTGAAGATCAGCTCCGCCGCCCGGTTCGGCCCCACCCGGCGAGGCAGCAACTGGGTGCCGCCACCGCCGGGGATCAGTCCGAGACCGACCTCGGGCAGCGAGAACTCCGCCTTGTCCGAGGCGACGATCACGTCGCAGCACAGCGCCAGCTCGCATCCGCCGCCGAGGGCGTAGCCGTCCACGGCGGCGATCGTCGGCACGGCCAGGTTGAGCAGACCACCGAAGGCCGCCACGAAGACCGGGCGCTGCGCGCGAAGATCATCATCGTCGAATCCTGCGCGCTCCTTCAGATCTGCTCCGACGCAGAAGGCCCGGTCCGAGGCGCTGGTGATGATCACCACGCTGAGCTGCGGATCGTCCGCCAGCTCGGCGTACGCGTCGATCAGCAGCCGCGCCTGCCGGGTCGAGAGGGCATTCAGCGCTTCCGGCCGATTCATGATCAACTCGGCGACGTGGCTTGCCGGTCGGGCAATCGAGACGCCGGGCTCGCCGGTCATCCGCGCGGAGCCGATGAGCCGGGCGGCCACCCGGCCGGGCTGCCGAAGAGCAACTCGGTCATCTCCCGGTGCACCTGCTCGACGTCGGGTACGTCGACCAGCACGATGGTGCCGTCCTCGGCGGCCGTCTGCACGTTCAGGGTGCCGCAGCGGAACATCCGGTCGGTGAGGCTGCGTTCGGAGGACACCTCGTTGATGCGGTTCAACGGCAGGTCCTTGCCGATCTTGTTGAGAATGCCGCTGCGGGTGATCAACCGGCGGTTGGTGATCGTGTACGTGGTGGTCCGCCAGCGCAGGAACGGCAGCAGCACCCACCAGATCACCAGCACCAGGCCGAGACCGACGACCGCCAACTGGCCCGCGGGTCGGAACTCGCTCGGGATGGCGGCGGCGCCGGCGCCGACCGCAGCGCCGATCAGGATCAGGGCCACGGCAGGCAGCAGCATCGCCTTGGCGTGCGTCCTGGTGTGGATGATCACCTGCTCGTCGGCACCGAGAAGTCTTGGCGGGAGGCCCACGCCGCTCAGCGTACGTGCACCACGTCACCGGCACCCAGAATCACCGGGCCGCTGGCGGTTCGCACGATCAGGCAGCCGTCGTCGTCCAGGCCGGTGGCCAGGCCGTATACCGACCGCTCGGCCGCGAGCTGCACCCGGACGTCCCGGCCGATCGTCGTGCATCGCGCGAGGTAGTCAGCCCTCACCGCCGTCCCGTTCGGGCCCTGCCAGGCCGAGAGCACGGCTTCGAGCCGGGTGAGGACCTCGACGATCACCTCGGTACGCCCCGGCACCTGCTCGCCGACCAGCAGGCCGAGCGAGGTGGCCGTCGGCACGGGAAGCTCGTCGGCTCGCAGGTGCACGTTGATCCCCATGCCCACCACGCAGACCGGTCGGTCGGGCGTCTGGATCTGTTCGGCCAGGATGCCGCACACCTTCAGGCCGTCGACGAGCACGTCGTTGGGCCACTTCAGGTCGAGCCGCAGCTCGGCTCCGCGCTGCTGCATCGCCCGCTCCAGACCCTCGGCGACCGCCAGGCCGGCGAGCAGCGGCAGCCAGGTCCAGCGATCCGGGTCCACCTCGGGCGCGAGGCTCACCGACATGGCGATCCCCGAACCCGGCGGAGCGGTCCAGCGTCGGCCCTGACGGCCACGCCCGGCGGACTGGTAGTCGGTGATCAGCACGCTGCCGGCCGGCTCGCCGGCGCGTACCCGAGCCGCCAGATCGGCGTTGGTCGAGCCGGTCTCGGACACCAGATCGATCTGCTGCCAGCTGACCAGCCGGCCGGATCAGCTCACGGCGCAGGCGGGGCAGGTCGATCGGGTCGGCATCCGGCACAGCTGCGACCCTACTGACGAGACCTCCGACGCGACGGGCGACGCGCGGCCGACCGGGACCACGCGTAACACGATAGAAATCGCTAGAGTCCGCGTTATGGATCGCGACATCTCGGCGCCCGACATCCACACCACGGCTGGCAAGCTCGCTGATCTCGACCTGCGGATCGACGAGGCGGTGCACGCGGGCTCGGCGGCCGCAGTGGAGAAGCAGCATGCCAAGGGCAAGAAGACCGCCCGCGAGCGGATCGAACTGTTGCTGGATCCGGGGTCGTTCACCGAGCTCGACGAGTTCGCCCGGCACCGCTCCACGTCGTTCGGGATGCAGAAGCGGCGGCCCTACGGGGACGGCGTGGTCACCGGCTTCGGCACCATCGACGACCGGCCGGTCTGCGTGTTCAGCCAGGACGTGACGGTCTTCGGCGGCAGCCTCGGCCAGGTCTACGGCGAGAAGATCGTCAAGATCATCGACTTCGCGCTGAAGACCGGCTGCCCGCTGATCGGGCTCAACGAGGGCGGCGGCGCCCGGATCCAGGAGGGCGTGGTCTCCCTCGGGCTCTACGGCGAGATCTTCCGCCGGAACACCCACGCCAGCGGGGTCATCCCGCAGATCTCCTTGATCATGGGACCGGCCGCCGGCGGACACGTCTACTCCCCCGCCCTGACCGACTTCGTCGTGATGGTCGACCAGACGTCGCAGATGTTCATCACCGGTCCGGACGTGATCAAGACCGTCACCGGCGAGGACGTCACCATGGAGGAACTCGGCGGCGGGCGGACCCACAACACCAAGTCCGGCAACGCGCACTACCTCGGCGTCGACGAGGAAGACGCCATCGAGTACGTCAAGACGCTGGTCGGATTCCTGCCGCAGAACAACCTCGAGGACCCGCCGGTCTTCGACGTCGAGAATGATCTTGAACCGAACGACGTCGATCGTGATCTCGACACCCTGATCCCGGACTCGCCGAACCAGCCGTACGACATGCACGAGGTCATCTCGCGGGTGCTGGACGACGGCGAGTTCCTCGAGGTGCAGGCCCTGTTCGCGCCCAACATCGTGATCGGTTTCGGCCGGATCGACGGTCGCAGCGTGGGGATCGTGGCCAACCAGCCGCTGCACTTCGCCGGCTGCCTGGACATCGACGCCTCCGAGAAGGCGGCCCGCTTCGTCCGCACCTGCGACGCCTTCAACATCCCGGTGATCACCTTCGTCGACGTGCCCGGCTTCCTGCCCGGCACCGACCAGGAGTGGAACGGCATCATCCGCCGCGGCGCGAAGTTGATCTACGCCTACGCCGAAGCCACCGTTCCGCTGGTCACCGTGATCACCCGCAAGGCCTACGGCGGGGCGTACGACGTGATGGGTTCCAAGCACCTCGGTGCCGACTTCAACCTGGCCTGGCCGACCGCGCAGATCGCGGTGATGGGTGCCCAGGGCGCGGTGAACATCCTGTACCGCAAGGAACTCGCCAAGGCCGACGAGCCGGACGCCATGCGCGCCAAGTTGATCACCGAGTACGACGACGAGCTCGCCAATCCCTACATCGCCGCGGAGCGCGGCTATGTCGACGCGGTGATCAGCCCGCACGAGACCCGGGTCGAGGTCACCCGGGTGCTGCGCCTGCTGCGCACCAAGCGACAGACCCTGCCGCCGAAGAAGCACGGGAACATCCCGCTATGACCGGCGCAGACACCGACGACCAGCCGGTGTTCTCGGTCGTCAAGGGCCAGCCGACCGACGAGGAGCTCGCGGCCCTGATCGTGGTGTTCAGCTCCACCAGAACGACCTCCGGCTCGGCGGGCGCCGCCCGTAGCTCCGGCTGGTCGTCCTACTGGCGATCGGTGCGGCGACCCTTCCAGCCCGGGCCCGATGCCTGGCGACTGTCGAGTCGTCAGCGATGAGTCGGGTCACCTAGAGTGACGACACACGCCGCTCGTCCGGCGGCCAGCAGAAGGGCACGACGTTGAGCGCAGTCGAAGAGATCCTCGCCGACCTGCCGATCGGCCAACTCGCCTCGCAGCTGGGCGTGGACGAGGCCACGGCCGAATCGGCCGCCCGACAAGCGATCCCGGCGCTGCTCGGCGGGCTCCAGGCCAACGCCGAAGATCCGGCCGGCGCCGCCTCCTTGGCCGGCGCCCTCGGTGATCACTCCGGTGACCTGCTGGACGGCGGTGTGGATCTGGGCCAGGTCGACACCGGCGACGGCGAGAAGATCGTCAGCAACATCTTCGGCCCGAATTCCGACCAGGTGGCCCAGACCCTCGGCGGCGCACTCGGCGGCAGCCAGGCCGGCGGTCAGGGTGACCTGATGAAGCGATTGCTGCCGATCCTGGCGCCGATCGTGCTCGCGTACCTGTCGAAGAAGGTCGCGGGCGGCAAGTACGGGGACCTGCTCGGCCCGCTGATCGCCGGCGCGGCGGGCGGCGCCGGCGCCAACGTGCTGACCGACATCCTCGGCAAGATGCTGGGCCGCGGCGGCGCGGCCGCGAACCAGCCGGCCAGCGCGCCCGATCCGGAGCCGACCGCCGAGCCGGCCGAGTCGAGCACGAGCCCTCGATCCTCGACATCCTCACCGGGATGCTCGGCCGCGGGCGCCGCTGACGCCGGCTCCGACAGATTCCCGGCGCGCAGGCCCGCCAGGGTCGCGCTGTACCCACTTTCCTGTCGCTGTACCCAGGTAACTTCCTGGGTACAGTGCGGGTTTCCCACGTATACGTGGGAAACCGACACCCCCGCCGGCGCATCCGGGGCCGGTTTACGCTGAGCCGCATGGCTGAGCGCTTGGGGAGTCCGGCCGGGGCGGGTGACCCATCCGGTCGCCCGGTCGACGCCATCGCCGACGCCTACGTCGATGAGTGTGTCGAGCGGTATCCCGAGACGGCCACCTACCTGGGCGTCGAGGGGCACGACCACGAGTGGAGCGACTACTCGCCGGGCGGGCTCGCGGATCAGATCGCGCACGTCCGCAAGACCATCGCCGACCTGCATTCCGCGGCTCCGGCCGACGCGCGGGAGAACACCGCCAAGGAGTCGATGCTGGAGCGGCTCGGACTCGAGGTGGAGCTCTACGAGGCCCACATCTCCCCGTCCCGGGTCAGCGTGATCGGCGGCCACGTGCAGGAGATCCGGTCGATCTTCGACCTGATGCCGACCGGGACCGAGGAGGCCTGGCGCAACATCGCCGCCCGGCTCCGCACCGTGCACCTGCCGCTGGACGGGGTCCGCGAAACGCTGACCCGCGAGGCGCGGGACGGGAACATCGCCGCCGTCCGGCAGATCGCCGCCACCATCGCCCAGATCCGCGGCTGGACGGGTGAGACCGGCTCCGACGACTTCTTCGCCGGACTGGTGGAGCAGGCGCCGACCGACTCGCCGGCCCTGCTGTCGGACCTGACCTCGGCGGCCGCTCATGCCCGGCCGCAGTTCTCCCTCTTCGCGGACTGGATGAGCATCGGGCTGGCCCCGCTCGCGCCCAGCCTCGATGCCGTCGGCGAGGAACGCTACGCGCTCGACTCCCGCTACTTTCTCGGCGCGGTCATCGATCTCGAGGAGACCTACCTGTGGGGCTGGGAGGAGCTGCACCGGATCCAGCAGCTCCAGCGGTCGATCGCGAAGGACCTGGTCGGTGAGCCCGACATCCAGGCAGGCGTACGCGGCCCTGGACGCCGACCCGAGCCGGCGCATCCAGGGGCGCCGAGGCCTTCCGCCGCTGGATGCAGGATCTGGCCGACCGGGCGGTCAGCGATCTCGCGGGCGTGCACTTCGACATCCCGGACCCGATCAAGACCATCGAGTGCTGCATCGCGCCGACCCACGACGGCTCGATCTACTACACCGATCCCGCCGAGGACTTCTCCCGTCCCGGCCAGATGTGGTGGGCGGTGCCGACCGAGATCGACACCTTCTCGACCTGGAAGGAGGTGACCACCGTCTATCACGAAGGCGTGCCGGGCCACCATCTGCAGATCGCCCAGAATGCGTACCGGTCCGATCTGCTCAACCGGTGGCAGCGGAAGCTGTGCTTCTGCTCCGGGCACAGCGAGGGATGGGCGCTGTACGCCGAGCAGCTGATGGATGATCTCGGTTATCTCGAACCGGGCGACCGGATGGGGATGCTCGACGCGCAAGCCTTCCGGGCGATCCGGGTGATCATCGACATCGGGATGCACCTGCAGCTGAAGATCCCCAAGGACAACCCGAGCGGCTTCCGGCCCGGGCAACGCTGGACGCCGGCGGCGGGCTTCGAGTTCATGATCGAGAACTGCTCGACCGACGAGCCCACGCTGCGCTTCGAGCTCGACCGCTATCTCGGCTGGCCGGGTCAGGCGCCGGCCTACAAGGTCGGCGAGCGGATCTGGCTGGAGGCCCGGGCCGAGGCCCAGCGACGCCAGGGAGCGGCCTTCGACCTGCGGAAGTTCCACGCCGACGCGCTCAACCTCGGGCCGCTCGGACTCGACCCGCTGCGCGCCGCGCTGGCCCGGATCTGACCGCTGGTGCCTGATCCCCGCGCCCTGAGCCTGTCGACCCGCGCCCTGAGCCTGTCGAAGGGCCGCGGGTCATCCTCGCCTCGGCCTCACCCGCCCGGCTGCGAACGCTGCGCAACGCCGGCCTGCAGCCGGAGGTGATCGTGTCCGGGGTGGACGAGGACGCGGTCCGCGCCGCGACCGTCCCGGAACTCGTCGCCCGACTGGCGCAGCTGAAGGCCGAGGCAGTCAGCCGGCTCGTCGAGCAACCCAGTCGGCCGACGGTGATCATCGGCTGCGACTCGCTGCTCGAACTGGACGGCGCCGGCCACGGGAAGCCGTCCGACGAGGCGGAAGCGATGCGGCGCTGGCGCCGGATGAGCGGGCGTTCCGGCGTGCTGCACACCGGTCACCACGTGATCCTCCGACGAGGCGACCGGACCACGACCTCGGCGGCCGCCGCCGCCACCACGGTGCACTTCGCCGAACTCGACCAGGCCGAGATCGACGCGTACGTGGCCACCGGGGAGCCGCTGAAGGTCGCCGGCGCGTTCACCATCGACGGCCTGGGCGGTGCCTTCGTCACCCGGATCGAGGGTGACCACCACAACGTGGTCGGCATCAGCCTGCCGCTGCTCCGCACCATGCTGGCCGAGCTGGGCATCTCCTGGACCGGACTGTGGCCCTGAAGGGTTGCTGAAGGTTCGGCCCGACGGTACGCGGCTGACCGGGATGTCCGCCAACACTGGGCTCCATCAGCCCGGCGGTCCAGCCGGATCGTTCCAGCTCGAGGAGTCCCCATGAACAAGCCCGCCAAGTTCATCGCCGCCGCCGCCGGCACCATCGCCCTGGCCGGCGGCATCGGCGCCGGTCTCGCGTACGCCGACTCCCCCACCGACTCACCGACCGCAAGTCCCACCGCCCAACCGACCGGCAAGGATCGCAAGGCGGGCGGGCAGGCCAAGCACCGCAGGCTGATCGCGAGAGCGATCCACGGCGAGGTGACGCTCGCCGGCAAGAAGCACCGCGTGGTCGCCTTCCAGCGCGGAACGGTGGAGGCGGTCAGCGGCACGTCGTTGACCGTCAAGAGTCCCGACGGGTACCGCGCGACCTATGTGATCAAGCCCGAGACCAAGGTGCGCCAGGGCAAGCAACCGGGCCAGCTGACCGATCTCACCGCCGACGATCGGGTCCGGGTGGTCGCGATCAAGGACGGCTCGACGCTGACCGCGAAGCGGATTCGCGAACGCACAAGTAGGTCAGCCGATCACGGTCAGCACGATCAGGATCAGGTTCAGCGCGGTGATGATCGCGATCACCAGCCAGGCCACCGCGATGGTCCCGCGCCGGGTCGGCACCAGCTGCATCAGGGCGGGGTCGGACGCTATCCGCACCAGCGGGATCAGCGCGAACGGGATGCCGAACGACAAGATCACCTGGGAGATGATCAGCACCCTGGTCGGCTCCAGGCCGATGGCGAGCAAGATCAACGCCGGCATCGCGGTGAGCAGCCGGCGCATCAGAATCGGCACCCGGCGCTTCAGCAGCCCGTCCATGATCACCGCGCCGGCGTAGCCGCCGACCGAGGTGGAGGCCAGCCCGGAAGCCAACAGGGCAAGGGCGAACAGGGTGGCGATGGCGCCGCCCAGCTGATCGGCGATGCCCTGGTGAGCAGCCTGCAGGCTGTCGATGTCGCCACCGAACAGGGTGCTGGCGGCGAGCAGCAACATGCCGATGTTGACGCTGCCGGCGATCATCATCGCCAAGATCACATCGAGCTTGATCGCCTTGAGCACCGGCCGGGCGCAGTCGGCATCGGCCGCACCGTGCCGGTCACGGATCAGCGCCGAATGCAGGTAGATGGCGTGGGGCATCACCGTCGCACCGAGCATGCCGACGGCCAGCACCGCGCTCTGGATCCCGTCGAGGCGCGGCACCAGTCCGGCCGCAGCGGCGGCCGGATCGGGTGGTGAGAAGAACAGCCCGGCCAGGAAGCCGACCGTGACGACGGCCAGCATCCCGGTGATCACCCGCTCGAACGTCTGCTGGCTGCGCCGGTCCTGAAGAAACAGCAGCGCGGTGGAGACTGCCGTGGTGATCACCGCGCCCACCAGCGTCGGCAGGTCGAACAGCAGATTCAACGCGACGGCACCACCGACGATCTCGGCCAGGTCGGTCGCGACGGCCACCAGCTCGGCCTGGATCCAGTAGGCGATTCTCGGCGAGCGTTCGGTGCGGTCGGCCACCAGTTCGGGCAGCGATCGGCCGGTCAGCCAGCCGACCTTGGCCGACAGGTACTGGACCAGACCGGCCATCAACGTGGCGGCGACCAGCACCCAGAGCAGCAGATAGCCGTACGACGCACCGGCCGCGGTGTTCGTGGCCACGTTGCCCGGATCGACGTAGGCGACCGCGGCGACGAACGCCGGGCCCAGCAGCCGGGTCCGCTGCCGCAGCACGTCTCGTTGGATCAGGACCACGCAGGCGAGGCTAATGCCTGCAACGTGTTCACGCCGACTCAGCTTGTCGCGCGCAAACTCTGATGCCCAGGCCCGGGCCGATTCCCGGTCGTTGGCCTTCTGCAGTGCCTCGACGAGCTGGGCCTTGGTCATCGACGACCGGCCCTTGATGTCGAGCCGGCTGGCGAGTTCGTAGAGGTGTTTCTTGCTGGCATTGGCGTCCACGCCGCCGGCGGTGGGGCGATCGGAGTCCCGGCCCTCCTCGGCACGAGCGTCGGACGGCCCGAACTCCTCCTTCGGCTCCCAGTGGTCACCGACCTTCTCGTGGGTGTGCTTCAGCGACGCGAAGGCCGTCTGATGGGCCCGCTGCTCGTCGTCGTACTGGTCGATCGCCGAGTCGTAGGTCTTGGCGAACACCTGTTTGGCGTGCTGATCCGAACGCTGCAAGGTGCTCGGCAACTCATCCTCGATGGCCTTGCCCGACTTCGTGGTCTTCGGCATCTCGCTCTCCTTCGGTTCTGCGGCAACCTGACCCGAGTCTGGCCGGAACCAGACTGGCTCGCAGGTCCAATCTCACTCGGCCGGGACGTTCGGTTCGACGCTCGCGTCAGCTCACAGCGATGAACGAGCAGCGCACCCCCGGCACACCGGACAGTTTGGCATCCCCGGTCAGGAGCGAAACCGACAGCCTTTCGGCGAGCGCAAGGTACGCCGCGTCATAGGCCGTCGCATTGGCAGCCAACTCGACCATCCGAGGCAGCAGAGGGCGCACCGGCCAGACGTCGAGCGGAGCCGCCGCGAGCCGCCGAATCGCTTCCTCGAAGGCAGGCCGACCCAGCTTGCCTCCGAGCCAGGCGCCCCGTAGCGCGCTGGCCACCTCGACGGTGAAGTGTTCGGGCACCGCCCAGTCCGGATCGGCCGCGGCATATGGGCGGTACTCGATCAGCGCGTCCGGATCCGGTGATCAGGTCCGCGAAGACCGACGCGTCCATGACGATCACTCGGAGTCCACACCAGCGAGGCGCGACAAGCGTTGCTCCCGGGCGTCGCGTTCACTCCGGACCAACTCCACGAAGTCGATGTCATCCGCACCCCTGAGCGGCTGCTCGGCCCACTTCTCCAGCAAGCGCCGATTCTCCTGGCCGGCGGCCTCCCGCTCCAGCACACCGAGGAGGTAGGCCTGCAACGACTGGCCCTGCGCTCGAGCGGCAGCGGCCAGCCGGTCTCGCACCGGTCCGGGAACGTCGCGGATCTGCAATGCAACCATGCATGCATTTTAGCATGCACGGCTCCGACTTGCCAGTGCTACTTCGGCCGGAGCAGCACCGCGGAGACGCGCTCGTCGCCGGTGAAGCTGCCCGCCCAGCCGTAGCCGGTGAAGGTCATCGACTTCTGCGCCGCGTCCTCCTCGGTCACCGTGAAGCCGGCGTCGGGCAAGGTCCGCTGCAGGTACCCGAACACCTCAGCCGCCGGCGGAGCGGACAGCACGGCGGTCACGTTGTTCGTCTGGTCGACGCGGGCCGTGATGACCGAGCCGCGCGGCAGCGAGAACTGCTGAACGGGTCCGTTGGTGTAGCCGTACGCCGCCAGCGCGATGCCGTCGGCCGGGATCGGCACGTCGACGGACGGCGGCGCTGAGGGGCTCGGATCGTCCGGCCGCCCAGCCGGCCGCGCACCCCGCCGGCCAGGCAGCCGACGAGCACGACGGCCGCGATCGACCGCAACCTCGCCCGTACTCGCACGCGGACAAAGGTAGTGCTCGACAGCGGCGGATGACCGCGAATCCCGCGGGCCTCGATAGCCTAGGAGTTCCATGACCTCCTCCACCGAGATCGCCGTTCGCCCGAGCCGCCTCCCCGCGGCCATCCGGGCGATGCGTCCGCGCCAGTGGGTCAAGAACGTCCTCGTCGCCACCGCCCCGCTGGCCGCCGGCCAACTCTTCGCGGGCTCGGTGCTCGCCAAGGTCGGGCTGGCCTTCGTCGCCTTCTGCCTGGTCAGCGCCACGGTCTACCTGGTCAACGACGTCCGCGACGTCGAGGAGGACCGGCTCCACCCGCGGAAGCGGTTCCGGCCGATCGCCGCCGGCGAACTCTCGCCCGACCGCAGCCATGGCGCTCGCGGTCGTCACCGGCGCGCTCGGTCTCGCGCTCGGCTTCCTCGTCGCCATTCCGCTCGGCATCACCCTGGTGGTCTATCTCGGCGCTGCAGATCCTCTACTCGGCCTTCCTCAAGCACCTGCCGGTCGTCGACCTGGCCATGGTGGCGAGCGGCTTCCTGCTGCGCGCGATCGCCGGCGGCGTGGCGACCGGCATCCCGCTGAGCCAGTGGTTCCTGCTGGTCGCGGCGTTCGGATCGTTCTTCATGGTCGCCGGCAAGCGCTACTCGGAGATGAAGGCGATCGGCGGCGAGGCCGGCACCCGCCGCTCGCTGACCCGATACTCCGAGTCCTACCTCCGGTTCGCCTGGATGCTCGCCGCGGTGATGGTGTTGATCTCCTACAGCCTGTGGGCGTTCGAGAATCGTGGCGAGGGCGCCGCTGGGCATCCCGTGGACCGCGATCTCGATCGCGCCGTTCACCCTCGGTCTGCTGCAGTACGCGCTGGAGGTCGACGCCGGGAACGCCGGGGAACCAGAGGATGTCGTCCTTCATGATCATGTGCTGCAAGGAATAGGAGCGGTCTGGCTCGTGGTGATCTCCGTGGCGGTGTTCGTATGAGCGACTTTCCCGAGGTGTCGACGGCGCGCGCCGACGAGCCGGTGCCCGACATCCGGCCCTCGCTTCCCGAGCAGCAACCGATGATCCCGCAGGCACTCGTCGAACTGCACGGCTGGGGACGCGCCTCGGGCACGATGTCGCACCTCGCGAGCATCGACTCGGTCGCCGACGCCGTCTCGGCGTTGCGGACCTCGGACCGGCCGCGGGATCGTGCCGCGCGGACTGGGCCGCAGCTACGGCGACGCGGCCCAGAACGCCGGCGGTCTGACCCTCGACCTGACCAAGCTCAACCACATCCACTCCGTCGACGCCGCGTCCGATCCGCCGACCGTCACCGTCGAAGCCGGCGTCAGCCTCGATGTCCTGATGCGGGCGCTGCTGCCGTTCGGGCTCTGGGTGCCGGTGCTGCCGGGCACCCGGCAGGTCACCATCGGCGGTGCCATCGCCGCCGACGTGCACGGCAAGAACCACCACACCCAAGGCAGCTTCGGCAACCACGTACGCTCCCTCGACCTGCTGATGGCCGACGGCGAGGTCCGCACCCTCACCCCCGAGGGCGAGACGGCGCGGCTGTTCTGGGCGACGATCGGCGGGATGGGTCTGACCGGCGTCATCCTCGGCGCCACCGTCGCCCTGCAGCGGGCCGAGACCGCCTACTTCTCCGTCGACACCGACCGGTGCAGCGACATCGACGACCTGATGCAGCGGATGTCCTCCGGCGACGAGAACTACACCTACTCGGTCGCCTGGTTCGACGCCGTGACCCGGGGCAAGCACATGGGCCGCGCGGTGCTCACCCGCGGCAACAAGGCCCGGCTCGCCGACCTTCCGGCCAAGCTCCGCCGCGATCCGCTGAAGTTCGTCGCGCCGTCGTTCGGCACGATCCCGGAGGTCTTCCCGAACCGGATGGTCAACAAGGCGACCGCCAAGGCCTTCAGCACGGCCTGGTACCTGAAGGCGCCCAAGCACCGGGTCGGCGAGCTGCAGAACATCACCCAGTTCTTCCACCCGCTCGACATCGTCGCCGACTGGAACCGGGTCTACGGCCCGAACGGCTTCCTGCAGTACCAGTTCGTCGTGCCGTTCAGCGAGGACGAGACCTTCAAGCGCTGTTTCGAGATGATCGTCAACTCCGGCCACCTGTCCTGCCTCAACGTGCTCAAGCGCTTCGGTCCGGGCAACGCCGCACCGTTGTCGTTCCCGATGGAGGGCTGGACCCTGACCGTCGACCTGCCGATCGAGCACGGGCTGGACCGGCTGTGCAACGCGCTGGACGAGCAGGTCGTCGGCGCCGGCGGGCGGGTCTACCTGGCCAAGGACTCACGGCTGAGCGCGGAGACGTTCCGGCAGATGTATCCGCGGCTCGACGACTTCCTGGCCGTACGCCGCGAGGTCGACCCGGCCGGGCTGTTCAATTCTGATCTTGCTCGACGTCTCGAACTGAGCTAGGAAAGGTCTTCCGTGATCAACGCAGTCGGTGCACCGCAATCCCTGTTGCTGCTGGGAGGCACCTCGGACATCGCCGTCGCCCTGGCCCGGCGATACGCGCGCACCGGGCTGCGGGTGGTGCTGGCCGCCCGCCCGACCGAGCGCCGCACCGCCGCCGCCGCTGAGCTGCGGGAGCTGGGCTGCTCCGTCACCGAAGTCGATCTTGATGCTCGTGATCACGCATCGCATGCCGCGACGATCGACGCCGCCTTCGCGGGCGGCGACATCGACATCGCGCTCGTTGCCTTCGGGCTGCTCGGCGATCCGGAGCAGGCCTGGACCGATGCTGATCTTGCCCT
The DNA here is from genome assembly GCA_963761955.1 of uncultured Actinomycetota bacterium. Lineage (GTDB taxonomy): Bacteria > Actinomycetota > Actinomycetes > Propionibacteriales > Propionibacteriaceae > Microlunatus. Next base: position 228,932 of record CAVXIY010000011.1, on the reverse strand, counting down.
CGAGCTGGCCGAGGTGAACTACACCGCGCCGGTGCACCTGGGGGTGCTGCTCGGCCAGAAGATGCGCGCCCAGTCCCACGGCTGGATCGTGGCGATGTCCAGCGTGGCCGGCGAGCGGGTCCGCCGTTCCAACTTCGTCTACGGCTCGACCAAGGCCGGCTTCGACGGCTTCTACCTCGGGCTGGGCGAGGCGCTCGCCGAGCACGGCGTGCGGGTGCTGGTCGTACGCCCCGGCTTCGTCAAGTCCAAGATGACGATCGGCATCGACGAGGCGCCGCTGGCGGTGACCCCCGATCAGGTGGCCGAGGCGATCGCCGAGGCGATCGAGAGCAAGAAGGCGCTGATCTGGGTGCCCGGCGCGATGCGGGCCGTGATGTCGGGGCTGCGGCACGTGCCGCGGCCGCTGTTCCGCAAGCTGCCCATCTGACGACGTCGGCTCGGACCGCGACCGCACTAGGGTCGGGCCCATGGTTCTCGAGGTTGCCCTCATCGACGTCACCGACCCGGACGGGTTCGCCGCGGCCTATCGCGGGGCGCACCACATCATCGCCGGAGCGCCCGGCTGCCAATCGGTCCGGATGACCGCCGGCATCGAATCACCCAACCGGTTCGTGCTGCTGGTCGAGTGGGATTCCGTCGAGGCACACGACCAGAACTTCCGCGAGACCGAGCTGTTCACGGCCTGGCGGGCGGCGATCGGGCCGTTCTTCGCCAACCCGCCGCTGGTCGAGCACTTCAGTGACGTGGTCCCGGACTGAGCTGAGCAGGCCAGATAGCCGGACCGTCCGCGCGTGATTGCCGGCGTCCAGGTACGAATCACCACCTTGAAGCGGCGCGTCCGGCCGCAGCTGATCTTCCTCGTCAGACCGGCGGCACGCCGTGTCGCCGGCTGGAGAAGTGCCGGTCCTTGGTCGCCGCCGCGGCGAACCGGGCGATCAGCTCCCGGCGTACGTCGCGCGGCTCGACGATGCCGTCGATGATCAACTCGCTGGCCAGCCGCAGGATGTCGATGTCGAGCTCGTACTCGGTCCGCAGCCGGTCCACGTACGCCGCCCGCTCGGTCTCGTCGGCGATCTCGGCGATCTTGTTCGCGTACACCGCGTTGATCGCCGCCTCGGGTCCCATCACGGCGATCTTCGCGGTGGGCAGCGCCAGGCAGGCGTCGGGGCCGAAGCCCGGACCGCACATCGCGTAGAGCCCGGCCCCGTAGGCCTTTCGGACGATCAGCGACACGGTCGGCACCGTTGCCTCGGCCACGGCGGTGATCATCTTCGCGCCGTGCCGGATGATGCCCTGGCGCTCCACCGCGCTGCCGATCATGAAGCCGGGCACGTCGGCCAGATAGAGCAGCGGGATGTTGAACGCGTCGCACTGCCAGATGAACCGGGCCCCCTTGTCGGCCGAGTCGACGAACAGCACCCCGCCCTTGACCGCCGGCTGATTCGCCACGACACCGACGACCTCGCCGTCCAGCAGCCCGAGGCCGGTGACCAGCTCGGGTGCGAAGAGCGGCTTCACCTCGAAGAACGACCCCTCGTCGATGATCGCGTCGATCACCGTCCGGATGTCGTAGCCGCGTGACTCCTCGGCCGGAACAAGATCATCACTGAACTCGCGGACCGGCTCGCCGCCGTCGTAGGTCGGCGGTGAGGATCCGCCAGTTCTGCGGCAGGTAGGAGAAGTACTGCTTGGCCTGTTCGATCGCCTCGGCGTCGTCGCCGGCCAGTTGATCACCGCAGCCGGACACGCTCGCGTGCATCCGGGCGCCGCCCATCTCCTCGAGGGTGACCTGCTCCCCCACCACCATCTCGGCCATCCGCGGCGAGCCGAGATACATCGAGGCGTTCCCCTCGACCATGATCACCAGGTCGCAGAACGACGGGATGTAGGCGCCGCCGGCCGCACTCGGTCCGAACAGGCAGCAGATCTGCGGCACCTTGCCGGACAGCGCGACCTGGTTGTGGAAGATCCGGCCGGCGCCCCGCCGGCCCGGGAACAGGTCGACCTGGTCGGTGATCCGGGCGCCCGCCGAGTCGATGAACCAGAAGATCGGCAACTCGTCGCGCAGCGCGACCTCGGTCATCCGGATGATCTTCTCCACCGTGCGCGCGCCCCAGGAGCCGGCCTTCACGCTGGGATCGTTGGCCACGACCAGCGCCGGTCGGCCCTGCACCAGTCCGCGACCGGTGACGACACCGTCGGCCGGCAGCCGATCAGCGAGCGCGTTGGCCAGCAGACCGTCCTCGATGAAGCTGTCGTCGTCGAAGAGCAGAGCGATCCGGTCCCGGACGAAGAGCTTGCCGCGGGCGGCCAGCTTGGCGGCGGCCTGCGGGCTGGGCACCAGGGCCCGTTCCCGGGCCGCCGCGATCTCCTCGCCGTGCGACTGTCGAAGATTCATGATCGACTACTCGACCGGGAGCCCGAGTCCTCGGGCGATCAGCAGCCGCTGCACCTCCGAGGTACCCTCGCCGATCTCCAGCGCCTTCGCGTCGCGATAGAAGCGGGCGATCGGATACTCCTCCATGAAGCCGTAGCCACCGAAGACCTGGGTCGCGATGCGGGTGGCGGTGACCGCCGACTCGGTCGCGTAGAGCTTGGCCACCGATGCCGCGCGCTTCAACTCCGCCGCCGGCGCGCCGCGATCTCGCATGGTCGCCGCCGCGTAGACCAGCAGTCCGGCGGCATGGCACATCACATCAAGATCAGCGATCTTGAACGCCACCGCCTGCTTGCGGCCGATGGGTCCGCCGAACGCCTGGCGCTCCAGCGCGTAGCTGACCGAGAGGTCCCGGCAGGCCCGGATGCAGCCGAGCGCCAGTGCGGCGACCGCGATCCGCCCGTCGTCGAGGATGGAGAGGAACTGCGAATAGCCCTTGCCCCGGGCGCCGAGCAGATGGTCGTGCGGAACGCGGACGTCGCTCGAGACTCAGCGGATGGGTGTCGGAGGCGTGCCAGCCCAGTTTGTTGTAGCTCGGCCCGACCTCCAGACCCTCGGTCCCGCGCGGCACGATCAAGGTCGAGATCTCCGGCTTGCCGTTGTCCCGGGTCCCGGTGCGGGCGGTCACGGTGATCAACGACGTGATGTCGGTGCCGGAGTTGGTGATGAACTGCTTGGAGCCGTTGATCACCCAGCCGTCGTCGTCGGAGGTCGCGCGGGTCCGCATGGCCAGCGCGTCGGATCCTGACTCGGGCTCGGTCAGGCCGAAGGCGGCCAGCGCGTGCCCGGCCAGCAGGTCGGGCAGCCAGCGCTGCTTCTGCTCCTCGGTGCCGAACTGGGCCAGCGGGTTGGCGCCGAGCCCGACGGCCGCTTCGAGGGTGATGCCCAGGGACTGGTCGACCTTGCCGATCTCCTCGATCGCGATGCACAGGCTGGTGAAGTCCCCGGCGCCGCCGTACTCCTCCGGGCCGCTCAGACCGAACAGCCCGAAGTGGCCCATCTGCTTGACGGCTTCCAGCGGCAGCTCGTGGGCGGCGTTCCAGCGATCGACGTGCGGCGCCAGCTGGTCGGCGGCGAACTCCGCGACGGCCGCCCGGAAGTCCTGATGTTCCTCACTCGAGCTGTCGGTCCGAGCTTGATCGGTTCGAGGCAGCCATCGGCGCGTCCCTTCGCGTTCATGACCAGGTCGACCTTGACCTGGCGACCGGGACAGTCTAGCTTACGTTTACGTAAACGTAAGCGGGCGAGGAGCCGGGCGTGCAGACCAGGACGTGGACCATCGGCGAGCTCGCCAGCGAGTTCGACACCACGCTGCGGACCATCCGCTTCTACGAGGACCGCGGCCTGCTGACCCCGGAGCGACAGGGCACCACGCGGATCTTCCATGATCGCGACCGGGTACGCCTGCAGCTGATCCTGCGCGGCAAGCGGCTCGGCTTCACCCTCGACGAGATCGCCCACGTGATCAACATGTACGACGAGACGCCGGGCCGCCGCGGACAGCTGCGAGTTCCTGATCGCCGACATCGACAAGCGGCGGCAGCGCGCTGCTTGGCGAAGCGGCGCGACCTCGACGAATCACTGGCCGAACTGGATGAGCTCGAAGCCCGCTGCCGGGCCGACCTCGCGCGGCTGGCTCGTGATCTGAGCTCGTCGCAGCTCGCCGTGACGCGACGCGAGCAGTTACTCCAGCGTCGAGCGACAGCGGCGCGCGTCCTGCTGGCCGGTCACGTCCCAGAGGTGGTGGACGATGTCGTGCAGGAAGTACTGCAGCAGGGTCGCCACGGTGAACTCTGCCCCGTCGGAGCGCCGCGCGCGGCGCTCGAACTGATCCGGCTCGAGGGCCTGGATCCGGGCGACGAACGTCTGCGCGGCGTCTCCAGCTCCTCGGCCACCACCTCGGGATCCTGTTCGCCGTAGCGCTCGGCGATCGCGGTCTCGTCCTGGTCCCAGTTCTCGAAGGTCGGGTCGTCCTCGTCAGCATCTGCTGGAGCCGGGCGTCGAACGATGCGAAGACGTCGCGGACGTGCGCGCCGTACTCCAGGGGTGACCAGACCTCGGGTTCGGGGCGCGCCGCGACCGCGGGACTGGACCGCAGAATCTGCACCCACTCCTCCGCGGCGATGTAGGCGCGCTCGGCCACATCCGCCGGATCGACCTCGCCGGCCGCCAGCCCGCACTCGTCGCAGCGCCGAGACAGGGTCCAGGTCCAGTCCTTGGTGTCGGGTTCAGGCTCCACGTCGTCACTGTACTGGTCGACCGGCTCGGTCGACCGGTCGGACGATCGCGGGCTCGGATGTCCACAGGGGCTGGGGATCGACCTGTGCAGAAGTTGATCATGACTGTGCACGAAAGGCCGCGGAGCTGTGGACAATCCGGTGGACGAAGAAATTGCTCGAACTTCTTTGCCGGAAGGCCTTGCCGGGCCCGACCGGCGAGGTAGAAATCTCTTACGCCCTTCCGCAAGGGAGTGCGCGACTGGGATGAATCGAGGATCCGCACGGTGAGGCAACTCGCCGCAGCAGCCGGTGACGGGCAGCTGGGATCCGCCGGATCGCCCGGTCAGCTGGAGACGTCATGTCACTCTGGCTACACAGTGGGCCCCTGCAACTCATACTTGGAGGGGCCCACACCCATCTCCGGACCGGATGGTCGCCGAGTCCACGCTGCTTGGCAAGATGGGCAGATGACCGTCGACCTCAACGCAGACCTGGGTGAGTCGTACGGCCGCTGGAGCCTGGGTGACGACGACGCCATGCTGCGAGCTGATCACCAGCGCCAACATCGCCTGCGGCTTCCACGCCGGCGACCCGGCCACGCTGCGCGCGACCTGCCGCGACGGCGATCGAGCGCGGCGTCGTGATCGGCGCCCAGGTCGGCTATCCCGACCTGGCCGGCTTCGGCCGCCGGTTCATCGACATGTCCCCCGACGACCTGACCGCCGCGGTGATCTACCAGATCGGCGCCCTCGACGGCCTGGCCCGCGCCGGTCGGCGGCCGGGTCCGCTACGTGAAGCCGCACGGCGCGCTCTACAACGCCGTCGTCGACCACGAGGCCCAGGCCACGGCGGTCGTCGAGGCGGTGCTCGCGTACGACCCCGAGCTGCCGCTGCTCGGCCTGCCCGGTTCGGCCCTGCTGCGGATCGCCGCCGAGCACGGGCCTGCGACCGGTCACCGAGTACTTCATCGACCGCAACTACACCGCCGACGGCCGGCTGGTCGACCGGCGGGAGCCGGACGCGCTGCTCGACGACCCGGAGGAGGCCGCCGAGCGCGCCGTCCGGCGCCGCGCAGCAGGGCCGAGCGGAGTCGATGTGCACCCACGGCGACTCCCCCGGCGCGGTCGAGATGGCCCGCACCGTACGCGCCGCGCTGGATGTCGCCGGCATCGACATCGCGCCCTTCGTCGAGTCCCGCGCGATGACCCGGCGGCTGCTCGACTACGGCGCCAGCGCCGTGCTGCTGGAGTGCGCCGACCTGGCCGAGGCGCTCGAGCCTGCAGCCGTTGATCAAGGCGCAGATCGAGCAGGTCACCGAGATCGTGCCCGGCGCCCGGACCCTGCTGCTCCGGCTCAGCGAGCCGCTGACCCCGGCCGACCGCAAGACGCTGCTGACCCTGCCCGGGCCAGCCGTCGAGAGCGTTCTGATCAGGAGCCGGTCGGTGATCGAGGTCGACTACGCCGGCGCCGATCTGGAGGAGGTGTGCCAGCCTCACCGGGCTGACCGCCGACGAGGTCGTCGCCGCCCACACCGGCCAGCTCTGGACGGTCGCCTTCTGCGGGTTCGCGCCCGGATTCGGCTACCTGCACGGCGAGGACGAACGACTCCGGGTCCCGCGCCGCTCGACGCCGCGGACCAAGGTGCCCGCCGGAGCGGTCGGGCTCGCCGACCACTGGTCCGGGATCTACCCGCGATCCGGTCCCGGTGGCTGGCAGCTGATCGGTCGCACCGACGCACCGTTGTGGGACCTCGACCGCGACCCGCCGGCACTGCTGCAGCCGGGCATGCAGATCCGCTTCGAATCGGCGGAGTCGATCATGATCGTCATCGAGCAGCCCGGCCCGCTGGCGACCGTGCAGGATCTCGGCCGGCCCGGCCTGGCCCATCTCGGCGTCTCCCCTTCCGGCGCCGCCGACCGCGCCGCGCACCACCTGGCCAACCGGCTGGTCGGCAACCGCGAGGACGCCGCGACCATCGAGACGCACCTCGGCGGGCTGGTGATCACGATGGAGACGCTGGGCTGGGTGGCGGTCACCGGTGCGCCGACCGAGTTGTTGGTCAACGGCCTCGCCGACGTCGTCGCACTGCTCGTTCCCGCTGCGGGCCGGGGACCGGCTGGCCATCCAGCCGCCGCCGGTGGGCCTGCGCAACTACCTCGCCGTCCGCGGCGGGATCAAGATCACCCGGACTCTCGGCAGCCGGTCGACCGACATGCTGTCCGGTCTCGGGCCGGAGCCGCTCCGCGCCGGCCAGCGGCTCAAGCTCTGCCGACCCCGCCGGCCGCTGCCCGACATCGATCTCGCGCCGCCCAACCCGCCGCGTCGGCTCGTCGACCTGACTCCCGGCCCGCGCCGGGACTGGTTCACCGACCAGGCCTGGGACGCCCTGCTGGCCGAGGAACTGGACGGCGACCGCCGACGGCAACCGGGTCGCCGTCCGGCTCGAAGGTCCGCAGCTGGATCGGCGGATCACCGACGAGCTGCCGTCGGAGGGCCTGCTCCGCGGCGCCATCCAGGTGCCGGCGTCCGGGCAGCCGCTGATCTTCCTGGCCGACCACCCGGTCACCGGCGGCTATCCGGTGATCGCGGTGCTCACCGATCGGGCCGCCGACCATGCCGCCCAACTCCGGCCCGGCGATCGGGTTCGCTTCCGGCTGTCGTCGACGAGCGTCGACCACTAGAGTGAGGCCGCATATCTGACGGCTGATCGAGGAGGACCACGTGGGAATCAGCAAGGTGCTCGTCGCCAACCGCGGCGAGATCGCCGTCCGGGTGATCCGGGCCGCCGATCGACGCCGGGCTGCCCAGCGTGGCGGTCTACGCCGACGCCGACTCCGACTCCCTGTTCGTCCCGCTCGCCGACGAGGCGTACGCGCTGGGCGGGGCCACCCCGGCCGAGACCTATCTCGACGTCGCCAAGATCCTCGACGTCGCCGCCCGGAGCGGCGCCGACGCCATCCACCCCGGCTACGGCTTCCTGGCCGAGAACGCCGCCTTCGCCGCGGCCGTGATCGACGCCGGCCTGATCTGGATCGGCCCGCCGCCGGCGGCCATCGACGCCCTCGGCGACAAGGTCCAGGCCCGGCACATCGCCCAGAAGGTCGGCGCGCCGCTGGTGCCCGGCACCGCCGACCCGGTGGCCGACGCGGACGCGGTCGTCGCCTTCGCCACCGAGTACGGGCTGCCGATCGCCATCAAGGCCGCGTTCGGCGGCGGCGGCCGCGGGCTCAAGGTCGCCCGCACGATGGAGGAGATCCCCGAGCTGTTCGAGTCGGCCACCCGCGAGGCGGTGACCGCGTTCGGCCGCGGCGAGTGCTTCGTCGAGCGCTATCTCGACCAGCCCCGGCACGTCGAGACCCAGTGCCTGGCCGACACCGCACGGCAACGTGGTCGTGGTCTCCACCCGCGACTGCTCGCTGCAGCGCCGGCACCAGAAGCTGGTCGAGGAGGCGCCGGCCCCGTTCCTGTCCCAGGACCAGCTCGACCGGCTCTACGCGTCGTCCAAGGCGATCCTGACCGAGGCCGGCTACGTCGGCGCCGGGACGTGCGAGTTCCTGGTCGGCCAGGACGGCACGATCTGCTTCCTCGAGGTGAACACCCGGCTGCAGGTCGAGCACCCGGTGTCGGAGGAGGTCACCGGCCTCGACCTGGTCCGGGAGATGTTCCGGATCGCCGAGGGCGAGGCGCTCGGCTACGACGACCCGGTCGTCACCGGGCACTCGATCGAGTTCCGGATCAACGCCGAGGACGCCGGCCGCAACTTCATGCCCGCGCCGGGCACGCTGACCGCCTGGCGACCGCCGTCCGGCCCCGGCGTCCGGGTGGACGAGGGCTACCTCGGCGGGATGACCGTGCCCGGCAGCTTCGACTCGCTGGTGGCCAAGATCATCGTCACCGGCGCCGACCGCGAGCAGGCGCTGGCCCGCTCCCGGCGGGCGCTCGCGGAGCTGGTGATCGAGGGCATGCCGACCGTCGTGCCGTTCCACCGCGCCGTGCTCGACGACCCGGCGTACACCGCGGCCGACGGGCACTTCGGCGTGCACACCCGCTGGATCGAGACCGAGTTCACCGGCCAGATCGCGCCCGTACGCCGGCCCGGTCGGCGAGGCCGCCGGAGGCGACGGAGCGCTCGAAGGTCGTCGTCGAGGTCAACGGCAAGCGGCTCGAGGTCGTGGTGCCGGCCGGTCTCGGCGCCGTCAACGGCGGCTCGACCGGCGCCGGCCAAGGCGAAGAAGCCGGTGAAGCGGGGCGGCGGCGCAGCGGCCGCGAAGGCGCCGTCGGGCAACGCCCTGACCTCGCCGATGCAGGGCACGATCGTCAAGGTCGCCGTCGCCGAGGGCGACGTCGTCGCGGCCGGTGACCTGGTCGTGGTCCTCGAGGCGATGAAGATGGAGCAGCCGCTGACCGCGCACCGGGCCGGCACGGTGACCAAGCTGACCGCCGAGGTCGGGGCCACCGTGACCAGCGGGTCCACCCTGTGCGAGATCGTCGACTAGGGCGTGCTGAGTCCTGTACCGGCTGCCACGCCGAGGAGCTCAAGAGGTTCGCGGTAAGAAGCCCAAACACGGTAAGCAACCCGCACGGATTCCGCTGAAGCCGCGGGCAGACTGAAACCCATGGGTGAACTGCTCGTCCTGCTGATCCTCGTCGCCGTGGTCCTCGGCGGCGTGGGACTGTACCGGCGCCATGCCGTCAACCAGCGGAAGGCCGCAGGAGCAGGCCGCGCTGGAGACCCAGCTGTCGACCTCCAAGCGGGCCGCCGACGAGGACGTGACCAAGTTCGGCGAGGAGCTGCAGCGGCTGGACTCCGACGTCGCCGGCCACGCGCTCGACGAGCCGATGCAGCAGGACTACCAGCGGGCCCTGGACGCGTACGACGACGCCAAGATGTCGCTCGACGCGGTGACCAAGCCCGACGAGATCCGGCACGTCACCGAGATCCTCGAGGACGGCCGCTACGCGGTGGCCTGCGTCAAGGCCCGGATCGCCAAGCAGCCGCTGCCGGCCAAGCGCCCGCCGTGCTTCTTCAACCCGGCCCACGGCCCGTCCTCGCGCGACGTCGACTGGGCCCCGCCCGGTGGCGTCGCCCGCTCCGTCCCGGCCTGCCCGGCCGACGCCGAGCGGGTGCTCGCCGGCGCCGACCCGTACATCCGCACCGTCCAGGTCGGCGCCCAGCGGGTGCCCTACTGGGAGGGCGGCCAGGCGTACGCGCCGTGGGCCCAGGGCTACTACAGCCGCTGGAACGGCAGCGACATGCTCTCCGGCATGCTGATCGGCGGCATGCTCTTCGGCGGCATGGGCAACATGTTCGGCGGTGTCGGCGACGGTCTCGGCGGGATCGGCGACGGCATCGGCGAGATCGGTAGCGGGATCGGCGAGGGCATCGGCGACATCGGCGGCGGGATCGGCGACATGTTCGGAGACATGTTCGACTGATCGGCGCGGCGAGCTGCCGGTCAGACCTCGGCCGTCAGGGCGTGCTCGAGTTGCGGCCAGGGTCTCCGAGCAGCCCGCGTCCAGCTTGATCGTGGCCAGGTCGTCGCCGCGGGTCGGGCCGCGGTTGATGATCACGTTGCGGCGCGACCGCTTGGCGTTGTGCCGGACGAAGCGCAGCCCGGACATCACGGTCAGCGACGAGCCGAGCACCACCAGCACCTCGGCCGCGTCGACCAGCGCGTACGCGGCCTCGACCCGCGGCTTGGGCACCGACTCGCCGAAGAACACCACATCGGGCTTCAGCCGGCCGCCGCACGCCTCGCAGTCCGCGAGGACGAAGTCGTGCCAGTCCCGCACCACGGCGTCGCCGTCCGGCCGCAGCTCGGCGTGCTCCAGGACGGGCGGCTCGTCCAGCTCGGGGTTGAGCTCGGCCAGCCGGTTCTGCACCTGCGCGTCGCGGCGCGCTGCCGGCCGCAGTCCAGGCAGATGACGGTCGCGATCTCGCCGTGCAGGTTGATCACCTGCTGGCTGCCGGCGGCCGCGTGCAGGCCGTCGACGTTCTGGGTGATCACGCCGCGCAGACCCGGCGGCTTCGAGGCCGACCAGCGCGCGGTGCCCGGCGTTGGGCTGGGCGTGGCCGATCCGCCGCCAGCCGAGGTAGGACCGGGCCCAGTAGCGCCGTTGCGCCTCGGCCGAGCCCGACGAACTCGCCGAACTGCATCGGGGTCGCGCGGATCGACGTCGGCCCGCGGTAGTCCGGGATCCCGGAGTCGGTCGACATCCCGGCGCCGGTCAGCGCGACCCAGGTGCGGCCGCGGAGCAGGTCGGCCACCGTCGCCGCGGCGGTCTGCACGCTCACGCTCACGCCCAGAGGCTACCTGCGTCAGCTGATCGAGCGGGACCCGTGCAGCCGGCGGGCCGCCTCGGCGATCGAGCCGGTCATCGACGGATAGACGGTGAACGACTCCGGAGACCTGGTCGACGGTCAGCCGCTGGGCGACGGCGACGGCGATCGGGTAGATCAGCTCGCTGGCCCGCGGCGCGACGACCACGCCACCGATCACGATCCCGGTGACGCTGCGGCAGAAGAGCTTGACGAAGCCGTCGCGGCTGCCCTGCATCTTGGCCCGGGCGTTGCCGCGCAAGCGGCAGGGTGACCACCCGCGCCGGCACCTCGCCGGAGTCGACCTGCTGCTGGGTGACCCCGACGGTGGCGATCTCCGGCGCGGTGAAGACGTTCGACGACACGGTCTTCAGATCCAGCGGCGAGACGGCGTCGCCGAGGGTGTGCCACATCGCGATCCGGCCCTGCATCGCCGCCACCGAGGCCAGCGGCAGCACGCCGGTGCAGTCGCCGGCGGCGTAGATGCCGCGGGCCGTCGTCCGCGACACCCGGTCGACGGTGATGAAGCCGCCGCGGTCGGTCTCGACCCCGGCCGACTCGAGGCCGAGGTCGGCGGTGTTGGGGATCGAGCCGACCGCCAGCAGGCAGTGCGAGCCGCTGACCGTCGCGGCCGTCGCTGAGGGTCGACGATCACGCCGTCACCGTCGCGGGCGACCGACTGCGCCCGGGACCTGGACAGCACGGTCAGGCCCGCGCCGGGCGAACACGTCCTCCAGCACCTGCGCCGCGTCGGCGTCCTCGCCGGGCAGCACCCGGTCGCGGGACGAGACCAGCACGACCTCGCAGCCGAGGGCGTCGTACGCGCTGGCGAACTCCGCGCCGGTCACCCCCGAGCCGACGACGATCAGCCGTTCGGGCAGCTCGGTCAGCGCGTAGACCTGGGTCCAGGTGAGGATCCGCTCGCCGTCGGGCTTGGCGTCCGGCAGCTCGCGCGGACGGGCGCCCGGTGGCCAGCAGGACCACGTCGGCGTCGAAGGTCTGCTCGCCGTCGGCGGTGTCGGCGATCACCCGGTCCGGTCCGTCCAGCCGGCCGCGGCCGTTGACCAGCCGGACGTTCTCCCGCAGCGACCCGCTCGACGATGTCCTCGGACTGGCGCTTGGCCAGCGCGAGCACCCGCTGGTTGACCGCGGCGAGGTCGACGTGGACCGACCGGCCTTGGCGTCGCCCGGGTCGTCGGCGCCGAAGCGCAGGCCCAGCTCCGCCGACTCGCTGACCTCGGTCATCACCTCGGCCGTGGCGATCAGGGTCTTGGACGGCACGCAGTCGGTCAGCACCGCCGATCCGCCGAGCCCGTCGGAGTCGATGAGGGTGACCTCCCCGCCGAGCTGGCTGCCCACCAGCGCCGCCTCGTAGCCGCCGGGTCCGCCGCCGACAATCACCACTCGGGTCACGCTGGGCATTCTTGCATCTCGCCTGCGCGGCGACGGAACCGATAGCCTCCGGGGTGTGCTGTACGCCGCGTACGGGAGCAACCTCGACCCGCGCCAGATGGCGGAGCGCTGTCCGCACTCCCCCCAGCGAGGCAACGGCTGGCTGCTCGGCTGGCGGATGACCTTCGGCGGCGAGGGCTGGGACGGCGCGCTGCCGACCATGGCCGAGGACGCCGACGCCCAGGTGTTCGTCGCGCTCTACGACGTGACGCCGACCGACGAATCGCACCCTGGACGAGTGGGAGAGCGCCGACACCGGCCTGTACCGCAAGGTCCGGGTGCGGGTGGCGACCCTGGACGGCGAGCAGCCGGCGTGGGCCTACGTGCTCGACGACTTCGAGGGCGGCACGCCGAGCGCCCGGACCATCGGCATCCTGGCCGACGCGGCCGAGGCCGCCGGCGCACCCAGCGACTACGTCGAGGAGCTGCGCGCGCGGCCCTGCTCCAGCGGCTGGTGACTGCGGACGCGTCTGGATGGCTCTATAGTGCGGAAATGTCCGATGCTGCTGCGTCCCCGTCGCCCGATCCGTACGCGCTGGCGAGCCGGGCCGCGGACGCGATCCGAGAGCGTTTCGGCATCCCCGGTCTCGACTCGGCCTTCGTGCTCGGCTCGGGCTGGTCGGCCGCGGCCGACGATCTCGGCGAGCTGATCGGCAGCTGCGAGCTGGCCGAGCTCCCCGGCTTCGCCAAGCCGACGGTGGTCGGGCACGGCGGCGCGCTGCGGATCGTCCGGACCAGCGCGGGCAAGATCAGCGCCGATCTTCACCGGTCGAACCCACTACTACGAGGGCCTCGGGGTGCAGCAGGTCGTGCACGGCGTCCGGACCGTGGCCGCCGCCGGCGCCAAGATCATCGTGCTGACCAACGGCTGCGGCGGCCTCAACCCGGACTGGGCCCCGGGGACCGCGGTGCTGATCCGCGACCACATCAATCTCACCGGCGCGACGCCGCTGTCGGGCGCGACCTTCATCGACCTCTCCGAGGCGTACTCGAAGCGGCTGCGTGATCTCGTCCAGGGCATCCAGCCGTTGCCCGAGGGGGTCTACGTCCAGTTCCACGGGCCGCAGTTCGAGACCCCGGCCGAGGTGCGGATGGTCGGCGTGCTGGGCGGCGACCTGGTCGGCATGTCGACCACGCTGGAGACCATCGCCGCGCGGGAGGCGGGGCTGGAGGTGCTCGGGATCTCCCTGGTCACCAACCCGGCGGCCGGCATCTCGCCCGAGCCGCTGAACCACGCCGAGGTGCTGGAGGCCGGGCGTGAGGCGGCGCCGCGGCTGCGCACCCTGCTGGCCGGGATCGCAGCCGCCCTGTGAAGGCCGAGCTCGCTCGGCAGATCGCGGCCTGGTTGGAGCAGGATCCCGATCCGCAGACCCGGCAGCGGACCGAGGAGCTGCTGACCGCCGCCGAGGGCGGCGACGAGCAGGCCGTGCTCGAGCTCGTGGACGCCTTCGCCGGGCGGCTGGAGTTCGGCACGGCGGGACTGCGGGGAGCGCTCGGTCCCGGTCCGAACCGGATGAACCGGGTGGTGGTCGGCCAAGCCGCGGCCGGACTGGCGGCCTACCTGATCGATCACGGGCACGGCGGCGGACGGGTGATCATCGGCTACGACGCCCGCCACAACTCCGACATCTTCGCCCCCGACACCGCCGAGATCATGGCCGGCGCCGGCTTCGAGGCCCTGGTCGTCCCCGGTCCGCTGCCGACTCCGGTCGTCGCCTTCGGCATCGGACACTTCTCCTGCGTCGCCGGCGATCGTGGTCACCGCGTCGCACAACCCGCCGCAGGACAACGGCTACAAGGTCTACCTGGGCGACGGCTCGCAGATCGTGCCGCCGGCGGACGCCGAGATCTCGGCCCGGATCGACGAGGTCGCCGCAGCGCCGGCTGGCCGACGTGCCGCGGGCCGCGACGCTATCGGGTGCTGGGCGACGAGCTCGTCACGGCGTACCTGGCCCGGCTCGCCGCGCTGGTCCCGGCCGATGCGCCGCGCGAACTCAGCTGGGTCTACACCCCGCTGCACGGCGTGGGTGGCGCGATCGTCGACCGAGCCATTGCGGCCGGCGGGTTCGACGCTCCGGCCGTCGTGTCCGAGCAGGCCGCTCCGGACCCGGACTTTCCCACCGTCGCCTTCCCGAACCCGGAGGAGCCGGGAGCCATCGACCTGGCCCTGGCGCTGGCCGCAGGAGCGGGGCGCCGACCTGGTCGTCGCCAACGACCCGGATGCCGACCGCTGCGCCGTGGCCGCGCCGATCGACGGCCGCTGGCGGATGCTGCGCGGCGACGAACTCGGCTGCCTGCTCGGCGACGACGCGCTGCGCCGCGGCGTACGCGGCACCTACGCCTGTTCGATCGTCTCGAGTTCGTTGCTGTCGGTGATGGCCGCGGCGTACGGGCAGCCGTTCGTCTACACCCTGACCGGCTTCAAGTGGATCGGCCGGGTGCCCGGACTGGCGTACGGCTACGAGGAGGCCATCGGCTACTGCGTCGACCCGGAGGCGGTGCCGGACAAGGACGGCGTCTCCGCCCTGATCCGGGTGCTCACGCTGGCCGCCGGGCTCAAGGCGGCCGGTCTCACCGTCGCCGATCGGCTCGACGAGATCACCAGGACCTACGGCGTCTACGAGACCGACCAGCTCGCGGTGCGGGTCGCCGATCTCAGCCTGATCGCCGAGGCCATGGTCCGGCTTCGGGCCCGGCCGCCCGTCGAACTGCTCGGCCAGCCGGTCACCGTCGTCGACCTGGCGAACGGCAGCCCGGAGCTGCCGCCCACCGACGGGGTCCTGATCACCGGCGAGTCGATCAAGGTCGTGGTCCGCCCGTCCGGCACCGAACCGAAGCTGAAGTGCTACCTCGAGGCCAGAAGCCCGGTCACGTCGGCCGAGGATCTGGGTGGCGATCGTCGTCGAACCCGGGCCGCGCTGTCCCGCCTCCGCGCGGAGATGTCGGTCGCGCTCGGCCTGTCCGCGAGCTGACCTGCGGCAGCCAGCGACCGCTCGACCACCGCCAGCTGGGCCAGCACGACCTGCGCGTCCTGCCAGAGGTCCAATCGGTCGCACGCGTCGACCGCCTGCAGCTCGTCCGTCGGCAACAGGTCGACCAAGGTGGTCAGCCCGATCCGCACCTGATCGAGCAACGACTCCACCCCGGCTGCGTTCATGCCAGCAGTCTATTCGAACGTAGAGTTCGATGACAAGAGAGTTCCGAGCGACCGCCGATCGTCGCACGAGACTTCATCCGATTCCGATGCTGCGTCGCCATCATTGTTCGCCGTATCGACGCATTGGCAGGATATATTGTCGCCATCTGCTGATCATCGCGAGAAAATCGAGGAGGGCCGATGGCCGAGCATGTGGACGTTCTACCGTCCGAAGTGCACGAGGTCCTGGGACGGCACGTGCTGACCGACGGCATGAAGCTGGTCGTCGATCTGAAGCGCAGCCACGGCTCGCGACTCGTCGACGCCCGCAACGGCAAGCGCTACCTCGACCTGTACACCTTCTTCGCCTCGGCCCCGCTGGGCATCAATCCCCCGGGCATCGTCGACGATCCGACGTTCATGGCCGAACTCGCCGAGATCGCCGCCAACAAGCCGGCCAACCCGGACATGTACACCACGGCGTACGCCGAGTTCGTGGAGACCTTCGTCCGGGTGCTCGGCGACCCGGCACTGCCCCACCTGTTCTTCATCGAGGGCGGCGCGCTCGCGGTCGAGAACGCGCTGAAGGTCGCCTTCGACTGGAAGAGCCGGCACAACGAGGCCGCCGGCCGCGACCCCGGTCTCGGCACCAAGATCATGCACCTGACCAAGGCCTTCCACGGCCGCAGCGGCTACACGCTCTCGCTGACCAACACCGAGCCGAACAAGACCGACCGGTATCCCAAGTTCGACTGGCCGCGAATCGACGTACCGGCGATCACCTTCCCGCTCGATGATCATCTCGACGAGGTGGTCGCGGCCGAGCAGCACGCGCTGGACCAGGCGCGGCGGGCGTTCGCCGAGCACCCGCGACGACATCGCCGCCTTCATCGCCGAACCGATCCAGGGTGAGGGCGGCGACAACCACATCCGGCCGGAGTTCTTCCAGGCGCTGCTGGAGATCGTTCATGATCACGACGCGCTGTTCATCTTCGACGAGGTGCAGACCGGCGTCGGCACCACCGGCACGGCCTGGGCCTACCAGCAGCTCGGCGTGCAGCCCGACATCGTGGCCTTCTCCAAGAAGGCCCAGGTCGGCGGCATCATGGCCGGCGGTCGGGTCGACGAGGTGCCGGACAACGTGTTCCGGGTGTCCGGGCGGATCAACTCCACCTGGGGCGGCAATCTCGTCGACATGGTCCGGGCCGGCCGGATCCTGGAGATCATCGAGTCCGACAACCTGATCGAGGCCGCGGGGCCCAAGGGGCGGCGGCTGGTCACCGGCCTCGAGGCCATCAGCGCCGAGACCGGCAAGATCAGCAACGTCCGCGGGCGCGGCCTGTTCGTCGCCTGCGACCTGCCGACGGCCGACCGAGCGTGATGCGCTGATCACCGACCTCCGCCGGACCGAGCACGTGATCGTGCTGCCCTGCGGCGTACGGTCGGTCCGGTTCCGGCCCGCGCTCTCGGTGAGCGAGGATGAACTGGACGAGGCGGTCGCTGCGGTCAGCCGATCCGTCGCCCGAATCTGCCGCTGATTGGCGGCCCGAAGGA
Organism: uncultured Actinomycetota bacterium; assembly: GCA_963761955.1. Taxonomy (GTDB): domain Bacteria; phylum Actinomycetota; class Actinomycetes; order Propionibacteriales; family Propionibacteriaceae; genus Microlunatus. The sequence continues at coordinate 211,815 of CAVXIY010000011.1, read as the reverse complement.
GAAGACCCGATGAACAGCCCTGTGACCTCGATCGTCGACGGGTCGCCGGCGACCGGCGTCCGCACCGTCCCGAGCACCAACCCCGCGCGGCTGGACGAGGTCGTCGGCGAGGTCTCGTTCGCCGACGCCGCCACCTTCGTCCGAGCCGCCGAGGCGGCCAAGGCTGCGCAGCCGGGTTGGGCTGCGGTGCCGGCACCGATGCGGGGCCGGGCGATCGCCCACATCGGCCGGCTGGTCGAGGACAACGCCGAGGCGCTGGCCCGGCTGGTCACCGCCGAGATCGGCAAGCCGTACGGCGAAGCGCTCGGCGAGGTCCGCGAGATCGTCGACACCTGCGACTTCTTCCTCGGCGAGGGCCGCCGGCTCTACGGCCAGACGGTTCCGAGCGAGATGCCCGACAAACAGCTCTTCACCTTCCGCAAGCCGGTCGGCGCCGTCGCGGTGATCACGGCCGGCAACTTTCCGGTCGCCGTGCCGGCCTGGTACATCGTGCCCGCGCTGCTCGCCGGCAACTCGATCGTCTGGAAGCCGGCCGAGTACTCGGCGGTCGTCTCGGCCGCCTTCCACGAGATCTTCGTCCGCGGCGGCGGGCTGCCCGACGGGGTGTTCAACATCGTGCACGCCGACGGACCGGCCACGTTCGCCGGGCTCGAACAGTCGCTGGACGCCGGGCTGATCGACAAGGTCGGCTTCACCGGGTCCTCGGCCGTCGGGCAGGAGATCGGCGCGCTCACCGGGCGACATCTGCAGACCGCCTGCCTGGAGCTCGGCGGCAAGAATCCGCTGGTCGTGACGCCCAGCGCCGAACTCGATCTCGCCGTGGAAGGCGCCTTGTTCTCCGGCTTCGGCACCGGCGGTCAGCGCTGCACCTCGCTCGGCACGGTGATCGTGCACGAGAGCGTCCACGACGAGTTCCTGGCCAAGCTGAACGCCGCCGTGGCGGCGGCGAAGGTCGGCGACCCGACCCAGGACGTGCTGATGGGGCCGATGCTCGACGCCAAGTTCGCCGAGCGCTACGAGGAGTTCCTCGACTGGATCGAGCCGCACCACAAGGCCCAGTCGGCCACCGGCCGGATCACCGCGGACAACGCGCGGGATGGCTTCGTCGGCGATCCCGCCGCCGGCCTGTTCTACCACCCGGTGGTCGTCGACGGAGTCCGCCTGGGCGATCGGCTGTTCATGGAGGAGACCTTCGGCCCGATCATCGGCATCACCACCTACCGGACGCTCGACGAGGCGATCGACCTGGCCAACGCGCCCGGCTACGGACTGTCCTCGTCGATCTACACCACCGACCCGAAGGACGCCTTCACCTTCCGGGACAAGATCGGCGCCGGCATGGTGTCGATCAACAACTCCACCTCCGGCGCGGAGGCCCACCTGCCGTTCGGCGGCAACGGCAAGTCCGGCAACGGATCCCGGCAGTCCGGGATCTGGGTGCTCGATCAGTTCACCCGCTGGCAGTCGGTCAACTGGGACTACTCGGGCCGGCTGCAGAAGGCCCAGATGGACACCGTCGAACTGACCCCAGACACCACCTTCCGCCTCTGACTCCGCGTCCCGATGCACCCCCTCGACGCGCATTCACCCGCAAGCGCCTTGGCCGACTTGTCAGACTCTGAGCGCGCTATAGCGCGCAGAGAATCTGACAAGTCGGTGGAGGAAGGCTGGTGGCGGGTGTTCGAGGCGCAGGCGACGAGCCGGCACCTGGACTTCGTGGCCCGGGAGTTGCAGCAGCAGGGGCAGGGGTTCTACACGATCGGCTCCGCCGGGCATGAGAGCAATGCGCTGGTCGCGGCGGCGTTGCGGCCGACCGATCCGGCGCTGCTGCACTACCGGTCGGGGGCGTTCTACGTGGCGCGGGCCCAGCAGGTGCCGGGCTCGACGCCGGTCCGCGACGTGCTGCAGGGCCTGATGGCGCTGGCCGACGAACCGATCGCCGGCGGCCGGCACAAGGTGTTCGGGCATCCCGACCTGGGGATCATCCCGCAGACGTCGACGATCGCCTCGCACCTGCCGCGCGCGGTCGGGCTGGCCGTCGCGCTGCACCGCGCCCACCGGCTGGGAGTCGACTGCGAGTGGCCGGCGGATGCCGTCGTGGTCTGCTCGTTCGGTGACGCGTCGGCCAATCACTCGACGGCGGTCGGCGCGATCAACACCGCGATCAACACCAGCTTCCGCGGCCTGCCGGTGCCGATCCTGTTCGTCTGCGAGGACAACGGGTGGGGCGTCTCGGTGCCGACGCCGTCGGGCTGGATCGAGTCCGCGTACGGATCCCGCGCTGGGCTGGACTATCTGTTCGCCGACGGCGCCGATCCCGCCGCAGCCCGATCGGTGATCACGGACGCCGTCCGCCGGGTACGCGAGGAGCGCCGCCCGGTCTTCCTGCACCTGCGGACGGTACGGTTCCTCGGCCACGCCGGCAGCGACGCCGAGATCAGCTACCGCACGCCGCGCGAGGTCGAGGCCGACTACGCCCGGGATCCCTTACTGGCCACGGCTCTGGAGTTGCGGGCCGCCGGAGCGGACCCGGAGCAGATCCGCGCCCGGTACGACCAGATCCGCGCGGAGATCGACGCCGAGGTCGACGCGCTGCGTGATCAGCGACGCCTGGGCTCGGCCGCGGAGGTGATGGCGCCGATCGCGCCGCGTCGTCCGGATCGAGTCGCCGCGACGGCGGGCGCGCTGCGCGGCGACGTTCATGATCAACCGCGGACGCTCGCGGAGTCGATCAACGCCACCCTCAGCGACCTGCTGGCCGCACGAGCGCCGGGTGATCGTGTTCGGTGAGGACGTCGGGGTGAAGGGCGGGGTCTACGGCGTGACCGGCGGCCTCGCCCGCAGGCACGGCTCGGCCCGGGTCTTCGACACCGTCCTCGACGAGCAGTCGATCCTCGGGCTGGGTCTCGGTGCCGGTCTGGCCGGTCTGATCCCGATCCCGGAGATCCAGTACCTGGCCTACCTGCACAACGCCGAAGATCAACTCCGCGGCGAGGGGGCCACGCTGCCGTTCTTCTCCCAGGGCCGGTTCAGCAACCCGATGGTGGTCCGGGTGGCCGGGCTCGCGTACCAGAAGGGATTCGGCGGCCACTTCCACAACGACAACGCGGTCGGCGTGCTGCGGGACATCCCCGGACTGGTCGTCGCCTGCCCGGCCCGCGCCGATGACGCCGCGGCGATGCTCCGGACCTGCGTCGCCGCCGCGATCACCGATGCGACGCTGTCGGTCTTCCTGGAGCCGATCGCGCTGTATCACCGGCGCGATCTGGATGAGCCGGGCGACGGCGGCTGGCTCGCAGTTGATCATGGTGAGCACGTGCCCATCGGACGCGCGCGCCGCTACTCGGCCCTTCGACAGGCTCAGGGCACGAGCCGGGCACGAGCGTCTGACCATGATCACGTTCGGCAACGGGGTGCCGATGTGCCTGCGGGTGATGCGCCGACTCGCGCTGCAGGGCATCCGGGCCGAGGTGATCGATCTTCGCTGGCTGGCCCCGTTGCCGGTCGAGGATGTGCTGGACGCGGGCCGGCGTACCGGGCGGGTGCTGATCGTGGACGAGACCAGGCATTCCGGCGGGGTCGGAGAGGGCGTGATCACCGCCCTGGTCGAAGGTGGATTCGGCGGGCGCATCGCCCGGGTTTCCAGCCAGGACAGCTTCGTGCCCTTGGGCGCCGCCGCGCAGCACGTGCTGCTGGGCGAGGATGAGATCGAAAAAGCAGCCATCACCCTGGCTGGGATGGGAGACCGATGACCGGCACCGGGCCGTTGGAGCTGCTCGACGTGAAACGACTGCTCAGCAACGACGAGCGCGACATCCAGGCCGCCGTGCGGGACTTCGTCACCCGCCGGGTCAAGCCGCACATCGCCCACTGGTTCGAACACGGTGATCTCGACCTCGACCTGATGCGCGAGGCCGGCTCGCTCGGCCTGCTCGGCATGCACCTGCAGGGCTACGGCTGCGCCGGCACCAACGCGGTCTCCTACGGGCTGGCCTGCCTGGAGCTGGAAGCCGGGGACTCCGGCGTGCGCAGCATGGTGTCGGTCCAGGGATCGCTGGCCATGTTCGCGATCTGGAAGTTCGGCAGCGAGGAGCAGAAGACGCACTGGCTGCCGCGGATGGCCGCCGGCGATGCGATCGGCTGCTTCGGGCTGACCGAGCCGGATTTCGGCTCCAATCCGGCCGGGATGCGGACCCGGGCGAAGCGGGACGGCGACGAGTGGGTGCTGAACGGCACCAAGATGTGGATCACCAACGGTTCGGTGGCCGACGTGGCGGTGGTCTGGGCGCAGACCGACGAAGAGGGCGACGGCAAGGGCATCCGCGGCTTCGTGGTGCCGGCCGACACGCCCGGCTTCTCGGCGCCCAAGATCACCAAGAAGCTGTCGTTGCGCGCCTCGATCACCTCCGAGCTCGTGCTGGAAGACGTCCGGCTGCCCGGTGACGCGGTGCTGCCGGAGGCCACCGGGCTGGGCGGACCGCTGTCCTGCCTGAACGAGGCCCGCTTCGGAATCATCTTCGGCGCGCTCGGTGCGGCCCGCGACTGCCTGGAATCAGCGATCGACTACGCGAAGTCGCGCGAGGTCTTCAACCGGCCGCTGGCGTCGTTCCAGCTGACCCAGGCCAAGCTCGCCGACATGACCCTCGAGCTGCAGAAGGGATTCCTGCTCGCGCTGCACCTCGGCCGGCTCAAGGATGATCATCGACTGGAGCCTCGCCAGGTCAGCCTCGGCAAGCTCAACAACGTCCGGGAGGCGCTGGCCATCGCCCGGGAGTGCCGGACGATTCTGGGCGCGAACGGGATCACCCTGGAGTATCCGGTGATGCGGCACGCCAACAATCTGGAGTCGGTGCTCACCTACGAGGGCACCTCCGAGGTGCACCAACTGGTCATCGGCCAGGCGCTCACCGGGTACAGCGCGTTCAGCTGATCGCGGCGGCGTGCCGGCCGTTTGGTCCGTTGTGCGCGCATACGGCCCGATTTTCGCTCAGACCGCGGCCGTCTGGTCCGTTGTGCGCGCAACCGGCCCGCTGGCCGGGATCCGTGGGGCCGGCCGCTTCGCGATGTCGTCCAGCAGGGCCCGGGTCGCCTGCACGCCCAGCTGGCGGTACGCCTCGAAGTCCAGCTCGCCGTAGAACTGGTCGCCGGTGCTGGTGCGCGGGAATTCGGGGTGCAGCAGTGCGTAGACCTTGTTGTCCAGCGACATGTCCCGGGTCCGGATGGCCTTCACGAAGTGCACCTCGGCCGTCGTGCCGTCGGCGTACCGGGCGGTGCCGGTCTGCCACGCCGAACCGGCCAGGTGATCCGCACCGGTGATCATCGGCGTCGGGTCGATGGTCAGCTCGCAGTCGAGATCGATGCGGGCGGTGGCCATCGCCTCGCCCAGCGCCCGGAAGGAGTTCTCGGCGTCGTTGGACGCATCCAGCACGTAGATCTCGTCGGGCCGCCGGCGCAGCGCCTCCACCAGCCCGAGGTTGTCGTAGTGCCCGCCGTCGGTGATGTAGAGCCGGCGTTCGGTCAGCGAGGTCTTGCCGATGCCCTCCTTGAACAGCCGCCACGCAGCCCGGCTGGTTCAGCACCGAGCGAACCGCCTCGAAGATCAGGTCCCGGACCGGCACCCGATCGAGTTGATCTTGGTTGTAGTGCTTGCGCGGTGCGGTGATCGACTGGACACAGTCCGGGATCTGCCCGCCGAGCACCTCGTAGAACCAGGCCTCGTCGGTGGTCAGCGCCGACGCGAGCCACTGGCGGTCCTTGCTGCTGATCATCCATCGGGTGAGGTAGATGCGCTCGTCCTCGGGCAGCGCGTGCCAGGCGATCTTGGCATCCTCGCGGCGCAGCCGGATCATCCGCCGGACCTGGAACGCATCGTCGGTCCACAAGGGATTCGGCAGCCACACGCCGAGCCGGGCGTTGGCCAGGGCCATGATCAACCGGTACGGCGCGACCCGGCGATGTTCCCGCCCGACCAGCGGCGAGAAGGCCGCACCGCTCATCGCCATGGCCGCCGGAATGGTGGCATCGCGCAACCGGAAGTCGGCCGCGAACTCGTACGTGGCGGCCGGCATCTGCCGGCAGATCGCCCGGTCGGTCAGCCCGATGCTGCGGTGGTCGAAGACGAACGGCGTCGCCCGTCGATCGGCCGGCACGTACTCGACGTCGCTGACGTTCGCGACCGCGCAGGCGATCAGTTCGGGCCCGTGCCCAGGCTCGGGTGCGGACTCCGAGAATCGCAGCGGCTCCCGGTAGGACAGTGGTTGCGTCGTGCCGCCGACCCGCTGCTGGAGGAACGCGTAGGAGATCCGTTCCCGGTAGAAGTGGTGCAGCGAGGTCCAGTTGGCATCGGTGAACACCGTGAGCACCACCAGCGCGATCACGAAGCCGTAGATCAACGGCCAGTTGGCCAGATCGACCGGCTGCCCGACGAAGGTGGCGACCCAGCGCATCAGCACGGTCAGCGCCGCCACGATGATCACGATCAGCGCCGCCCAGGGCAGCAGCACGTGCGTGAGGATGCTGAACAGCTTCGCCAGCCGCCCCCCGCCTCCCGCCGCTCCCTCGCCGGGCGACTTGGCCAGGCCGAACCGGACCACGGCGAGGATCGACGCGGCGACCGCCACGAAGGATCCCCAGGTGGTCTGAGGAGCAGAGAGATTGACGAAGTGCTGCGTGCCGCAGGAGATCTCCGACAGGCCACAGACCTCGTCCGGGACCAGACCGACCGCATGGATCAGGCCGGCCCAGACCGAGTCACTGGTGGCGGCGTAGTTGTGAATCGCCGCCATCAGCTTCGGTAGCCCGATGACCAGCGCCCACAGCGCGACGCCGACCCAGAGCATCGCGACCGCGAGCGTCCGCAGACCCTCGCGGATCTTGACCGGCAGCGTGACGAGCCGCATCGTGAAGCGCTCGAGCACGAAAAGGGCGACCCCGACGACCGGGAACACCCAGAAGTAGCCGAGCCACGCCCACGCACCCTCGTAGTTCCCCCCGACCGCCACGACGCTGTTCCAGCCGACCAGACCACCTGAGGCGTTGAGCAACCAGCCGAGCCACCACGCGAGCACACCCAGTGCCACGGCGCACCAGAACAGGTTGACCGTCATGCCGAACACGATGGCCAGGGCGGCGAGGGTGGCCTGCTTCAGCGAGTCGAACAGATAGCGGGTGTGGCGCCGCAGCCAGCGCGCCTCCTCGCTCGTCGGTGCGAAGGCCTCCGGACTCAGCGGCGCCCAGTCGTCGCCGAGGTTGTCCTTGGACCGCCAGCGCAGGACATGCAGCGCGGCGGCGATGTAGCCGCCACCGCTGACCCCGACAACGGCCTTGGCGTCGCGATAGATGCCGCGCTGACCCAACTCCTGCAGGCCGCCGAGACAGAACGATGCCGAGCGGATGCCGCCACCGGAGCAGCAGATCACCGTGCCGCCGCGTTCGGGCTCGGGCACCTGGTCGGAACCGCCGTCGAGGGTGGCCCGCCAGCGTTGGATCCACGCCTGCCGCGAGGACGCGCGCGCCTGGTCGACCCAGCGCTGCGGCACCTTGTTCAGGGCCCACCGCCGCTCGAACATCGCGCCGCTCCGCCGCCACCACAGACCGGCGCTGCTGGTCACAGCGAGCGCAACGCAACCCAGCAGCCCGACGGCGGCGATGACGATGTGCAGCCAGAACAGCCACTCAGTGGCGATCAGGGAGACCGGATAACTCTGGGCGCCGCCGACCCGCATCCAGGCGATCACGTTCTCGATCAGGTGGAGCACGCTGCCGAGGGCCACCAGGCCGACCATGATCAGGACCAGGCTGCGGAAGACCGGAAGCGCCCGCGCGGAGTTCACCAGTTCCAGGCACCGCCAGGCGAACTGGAAGTAGCAGCGGATCAGCGCGACCTCCAGCAGCAGCACGATCCGGGCCGGAACCGAGGACGGCATGTCGGCGACGGTCGGAAGCACGGCGGCGCAGGTGAGATAGAGCGGGGTCAAGATCACGATCAGGCCGAGGATCGCGCTCAGCGAGCGCCGGAACGAGCGCCAGCGGCCGCGTCGCTCGATCTGGGTCCGGGAGAGCACGGTGAGCTGATCGGCGACCTTCATCGTCGATGCCGGGCCAGGTGCCTTCATCGCTCTCCCAACAGATCGCTGTTACCAGTGAGAGGTCCGCGGCGCGCCGCCAGATACTCCTCGACGCCGCCCGCTGCGTCGAACGTTAGTGGTCAACGGCCCGTGTCGGGCACCGCGGCATAGGATCAATTGCATGGGTCCCGCTTCGACGAAGAATCTCGCGCCGAGATCCGCTGCCGCGACCATGACGCTGCCACCGCATCTGGCCGACGCCAGTGCCGACGAGGCCGCGCTGCGCCGCTTTCTCTTCGGGCTGCCGGGCGTCGATCCGGTGGGTATCGAGCAGCGGGCGGCCGGACTGGCCACGCGATCGATCAAGAAGGCGTCCAAGCTCGCGGCGATCGATCTCGCGATCTCGATGGTCGACCTCACCACGCTGGAGGGTGCCGACACCCCCGGCAAGGTCCGCAACCTGGCCCGCAAGGCGATGCTGCCGGATCCCGACAACCCGGACACCCCGCGTACGGCTGCGGTCTGCGTGTACGGCGACATGGTGCCGACCGCCGTCGAGGAATTGCGCGGATCCGGGGTCAAGGTCGCCGCCGTGGCCACGGCGTTCCCGTCGGGCCGGGCGAGCCTTCAGGTCAAGCTCGCGGACACGAAGTACGCGGTCGATGCCGGAGCCGACGAGATCGACATGGTGATCGACCGCGGCGCCTTCCTCGCCGGTCGGTACGGCCTGGTGTTCGAGCAGATCAAGGCGATCAAACAGGCCTGTGGGTCGACCCGGTTGAAGGTCATCCTGGAAACCGGCGAACTCGGCACGTACGACAACGTCCGTCGCGCCTCCTGGCTGGCCTTGCTGGCCGGCGGTGACTTCATCAAGACCTCGACCGGCAAGATCTCGCCCGCGGCGACGCTGCCGGTCACCCACGTCATGTTGCAGGCCGTCAAGGACTGGAAGGCCGAGACCGGGGAGCAACGCGCGGTCAAACCGGCCGGCGGCATCCGCACCGCCAAGGACGCGATCCGGTATCTGGTCGCCGTGCACGAGGTGGCCGGACCCGAATGGCTCGACCCGTACTACTTCCGGTTCGGCGCCTCGTCGGTGCTGAACGATCTGATCATGCAACGCCGGGCACAACTCGAGGGGCACTACTCCGGCGCCGACTACGTCACCGTCGACTGAGAGATATTGATCATGGATTGGGAATACGCGCCGGCTCCCGAATCGGGCAGCATCGCGGCGATCAAGGATCGCTATCTGCCGTTCATCGACGGGACGTTCGTCGAGGGCTCCGGCGATGATCTCGACACGCTGAATCCCGGCACCGGCGAGCGCCTGTCCACGGTCTCGACCGTGACCACGGCCGACATCGACACCGCCGTCGCCGCGGCACGGCGGGCGTACGAGAAGGTCTGGTCACCGATGTCGGGCGCGGAACGCGGCAAGTACCTGTTCCGGATCGCCCGCGGGATCGCCGAACGGGCCCGGGAACTGGCCGTGGTCGAGACCCTGGACAACGGCAAGCCGATCAAGGAAACCCGCGACTTCGACGTGCCGACCGCCGCGCAGCACTTCTTCTACCACGCCGGTTGGGCCGACAAGTTGCAGCATCTGGGGTTCGGCTCGAGCCCGCAGCCCCTCGGGGTCGCCGGCCAGGTGATCCCCTGGAACTTTCCGCTGCTGATGGCGGCCTGGAAGATCGCGCCGGCCCTGGCCGCCGGCAACACCGTGGTGATCAAGCCGGCCGAGACCACGCCGTTGTCGATCTTGGTGCTGGCCGAGATCATCGCCGACGCCGATCTCCCGCCGGGCGTGGTCAACATCATCACCGGGGCCGGCGACGTCGGCTCGGCGCTGGTCACCCATCCCAAGATCGACAAGGTGGCGTTCACCGGATCGACGGCGGTCGGCCGCCGGATCCAGCGCGAACTGGCCGGCACCGGGCGCAAGATCACCCTGGAGCTCGGCGGCAAGGGCGCCAACATCGTCTTCGACGACGCCGCCCAGGATCAGGCCGTCGAGGGCATCGTCAACGGGATCTTCTTCAACCAGGGTCAGGTGTGCTGCGCCGGCTCCCGGCTGCTGGTCCAGGAATCGGTCGCCGAGGAGTTCGTCGAGCGGCTCAAGCAGCGGGTGGAGACGCTCCGGGTCGGTGACCCGATGGACAAGAACACCGACGTCGGCGCCATCAACTCCGCCGCCCAGCTGAAGCGGATCACCGCCCTGATGGACGCCGGAATGGCCGAAGGCGCCGAGGTCTGGACGTCGTCCTGCCCGCTGCCCAAGAACGGCTTCTTCGTCGCGCCGACGATCTTCACCGACGCGACGCCGTCGATGCGGATCGCCCGGGAGGAGATCTTCGGTCCGGTGCTGACCACGATGACCTTCCGGACCCCGGACGAGGCGGTGCTCAAGGCGAACAACAGCCCGTACGGACTGTCGGCCGGGGTGTGGACGGAGAAGGGTTCGCGGGCCATGGGGATGGCCGCGGCGCTGAAGGCCGGCGTCATCTGGGACAACACCTTCAACCGGTTCGATCCGGCCGCGAGTTTCGGCGGCTACAAGGAGTCGGGCTTCGGCCGCGAGGGCGGTCCCTCCGGCCTGGCCGCCTATCTGGAGACCAACGACGAGGCGGTGGCGCGATGAGCCATCTCGCGGTCGCGAAGACCTACAAGCTGTTCATCGGCGGCGCCTTCCCGCGCTCGGAGTCGGGCCGGACCTATCAGGCGCTGGACGCGAAGGGCGGCTTCCTGGCCAATGCGGCGCTGGGCTCCCGCAAGGACGTCCGCGACGCCGTGGTCGCCGCGCGCAAGGGTTTCGGCGCCTGGTCCAAGGCCACGCCGTACAACCGCGGCCAGGTGATCTACCGGATCGCGGAGATGCTGGAGGGCCGGAGTGCGCAGTTCGTCGAGTTGATCATGATCAGCGGCGGCGCGTCCAAGACCGAGGCCACGGCCGAGGTCGAGGCCGCCATCGACCGGCTGGTGCACTACGCCGGCTGGACCGACAAGCTGGCCGCGGTCTTCGGCGGCGCCAATCCGGTCTCCGGACCCTACTTCTCCTACTCCGCGCCCGAGCCGACCGGGGTGGTCGGGATCCTGGCGCCCGGCGGATCGCCGCTGCTCGGCCTGGTGTCGGTGATCGCCCCGGTGATCACCAGCGGGAACAGCTGCGTGGTGATCGCCGCCGAAGCCGATCCCTGCGTGGCCGTGGCTTTCGCCGAGGTGGTGGCCACCTCCGACCTGCCCGGCGGGGTGATCAACATCGTGACCGGCCGCGTCGTCAGAGCTCGCGCCGCACCTGGCCGCGCACGGCGACGTCAACGCGCTGGATCTCACCGGTGCCGATGCCGAGCTCCGGCTCAGCCTCGAGCAGGCGGCGAGCGAGACCGTGAAGCGGGTCTACACGCCGAAGGGCGTTCCCGACTTCGCCGCGCGCGCCGGGGACGGCCCGGCTGCGGGCCTTCCTGGAGATCAAGACCGTCTGGCATCCCGTCGGCGCGCTCTCACTGTCCGGCGGCACGTCGTACTGAGGCCCTCGCAAAGGCGGTCACCGGAGATCGAGCGGCGGTTCGTCGGTGCTGCCGAGACTGCGCTGCATCCAGGCGACGTCGTGCCAGCGGCCGTGCTTCCAGCCGATCCCGGTGTTGACGCCCACCAGCTCGAAGCCCATCGCCCGGTGGAGCCCGACACTCGCCTCGTTGGGCAGGGTCATGCCGGCGACCGCCGTCCGGTAGCCACGATCGGCCAGCCGGGTCAGCAGCGCGGCGTACAGCGCCCGACCACCACCCGTGCGCACCCGGCCGCGTTCCAGGTAGACGCTGACCTCACATGACCAGCGGTACGCGCCCGGGCCTTGAACGGGCCGCCGTAGGCGTAACCGACGATCCGGTCGTCTGCTTCCAGCACCAGCCAGGCGTGCGTCCGGGTTGCGGCGGCGATTCGTTCGGCCATCTCGGCGGGTCCGGGCGGTTCGGTCTCGAACGTGACGGCGGTGTCCAGCACGTACGGCGCGTAGATCGCCGCGCAGGCGGCCGCATCCGCGGCGCTGCGCATCCCGGATCCGCGGATTCGTCGTCACGGCAGCGATCGTAGGGCTCGGACATACTGAGGCGATGGAGCCAGTGGCGAAGGAACGGATCCGACGCGAGGCGGATCGGGCCAGGACGCGAGCGCGCCGACCTCGACGCCATCCTCGACGCCGGGCTGGTCGGCACGTTCTCCACCGTGGTGGACGGCCGACCGCTCGAGCGTGCCGATGCTCTACGGACGGGTCGACGACCGGCTCTATCTGCACGGCTCGACGGGCGCCGGCGCCCTGCGACAGGTCGCCGCCGGGGCGCCGGCCAACCTGTGCGTGACCCTGATCGACGGCATCGTGGTCGCCGACAATCTCTTCAACTCCTCGGCCAACTACCGCTCAGCGGTGGTCCGCGGCCATCCGGCCCGGGTCTCCGCGGACGAGGCGTACGCCGCCCTGACCGCGATGTCCGACCGGCTGATCCCCGGCCGCAGCGCCGAGGTGCCGCCGGCACAGCGACAAGGAACTCGCCGCCACTCTGGTGTTGCTGCTGCCGATCACCGACGACAACTGGACCGCCAAGGTGCGCACCGGGCCACCGGACGAGCCCGGACGTCGATCCCGGACGCCTGGGCCGGCGTGGTGCCGATGACGACCGTCTACGGCACCCCGATCCCGGCGCCCTGGGTGCCGCAGGAATGCCGCTGCCGGCCAGCGTCGCCGCCTACGCTGAACGCAACCAGTCCGGTGAATTTGGCCGCGACTACCCGGCCAAATTCACCAGGCTGGAGTCGGGAACGCCCACGCAGCGATGGCATCGGCCGAAGGGCCGCTGGTATCCCCGCTGCGCCAAGGCCACGAACACCTGGAAGGCGACTCCGCAGGGTCGCTCCGTCACGTCCCACCAGCCATATCGCAGTGTCGGCTTGTCCGCTGAGCACGTGGCGGTTGTCGCGGTTCATGTCCCGGAACCGGCCCGCGCCTTCGTGGCCCCGGCGGCCATCCAACTCCACCAGGAGCCCGTACTCCTCGTAGTCGACATCGGTTCGGTAGGGCAGGTCCGGTTGCCCGCCTTGACGGGTGGCTCGCGGAAGGTCGTGGGCGCGTTCGACATCGCGCAGATAGGCCAGTTCCAGGCCGGACTCGATGCCGTCGGCGTCGGCGAGCAACTCGGTGAGGAGCCGGCGCCGGGGATGCCGGGCTCGGCGCTCGAGTGCGGCGCGGAGCCGTCTGGGCGTGGTCAGCCGGAGCCGCAGGGCGTCGGTCACGAGCGTGATCACCTCGCCGTCGGTCCCCGTCGCCGGCGAGATCGAGAACCGTGTCCTCCACGGTCAGCCGCGGAGGCGCGCCGATCGTCTGCGCCGAACGCACCTCCGGCGTCTCGCGCAGGAAGTGCCACGGGCCGGACCGCTTGAGGTGCGTGTCGGTGCGGCACGTAGATGTCGACCGGCATCGGCGGGTCGGACCGAAGGCCGGAAACGTGACCGGACGCCTCGGGTCCGAGGCGAGCACCCTGGCCGCCGACGAGGATGCCGCCCCACGCGAGCGCGTCCCACGGCGGCTCGCCAGGCGCGGTGTAGAAGACTCCCGCGGCTGACCCGCGTCCAGGCGGCAGAGCTCGACGAGTCGCGCGATGACGTGGCGGCTCACTCCCAGGCCGACGGCCTGTTCCCGGGTGACGACGCCCCCTTGGTGCAGGGCGAGGCGGACGAGGGCATCGGGGACGCGGCTGGCGTGAATGCACGCCGAGAGTCTCCGCACGGGAGCCCGAATCGACCGCCCGACACAGAATCTGTGGATGGTGCTCAGCTCGATCCTCGCCGGCTGTGGACAACCCGGTGAATTTGACCGCGACTACCCGGCCGAATTCACCGAGGTGGGCCGTCAGGTCTCGATCGGGGCCCAGTCCGGTCCGGTCTTACCCAGCTTCTCGTCCAGCTTGGTGAACAGCGGGGTCGGCTTGACCAGCGGCGTGCCGGGAGCGATCGGCCGGGACGCCCAGGTCGCCTGCTCGGCGGCGTAGTCGCCCATGATCACCGGATAGTCCGGCCCGCCCTCCTCGCTGACCTCGCGGATCTCGGGCTGGGCCGCCCAGATGCCGGTGCCGCCGAGGGCCTCGTGCACCTGCTGGGCCGCGTGCGGCAGGAACGGCGTGAGCAGCGTGTTGGCGTCCGAGACCACCTGCAGCGCGGTGTGCAGCACCGTGTCGCGCCGGTCGGGATCGTCCTTCAGCTTCCACGGTTCGGTGTCGGAGATGTACTTGTTGGCCGCGCCGACCACCCGCATCGCCTCACTGATCGCCTGCTTGAACCGGTTGCGGCCGAGCAGCGCACCGACGGTGTCGAAAGCCGTGCGCGAGGCGGTCAGCAGGTCGTGGTCGATGTCCAGCAGCGTGCCCGGCGTGGGGATCGAGCCGTTGTTCTTGTGCGCCATCGAGACCGAGCGGTTGACCAGGTTGCCCCACTCGTTGGCCAGCTCGAAGTTGGTCCGCCGGACGAACTCGTCCCAGGTGAAGTCGGCGTCGGTGGTCTCCGGTCCGGCCACGGCGATGAAGTAGCGCAGCGCATCCGGCCCGAAGTCGCGCAGGAAGTCGCCGACGTAGATCACCTTGCCGCGGCTGGTGGAGAACTTCGACCCGCTCATGGTCAGGAACTCACTCGACACCACCTCGTCGGGCAGCCGCAGGTCGCCCACGCGGGCCGACGGTGCCGCCATGATCACCCTCGCCGTTGTGGCCGAGCAGGATGCCCGGCCAGATGACGGAGTGGAAGACGATGTTGTCCTTGCCCATGAAGTAGTAGCCGCGGGCGTCGGGATTGATCCACCACTGCTGCCAGGCGTCCGGGTCGCCGATGCGCTTGGCCCACTCCACCGACGCGGAGAGGTAGCCGATCACCGCGTCGAACCAGACGTAGAGCCGCTTCATCGGCTGGTCCCGCCAGCCGTCCAGCGGCACCGGCACGCCCCAGTCGAGATCGCGGGTGATCGCCCGGGGCTTGAGGTCGTCGAGCAGGTTCTGGCTGAACTTGAGCACGTTCGGCCGCCAGTCGGTCCGGTCGCTCAGCCACTTGCCCAGCGATCCGGCCAGCGCCGGCAGGTCGAGGAAGTAGTGCTCGGTCTCGATGAACTTCGGCGTCTCGCCGTTGATCCGCGACCTCGGGTTGATCAGGTCGGCCGGGTCGAGCTGGTTGCCGCAGTTGTCGCACTGATCGCCGCGCGCGCTGTCGTAGCCGCAGATCGGGCAGGTGCCCTCGATGTAGCGGTCCGGCAGCGTCCGGCCGGTGGACGGCGACACCGCACCGAGCTGGGTCTTGGGCACCACGTACCCGTTCTTGTGCAGACCGAGGAAGAGGTCCTGCACCACCTGGTAGTGGTTGCGGGTCACGGTGCGGGTGAACAGGTCGTAGGAGAGACCGAGGCCTTGCAGGTCCTCGACGATCACCCGGTTGTACTTGTCGGCCGTCTCGCGGGTGGTCAGCCCCTCGCGCTCGGCCTGCACCAGGATCGGCGTGCCGTGCTCGTCGGTGCCGGAGACCATCAGTACGTCGTTCCCGCTCATCCGCATGAACCGGGAGAAGACGTCGGACGGGACCCCGAAACCGGAGACGTGACCGATGTGCCGCGGGCCGTTGGCGTACGGCCAGGCGACTGCGGTCAGCACGCGTGAACTCATGGCGCCAAACCCTAATGCGTGAGAGCCGAGCGCGTCTCGTACGCCGCGAGATCCGCTCCATAGGCTGAGCGGGTGCTGACCACCGAGCTGGCCGAGCTGATCGCCATCCCCAGCGTGGGCGGCAGCGCCGGCGAGGTGGCGATCCAGCATCACCTCGCGCAACGGCTCGACGACCTCGGACTGGACGTCGACCTGTGGCCGATCGATCTCGACGCCGTCCGCGCCGCGGCCGGCTATCCCGGAGAGGAGGTCGCCCGGGAGGCGGCCTGGGGCCTGGTCGGCCTCCAATCGGCCCGACGACGAGCCGGCGCTCATCCTGCAGGGCCACGTCGACGTGGTGCCGGTCGGCGACCTGAGCGCCTGGAGCTCAGATCCCTTCGTCGCGACGCAGTCCGGCGACTCGGTGGTCGGTCGCGGCGCCTGTGACATGAAGGCCGGAGTGGCCGCGATCCTGGCCGCGGTGGCCGCGGCGCAGACCGCCGGCCAGCACCTGCCCACCTTCGCGGTGCACTTCGTCATCGGCGAGGAGGACGGCGGGCTGGGCGCCTTCGCCACCTTGGAGCGCGGTCACCGCGGTCGCTGCTGCATCATCCCCGAGCCGACGAATCTCCACGTGATCACCGCGAACGCCGGCGCGCTCACGTTCCGGATCGAGGTGCCGGGCCTCGCCGCCCACGGCAGCGCCCGGTACGCCGGAGCATCGGCCATCGACTCGTACCTGCCGATCCATCGGGCGCTGGCCGAGCTCGAGACGCGCCGCAACGCGATCGTCGAGCCGAGCATGGCCGACTTCCCGATCCCCTACCCGCTGTCGGTCGGCCGGATCCACGCCGGTGAGTGGTCGAGCACCGTCCCGGATCTGGCGGTCGTCGAGGGCCGCTTCGGGCTCCGGATCGAGGAGGACCCGGCCAGCGCTCGGCGCGAGCTGGAGGACGCGGTGCAGACCGCGGCCGCCACGGTGCCGTTCCTCCGCGACCATCCGCCGGTGGTCAGCTGGCCCGGCGGCCAGTTCGCCGGCGGACGGCTGCCGGCCGGGCACCGGCTTGCCGATCGGGTGGCGGCGCTGCACGAACAGGTCACCGGCTCGCCGGCGCCGCCGCCGCACGGCGCCCCGTACGGCAGCGACCTTCGGCTCTACGCGCAGGCCGGCATCCCGACGCTGCACTACGGTCCCGGCGACGTGCGCCAGGCCCATGCACCCAACGAGTCGGTGCCGATCGATCAGCTGCTCACCGCCGCTGAGGTGCTCACTCGGGCGGTGCTGCAGGCCGATCAGCTGGCGGCTGGTTGATCAGGAAGGCCTCAGCCGCCGCCCGCGCGAACGCCGGGTTGATCACGTCGTCGATCAGTCGCTGTCGCTCATCCCAGCCGACGAAGGCGACGCTGGCGGCGTTCACCGTCAGCCGTCGCACGTCGTCGACGCCGTAGCCGAACGCGTCGCAGAGCAGCGAGAACTCCCGCGACAGCGTCGTGCCGCTCATCAGCTGGTTGTCGCTGTTCACCGTCACCCGGAAACCGAGATCATCGAGGCGGCGGATGGGATGCTCGGCGATCGAGGCGACCGCGCCGGTCTGGACATTCGAGGACGGGCAGAACTCGAGCGGGATCTGCCAGTCGCGCAGATAGCCGGCGAGCCGGCCGAGCGTTGCGACTCCGTCGGCGTCGATGCTGACGTCGTCGATGATCCGCACGCCGTGGCCGATCCGGGTCGCCGCACACAACTGCACGGCGGCCCAGATCGAGTCCACGCCGGCCGCCTCGCCGGCGTGGATCGTGTAGACGGCGTTGTTCCGCTTGAGCAGGTCGAACGCCGGCAGGAAGCGCTCCGGCGGAAATCCGTCCTCGGCGCCGGCGATGTCGAAGCCGGCCACGCTGTCGTCGCGGTAGGTCAACGCGAGTTCGGCGATCTCGGTGGTCGGCTCGACGTGCCGCATCGAGGTGAGCAGCTGCCGGACGACGATCTCCTGACCGCGCGACCGGCAGGTCTGCCGTCCCGGCCCGCAGTCCGTCGCGGACCGCCTCGACCGCCTCGGCCTTGGTCAGCCCGCGCTGGGTGTGCTGCTCCGGCGCCCAGCGCGCCTCGCCGTACACCACACCGTCCGCGGCCAGATCCTCGACGAACTCCGCCGCCACCCGCCGCAGTTGATCTTTCGTCTGCATCACGGCGATGGTGTGGTCGAACGTCTCCAGGTAGCGCACCAGCGAACCGGAATCGGCCGACTCGCGGAACCACGCGCCAAGATCATCAGCCGTGTCCGCCGGAAGCTGATGATCGACGTCGGCCGCCAGTTCGATGATCGTCTGCGGTCGCAGGCCGCCATCGAGATGATCATGCAGCGACACCTTGGGCAGGGTGCGCAGCAGGTCAAGATCAACAGTCACGAGTCGGGCTTTCCGTTGCGGAGCTGATCGGGACCGAAGGCCTGGGGCAGCACCTCGGTCATCGGGAGGATACCGAGTGGGGTGTCGACCAGACACTCGGCGCCACCGTGTTCGAAGAGCAGTTGACGGCAGCGGCCGCACGGCATCAGCACCGCACCGTGCTTGTCCACGCAGGCGAAGGCGACCAGCCGGCCGCCGCCCCCGCTGATCAACGACGAGACCAGTCCACACTCGGCGCAGAGCGTCACCCCGTACGAGGCGTTCTCGACATTGCAGCCGGTGACGATCCGGCCGTCGTCGACCAGCGCCGCCGCACCGACCTGGTAGTCGGAGTACGGGGCGTACGCGCGGGCGCAGATTTCCCGGGCCGCGCCCCGCAGGGCGTCCCAGTCGACCTCGATCACTTTTCGTAGGGAATGCCGTCGGCGGCCGGTGGTCGGACGCGTCCCATCAATCCGGCGACGGCGATGATGGTCGCCACGTACGGCAAGATCAACAGGAACTGGCTCGGCATCGGCGTGCTGAGCGTCTGCAGCTGGGACGCCATCTGGGTGACGAAACCGAAGAACAGGCACATGACCGTGGCTAGCACCGGATGCCACCGGCCCATGATCAACGCGGCCAGGGCGATGAAGCCGTTGCCGACGGTGAACTCCTTCGAGAACGAACCGGTCGAGGCCAGGGTGAAGAACGAGCCACCGACACCGGCGAACAGTCCGCCGGCCAGCACCGCCGACCAGCGGATGCCGCGAACGCTGATGCCGACGGTGTCCACCGCCTCGGGATGCTCACCGGTCGCCCTGATCCGCAGACCCCAGGTCGTCCGGAACAGCAGCACCCAGACCACGACCACCGACAGCCCGGCCAGGTAGGCCAGGATGTTCTGCTGGAACAGCACCCGGCCGAAGAACGGGATCTGCGACAGCCCGGGAATGGCCAGCGGCTCGAGCACGGGGGCGGAGTTGTACTTGCTCGGATGCGGGCTGGACCAGCTGGTCGAAGAGGAAGCCGGTGACGCCGACGGCCAGCAGGTTCAACACCACGCCGAGCACGACCTGGTTGACCAGGTAGTTGATCGAGAACAGCGCCAGCAGGGCCGCCATCGCCGAGACCGGCCAGGGCCGCCGCGAGCATCGCGGCGGGCATCGACTGGGTCAGGCTGCCCACCACCGCCGCGGCGAACGCGGCGGCGAGGAACTGTCCCTCGATCGAGACGTTGACCACGCCGGCCCGTTCGCACAGCACCCCGCAGAGCGCGCCGAAGACCAGCGGGGTGGCCAGGGAGAGCGTGCCCGCGAACTGGTTGCTGACCGGGAACGGCAGGTCGCGGCCGGACGCCGCCCAGGTCAGGAAGCCCATCACCACGGCCAGACCGGCGATGGTGCCGACCAGGGCGGGCATCCGGCCTCGCAGCCGACCGGACAGAAATGCCGCGGCCGCCGCCAGGCAGAGCACGGCGCAGACCGCCACGGTGCCGAAGCCGGGCACGCCGATCGTGCCGAGCTGGACCTCGTCGAAGGCATCGGACAGGGCGAACTGCGCGGTGCCCGAGGTCGAGGCCAGCCCGATGATCAACAACACCCCGACGACGCCGATCAGGACGCCGGTGGAGAGCCGCTGCCGCCGTTTCTCGGTCGACTCGACGCGCGCGCTGACCGGCCCGACGGGAGCCTCCGTGGTGACTCACACCAGACCTCCCTCAGGCACCGGGCCCACGCCACGGGCGCGTCGGACCTTGACGAACGGCAGGATCCGGCTCACCAGACCGGGGGCCGCGACGAACAGCACGATCAGGGCCTGCAGCACGGTGGTCAGCGTCAGCGGGGTCTGCGCGATGCTCTGCATGGCCAGGCCGCCGGCGTGCAGCGCGCCGAACAGCAGACCGGCCAGCACGATCCCGAGCGGCTTGGAGCGGCCGAGCAGTGCGACGGTGATCGCGTCGAAGCCGATCGAGCCGACGATGCCGGCCGACAGCGGCACCGGAACCCCGGATGCGGTCGGGCCGAGCGCCGCTTGGACTCCGGCCAGGCCGGCCAGCGCACCGGCCAGCACCATGGTGATCACCGTGGTCCGGGCCACACTCATGCCCGCCGTGGCCGCGGCGTGCGGGTTGGCGCCGACCGCGCGGATGGCGAAGCCGGTGGTCGACCGGTCCAGCAGCCACCAGAAGGCGACCGCCGCCAGCAGCGAGACCACGAACCCGAGGTGCAGCTGGGTGCCTTCCAGGCGGGGGAAGGTCGCGTTCCAGTCGACGATCGGCGAGATCGGATCGGTCCGGCCGGGCCGCTGGAACACCGTGGTGGTCAGCAGATAGGCAAGCAGCCCACCGGCGATGTAGTTCATCATGATCGTCACGATCACCTCGTGGGCGCCGGCCCTGGCCTTGAGCCAGCCGACGATGCCGCCCCAGATGCCGCCGCCGATCAGGCCGCCCAGCAGCGCGACGAGCAGGTGGATCCCGGGCGGGAGATGCCAGGCGAAGCCGACGTACGCGGCCAAGATCGCGCCGAGCATCGCCTGCCCCTGGGCGCCGATGTTGAACAACCCGGCGCGGAAGGCCAACCCGACGCCGAGTCCGGCACAGATCAGCGGGGCGGCCTGAGTGGTGGTCTCGGTGATCGGGCCGATCCCGCCGAGCGCGCCCCTGATCAGGGCGCCGTACGCGCTGCCGACCTTGTCCCACGAGGCGCCGATGCGCATCGCCGGGGCGAGCGAAGAAGTAGGTGAACTTGCTGCGCACCTCGGTGTCGGAGAAGATCATCAACAGCGCGCCGACGATGAAGGCCAGGACGAACGCCGCCGCCGTGGTCGCCACATCGGACCACGGAAAGCTGCGGGTGCTGGTGGCGGCCCGCGGCTGCGGGCGGGCCGCCGGGGGTCGCGGGTGCGGTGCGGCGGAGACTCGGTCACGACTGACCCCCTTCGACGGCCGCGTCGAGCGCGGCATCCTCCTCGGCCTGGGTGGTGACCGAGGCGTTGGCCAGCGCCTCATCGGTCGGCACGCCCGCCATCATCAGCCCGAGCACCTCGCGCGAGGTGTCCGACGGCACGATGCCGACGATCCTGCCGCGATACATGACCGCGATCCGGTCGGCCAGCGCGACGACCTCGTCGAGCTCGGTGGAGATGATCATCACCGCGGTACCGCGATCGCGTTCGACGACCAGCCGCCGATGCAGGAACTCGATGGCGCCGACGTCGACGCCGCGGGTCGGCTGGCTGGCGATCAGCACCGACAGCGGTCGCGACAGCTCGCGGGCGAGCACCACCTTCTGCTGGTTGCCGCCCGACAGCGAGGACACCGGCGTCTCGATCGACTGGGTCCGGATGTCGAACTCGTCGACCCGGGACTCGGCGTTGGCCTTGATCTTGTTCAGGTCGAGCGCGATGCCGCGCGCGTACGGCGGTTCGTCGAAGTGGTTCAGGACCAGGTTCTCGGCGACGGTGAAGGCGCCGACGAAGCCGTCGTGCTTGCGGTCCTCCGGCACGAAACCCAGTCCGGCGTCGATGATCTGCTTGGGCGAGCGGCCGTGGATCGGCTGCCCGTCGATCAGCACCGATCCCTTGGTCACCGGCAGCACGCCCAGCAACGCCTCGGCCAGCTCGGTCTGCCCGTTTCCCTGGACGCCGGCGATGCAGACGATCTCACCGCCGGCCACCTCGAGGTCGAGATCGTCGACGACCAGGGCACCGGTCGGACCGGCCACCGAGACGTGCTCCAGCACCAGCCGCGGCTTGCCGTCCGGCTCGGGCGGATCCTTCTCGACGAGCAGGCTCACCGCGCGGCCCACCATCAGCTCGGCCAGCTGGGACTCGGTGTCGGTCGGCTTGGCGGTGCCGACGACCTTGCCGCGACGGATCACGGTGATCTTGTCCGCGATCGCCCGGACCTCGCGGAGCTTGTGGGTGATGAAGACGATCGCCTTGCCGTCGCTGCGCAGCGATCGCATCACCTCCATCAGCTCGTCGATCTCCTGCGGCGTCAGCACCGCCGTCGGCTCGTCGAAGATCAGATACTTGGCGTCGTTGACCAGCGCCTTCAAGATCTCGACCCGCTGCTGGACCCCGACCGGAAGGTCCTCGATCAGGGCGTCGGGGTCGACGTCGAGCCGATAGCGCTCGGAGAGCTCGCGGACCGTCTTGCGCGCCTGCCGCATGTTCAGCAACCCGGCGGTGCTGTTCTCCCGGCCCAGGATGAGGTTCTCGGCGACGGTGAACACCTCGACCAGCATGAAGTGCTGGTGCACCATGCCGATGCCGGCGTTGATCGCTTCCTTGGGGTTGCGGGACACGTGTGGCCGGCCGTCGATGATGACCTCACCCTCGTCGGGCTGGAGCAGCCCGTACAAGACGTTCATCAACGTCGACTTGCCGGCGCCGTTCTCCCCGAGCAGGCAGTGGATCTCGCCGGGCACGATGTCCAGGTCGATCGAGTCGTTGGCCACCAGCGACCCGAACCGCTTGGTGATACCCCGCAGCTGGAGACCGGCTCCAGCGGCTCGGCGGAGCGGCGCTCCGCGTGCTCCGTTCAGACGTCGACCTATTCCGAGGGCTGCGACTTGGATTCGATCTTGATCTTGCCGCTGATGATGTCGGCCTTCAGGGCGTCCACCTCGGTCTTGAGCTCGGCCGGGACCTTGGAGTCGAACTCGTTGTACGGCGTCAGCGCGGTGCCTTCGTTCTCCAGCGTGCCGACGAAGGGCTCGTTGGAGAAGGACCCGTCCTTGGCCGCCTTGATGGCATCGAACACCGCGACGTCCATGGCCTTGTTGACGCTGGTGATGATGTTGGGGCAGTAGTTGGCCGCACTCACGCAGCCGTCGGTGTCCACCCAGATGGCATTGACCTTGCCGCCGCTGGCCTTGGCCGCCTGCAGCGCGCCGAGACCGGAGGGTCCGGCCACCGGCATGATGATGTCCGCGCCCTGGCTGATCAGACCCTTGGCCGTACGCTCGCCGCCCCCCTGGTCGTCGAACGGCTTGTCGCCCGGCATGAACTGACCGTCCTGCTTGGCCGCGTCCCAGCCGAGCACCGAGACGCTGGCCGCTCTTGGTCTTGTTGTAGTAGTCCACGCCCTGGGAGAAGCCGTCCATGAAGATCGTCACGGTGGGGATCTTGGCCCCGCCGAAGGTGCCGACCTTCTTGGTCTTGGTCATCCCCGCGGCCAGGTAGCCGGCCATGAAGCTGGACTGCGCGGTGTTGAAGACCAGCGGCTTGAGGTTCTTGGCCGCCGGGTAGGTCTTCGGGTCGTTGTTGTCGACGATGGCGAACTTGATGTCGGTGTTCTTCTTGGCGGCGGCGAGGGTGTCGTCGCTGAGCAGGAAGCCGACGGTGACGATGATGTTGCAGTTGGCGTCGACCATCGACTGGATGTTCTTGGCGAAGTCCGAGGCGGTCTGCGACTCGACCTCGCCGGTCTCGATGCCCAGCTCGGTCTTGGCGTCGGTCAGGCCCTTGTACGAGGTCTGGTTGAACCCCTTGTCGTCGAAGCCACCGGAGTCGGAGACCATGCAGGCCTTGAAGCCGCCACCCGAGGCGCTGGCACTGGTGCTCGCCGCTCGGCGCGGCCGACGGGGTGTCGGTACCCGGCGCCTGGGCACAGCCCGACAGGGTCAGGGCCGCGGCACCGATCAGTGCACCGGCCAAAGTCAACGATCTCTTCACGAACTGCCTCCTTGGCAAGAACTCACAAATATTTGTCGCCCCAGCCGCCGTTTTCGCGGCATTTCGCGCTGCTCAGGGCTTGTTCCGAACTCTAACCGGATCGATCCGTCCGCGGGACTGCGACGGGCACGGACTCGGTACCGGTTTGGCAAACGTGACCTCCTCAGGTGGAGGTCGCGATGTTCGCGAGCACCTTCAGGCCGACGGGGATGCAGGCCTCGTCCACCATGAAGGTCGGCTGGTGGATGTCCGGGCACGGCTGTCCCGGGGTACGCACCCCGAGCCGGGCCAGCGCACCCGGGCACCTGCTGCAGCATCCAGGAGAAGTCCTCGCCGCCGAGCGACTGCTCGGTCACCGCGACCGCCTGCGGCCCCAGCATCTCCTCGGTGGCCCGGGTGAGCCGGCGAACGCCCTCGGGGTGGTTCACCGCCGGCGGTACGCCGTCGGTCACCGCAGATCTCGAGTTCGACGCCGAACGGCCGCACGATGTCGGCGGCGAGCTGCGGGATCAGCTGCTTGGCGCGCTGCCAGCCGGAGACGTCGAGCGCGCGCAGCGTGCCGACGATCTGCCCGTCGCCGGGGATGGCATTGGCGACCGAGCCGGCATGGATCGATCCCCACATCAGTGAGACGCCGCTGCGCGGATCGACCCGTCGCGACAACACGAGCTGGGTGGTGGTGGCCAGCGCACCGAGCGCGCCGACGATGTCCTGGGTCAGGTGCGGACGCGAGGTGTGTCCGCCCCGGCCGCTCAGGGTGATGGTCACCTGGTCGACCGCCGAGGTGATCGGGCCGACCTTGAGGGCGAGTCTGGCCGACGTCGGTCCGCGGATCGCAGTGCAGCGCGTAGACCTCGGTCAGATCCTGCAGCACTCCCCCGTCGATCGCGTCCAGCGCGCCGCCGGGACTGGTCTCCTCGGCCGGCTGGAAGATCAGCCGGACGCCGCGGGTCAGCAGGTCCAGGTCGCGGAGCCGGGCCAGCACCAGAGCCGCGCCGATCAGGATCGTGGTGTGCACGTCGTGCCCGCAGGCGTGGCAGACGCCCGGATTTCGCGAGCGATAGCTGACGTCCTTGCCGTCGGCGATGGGCAGCGCATCGATGTCGGCGCGCAGTCCGACCATGCCGGAGGCGAAGTCGAAGCCGTTCGGCAGCACGTCGCAGTACGCGCCGGTGCCGACCGGCAGCACCTTGGCGATCAGGCCGGCCCGCTCGAGTTCGTCGACGATGACGCCGGTGGTCCGATACTCGGCGTGACCGATCTCGGGATTGGCGTGCAGATCGCGGCGGATGCCGATCAACCTGTCGTTGAGCCTCTCGACCTCGCGGGAGATCGCAGCGCGACGGGACTCGTCGAGGGCGGCATCAGACATTTGCGCCAGTGTGTCACGACCGATCCGCCTGGCCGGGATGGCCTTGGAGTCGTAACCAGACAGTCACGCACGCGCGACAAATTAGGCTAGCCTATCCTCACGAGGAGGGTCAGATGGAGGACGACATCAACTACTACCGGGCCGAGGTGCGCAGCCGTCAGCCGGCTGACGCCGAACATGATCCGGATCGTCTTCGGTGTTGACCGAGCCGGAGGCCTTCGCCAGCAGCGGCTTCGCCGACGAGCGGCTGGCCGTGGCCTTCGCCGACCGACGCGGAGCGGAGCGGCCGACTGATCGTCGGAGCAGCGCAGCTACACGGTGCGCGCCTGGGACGAGGTCGACCGGCGACCTGACGATCGACTTCGTCGCCCACGCGGGCGGGGTGGCCGCCCAGTGGGCACTGCGGGCCGCGGCCGGCGACGTGGTCCAGGTGAGCGACGCGCTCGGCTGGTACGACCCGCCCGAGGACTGCGAGTGGCAGCTGCTGGTGGCCGACATGACCGGCCTGCCGGCGCTCGGCCGGATCGTGGAGAACCTCCCCGCGGGCAGTCGCGCCCACGTGATCGTGGAGACCATCGACGCCGCCGACTGGCAGCAGCTGGACATCGGCGGCCGAGGTCTCGTACGAGTGGCTCTCCGGCACCGGGCACGGCCGCGCGCCCAGCGTGCTGGCGTCGGCCGTGCGCCGGTTCGACTTTCCGGCCGGCCGGGGCTACGTCTGGTTCGCCGGCGAGGCCGCGGAGTCCCGCGTGGTCCGCAAGTACCTGCGCCGCGAGCTCGGTTGGCCGGTCGACCGGTTCGAGGTGCTGGGCTACTGGCGGGTCCGCAAGGAGGAGTGGATGGCCCGCTACGACCAGCTCGGCGGCGATCTCGAGGAGATCTACACCAAGGCGGTCGCCGACGGCCGGTCGCCCGACGTCGCGCTCGAGCTCTACGACGAGGCGCTGGAGAAGGTCGGCCTCTGAGCCGGCTGCCGGCGACGGTCCGGTCAGAAGCTGCTCGGTGGGCTGGTAGATCCCCCAGACCTCGCGCAGGGCATCGCAGACTTCGCCGACCGTGGCCCGGAGCGCGAGCGCCTTCTTCAGCGGCACGAGCACGTTGTCGGTGCCGCGCGGCCGCGGCGCGGAGCTCGTCGAGGGCGGCGGTCACCGCGGTCGAGTCGCGCTCGGCCCGCAGCGTGGCCAGCCGTTGCGCCTGCGCGGCTTCGATGGCGGGGTCGACCCGCAGCGGCTCGTACGGCTCCTCGACGTCCAGGGCGAAGCGGTTCACGCCGACGATCACCCGCTCACCGCTGTCGATCTCCCGGGTCACCTGGTACGCGGACCGCTCGATCTCGCTCTTCTGGAAGCCCTGCTCGATCGCCGCGACCGCGCCGCCGAGCTCGGCGACCTGATCCATCAGCCGCAGCGCCTCGGCCTCGACGTCATCGGTCAGCGACTCCACCGCGTACGACCCCGCGAACGGGTCGACGGTCTTGGTCACATCCGTCTCGTACGCGAGCACCTGCTGGGTGCGCAGGGCCAGCCGGGCCGACTTCTGCGTCGGCAACGCGATCGCCTCGTCGAAGGAGTTCGTGTGCAGCGACTGGGTGCCGCCCAGCACCGCCGCCAATGCCTGCACCGCGACCCGGACCAGGTTCACCTCCGGCTGCTGCGCGGTCAGCTGGACGCCGGCGGTCTGGGTGTGGAAGCGCAACATCAACGACTTCGGATTCCGCGCGCCGAACCGGTCCCGCATCACGTCGGCCCAGATCCGCCGGGCCGCCCGGAACTTCGCCACCTCCTCCAACAAGGTGGTCCGCGACACGAAGAAGAACGACAGCCGGGGCGCGAAGTCGTCGACCGCCAGCCCGGCGGCCAACGCCGCCTCCACGTACGCGATGCCGTCGGCCAGCGTGAAGGCGATCTCCTGCGCCGGCGTCGCGCCCGCTTCGGCCATGTGATAGCCGGAGATGGAGATCGTGTTCCACCGCGGCAGGTGCTCCTGGCAGTACGCGAACGTGTCGCTGATCAACCGCAGCGACGCCTGGGGCGGATAGATGTAGGTCCCCCGCGCGATGTACTCCTTCAGCACATCGTTCTGGATCGTGCCGGTCAGGGTGGCCGGATCCACCCCCTGTTCCTCGGCCACCAGCTGGTACAGCAACAGCAGCACCGCAGCCGGGGCGTTGATCGTCATCGACGTGGACACCTCGCCCAGCGGGATGCCGCCGAACAGGATGCGCATGTCGTCGATCGAGTCGATCGCCACCCCCACCTTGCCCACCTCGCCGGAGGCCAGCGTGGCATCGGAGTCCATCCCCATCTGGGTCGGCAGGTCGAACGCCACCGACAGCCCGGTCGTCCCGTGCGCGATCAGCTCCAGATAGCGCGCATTGGATTCCGCCGCCGTGCCGAAACCGGCGTACTGCCGCATGGTCCACGGACGTTCGGTGTACATCGAGGAGTAGACCCCGCGGGTGTAGGGGAACTGTCCCGGCGTGCCCAGCTTCTGGTCCGCGTCGAAGCCGGCCAAGGCCTCCGGTCCGTAGATCGAGGCGAACGGAGTGCCCGATTCGGTGTGACCACTCATCTGC
Source organism: uncultured Actinomycetota bacterium (assembly GCA_963761955.1). GTDB lineage: Bacteria > Actinomycetota > Actinomycetes > Propionibacteriales > Propionibacteriaceae > Microlunatus. The sequence goes on along the minus strand of CAVXIY010000011.1, from coordinate 184,068 downwards.
GCATCGTGGCACACAGGCCCGCGATCGACACCCGGCGGCGACGCACCGGATCGATCAGCGAGCCGCGCTCTGCACCAGCGCCGCCGCCGAATCGAGCATCCGTACGGTCTCCCGCTCCCAGTGCGGTTCCTGCGCGCGATAGGGCCCGGTCGCCAGCGAGATGATCACTCCGGCCGCCCGGAGCCGAAGCTCCCGTGGATCGACCCGGGTGTCGAAGACCTGCATCCAGATGTTGATCAATCTCGTCAGCCCGGCCGCCTGCTCGGTCGACATCCGTTGCACCGTTGAGAGATGGGCGATCAGGCAGGCAAGATCATCTGCGCGACGGCCGGGACCGATGGTGTCGATGTCGGCGATTCCGGTGATCACGCCACGAGCGACGAAGAGCTGACCCTCATGGAAATCCCCGTGGGTCGGCCTCGGTGCCGAGATCCTGCCCGGCGAGACCGCCGCTGATCTCGGAGACCAACCAGCGCAGTCGGGGTTCCACCGCCGGCAGCGCCGCCCCGATCATCTCCGCGTACGAGGCGACCGCGGCGGCCCAGGCCGGGCGCCGCGGAAGAGCGGCAACCGCTGCCGGCATCGAGTCCAGCAGCATGATCAGATTCTCGGCGGTGCACGGAATGGGCTCGTCGAAGATCGCCCGGGCCAGCGGGCGGCCCGGTAGCTCTCGCAACACCACAAGGAAATCCGGGGTCGCGGCAGCGACCACCGGGGCCGGCAGACCCGCCCGGACCAGCAACTCATGGCGCTCCAGGGTCGGACCGAACACCGGCTCGCGCAACACCTTCACGAAATAGCTGGTCGGCTGCGCGCCGGAGTTGATCACGGCCTTGAGAACGGCGCGGCGTCGCGGCCGGTAGCTGATCATCTCCACCGCGAGGTCCTCGACGTCGAGCGGGCCGTCGACCACCCCGTAGGAGGTGAGCACCTCCGCGAGCTCGGTGGGCACCGCGGCCCGCCGCAGCCCGGGCAGGTCCGGATCGTCCGGATACAGCCAGACGGCGACTTCGCGGTCGCCGTCGCCGAAGATCACCGCGCGCTCGTCGTTGCCGCTGCGCCCGCCGGCCCGGGCGCTCGCGCCGAGGAGCTCCGAACGGCGCCCGGACGGCCAGTCCACGCTGGCCAGATAGGTGGCCGTCGTCGATCGTCGCGGGCTGGCATCGATGTGCTCCAACCGCCACGACACCAGTTGCCCGCCCGCATGCTCCACCGCGGCCACCAGCAGGTCGTTCACGTCGGGGGAGGACAGCAGTGCCGACCCGTCGGCATCGGCTTCGGCTGGCACGCTCACACGGAAATGAAAGCATGGCAGCGTGCACATCGCTCTCAGCATCGTGGCCATCGCCATCGTCGTGCTTGCCGTCACGGCGCTCGCCAACCGGCTCAGGTTCTCGGCGCCGTTGCTGCTGATCGTGGCCGGAGTCGGCGCGTCGTTCATCCCGACCATCGACCTGCCTCGGCTGTCGCCGGAAATCATCCTGCTGGGCTTCCTGCCGCCGCTGCTCTACGCGGCCGCGATCCGCACCTCGGTGATCGACTTCCGCGCGAATCGCCGATCCATCGCCAGCCTCTCGGTGCTGCTGGTGGTGGTCACGGCTCTCGGGATCGGCCTGATCACCTGGCTGATCCTGCCGGTGAGCTTCGCGGTGGCCTTCACGCTGGGCGCGGTGGTCGCGCCGCCGGATGCCGTCGCGGCGACCACGATCGCCCGGCGGGTCGGACTGCCGCGGCGGCTGGTCACCATCTTGGAGGGCGAATCGCTGGTCAACGACGCGACGGCCATCACCTGCCTGCGAGTCGGCCTCGCCGCCATCGGCGGCACGGTGTCGGCCGGAGGTGCGACGCTGGGCTTCCTCGTCGCCCTCGTGGGCGGCGCTGCGGTCGGCCTGGCGCTCACCTTCATCGTCGTCCCGATCCGCCGACGGATCACCCAGCCGGCCTTCGACACGGCGATCTCGATGATCGTGCCGTTCGCCGCGTACCTGCCGGCCGAGAAGCTTCATCTGGGCGACTACCACGGGTCGGGCGTCATCGCCGTGGTGGTCGCGGGCCTCGTTCTCGGCCACAAGTCTCCGATGATCCAGACCGGCCAGTCGCGGCTCAGTGAGCGGGTCAACTGGGCCACGATCCAACTGCTCCTGGAGAACACCGTGTTCTTCCTGATCGGGCTGGAGGTGTCTGCGCATCGTCCGCGCGATATCGGACTCCGAGCTCTCCGGCCTGCGGATCGCCGCCTTCTGCGCCGCCGTCTTCGTCGGGGTGATCGTCATCCGGCTGCTCTGGGTGACCGCGTCCCGGGCGTTCCTCTTCCGTCGCGACCGCGATCCCGACGACGAACCGCCGCCGTGGTCGCACTCCCTGATCATCGGCTGGGCCGGGATGCGCGGAGTGGTCACCCTCGCCGCCGCGCTGGTCATCCCGACGGACGTACCGCAGCATGAGTTGCTGGTGTTCGCCGCGATGGTGGTGACCACCGGAACCTTGCTGCTGCAGGGGTTGACCCTGCCGCTCCTGGTGCGTCGCCTCAAGCTCCGCGGACCCGATCCGCGGTCGGACGCGCTGCAGGCGGCCACCGTGCTGCAGACCTCGAGCAACGCCGCGCTCGCCGCACTGGACAAGATCGTGACCGCCGACGACGCGCCCGAGACGGTCGAGGTGGTGCGCCAGCGAATCGCCGCCCGCCCCGACGCCTTGTGGGAGAAGCTCGGCAGCGGCAGCGACGAGACGCCCGCCGAGCAGTATCGGCGGCTCCGGCTCACCACGCTCGGCGTCGAGCGGGACGAGGTGCTGCGGATCCGCAGCACCGGGACCGTCGACCACGACGTGATCGAGCAGGTGCTCGCCTCCTTCGACATCGAGGAGTCGATGCTGACCATCGCCACCGAACGTTCCGACCGGCTCACCGCCGAACAACCCGTGCCCACCCCGGCTGACCCGACCGGTGCGTGTGACCATCTCGACGAGGCGCCCGCCGAGATCGAGCCGGCCGGTTCCGAGGTCTGCCAGGACTGCATCCGGGAGGGCACCCGGACGGTACACCTGAGGATCTGCCTGAGCTGCGGAAACGTCGGATGCTGCGACTCCTCGGTCGGCCGGCACTCGGAACGACACTTCACCACCACCCATCACCCGGTGATGCGGAGCTTCGAGCCCGGCGAATCGTGGCGCTGGTGCTACGTCGACGAGCGTCTCGGGTGACGCTGGATCGCGCGCCGCCGATGGGAGGAGGAGCGGGTGAAACACGCTCTTCGTTTCGCCCGCGACGACGAGCACGGCGGCTTCGAGCGCGATCCGCGGCGAGCGGAGCGAGCCCATCAACTCCGGATCGCGTGCCGCCCGCCACCTACCGCACCAAGTTGTCGCCTACCCCATCAAATTTGCCGCGGTAGGCGACGGTTTAACACGGACCGTGCAAAACCGACAGGGCGGGCGGCGGCGCGCGGAGCGAGCGAACGCATACCCGGACAGCGCTCGGACAATCACCCGGCATTGGGCGGCGTTGGACGTATCAGGATTACCCCGGAGCGCTCTTGTTGAGTATGAATGGACTGACACGCCCGGGGAATCGTGTCATCGGCCTCGCGCACAGCCAGAGCAGCACACCCAGCCACAGAACGGGTCTCCCTCGATGATGTCAGATCCACTCTCCTCGGGTCGGCGGCTCAGCCGCACGCCTGGAGTACGCCATCGAGCGATGGGAGGTGGTGGATCATGACGGGAGGCACGATGGAGGAGAGCCTCGCGGCCCGCGCCGGCCGGCTGTTCGCCGCGTACCGGGACGGCGAGCAGGGCAGGATGGCCGACCTCGTCCAGATCCTGACCCCGATCCTGTGGCACACCGCACGATCGGCTCGGCTGGACTCCGCGACCGCCGAAGATGTGCTGCAGACGGTGTGGCTGACCTTGATCCGCAAGTCCGACAGCATCACCGAGCCGCTCGCGGTGCTCCAGTGGATGGTCGTCACCACCAAGCGGGAGGCCTGGCGGGTCTCCCGCCAACAGACCAAGGTCAGGCCTGAGGACATGGAGACCACGGGCACCACCATCAACGACGAGACCGAGTCGGTCGAGGACGCCGTCATCCGCACCGAGACCGAGAACCGGCTCTGGCAGCACATCGAAGGGCTGCCTGAGCGCTGCCGGGCGTTGCTGAGGGTGATCGCCTTCGCCGACCGGCCCGACTATGCAGATCTAGCCAAAGCGCTGGGCATGCCGCAGGGCAGCATCGGACCCACCCGGGGACGGTGTCTGGCCAAGCTGCGGATATCCCTCGCTCAAGACCCCACCTGGGAGAACCGATGAACGCATCCGACGATCGCGCGATCGAGCTCGAGGAGCTGATGGCCGCCGAGGAGCTCGACCCGAGCGACCACGCCATCCTCAACTCGCTGCGCGCCTACTACGACGAGAGCGATCCGGTTCCCGATGGGCTCGTCCAACGAATCCAGTTCGAGCTGACGCTGGATGCCTTGCAGGCCGAGATCGCGACCTTGACCCAGTTGGATCTGGCCGCGAGCGGAGCCCGCGGAACCGCCACCGAGGCGGTCCGGACGATCACCTTCACCGGCGAGTCGCTGACCACGATGGTGACCTTGACTCCGCAGGAGAACGGCACGGTCCGGATCGACGGGTGGGCGGCACCCGGCAGCGGACTGCGAGTCGAGGTATTGCTCCCGGACGGGCCGCGGGAGACCTTCACCGACGACGACGGCCGCTTCGTCTTCGACGACGTGCCGAGCGGGCTGGCGAAGTTCGCCCTGCACGTGCCGCGCGGCGAGGAGTTCGCGATCGTCCTGACCCCGACCATCGAGCTGTAACTCCCGGCTCGACGATCCCGGCGGCTCGATCTCATCCTGATCGTGTCGACGGACGCTCCGGCCGTGTCGGTTTCCCACGTCTACGTCGGGAAGCCCGCACAATGGAAGCTGGGTAAGGCGCTCGATTTCGGCTTACCGGGGCGGCAGCGGGCGTACGCGCTAGCGCAGTCCGACCTTCGTGTAGACGTCGTTCAGCGTCACGCCGGCGACCTCCCGGGCCCGTTCGGCGCCGCGGGACAGAATCGCCTCGAGCTCGGTCCGGTCCTCCATCAGTTGCAGGGTGCGTTCCCGGAACGGGGCGGCGAACCCGGTCACCGCATCGGCCACCGCACCCTTGAGGTCGCCGTAGCCGCGGCCGGCGAACTGATCGATCAGCGTGACGATGTCGGTGCCGGTGAGCGCCGACAGGATGGTCAGCAGGTTGGCCACCCCGGGCTTGCCGACCTCGTCGAAGATGATCTCCCGGCCCGAATCGGTGACGGCGGACTTGATCTTGCGGATGTTGATCTTGGGGTCATCGAGCAACTCGATGATGCCGGTCGGTGACGACGATGTCTTGCTCATCTTCGAGGTCGGGTCCGCCAGGTCGGCGATCTTGCCCACCGACGCCAGGATGTGCGGCTCGGGGACGACGAACGTCTTGCCGTAGCGGGAGTTGAACCGGGTAGCAAGATCACGAGTCAGCTCGAGGTGCTGCCGTTGATCTTCACCGACCGGCACCTGATCGGTCTGGTACAGCAAGATGTCCGCGGCCATCAGCACCGGATAGGTGAACAGTCCGACGTTGGTGCTCTCGGCTCCCATCCGGGCCGACTTGTCCTTGAACTGCGTCATCCGCTGGGCCTGGCCGAAACCGGTCAGGCAGGCCAGGATCCAGCTCAGCTGGGTGTGCTCGGGCACGTCCGACTGCAGGAAAACCGTGGCTCGGTTGGGATCCACCCCGGCGGCCAGCATCTGCGCCGCGCTCCGCAGCGACCGGTCGCGCAGCACCGCCGGGTCGTCTCGACGGTCAATGCGTGCAGGTTGGCCACGCCGTAGAACGCCTCATGATCATCTTGCAGCGGCACCCACTGCCGGAGCGCGCCCAGGTAGTTGCCGAGGTGCAGCGAGTCGGCGGTGGGCTGGGCGAGGGAGAGTACGCGCGGCGCGGTGGCGGGGGCGTCGGGAGCAGGCATGCGGGTCATTGTTCCACGATCACCGACGCCCTCCTCGGGCATTTTTCGATCGGCGGAAGGGCTCTGCGACCGACTAGCTCTGCATCGGCTTGAAGTCGCCGTCATCGAGTCGGCGGACGACGAAGTCGGCGGCCCGGCGCCCGTCGAGTTCGCTCACCCGCAACGAGACCTGCGCCAGCTCCTCCTCGTCACCGCTCGTGGCGAGTTCGACCTCGACCGTGTCACCGATGCTGGGAAGTTGGCCGAGCTGCGCCATGAAGTAAGCCCGCCAGCGTGTCGTAGGGACCGTCGGGCAGCAGCAGCCCGGTCTTCTCCGCGAATTCGTCGAGGGTGGTCAGCCCGTCGATCAACAGATCGCCGCGCACGCTGATCCGCTCCTCGACGACCACGTCGTACTCGTCGGTGATGTCTCCGACCAGCTCCTCGACCAGATCCTCCATGGTCACGATGCCGGCCGTGCCGCCGTACTCGTCGAGGACGATGGCCAGATGAGCGGTGTTGCGCCGCATGTCGTTGAGCGCCCGCAGCACGCGTACGGTGTCCGGCATCGACAGCACGGGCCGCGCCACTTCCGACACCGGCGTGCTGCGGGAGCTGATGTCGGGGTCCAGCAGGTCGCGGACGTGCACGAAGCCGATGATGTCGTCGGCCGACTCCCCCATCACCGGATAGCGCGAGTGCGGCGCCTTGCTCAACTCGCGGACCGCCCGGTGCGCGGGCATGTCGCCGGGCAGGAAGTCGACCTCGGTCCGCGGCACCATCACCTCGCGCAGGCCGCGCTCGCCGGCGGCGAACACGTCGTCCACGATGCGCCGCTCCTCGTCGCCGAGCGTCGTCGAGCCGCTGACCATGGCGCGGATCTCCTCGTCGCTGACCTCGTCGCGCGACGCGGCTCGGGATCACCGCCGAACAACCTGACCAAGACGTTGGTCGACGCCCCCAGCAGCCAGATCACCGGCCGGGCGATCCGGGCGATGAAATCCGACCATCGGCGCCAGGGCCAGCGCGATGCTCTCGGTGCGCTGCAGGGCAAGCCGTTTGGCGGTCAGCTCGCCGATGCACGATCGAGACGTAGGAGATGATCACCGTGATCGATACCAGCGAGACGGTCCCGGCCACGCCCTCGCTCAGCCCGAGTCCGCATCAGCAGCGGCGCCAGGTCGTCGGACAGCCGGTCGGCGCCGAAGGCCGCCGCGAGGAAGCCCGACAGCGTGACGCCGACCTGGACCGCGGAGAGGAAGCGGTTGGGGTTCGAGGTGAGCTTGGCGACCAGCTGGCCCCGCTTGCCCCGATGGGCCAGCGCCCTGATCTGACTCTCCCGCAGCGACACCAGGGCCAGTTCCGCGGCCACGAAGACGCCACCGATCACCACCAGCACCAGATACGAGGAGATGTTGAACACAACATGTGCTCATCGGCGGCTGGTGATCTCCAGGGTTTATGACTGTCAGGGTCGCGCATGCATCCGATCAGCGTAGTGAACCCGCCGCCGTCCGGCGAATCGCGCGGACAGCGGTTGGATGGTCGCGTGGTCTACGCGGACGCAGCCCATCCTGCCGACCGCGCGCGCCTATCCCGATCGGGTGCCGCTCCTGGTCGACCACGCCGCCGGCATCCTGTTGCGACCGACGCAGGAGAGCGACCTGCCGGCCATGGTCGAGCTCGCCCGCGACTCCGAGACGATCCGCTGGACCGCCGTGCCGACCCCGGACGGCGGCTACTCAACTGTCGGATGCCGCCGCGTTCGTCGCGCTGGAGTCGGAGGGCTGGCGGACCGGTCGACGGCTCGGCTGGGCGATCGAGGCCGAGCGGGACGGCACGCGGGAGTTCTGCGGCCATGTGAACCTGCACCTGGAGGACCCGGGACTGGCCGAGATCGGCTTCGCCCTGCACCCGGCCGCCCGGGGCCGATCGATCATGAGCACCGCCGTCCGGCTGGTCCGGGACTACGGCTTCGACGTGGCCGGGCTCGAGACCATCCGCTGGCGTTCGGTGGTGGGCAACTGGGGATCGCGGCGGGTCGCGAGCGCCGCCGGCTTCGTCTTCGACGGCACCGTACGGCGGCTGCTGGTGCAGCGCGGCGAGCGACGCGACGCCTGGGTCGCCACCATCACCCGGGACGATCCGCGCCGGCCGCAGAGTGGTTGGTGCCGGTCGAACTCGGCGGTGCAAGGGGTCAGGCTGCGGGCGTTCCGGGCCGATGATGTCCACGCGGATCGTCGAGGCGCTGCTCCGACGAGCGGACCCGGTACTGGCTGATCTCGCTGCCCCGGCCGTACGAGATCTCTCACGCCCTCGCGTACCTCGAGGCCGTCCAGGAACTCGCGGCGACCGGCAGCGGCGAGGTGTGGTGCGTGGCCGACCCCGACGATGGCCGCTGCCTCGGGTTCGATCAGCCTGGAGGGGCTCGGCGGATATGCCAAGCGGGCCGAGATCGGCTACTGGGCCCACCCGGAGGCCCGCGGCCGCGGCGTGATCACCGAAGCCGTCCGCCTGGTCACCGAGTACGCCGAATCGAGCGGTCGCATCGACTCGATCATGATCAGGTGCGCCGTCGGCAACCGGGCTTCCCGGCACGTCGCCGAAGCCGCCGGCTACCGGCAGGTCGGCATCCAGCCGGCATCCGAACCGCTCGGCGACGGAACCCTGTCAGACCTGGTGCTGTATTCCCGGCCATGACGTCGGTCACCGTCCGCGGCGCACGACCGCGCGCGAAACTCAGCCGAAACAGCGATCTGTGCGACCATTTTTCGCGTGACTCTGCAAATGAGCGTGATCGGCACCAACTACCTGGGAGCGACCCATGCGGCCGGCATGGCGGAGTTCGGCCATCACGTCATCGGGGTCGACATCGATGTGGATCGCGTCAAGACGTTGAACGCCGGACAGTCGCACATCTTCGAGGTCGGGCTCGAACCGTTGCTGGAGAAGCACACGTCGTCCGGGCGGCTGCACTTCACCACCGACTACGCCGAGATCGCCGACTGGGCCGACGTGCACTTCCTGGCCCTCGGCACCCCCTCAGGACCGGGCGGCGCCGCCGACCTCAGCCAGCTTCATGCCGCCATCGACACCCTCGCCCCGCTGCTGACCAAACCCTGCCTGGTGGTGGGCAAATCGACGGTGCCGGTCGGCACCGCCTTGCAACTCGAGCAGCGGCTCCGATCCCAGGCGCCGGCCGGTGACCAGATCGAGGTCGCCTGGAATCCGGAGTTCCTGCGCGAGGCGTACGCGGTGCAGGACACGCTGCGACCGGACCGCCTGGTCTTCGGGACCCATTCGGCCCATGCCCTGGACCTGCTGGAGGAGATCTACTCGATCCCGTTGACCGAGAACACCCCGGTGGTGCGGTGCGACATCGCGACGGCCGAGCTGATCAAGGTCGCGGCGAACTCGTTCCTGGCGACCAAGATCAGCTTCATCAATGCGATGGCCCAGATGTGCCAGGCAGCGGGCGGCGACGTCACCCTGCTGGCCGACGCGATCGGCTACGACCGCCGGATCGGCCGGGAGTTTCTCAATGCCGGGCTGGGATTCGGCGGCGGTTGCCTGCCGAAGGACATCCAGGCGCTGGCCGTACGCGCCGACGAGCTCGGCGTCCACGTGCTCACCGACTTGATCAGGTCGGTGGAGGCGATCAACGACGGTCAGCGGGCCGGAATGGCGGATCTGGCCATCGACCAGGCCGGCGGTGACGTCAAGGGCAAGCGGATCGCGGTGCTCGGGGCGGCGTTCAAGCCGGGCACCAACGACACCCGGAACTCCCCCGCGCTGACCGTGGCCGACCGGCTGCACGCGGCGGGCGCCGACGTACGGATCTACGACCCGCAGGCTCGGCTGCCCCCGCGCGAGGGCTTCACCCAGGTCGCGTCGGTCGACCAGGCCCTGCTCGGCGCGGACATCGTCCTGCACCTGACCGAGTGGCCGGAGTTCCGCCAGCTCGATCCGGAGAAGCTCGGCGAGCTGGTGAAGACCAAGATCATCATCGACGGCCGGCTCAAGCTCGACGCCCGCAGCTGGCACCGCGCCGGCTGGAAGGTCGTCCAGATCGGCCGCGCCACCACCCTCTGAGGTCCCGCGCCGACTTGTCGATGCCAGCTCGCTACGGCCGCTGAGATCGGACCGGCCGGCAACTAGAGTTGGCGAATAGGGACGGTGGGGAATAGCGCACGGCCAGCCCGGTGCTGCACTGAATAGCGTAACTATGTGATTGCCTCGACGGCGAGCACCGATGGGAGCAGATATGCCGAGCAAAGAGCGGGCGGACTTCTGGTTCGACCCCAAGTGCCCTTTCGCCTGGATCACCTCGCGATGGATCTTGGAGACCGAGAAGGTCCGCGACATCGAAGTGCATTTCCACGTGATGAGCCTCGGGATCCTGAACGAAGACACCGATATCTCTGATGACTACCGGGAGAAGCTGACGTCCACCTGGGGTCCGGTGCGGGTGGCGATCGCGGCCGAACAGTTCAAGGGCGAGGAGATCCTGGCCCCGCTCTACACGGCGATGGGCACCCGGATCCACAACCAGGGCATCAAGGACATGTCCGTGGTGATCGCGGAATCCCTCGAGAGCTGGGCCTGCCGGCCGAACTGGCTGACGCCGCCGACTCGACCGCGTTCGACGACGCGCTCCGGGTGAGCCACCGCGCCGGCATGGACAAGGTCGGCAAGGACGTCGGCACCCCGACGATCCACTTCAACGACGTCGCGTTCTTCGGTCCGGTGATGACCCGCATTCCGCGCGGCGAGGACGCCGGCCGCATCTGGGACGCCACCGTCGCACTGGCCGACTTACCCGTACTTCTTCGAGCTCAAGCGCGAGCGCACCGACTCCCTGCACTTCGACTGACCTTCGCCCCCGACTTGTCAGACTCCCAGCGAGCTATAGCGAGCTGAGGATCTGACCAGTCGGCGGAGGGACGCATGGGTGGGGCCGTCGGGGTTCTCGACGGGTCGCCAGCCGGCGGCCACGATCTCGCGGGCCCGGCCCCGGAGGTGGTCGAACGAGGCCGAGGTCGCGGCCAGCATGTTGTACGGCATCAACGCCGGGCCGTTCTCCGGATCCGACGACAGCGCCGCATGCACCAGATCGACCGGCAGCTCCGCGCTCGGGTCGAACGGCTCGCCCGCCCACGGCGGAGCATCGCCGCATCCATCTCGATCTGATCGGTGACCCAGCGCCGCAGGTTGTCCTCGCACCAGGCGTCCAGCTCGGTCGCCCAGCACTCCCGCGGTGAGTTCTCGACGATTCGGGTCATCGCCTCGGCTGACGAGATGCCGAGCGAGACGCCTCGGCCGCCCGTCGGGTTGGTCGTGGCGACGGCATCCCCGATCGCCAGCAGACCGGTCAGGCCGACAGCCTGGCCGAGGTAGGTGTTGGTCAGCCCGGCGCCGGCCCGCACCGGGCCCGCCGGCTCGGCCCGCTCCGGGTCGATCCAGGCACCGGCGCCCGCAAACAGCCCGATGGCCGCATTCCACCGGGATTCGTGCCGAAGCTCGGCGAGGTCCTTGTCGGACGTGGCCCGAACGAGCAGCACATTGAAATAGCCGTTGTCGTGCTGGAACACGATCTGCTGATAACCGGCCCGGGAGATCGCGTACCCGATCGGCGTGTTTCTCGGTCCCGGCTCGGCGCCATCCCGGAGCCGGTAGAGCCGCGCGATGTAGGACAGCCCGCAGGAACCGCCCTCCGGAGTCCCCCGCAGCGGCACGCTGAGATGGCCGCGCCCGGAGGCGTCCACCACCAGGTCTGCGGTGACCGGCCGCCCGTCCACCTCCACCCCGGTCACCCGTGACCCATCGACCAGGACCCGATCGGCGTGCCCGGTGATCGATTCGATGCCCGGGTTCGTCGTGCACCGCTCGCCAGAGCACCGTGTCGAAGGCCTCGCGGCGGCAGAGCAGGCCGACGGCCTGATCCGGACCGCCCGGGCCCGAGATCGGTACTCCCCCGGCCCGGAGCAGCGCCCGCCAGACATCGGGTAGCTCGCGCTGGAGGTGGGCGACCGCCGGGGTCCGGTACGCGTGCGGCAGGGCGAACTGGAAGATCCCCCGGCGCTGCCAGTCCGCACCGGACGGACCGGGGTCACGGTCGACGATCGTCACCTGATGACCGCTGCGCGCCAGCAGCAGAGCCGCGACGCTTCCGACGGGGCCGGCTCCGATCACCTTCACCTGCATGGCGTCCTCCGAGTTGCGAAGGGGTCCGCTAGACTTTGCGGTGACCCGTAGAGTATTGGATACACTCAGAGTAACGCTAATGACCGAGACCGGCAAGAGGGCATATTCCTCGGACCTGCGCACCGAGCAGGCCCGTCGTACCCGCAAGCAGATCGTGGACGCCGCGGCGGTGCTGTTCGCCGAGCAGGGGTTCGCCGGCGACCACCGTCGACGCGATCGCCAAGGCGGCCGGCGTCAGCCGCAAGACCGTCTTCACCGCTGTGCCCGGCGGCAAGACCGAATTGCTCAAGCTCGCGTACGACTTCACCCTCGCCGGTGACGACGAGCCGGTCCCGTTGGTCGCTCGGAAGGCATCCAGAGCCTGATCGGGAGCCGGACCCGTACCGGCGGATGATCGCGTACGCGCGGTTCGTCACCGACAACGGATCGCGGATCGCCCCTCTCTACCTGGCTCTGCGTGGCGCGGCCGAGGTCGATCCGGAGGCCCGGAAGCTCTACCTGCGTGGGAAGGCGAGCGACGGTTCGCCATGCTGAACGGCCCGATCCCGGGGCTGATCGCCGAAGGGGCGTTGCGCTCCGACATCACCCCGGACGAGGCCGCCGACATCCTGGGCCTGCTCGTCATGCCCTCGACCTACCACCAGTTCGTCACCCAGGGCGGCTGGACCGACGAGCGGTTCAGCGACTGGCTGGGCCAGACCATCTGCACCCTGCTGCTCAAGCCCGCACCGACCGACCTCCCGCCGAGTTCGCAGAGACTCAGACAGCTCAGACGCGTTGAGCGCCTGACAAGTCGGACGCGATAACGTTCGGGATGTGACGGACACCGACCTCGACCAGCCGAGCAACCCCTCCGGCGCCACCATCATCTACACCCGGACCGATGAGGCGCCGCTGCTGGCGACGTACTCGTTGCTGCCGATCATCCAGGCCTTCACCGCGCCGGCCGGCGTGAGGGTGGAGACCCGCGACATCTCCCTGGCCGGGCGGATCATCGCCCAGTTCCCGGAGCGGCTGTCCGACGACCAGCGCCAGGCCGACGCGCTCGCCGAGCTCGGCGCGCTGGCGAAGACGCCGGAGGCGAACATCATCAAGCTGCCGAACATCTCGGCCTCGGTGCCCCAGTTGAAGGCGGCGGTCGCGGAGCTGCAGGGCAAGGGCTACGACCTGCCGGACTACCCGGACAACCCGACCACCGACGAGGAGAGGGACGTCCGCGCCCGCTACGACAAGGTCAAGGGCAGTGCGGTCAACCCGGTGCTGCGGGAGGGCAACTCCGACCGCCGGGCCCCGGCGTCGGTCAAGCAGTACGCGCGGAACCACCCGCACTCGATGGGCGCCTGGTCGCCGGAGTCCAAGACCAACGTCGCGCACATGACCGCCGACGACTTCCGCTCCAGCGAGACGTCGGCGGTGATGGATCGGGCCGGCTCGTTGCGGATCTCGCTGGTCGCCGACGACGGCACGACGACGGTGCTGCGCGAGTCGGTGCCGGTGCTGGCCGGCGAGGTGGTCGACGCCACCGCCCTGCATGTGGCCGCGCTGCACGAGTTCCTGGACGCCCAGATCGCCCGGGCCAAGGCCGACGGCGTGCTGTTCTCGGTCCACCTCAAGGCGACGATGATGAAGGTCTCCGACCCGATCATCTTCGGGCATGTGGTGCGGGCCTTCCTGCCCGAGGTGTTCGACCGGTACGGGGACGCGATCGCCGCCGCCGGGCTGAGCCCGAACAACGGCCTGGGCAGCATCCTCGCGGGTCTGGACGGCATCGAGTCGCGGTGCGGAGATCAAGGCCGCGATCGAGCAGGGGCTGGCCGACGGCCCGGAACTGGCGATGGTCGACTCCAACCGGGGGATCACCAACCTGCACGTGCCCAGCGACGTGATCGTGGACGCGTCGATGCCGGCGATGATCCGGACGTCGGGCCACATGTGGGGTCCGGACGGCGAGGAGCACGACACCTTGGCGGTCATCCCGGACTCCTCGTACGCCGGCATCTACCAGGTGGTCATCGACGACTGCCGCGCCCACGGTGCCTACGACCCGACGACGATGGGCACGGTGCCGAACGTCGGCCTGATGGCCCAGGCGGCCGAGGAGTACGGCTCCCACGACAAGACCTTCGAGATTCCCAGCGCGGGCACCGTCCAGGTCACCGACGACGCCGGCGCGGTCGTGCTGGAGACCCCGGTGGCGGCCGGCGACATCTGGCGGATGTGCCAGACCAAGGACGCCCCGATCCGGAACTGGGTCCAGCTCGCGGTCACCCGGGCCCGGGCGACCGGTTCGCCGGCGGTGTTCTGGCTCGACTCGGGCCGCGCCCATGACGCCAACCTGATCGCCAAGGTCGAGCAGTACCTGGCCGAGCAGGACACCGACGGCCTGGACATCCAGATCAAGGCTCCGGTCGAGGCCATCGCGTTCACCCTGGAGCGGATCCGCCGGGGCGAGGACACCATCTCGGTCACCGGCAACGTGCTGCGTGACTATCTGACCGACCTGTTCCCGATCCTCGAGCTCGGCACGTCGGCCAAGATGCTCTCCGTCGTGCCGCTGATCAACGGCGGCGGACTGTTCGAGACCGGAGCCGGCGGCTCGGCACCCAAGCACGTCCAGCAGCTGGTCAAGGAGAACTACCTGCGCTGGGACAGCCTCGGTGAGTTCCTGGCCCTCGCCGTCAGCCTGGAACATCTGGCCAGCAAGACCGGCAACACAGCGGGCCCAGGTGCTCGCCGACACCCTCGACCGCGCGACCGGGACCTTCCTCAACGAGAACAAGTCACCCGCCCGGCGGGTCGGCGGCATCGACAACCGCGGCAGCCACTTCTACCTGGCCCTGTACTGGGCCCAGGAACTCGCCCGGCAGACCGACGACGCCGAACTGGCCGAGTCCTTCGCCAAGATCGCCGAACGCCTCACCACCGAAGAAGCCACCATCACCTCCGAACTCTTGGCCGTGCAAGGATCACCCGCCGACATCGGCGGCTACTACCGACCCGACGACGCCAAGGCCACCGCCGTGATGACCCCATCGAAAACCCTCAACGACACCCTCGCCAGCCTGGTCCGATAGCCGATCCCTGGAATCTGCACCCGATCTGGCAGCGCAACACGCCCGAATCCAGCGAGCCGAAACCGGCCGATCGGTGCCGATTCGAGGGTGCCACTGTCCAGGCGAGTCGATCGCGTGATGCCAGTCAGGATCGAGCGCCCGGCCCCGTCCCGGACGATCGCGTCGACCCGTTCCCACGGCCGCTGCTCCGCCGCGTACGCCTCCTCGTTCGGCAGCCAGTCGGTCCGCCAGCGCTCGAGCAGCTCGGGCTCGTTGCGGTCCAGGATGCGCTGCCAGCGGACCTCGGGCGACGCCTCGACCCAGAGCGTCAGATCCCACGGCACCGGGACCCGGACATCGGTCGACGAAACCCCCTCCACGATCACCGGGACGCCGGGCGGCACCTCGCGCCAGTCGAGCGGCGCGTCCGCGACCAGGTCCCAGGCCTGATAGCGCGCCGGGCGACCAGCCAGTCAGGGGCTCGAGCACCTGGCGGATGAACAGCTCCCGGTCCCAGCCGCGGACGCCGACCCGGCCGAAGTCGTCGACCGGCACCACGACACCGCCCACGGCGTCGGCGATCGCCGCGGCGAGGGTCGACTTGCCGGCCGCTCCGAAACCGTCCACCCCGATCCAGCGGGTGCCGGCGGAGCCCGCCAGCCGGCCGCGTACCCAGGACGGCGCCTCACTCCTGGTGATCTGTTCGACCACTGCACCTCCCCGAACGTGCCGTCGCCGACATTGCTAGCGTCAGCCTACGAATCCACCGTTCCCGCCCGCACAACCCAGGGAGAGCTCGTGAGCACACCCGTCAAGATCGCCGTCACCGGAGCCGCCGGCCAGATCTGTTACAGCCTGCTCTTCCGGATCGCGAGCGGCTCGATGCTCGGCCCCGATCAACCGGTCGAGCTGCGGCTGCTGGAGATCACCCCGGCGCTGAAGGCGCTCGAAGGGGTGGTGATGGAGCTGGACGACTGCGCGTTCCCGCTGCTCAGCAAGGTCGAGATCGGCGACGACCCGAACACCGTGTTCGAGGGGGTCAACCTGGCCTGCCTGGTCGGGGCCCGACCGCGGTCCAAGGGCATGGAGCGCGGCGACCTGCTGGAGGCCAACGGCGCGATCTTCAAGCCGCAGGGCCAGGCGCTCAACGACCATGCCGCCGACGACGTCAAGGTGTTGATCACCGGCAACCCGGCCAACACGAATGCGCTGATCGCCATGAGCAACGCACCGGACATCCCCAGCGAGCGCTTCAATGCGCTGACCCGACTCGACCACAATCGCGCGAAGGCGCAACTCGCCGCCAAGACCGGGACCAGCGTCAACGCCATCACCCAGATGACGATCTGGGGCAACCACTCCGCCACCCAGTACCCGGACCTGTTCAATGCGCTGGTCGACGGCCAGAACGCCGCCGAGCTCGTCGATGATCAGGACCTGGCTGGAATCGGACTTCCTGCCCACGGTGCAGAAGCGCGGCGCCGCGATCATCGAGGCGCGCGGCTTCAGCTCGGCGGCCAGCGCGGCCAACGCGACGGTCGAGCACATGCGCGACTGGGTGCTCGGCACGCCGGAGGGTGACTGGGTCTCGATGGCGGTTCCCTCGGACGGCTCCTACGGGGTGCCCGAGGGCTGATCTCCTCGTTCGCCGTGCCGGGTCTCCGGCGGCGAGTACGAGATCGTCCAGGGCCTGGAGATCAACGACTTCTCCCGGGGCAAGATCGACGCCAGCGTCGCCGAACTGGCCGAGGAGCGGGACGCGGTACGCGCGCTGGGCCTGATCGGCTGATCGCGCCGATCACTTTTGGCCGCATTCACCGAGGTGAACGCTGGATAGTTCACACTTGAGCCCATGAGCAATCCCGGATCCGGTGCCGACCAGCCGAACCCGTTCAGCCGCGAGGGCGCCGGCGCGTCCGACGCCCTCGGTGGCGACGCGAATCCCAGCACCCCACCGGCATCCGCCGCCAGCCCCGCGGTCGAGCCGACCGGCAACGAGTGGCCCGGCTACCCACCGGCCACCGACCCGTACGCCGGCCCCCCGACGCCGGCGACTCCCCGGTCGCAGTACAGCGCGCCCGGCTTCGACCCGCAGCCGACACCTCCCTACGGCAGCGATCCGCAGGCTCAGCCGTACGGCCAGGCCTACGGTCAGCCCACGCCGAACCCGTACGAGCAGCCGCCCGCGGATCCGTACGGCCAGCCCGAGGCGAACCCGTACGGCAGCAACCCGTACGAGGTGAACCCCTACCAGCCGGCCTACGGGGGATACGGCTCGTACGGGGTGGTCCCGACCCAGCATCCGCAGGCCGTGCTCGCCATGGTGCTCGGAATCGTCGGGCTGGTCCTCTCCAGCGTCTGCGTGGGCGGTCTGATCGGGATCGCCGGCATCGTTCTCGGACGCAAGGCGCGCAAGGAGATCGACGCCGACGCCGGGCCGCTACACCGGCCGCGGCATGGCGACCGCGGGCCTGGTCACCGGCATCATCTCGTGCGCGTTCTCCGCCCTGATCGTGATCGGCTTCACCGTCAGCGCCGTCAGCAGTTAAGCGACGTCCCTTTTGCCGCCAGTTAGGAGAGAATGGTCATCATGAGCAATCCGTATGACGAGAATCCGCACACTCAGGACGAACGCCACCGAACCCGTACGCGCCGAGCGGCGAGTATCAGCCCAACCCGTACGCCCGAGCCCGGCCAGGCACCAGCCGGCGCCCGTACGGCCAGCCAGTACGGCCAGCAGCACCCGGCCCTACGGCCAGCCGTACGGCGCCTCCGCCGGAGCATCCCCAGGGCACCATGATCTTGGTCCTCGGCATCGTCGGCATCTTCACCGCCATCTGTGCGCCGATCGCCTGGGTGCTGGGCAGCAAGGCCAAGAAGGAGATCGCCGCCAGCGGAGTGCACTACTCCAACGAGCAGAACATCAACATCGGCCGGATCCTCGGCATGGTCTTCACGATCATCTACGCCGTCTCGATCGTGCTCAGCATCGTGGCCGTGATCGTCGCTCGTTCGCGATCGCCGCGACCACCTCCGGCCGCTAGCCGCGTCAGCCGACCGTCCGGTCAGCGCCGGTCGGGCACCACGATGGCCAGCGCGATGATCGCGGCGGCGCCGAAGATCAACACCGCGACGTCGAACGCCTTGCTGCGGACCTGGAGCAGCCCGGCTTCCCTGCTGGGCAAGGCAATCCGCTCGACGGCGCCGACACCGAGGGATGCGCCGATCAGCAGGCAGCCCAGGCGCCAGCTCGACTCGCGAGATGAACGCCACGCCGAGGCCGGCGAGCACCCCGATGATCACGATCAGCAGCGGCCACTGCCGCAACGACCGCGCCGCCGCACTCGCCTCGTGCCTGGGCATCAGCCGGCGTCGCCGGCTTGCTGCTCGGCGCGCTCGACCACATTGCTGAGCAGCATCGCCCGCGTCATCGGCCCGACTCCGCCCGGCATCGGCGCGACCCAGGCGGCCACGTCGTGCACGCTTCGATCAAGATCACCGACGAGTCCGTCGGCGGTCCGGGTGATGCCGACGTCGACGCACACCGCCCCCGGCTTGATCATGTCGGCGGTGATCAGTCCCGGGCGCCCGGCCGCGGCGATCACGATGTCGGCCTCGCGGGTGTGCCGGGCCAGGTCGACCGTGCCGGTGTGGCACAAGGTGACGGTGGAGTTCTCGCTCTTGCGGGTCAGCAGCAGGCCCAGCGGACGGCCGACCGTCGTGCCGCGACCGATCACGCAGACCTCGGCCCCGGCGAGCGGGATTCCGTTGCGCCGAAGCAGTTCCACGATGCCGCGCGGGGTGCACGGCAGCGGTCCGGGCTCGCCCAGCACGAGCCGGCCGAGATTGACCGGGTGCAGCCCGTCGGCATCCTTGCCCGGGTCGACGAGACCGAGCGCCCAGTTGTCGTCCAGGCTGCCCGGCAGCGGCAGCTGGACGATGTAGCCGGTACAGGCCGGATCGGCGTTCAGCTCCTCGATCTTGGTCTGGAGCTCCGCCGCGCTGGTCGAGGCGGGCAGCTCGACCTGGATCGAGGCGATGCCGACCTGAGCGCAGTCGCGGTGCTTGCCGGCCACGTAGGAGTGGCTGCCGGGGTCGTCGCCGACCAGCACGGTGCCCAGGCCGGGGACGATTCCCCGCTCGGCCAGCGCGGCCACCCGGTCCTTCAGCTCGGTCTTGATCGTCGCCGCGAGGGCCTTGCCGTCCAGGATCTGGGCGGACATCGTGATCACCTCACCTTGATCATCAGTGGAAGAAGTGCCGGGCACCGGTCACGTACATGGTGGCACCGCTGGCCTGCACCGCAGCGATCACGTCCGCATCGCGTACCGATCCGCCCGGCTGGACGATCGCCGAGACGCCGGCGGCCAGCAGGATCTCCGGCCCGTCGGCGAACGGGAAGAAGGCATCGGAGGCGGCCACCGACCCGCGTACCCGGTCCCCGGCCCGGTCGACCGCGAGCCGGCAGGAGTCGACCCGGTTGACCTGACCCATGCCGACCCCGACCGACGCGCCGTCGTGGGCCAGCAAGATCGCGTTCGACTTCACCGCCCGGACGGCCTTCCAGGCGAACTCGAGGTCGGCCAGGGTCTCCGGGGACGCGGGCTCCCCGGCGACCAGGGTCCAGTTCGCGGCTTGATCATGATCGAGCCCGACCTGATCGGTGCGCTGCATCAGCAGACCGCCGTCGATCTGCCGGATCTCGACGCCGCCGCGACGCCGCGGCCCGACCACCAGGATCCGGAGGTTCTTCTTCGCGGCGAGCACCTCGACGGCCCCGTCGGCGTACCCGGGCGCGATGATCACCTCGGTGAAGATCTCCGCGACCTGCCGCGCCATCTCCACACTCACCGGCTGGTTGGCCGCGATCACCCCGCCGTACGCCGACACCGGGTCGCACGCGTGGGCCTTGCGATGCGCCTCGGCGATGTCGGCGCCGACCGCGATGCCGCACGGATTGGCGTGCTTGATGATCGCCACCGCCGGCTCGTCGAAGTCGTACGCCGCCCGCCGGGCCGCGTCGGCGTCGACGTAGTTGTTGTAGGACATCTCCTTGCCGTGCAACTGCTGCGCCGTGGCCAGGCCGCCGGGCAGGAAGCCGTTGCGGTAGAGCGCGGCGGGCTGGTGCGGATTCTCGCCGTAGCGCAGCCCCGCGGCCTTGTCCCAGGTGGCGCCGATCCAGCCGGGGAAACCGCTGCCGCCGCTGGTGTCGGTGATCACGCTGCCCATCCAGCTCGCCACGGCCACGTCGTAGGTGGCGGTGTGCACGAAGGCGGCCGCCGCGAGCGCCTGCCGCTGGGCCAGGGTGAAGCCGCCGGCCGTCAGCGCTTCGCGAAGCTCGGCGTACTGGCCGGGTGAGGTGATCACGGCGACCGACGCGTGGTTCTTCGCCGCACCGCGGACCATCGACGGACCGCCGATGTCGATCTGCTCGATGCACTCGTCCGGACTCGCGCCGGAGAGCACCGTGTCGGTGAACGGATAGAGGTTGCTGATCAACAGCTCGAACGGCGCCACGCCGAGATCGTCGAGCTGGGCCGACGTGGCTCGGCAGCCGCAGGTCGGCGAGCAGGCCGGCGTGCACCTTCGGGTGCAGGGTCTTCACCCGCCCGTCCAGGCACTCGGGGAAGCCGGTCACCTGCTCGATCTGGGTGACCGGCAGGCCGGCGTCGGCGATGGTCCTGGCCGTCGAGCCGGTGGAGACGATCTCCACCCCGGCCTCGACCAGCGCCTCGGCGATCATGATCAACTCGGTCTTGTCGTACACCGAGACCAGGGCGCGCCTGATCGGCCGGCGACCGGTGTCTGGGCTGTCGGTCATGAGATGAGCACCTTTCTGCCGGACACCTGCCACCTGCGGGTGGCGAGCCGGTGAGTCGTGTCGACGAGCAGGTCGCGTTCGGCGACCTTGATCCGTTCGTGCAGGGATTCCACGGTGTCGTCGTCGGCGACCGGCACCGCGGCCTGGTCGACGATCACCCCGGTGTCGACGCCGGCGTCGACCAGGAACACCGAGGCTCCGGTGATCTTGACCCCGTACGCGAGCGCATCCCGCGGCCCGTGCATGCCGGGAAACGACGGCAGCAGCGCCGGATGGGTGTTGATCATCTTCCCGCCGAAGGTGGCCAGGAAATGATCACCGACCAGCTTCATGAAGCCGGCGCTGATCACCAGGTCGGGCCGGTACGCGGCCACCTGAGCGGTCAGCCGGCGGTCCCAGTCGGTCCGGTCCTGCGCCTGGTGACAGCGGCTCGACGAAGGTCGGGATGCCCGCCCGTGCGGCGCGCTCGAGCCCGGCGATGCCGGGTCGGTCGGCGCCGACCGCCACGATCTCCGCCCCGTACGCGGGGTCGGCCGTGGCGTCGATCAGGGCCTGCAACAGGGTGCCGGTGCCCGAGATGAGAACGACGAGGCGGGCAGGCACGACGCTCACCCTACCGAGTGCGCAGGCGCCGACCTATCCCGAGCAGCAGGCCGGTGATCATGCCCGCGAGGCCCATGGTGGTCACGCCCATGACCAGCAGGGGCAGCAGGCGCGGGCCGAGATCGGCCAGCCGGAGGGTGCCGAGGTCGCCGCTGGCGGCCCAGGCGAGCCCCGTGAACAGGGCACCGGACAGCACACCGGCCAAGCCGCCGACCAGGCTGGTCTCGTCGAAGCGCGCGGCCGGCCGGGACCGCACCACGATCCAGGCGGCGACGGCCCCGGCGAGGACGCCGGCCGCCAGCCACCACAACTGCGCCACGCCGCCCGGACCGGTGGCCGGCAGCGCGCCGAGCATCGGGATCCCGGGCAGGATGCCCAGTTCGGTGCCGGCCGGCGCCACGACCGAGCCGGTGCCCAGCGAGAAGCCCGCGCCGAGCGCGTACGAGCCGGACCAGACGAACGCATTCGGTGCGAACGCGAGCTGGACCATCAGCAGGGCGATGCCTCCGGCCACCCCGGGACCGAGCGCATCGAAGAGCGCCTCGACCCGGTCCAGATGACGGACCAGCCCGGTCAGCAGCACCGCCGCCCCGGCGGCGAGCATCACCAGCTGGGCGCCGACCACGGCCCGCGGCACACTCCGCAGCCAGGCAGGCAGAGCGTCGGTCAGCCCGCCGCCCAGTGCGCGGCTGCCGCCCACGTACGCGGACCCGAGCGAGCACCGCCACGACGGCGGCCCAGTGGGCCGGCTGCTGCCAGGGCTCGCCCATGAAGACCGCGACCACCAGCACCGGCACCAGATAGGCGGCGGTCGTGGCCACGCTGATCACGCCGGGTCCGGCCGCCTCGTCGTCGCGCATCCGCCGCGCGGCCGCGGCGGCGAACTTGGACAGCATGAACGCACTCAGGGCGGTGGCGCCCCAGGGCACCAGGGTCACCGGGATGTCGCCGATTCGGGCGCTCACGCCGTTGCCGAGCAGCCAGATCCGGGTCCCGACGTCCAGCGCATCGCCGAGCGTGCCGGGATCGGCGGCCAGCCAGCCGACAACGGTCAGACCCGCGCTGAGAATCCAGCTGGCCGCGGCTGCCGCGAGACCGCCGGCAATGGCCAGCAGGATCCAGCCGATGGGCAGCGCAGGCTGCGGATCGGGCGGCGGGTCATCGTCGGGGCGCCGCGCTTCGGTGGCTTGCAGGGTGATGTCGGAGCCCGTTCGGCGGGCGGAGAGGAGCGAGGCCATGGCTCCGAGTCCAATGCTCACCCAGCCCGCCTTCGCGAAATGCGCCAGACACGCCCGGCGCAGGTAAAGTCTTCGTTGATCGCCGGGTCCCACCGATGACGACGCGCTCATCTGACCGCCGCGCCAGGCGCCGCCCAAACCCTCACAAGGAGCAGTTCAGCATGGTCGACAAGGAGTCGGAGAACTATCGGCCCCGTCGTGCCTTCATCGAATCCGGGTCCGATCCGGTCGCCGGCAAGGAGTCGGCGTCCGAGCGTCCAGCCCCACCTGACCAGCCCCCGCGCGATCCCGGCGCCGGCGACCCGGTCCGAGATTTCCGACGCTGGGACCGCTGCTGGACGACGATCAGCCGAAGCCGCTCTATCGCGACGAGGTCCCCGGCCGCATCGCCCCGACCGCCGACGGGCGCTGTCTCCGGGCCCGACGAGACGAGCGTCCGTCCGATCACGTTCGCGCCGCGGCGCACCCCTTCCTTCGACGACGAGCGACCACCATCCTGCCCCGGAGCCGCTCGACCGCTCGCGCGACATCGTCACGGGAGACGCTTCGACGACTTCGACGAGGACGAGCGCAAGCCTCCGCACCCGCGCACCCGGCTCGCCCTGCTGATCGGGGCGGTGGCTGCGGTCATCGTCATCGGCCTCGCCGTCGGCTACGCCGTGATCGGCATCGGGAAGAGCCCGCAGGCCAACCCCGGCCCGACGACGACCACCGGCGGCAGCGCACCGGGATCAACCCAGGAGCCGTCGCCCGGCACCCCAGCACCGAGCTCCTCACCGACGCGCTGCTGCTGAACCCCGATCAGGCCGCCACCTTGGACTCGAAGCGCACCTGGACGGTCGAGCGCACCCAGCGCGGCCCGTCCGAGGACACGCCCGTCCCGGCGTGCTTCGGCGGCGATCCGGTCGAGGGCGAGCCGACCGCAGACACCGAAGTCGCCCAGTTGCTGGGCAGCAGCGGCAAGTCGGCGCCGGTGGCTCTGCACCAGGCGTCCGCGTACGCCTCCCCCGAAGCGGCCACCCAGGCCTTCGTCGTCGCCGCCAAGACGCTCGGCAGTTGCCCGACCGCGGGTTCCTACATCGCCTCCGGCCGCACGGTCAGCGGGGTCGGCGACCAGTCGGTCGGGGTGGTCATCCACAGCGTCGACGGATCGAAGACCCAGGTGCACAGCGTGGTCATCAGCCGCAGCGGCCGGGTCGTCAACATCCTCGATGCCGCCCAGCCGAGCAAGCCGATCGCGGTGACGAAGGTCGCGAAGACTCTGGCCGCCATCACGGCGACGCAGTGCGAAGCCACCGGCGGCGCGTGCGGCGGCGAGGCATCGGTCAAGGACGGCCCGCCGCCGCTGGGCGGCGACGAGCCGGGATTCCTGGCGCTCGGGGACCTGCCGCCGGCCGGCACCCAGGTGTCGCCCTGGGTCGCCGACGCGATCGGCCTGCCGAAGGAGGACTTCCTCGGCTCGGGTTGCGAGGGCGTGTTCTGGACCACGCTGGACGCGGAGGACAAGAGCTCGCGGATCTATCTCTACCAAGACAGCGGTGATGCCTTCTTCGGCGTCAACGAGATCGTGCTGACGATGAAGGACGACGAGGCCGCCACCAAGCTGGCCGAGAAGATCAAGAGCAACATCGCCGGGTGCAAGAAGCGCAAGCTCACGGCCACGGTGTCCGGGCCGGCCAAGGTCTCGAGCACCGGAGCCGAGGACAGCGACGTCGCCGGCTGGACCTCCACGATCACCCAGAAGTCGACGAAGGGCCCGCAGAAGTACCGCGTCGGCATCGTCGCCACCGGCTCGAAGGTCGTCTACACCTTCCTCAACCCGAAGGGTGAGTTCGACTTCACCGACGAGCAGTGGGACGCCGTCGCCCTCCGCGCCGGAGAGCGCGCCACGCAGGTCAATTAGTTGTGCGCTCGCGCGCGCCCTCGCCTGACGCGAATTCCGACGCTCGCGCGCAGTCGCGCGTACCTAGTTGTCCTGTCGCTGTACCCAGGAAACTTCCTGGGTACAGTGCGAGATTCCCACGTATACGTGGGAATCCGACAGCCCAGCGCCGAGACAAGCTAGAGCTGCACCATGATCTGGCGCATCAGCTCGGCGGTCTCGCTCGGCGTCTTGCCGACCTTCACCCCGGCGGCTTCGAGCGCCTCCTGCTTGGCGGCGGCCGTGCCGGAGGAGCCGGAGACGATGGCACCGGCGTGGCCCATGGTCTTGCCCTCCGGTGCGGTGAAGCCGGCGACGTAGCCGACGACGGGCTTCGTCACGTTGGCCTTGATGAATTCGGCCGCCCGCTCCTCGGCGTCGCCGCCGATCTCGCCGATCATCACGATGGCGTCGGTGTCCGGATCGTCCTGGAACGCCTGCAGCGCGTCGATGTGCGTCGTCCCGATCACCGGGTCGCCGCCGATGCCGACCGCCGACGAGAAGCCGATGTCGCGCAACTCATACATCATCTGGTACGTCAGGGTGCCCGACTTCGACACCAGACCGATCCGGCCGGCCTTGGTGATGTCGGCCGGGATGATGCCCGCGTTGGACTGCCCGGGCGAGATCAATCCCGGACAGTTCGGCCCGATCAGCCGGGTCGACGAGCCCTGGGACAGGGCGAAGAACTCCGCCGAGTCCTTCACCGGCACCCCTTCGGTGATCACGATGGCCAGCGGGATCTTGGCCTCGATCGCCTCGACGACCGCTCCCTTGGTGAACTTGGCCGGAACGAAGATCACCGTGACGTTCGCACCGGTGGCCTCGACCGCCTCGGCGACGGAGTTGAAGACCGGCACCGAGGCATCCTCGAACTCCACCGTCTGGCCGCCCTTGCGGGGCGTCACGCCACCGACGATCTGGGTGCCCGAGGACAGCATCCGCTGGGTGTGCTTGCGCCCCTCGGATCCGGTCATGCCCTGCACGATGACCTTGGAGTCGGAATTCAGAAAGATCGACACTGTCACATGCCCCTTAGCTCGCGGCCAGCTCGGCAGCCCGGCGGGCCGCACCGTCCATCGTGTCCACCTGCTCGAGACCGGGCAGGCCCGCATCGGACAGGATCTTCCGGCCCAGCTCGGCATTGTTGCCGTCCAGCCGGACGACCAGCGGGACGTCGACGTGCTCATCGCGGCTGGCCAGCAGTTCGAAGGCCTGCACGATGCCGTTGGCCACCGCGTCGCAGGCGGTGATGCCGCCGAAGACGTTCACGAACACGCTCTTCACCTGCTCGTCGCCGATGATGATCTCCAGCCCGTTGGCCATCACCTCGGCGCTGGCGCCACCGCCGATGTCGAGGAAGTTGGCCGGCCTGGGCGACCCGTCGAACTCCTCACCCGCGTACGCGACGACGTCCAGGGTGCTCATCACCAGGCCGGCCCCGTTGCCGATGATGCCGACGGACCCGTCGAGCTTCACGTAGTTCAGGCCCTTGGCCTTGGCCGCCGCCTCGAGCGGATCCTCGGCGGACTTGTCCGCGAGAGCCTCGTGCTCGGGATGCCGGAAGTCGGCGTTCTCGTCCAGCGAGACCTTGCCGTCCAGCGCGACGATCTTGCCGTCGCCGGTCTTGACCAGTGGATTGACCTCGACCAGCGTGGCGTCCTCACCCTCGTACACCTTGCCGAGCAGTTGCAGCACCCGGGCGATCTCGGCGGCGTCGGCGCCCTCGAAGCCGGCGGCGGCGACGATCTCGTCGGCCTTGGCCTGGTCGATGCCGACGTTGGGATCCACCGGGATCCGGGCCAGCGCGTCCGGCCGCTCCACGGCGAGGGTCTCGATGTCCATGCCGCCCTCTTTGGAGCACATGGCCAGGTAGCGGCGGTTGGCGCGATCCAGCAGCAGCGAGAAGTAGTACTCCTCGGCGATGTCGGCGCCCTCGGCGATCATCACGGTCTTGACCACGTGGCCCTTGATGTCCAGCCCGAGAATCTCCTCGGCCCGCTGGGCGGCCTCGTCCGGACTCTTCGCGATCTTGACCCCGCCGGCCTTGCCGCGGCCGCCGGTCTTCACCTGGGCCTTGACGACCACGACCGGGGTGCCGAGCTCGGCGGCCGCAGCCCTGGCCTCCTCGGGCGTGGTGGCGGTGATACCACGCAACACCGGTACGCCGTGGGCTTCGAAAACGTCCCGCGCCTGGTACTCGTACAGATCCACGCTTGCCTCCTGGCTGGGATGGACTCGGGTGAGCGGTGTGCTGTCGCAGACCACCAGTGAGCCTAGTGGTCACGCCCGGAGGTTCGTCGGGACCCCCGCCGCCCGGCGACGCCGGGCCACGGCCCGGTCAGAGGTCGTCGTGCCGAGCGACGTTCGCCCGCACCCAGGTGACGATCTCGCTCATCGTCGCGCCGGGGGTGAACACCTGAGCCACGCCCATCTCGGCGAGGAGGGCGCGGTCGGCCTCGGGAATGATGCCGCCACCGAAGACCACGATGTCGCTCGCCTCGGCCTTCCTCAGCAGTTCGACGACCTTGGCGAACAGCGTCAGATGGGCCCCCGACAGCACCGAGAGGCCGATCGCGTCGGCGTCCTCGGCCAGCGCCGTCTGGACGATCTGCTCGGGCGTCTGGTGCAGACCGGTGTAGATGACTTCCATCCCGGCGTCGCGGAGCGCGCGAGCGACGACTTTCGCGCCGCGATCGTGTCCGTCCAGGCCGGGTTTCGCGACGATGATCCGCAGCCGACCCGTGGCCTCGACGGCGGTGTCGGCGTCCATGAAAGCCACGGTACTCGGGGGTACTGTTCGCTCTGTGCAGAGCCGCTCCCTCGGGTCCGCGATCCCCGAGTTGGTCGAAGGGCTCCGCACGCTCGCCCGCGATGTCCCGCGGACGGCCTCCGGGGTAGCGGTCGAACTGGGATGGACCGCGGCGCACATGCTGATGTATCCGCTGGGCGTGTGGCCTGAGCCCTTCAACCGGGTCCGCACGCGGCACGATCTCTCCCACCTCAGCCCCGAACAGCGCGGACTGTTCCACCACGGCGTCGACGCCGCCGAGACCCCGATCCTGCTGGTCCACGGGATCGTCGACAACCACTCGATCTTCACCGTGATGGAGCGGGCGCTCCGGCGCCGCGGTTTCCGCACGCTGTCGGTGTACGACTACGGCCTGCTCACCCGCGACATCCCCCAAGCCGCCGAACTGCTCGGTGAGGAGATCGAGAAGCTGGCCGCCAACAGCGGCTACGAGCGGGTGCACGTGATCGGCCACAGCCTGGGCGGGCTGATCGCGCGGTACTACGTGCAGCGGCTCGGCGGCGACGCCTTCGTCCACACCCTGGTCACCCTCGGTACGCCGCACCAGGGCACCCAGCTCGCCCACGCGATGCCGCTGCTGCCGCTGATCCGCCAGCTCACGCCGCAATCGCCGCTGATCCGGGAGCTGGCCGAGCCGGCCACGGGCTGCCGTACGCGTTTCGTCGCCTTCCACAGCGACATCGATCACGTGGTCGGGCCGAGCCGGAACGCGATGGTGCTGCACCCGGATCTGAACGCCCGCAACATCGCCGTACGCGGCGTCGGCCACCTGTCGATGCCCCACAACGGCCGGATCGCCTTCGAGATCGCCTCAGCGTTGCGAGATCTTGACCCGGACGGTACCGAATCGGTGCCCGCGACACCTCTAGAATGAGGGGGTTCCTTCCGCCTGCGGATCCTGGCCAACGGTTTGAGGTTGCGTGACCTATTTGTTATCTTTCTCACACTGCCTGACCCTCTCGACTGGGCTCACACCGTGGGAAGAGGACTTGGGCACGTGGATGACGCGTCATCCGAGCAGCCTTCCCCCTGCTGGATGCCGATCGGGCCGCGCTGGATAGCGCACGTGCGCACGCCGTACGTTGGGATGGGAGAGCAGTTCGTGGCATCGCAGCCGCCCGCGCGGACATCGCGCCGGGCCAAGTCGGCTGACGTCGATCGTGACGACGGCCGTAGTTGGCTGTCGCACGGCTTTGCTGCGCTCGGAATCTCCGCTCTCGGTCTTGCCGTCGCCGGTTCGGTCGCGTTGACCACCAGCGCCGAGACCACCCATGCCACCTCTGACGGCATCAGCACCGCACAGATCGCCAACCCGGCCGCAGCGCCGGCCACCAAGAAGCCGGCCAAGCGCCCGTCCGAGCGCCGCCAAGGCCTTCACCCCCCGGGGCGCGGCCGCCGAGCAGGGCGACCCGCAGCGCCGCCGTGCGCAGCGCGATCGTCAAGGAACAGGCCGCTCAGCGCGCCGAAGAACTGGCGAAGTCGGCCGAGGACGTCAGCAAGGCCGATCGCGCCGCCGCCTCCGATGCCCGGCAGAAGACCCTGATCGAGGCCAACGAGGCCAGCCGGGAGACCGCGGCCAAACTCGTCCAGGAGAGCCTGCGCCGAACCGCCGCCGCCCGGGTCGCCGCGGCCAGCGACCGCCAGGCGGCCGAGACCAGTGAGACGGCCAGCACGACACTACGAGCACCATCCCGACCGGCGGCCGCGGCGCTTCCCCGGTTCCGGGTGCGGTGATCGGTGCCCACTTCGGCCAGTACGGCATGTGGTCGCGCTATCACACCGGGCTGGACTTCCGGGCCTCGTACGGCACCCCGATCCACGCCGTGATGCCCGGGGTGGTGCTCTACGCCGGCAACTCCGGCGACTGGGCCGGCAACCACGTCGCCATCAAGCACGCCGACGGCCAGACCACGATGTACTCGCACATGTCGTCGATGGCGGCGCACGTCGGCCAGATCGTCCAGGCGGGCCAGGTCATCGGCTACGTCGGCCAGACCGGTCGCGCGTTCGGGGCGCACCTGCACTTCGAGCTGTACCCCGTCGGCGTCAAGTACGGCGACGTCTACAAGGCGATCAATCCCGGTCCCTGGCTGGCCGCGAACGGCGTCCAGACCCACTGATCTGGACCGTCCGGCGGAACCGGCAGCCGACTGAGACGCCCGTCACAAGGGGAAATACCACTCACGGCACTGGTTGGGCACCGTTTTTACACGCCCGTTATGTTTCCGTTATGGTTCTCGAGAAGAGTCCACCGTTGAACCATCAACCAGGCGGGCCTCGAGCTGCAGATGACCAACGGCGGTACTGCGCAGGGGCAAGGACACACCTGTCGTCGTACAAGGAGATCCTGAGTGCCCAACTCATCATCGCTGCAGCCCGCGCATGCGCGGCGCGCCCTGATAGAGGACATCAAGGAAGACAAGATGGGCTGGCTGCGACACGGCGTCGCGGCCCTGGCCGTGTCCGCTCCTCGGCCTCGGCGTCGCCGGCTCGGTGGTGCTCACCGGTGCCGCCCAGCACACCACGACCGCCGACGCCGAACACCACCGTTCAGACCGACACCAGCCGGACCGCGGACAAGACCAGCCGTGACACCGCCCGCGAAGCCCTCGATCCCGCGAAGGTGCAAAGTCTCGCCGACCAGCGCGCGGAGGAACTGAGCAAGGCCGAGGACGATGTCGCCGAAGCGGCGACCGACAAGGGCGCCAAGGCCCGCGAGAAGGCCCTCGAGTCTGCCTCCGACGCCACCCGCAAGCAGGCCGCGCTGATCGCGAACGGCAAGGCCGGCACCACCACCGCCGGCAGCAGCGGGACCCCCTCGCCGACCCGCGAGCCGACGCCAGCAAGGTGAAGTCCGGCGGCAAGAGCTGCCTGCCGATCACCCGTGGCTACAGCATCGCGGCCCGGTTCGGCCAGGTCGGCGTCTGGTCGCGCTACCACACCGGCTTCGACTTCTCCGCCCCCGTCGGCACCCCGCTGCACGCTCCCGCCGCCGGTGTGGTGACCAACGCCGGCAGCGGTCCGGCCAGCGGCTGGGCCGGCAACTACGTGGCGATCAA
Organism: uncultured Actinomycetota bacterium; assembly: GCA_963761955.1. GTDB lineage: Bacteria > Actinomycetota > Actinomycetes > Propionibacteriales > Propionibacteriaceae > Microlunatus. Next base: position 153,383 of record CAVXIY010000011.1, on the reverse strand, counting down.
GTACCCGGACGGCACCCATACCCTGATGGCGCACATGTCGACCGTCTCGGTCAAGGTCGGCCAGACCGTCAGCGCCTGTCAGCTCGTCGGCGCGGTCGGCATGACCGGCCGCACCTTCGGCCCGCACGTCCACTTCGAGGTCTACCCCGCCGGGATCACCCCGGGCGACGTCTACAAGGCCGTCAACCCGGTGCCCTGGCTGAACGCCCACGGCCTGCATCCGTAGGCCGTCCCGGCTGACAGACTTGGCGGGTGTCGCTGAAGGTCTCCGTCGTCGTCCCGGTCTACAACGCCGGGGAGTACCTCGACCGCTGCGCCCCTCGCTGCTCGAGCAGAGCCTGGGCAGCGACGCGTACGAGGTCATCTACGTCGACGACGGGTCGACCGACGGCTCCGGGGACCGGCTGCGGCAGGATCACCGAACGCCATCCGCACGCCCGGCTCATCTCGCAGGAGAACTCCGGCTGGCCCGGGAAGCCGCGCAACGTCGGCATCGAGGCCTCGACCGCTGAGTACATCCAGTTCGTCGACCAGGACGACGAACTCGCGCCGGACGCTCTCGAACGGATGTACGACGTCGCGAGCCGCAACCACTCCGACATCGTGCTCGGGAAGATGGGCGGCGTCGATGGCCAAGCCGACCACGATCTTCCGCGCAGTCGGTCGAGTCGGCGACGCTCGCCGAGACCAGCGCGATCGACTCGCTGACCGGGCACAAGATGTTCCGCCGGGCCTTCCTCAACGAGCACGGCATCCGCTTCCCCGAGGGCTACTGGCGGATGGAGGACCTGCTCTTCGTCACCCGCGCCTACGTGCACAACCCGCGCCTGTCGGTGCGTCGCCGACGAGGTCTGCTACTGGTGGCACCAGCGCGACGACGGCGGCAACAACAGTCAGGCCTGGTTCGACCTCGCCGACCACTACCGGCCGGCTGCGCGCGTCATCATCGACACGGTGCGCGACGGGACCGAGCCCGGCGAGCAGCAGGAGGCGTTCCTCCGCCGTCTCTACCGCGTCGAGACCATGAGCCGGGTCAACGAGCGCGCGGTCGCCGACGACCCGAACGGCGAATGGCTGACCGCCCTCCCCCACCTGAGCGCGGTCGCCCGCGAGGCTTCCCGCCCGGCGGTGCGCGACGGGCTGCCCGCCGTCCGGCGGCTGCGCGGACTGCTGGTGGAGCGCGAGGACGCCCAGGGGCTGCAGACGCTGAGCAAGCGGATCGTCGACCTGGCCCCGGTGATCGAGCGCCGCCGGGCGCGGATCGACGACGACGGCGTCTTCCGCGTCGACGTGACGATTCAGCCTGGCGCTGCCCGACGGCGACGGCTCGCGGCCGCTCACCCTCGTCGACGGACCGGACGGCTGGCTGCTCGACCCCGAGTTGACCGCCGGTCTCGAGGATCTCGACCCCTTCCCGGTGGGCGACCCGCTGCTCGGCGCGCAGGGCGAACTGCTGCTGGAGGACGCCGAGCGGCAGGTGTGGTGGTATCCGCCGGCGCAGCTCACGCCCGCCCTCGAGCCGACCGCGCGACGGCCGCCATCAGGTCGTGCTGTCCGGTGAGCTGAGCGTGGATCCGGCGACGGCCGCGGCCGGCGGGCCATTGCCGCCGGGCACCTACACGGTCTGGTTCTTCGGCCAGATTCTCGGCGTCGGTCGCCGCCGCCGGTTCGTGATGCCCAGGGCGGCCCGCCGACCCCGCCGGTCTGGACCCCGAGCCGCGGCCCGGTCGCCGTCCGACCCGACTGGTCGACACCGGGGGCCAAGCTGCGGCTGGAGATCGCCGAGCGGCGAGACGATCCGATCGAGCCGCCCGCGCCGGCGGCCGCTCCCGAGCGGTCGAGCCGGGCCGGCCGATTCCTCGACCGGATCAGGCGCGGCGGCAACTGACCGCTCCCTCTCCCGCTACATCTTCTCCAGCGGCGCGTGCTTCAGCGACAGGCGTTTCAGGCCGGACGAGCCGAAGTCCACGTCGGCCATCGACTTGTCGCCCTCACCCGAGGTGGCCACCACCTTGCCCATGCCGAACGTCGAGTGCAGCACCCGGTCACCGGCCACCAGTGACGGAATCTGCCGGACCTTCGGCGGCGCCGCCCCGTAGCCGACCGTGTTCCGCCAGGTGCGATTGGCCGTGGTCGCCGAACTGTTCCGCCAGTTGGTCACCGATCGTTCGGTACGCCGCCAGTCGAACAGCCGGTCCGGGATCTCGGCCAGGAACCGGCTGGGCGGGTTGTGCTGCGGACTGCCCCACGCCGTTCGGGCGATCGCCCGGGAGATGTGCAGCCGCTTCCGCGCCCGGGTGATCCCCACGTACGCCAACCGGCGTTCCTCGGCGAGCTCGGACTTGTCGGTCAGCGCCCGCTGGTGCGGGAAGACGCCGTCCTCCAGCCCGGTGAGGAAGACGTTGTCGAACTCCAGACCCTTGGCCGTGTGCAGCGTCATCAGCGTGACCACCCCGGCGTCCTCCGCATCCGGTCCGGCCGGGATCTGGTCGGAGTCGGCGACCAGGGCGACCCGTTCCAGGAACGCACCGAGTGACGGGTCCGGCTCGGCTGCGCCCGCGGCCAGATCGGCCTCGGGGTCGAGCACGTCGCCCAGATCGGTCAGCACGCCGAACTCGTCGACCTCGCCCAGATCCTCGACGTCCTCCGCCGCGGCCAGCACCGCCGCTCCGCTGACGAACTCGCGGGCCACGGTGATCAACTCGAACAGGTTCTCCAGCCGGGTCTCGTCCTGCGGATCGCTCGAGCCGTGCAGATCGGCGAGATAGCCCGACTTCTCCAGCACGCTGGTCAGGATCGCATCGGCCGGCACCTGCTCGGCGACCATGGCCTCGTGCTCGTCCATGAAGGCCGCGAAGGCTTTGCAGCTGGCCGGCTGATCGGCTGGCGAGGCCGGGAATCTCGTCCACCCGGCGCAGCGCATCCCCGAAGCTGATCTGCTCCTTGGCCGCCAGCGCGGCGACCGCACCTTCGGCCTTGTCGCCGATCCCCCGCTTGGGCACGTTGAGGATGCGCCGCAGTGAGACGTCGTCGCTCCGATTGGCGATGGCGCGCAGGTAGGAGATCGCGTCCCGGACCTCGCGCCGCTCGTAGAAGCGGACCCCGCCGACCACCTTGTAGGGCAGGCCCACCCGGATGAAGACCTCCTCGAAGGTCCTGGACTGCGCGTTGGTGCGATAGAAGACCGCCGCGTCCCCGTAGCGCGCCGCGCCCGCGTCGGCCAGCCGCCGGATCTCACCGGCCACGAACTGGGCCTCGTCGTGCTCGGAATCCGCCACGTAGCCGACGATCTGCTCGCCGTCGCCGGCGTCGGACCAGAGGTTCTTCGGCTTGCGGCCCTCGTTCTGGACGATCACCGAGTTCGCGGCCGCCAGGATCGTCTGCGTCGAGCGGTAGTTCTGCTCGAGCATGACCACCTCCGCGCCCGGGAAGTCGGACTCGAAGGCGTTGATGTTGCGGATCGTCGCGCCCCGGAAGGCATAGATCGACTGATCCGAGTCACCCACCACCATCAGCTCCGGCGGCTCGATCGCCACCGTGCCGGGATCATGATCGACATCGGCCGAGCACAGCTCGCGGATCAGCACGTACTGGGCGTGGTTGGTGTCTTGGTACTCGTCGACCAGCACGTGCCGGAACCGCCGCCGATACTGCTCGCGCAGATCGGGAAAAGCCTGCAGCAGATGGACTGTGGTCATGATCAAGTCGTCGAAGTCCAGCGCGTTGGCTGCCGTCAGCCGACGCTGATACTCCTTGTACGCCTCCGCCAGCGACTCCTCCCGTGGACCCATGGCCTGCGTCGCGGCCGTCTCATGATCAACGAGATCGTTCTTCTTCGTGGACACCCAGTTCATGATCACCCGGACCGGGAACTGCTTGGAATCAAGATCAAGATCGGCGGCCACGAGCTGCATCAGCCGCTTGGAATCGGCGTCGTCGTAGATCGAGAAGGTCCGCGAGATGTTGAACCGGCCGATCTCTGAGCGCAGGATCCGGACGCACGCCGAATGGAAGGTCGAGACCCACATCAGCTTGGCGCGGTTGCCGACCAGTTCGATCACCCGGCCACGCATCTCGGCCGCCGCCTTGTTGGTGAAGGTGATCGCCAGGATCGAGCCGGGGTGGGCGCGGCGCTCGCCGACGAGGTAGGCGATCCGCCGGGTCAGCACCCGGGTCTTGCCCGAACCGGCCCCGGCGACCACCAGCACCGGCGCGCCCTGGTGGAGCACGGCGGTGCGCTGCGGCGGGTTGAGTCCGTCGAGCAACTGCTCGGCCGTGCGGCGGGCGGGCCGGGTCGTCGGGGGTTGGGTCGGAGCGCTCATAACGCGCCCCACCTTAGTGCGCGCCGCCGACATCTGGCGGTCTGTCGAATCGCGCGTAAATTGAGTGTCATGTGGTGGAAGAAGATCAGGTTGCGCCGGATCATCAAGCACATCGTCCAGGCGGTCGCGGCCGTGCAGGGCGCGACGCTGCTGACCCTCGTGGTCGTGGACTATCGGCGCAAGCGGTTGCGCCGGCCGGCCGTCTTCCCGCGCAGCGCCCCGCGTTCGGTGACGGCGGGCACGTCGGAGGTCACCGTCTACACCTACGGCGAGGACCTCTACCGGGACATGCTGGACGCGATCCGGCAGGCGAAGTCGCGGGTCTTCTTCGAGACCTTCATCTGGAAGGGTGACGCCGTCGGGCAGGCGTTCAAGGATGCGCTGATCGACGCCGCGAACCGAGGCGTGAAGGTCTATGTCGTCTTCGACGAGTTCGCCAACCTGGTCGTGCCGCGGAGCTTCTTCGTGCTGCCCAAGAACATCGCGGTCCGTCGCCATCCGATGATCGCGTCTCCGCTTCCGGTTCCCGCGCAACAGCGGTCGCGACCACCGCAAGGTGCTGGTGGTCGACGACGTGGTCGCGTTCGTCGGCGGCTACAACATCGGCAGCCTGTACGCGACCGACTGGCGGGACACCCACGCGCGGCTGACCGGCGACATCGTCTGGGACGTGCAGAACGCCTTCATCGACTACTGGAACCTCTGGGCCGGCCGCCGGCGAGCCTCCCTGCCCGACTTCGGCAGCCGCACCTGGCAGTCGGACATCCGGATCCACCGCAACATGCCGCGCAACATGGTCTACCCGATCCGCGGCATGTACCTCGATGCGATCGACCGCGCCTCGCACCACATCTACATGACCCACGCGTACCTGATCCCCGACTCCGACATGCTGTCGGCGCTGATCCGGGCCGCCCGCCGCGGAGTCGACGTGCGGATCATCATCCCGGCGGAGTCCAACCACATCGTCGCCGACTGGTTGGCCCGCGGCTTCTACAGTTCGTTCCTGCGGGCCGGCGTACGGCTGCTGCTCTATCAGGGTGCGATGGTGCACGCCAAGACGGCGACCATCGACGGACAGTGGTCGACGATCGGTACCGCCAACATCGATCGGCTGAGTCTGCTCGGCAACTACGAGATCAACGTCGAGGTGTTCAACGCCGACGTCGCCCGGCAGATGGAGGACATCTTCGCCGTCGACTCGTCCAACACCATCGAACTCTCCCTGCCCGACTGGCAGCGCCGGCACGCGATGGTGAAGTTCTCCGAAACGGTCCTGACGCCGCTGCGCCCACTGCTGTAGAGCGGCCGGCCCAGCGGCAGAACGGGCGTCAGGCGTTGACGGCTTCGGTGACCTCGGCTTCCTCGGCGGCCGCCTGGCGCGTGCCGGCTTGACGCTTGTTGCGCTGCACCGCGACGTAGAGCGCGCCGATCGTGAGCAGCAGGATGGCCGCGTACACGAGCCAGCGGATCGAGTCGGTCACGTCGAAGGACACCAGCAGGGTGCGGGCGTTGGTCAACAGGATCACGCCGCCGACGGCGACGCCGAGCAGGTGGGCCGGAGCGATCTTCACCAGGTACGCGGCGAACGGCGCGGCGATCAGGCCGCCGGCCAGCAGGGCGACGGCGATGCCCCAGTGGATGCCGGCCGTGCCCAGACCGATGATGAAGCCGAGGCTCGCTGCGGCGCTGACCGCGAACTCGGAGGTGTCGATCGAGCCGATCACCTTGCGCGGCTCCATCCGGCCGTCGGCGAGCAGCGCCGGGGTGGCCACCGGGACCCCAACCGCCACCACCGGTCGCGTCGACGAAGCCCGCGAACAGGCCGAGCGGCGCGAGGAACTTCAGCGTCAGTTGCTTCTTCAGTTGCGGCCGGACGCCGAGGATGAACCGGACGATGATGTAGATGCCGAGCCCGGCCAGGATGGCGGACATGATCGGCTTCGCCCACTCGGTGGAGAGATGGGACAGCACGGTGGCGCCGAGGAAGGCGCCGATCGCGCCGGGTCCGGCGATCCGGGCCACCACCCTCCAGTCGACGTTCTTGAGCTTCCAGTGGGAGAGGCCGGACGCGATGTTGGTACCGAGCTCGCTGATGTGCACCGAGGCCGACGCGGCGGCGGGCGTCAGGCCGACGAGGACGAGCAGCGTGGACGACGTCACGCCGTAACCCATACCGAGGCTGCCGTCGACGAGCTGGGCGGCGAGGCCGACGAGAGCCAGCACGATCAGTTTGCGCATCGGGGGGTCCTTCGGGATGGACAAAGCCTAGCGACTTACTAGGAATTACAGAGAACGGTACCCGGCCAGCGCGGCCGTCGACCATCCGCGTCTCATATCTCAGACACGTGGCTCGAGATGCGGGATCGCCCGCTCCGGGAGGGTCAGATCCAGGCGGAGGGATTCGCGACCAGCGCGGCCACCGACTTGGGCAGCTCGCCGGCGGCGACGTGAGCCAGCGTCACGCCCTCCAGGATGGCCCGCTCCGAGGCGCGGAGGGCGATCCAGACCTCCTGCAGAGCGGCGGCGGCACCGACGTACTCCAGGTGCTCGGGGCGGCTGCCGCGGACGTTGGCCAGTTCCCCGTCCAGCGCGCGGATGACGTCGGCGATGCTGATCTCCGAGGCGAGCCGGGCCAGCCGGTAGCCGCCGTCCGGACCGCGCTGGCTGCGCAGCAGTCCGCCGCGCCGCAGCTCGCCGAGAATGCTCTCGAGGTACTTGTTGGGAATCCGCTGCGCGGCCGAAAGCTGCTCGACGGTACGCGGCGCATCAGCGGCGGCGAGCTCCGACATCGCGCGCAGAGCGTAGTCCACCCGCGCCGAGAGCCTCATCCGCGCACCTCCATTTCTGGGCCGACCTTACTGCCAAAAGACCGCGATCCCGGTATTCGCGAGCGTCAGACCGCCGATCAGGGCCCAGAGTCCCCGCGGAATCGACGCGTACTTCCGGTTGAGCACCACGAGGATCGCGACGAAGACGGTGATGACCGACTTGACCACCAGCTGGGGCACGCTCACCGGCGACGAGTCGAGCCCGGCCAGAACCCACAGCCCGGCACCCGTGACGAGCTCGATCAGTGCACCGACCAGCATCGCCCGATTGACCTCCGGATCGGGCACCCGCAGCTGGACCAGCACGCCACCGAGCAGGGCCGCGAACCCGAGGAGGTGGAGGAACACCGTGATCTGGTACGCGAACTGCATGGCGCCGAGACTAAGTCGCCTCCGTGCCCTGAACCAGTTGAATCACCGGTTGAACCCTGGTTTCGGTGCGCCACGACCCCGGAAATCCGGATCGTCTGTCGAGTCGGCACAGATTTGCGCCGTAATCTCAACGCCATGAGCATCATCGGATACCTACTCGTCGGACTCATTGCGGGCGCGATTGCGAAAGCCATCCTCCCGGGCAGGCAAGGTGGGGGTTGGATCGCCACTCTCATCCTCGGGGTCATCGGCGCCATCGTCGGCGGCATCATCGGCGGAGCCCTCTTCGATGTCGGCATGAGGGGCTTCTTCCACCTGAGCACCTGGCTCCTGGCGATCGCCGGCAGCCTCATCGTGCTCTTCGTCTGGGGCCTGATCACCAAGCGGCGCACGGCGTAGTCCGCCTCCACAGCAACCAACAGCCCCGGCCGACCAGGCCGGGGCTGTTCTGTGTTCGGAGCGCCTGGGTTCGGCGTCGGCTAGACCAGTTTGCGGTCGGTCGCCCAGCGGGTGAGCTGGTGCCGGTTGGAGAGCTGCAGCTTGCGCAGCACGCTGCTCACGTGGGTCTCGACGGTCTTGATCGAGATGAACAGCTCCTTGGCCACTTCCTTGTACGCGTAGCCGCGGGCGATCAGTCGCAGCACCTCCCGCTCCCGGGCCGAGAGCCGGTCGAGGTCTTCGTCAACGGTGGCCAGGTCGATCGACCCGGAGAACGCGTCCAGCACGAAGCCGGCCAGCCGCGGGGAGAACACCGCATCCCCCTCGGCGACCCGGCGGATCGCGGCGATCAGCTCGGTGCCGTTGATCGACTTCGTCACGTAGCCGCGAGCCCCGGCCCGGATCACTCCGATCACGTCCTCGGCGGCGTCGGAGACCGACAGGGCCAGGAACTTCTGCTCCGGGTTCTTCGCGTGCACCTTGCGCAGCACCTCGATGCCGCCCCCGCCGGGCAGGTGGACGTCGAGCAGCACCACATCGGGGCGGGTCTGCAGCACCACGGCGATCGCCCGGTCCACGTCCGCCGCCTCGCCGACCACGGCGACCGAGCGGCCGATCTCCGCCTTCACACCGGTCCGGAACATCGCGTGGTCGTCCACGACCACGACCCGGTACGGACCGCGTTCGGCCACCGGTGGCTGCGGCTGTCTGAGGAGCTTGGGCGGGGCGGGCTGCTTCGGTCATCGGGTGATCTCCAGTCGTACTTCGGTGCCGTCTCCGGGTGTGGAACGAACAGTTGCGGTGCCGCCGTGGCGGGCCATGCGGTCGATGATGCTGCCTTTGACGCCCATCCGGTCCTCGGCCACGCCGTCGAGGTCGAAGCCTTGGCCGCGGTCTCGGACGAAGACCTCGATCCGTTCCTCGTCGACCTCGGCGTAGACGTCGATCTTGTCCGCGCCGGAGTGCTTGGCCGCATTGACCATGGCCTCCCGCGCGGCGCGGACCAGAGACTGCACCGGATCAGAGGTGTCGCAGTCGCCGACCACCACCAGCTCGACCGGGATGCCGCGCTCGTCCTCGACCTCGACGGCGGCCGCGGTCAGCGCCGCCTTGAGGGTGGTCTCGTGCAGCTCGTCGCCGTACAGCCAGGTGCGCAGCTCCCGCTCCTGGCGGCGGGCCAGCTGCTGGATGGCTTTGGGGTCGTCGGCCTGCCGCTGGATCAGGGCCAGCGTCTGCAGCACCGAGTCGTGCAGGTGGGCGGCCATGTCGGCCCGGGCGTCGGCGCGGACCTTCTCGGCCCGGGCCGTGTTGAGCGCGGTCCGGGATCGGTGCAGCCACGGCGCCAGCGACGATCGCCAGCCCGGCCAGGGCGAGCGTGGTCATCGCCATCACCTGCGGCAGCTGACTGATCTGCCCCTGTTGGGCGATCACGATGCCGAACGCGGCGCCGACCAGACCGAGGCCGACGATCACCCGGACCAGAGCCGGCCAGCCGCCTCGAGCCACGAACGGCGCCAGCCAGGCCTTGCCACCGGCCTCGGCCCGCCAGCGCTTCTGCTGGGCGGTATCGGCCTGCCGCCAGACCAGCGCGGCGCCGGCGCAGGCGAAGGCCACCGGAAGGAACAGCTGGGAACGGATCCCCAGGCCGCTGCTCTGCATGAACCAGATCAGTCCGATGCCGAGCGCGCCGAGCGCCAGAGCCATGCCCCAGTCGATCCGGCGCTTGGCCGGGGCCTGGTCCCGCATGCCTTTACGCGAGGCGGCTTCCAGACCGGGAGCGTCCGCGGTGGACGCGGGTGGCATCAGCAACCAGAGCGCGCCGTACGCGATCACGCCGATGAACTGGAAGGTCATCAGGGCCACGAAGGTGATCCGCACCACCATCACCGGCCAGCCCAGATGCCGGGCCAGTCCGGTGCAGACCCCGCCGAGCCAGGCACCCTCGGGGATCCGCGTGGCCCGCTTCTTGTCCGAGGGCTCCTCCGCGCCGTACGCCGCCGCGGCTGGGAGACTCGGGCGGCGTCGATGAGGAGGGCGAGTCAGCCGGACCGAGGGTGGATTCCGGAACCTCACCGATGGCGCGGAAGGTCTCCGCGTCCTCCGGCCGCGCGGGCCCGGCGACCGGGTCGACGCGGCTCGAGTCGGTGGTGGTCATGATTAGTCCAGCCTCACATGGGTCCGGCAGTGCTACCAGCAGGGTGCTCCCGGAGATCTCCCTCAAAAAAGCACGCTTCGACGGCTACGACGTCATTTCGGTTCCGTCGAAGCCACAACAGCGGGGAGCTTTGGGGGTCGTCCCTGATGGTTCGAGGGTAACCCGCTAGGCAGGATGGGCGCATGAGCTCGATCTGGACGATCCGTCGCAGCACCAGCGACGCCAAGCTGGCCGGCCTGTGCGGCGGCATTGCCAAGCACTGGGGCGTCGACCCGGTGCTGGTCCGCGTCGCCTTCGCCCTGCTCGCGCTCAGCGCCGGGATGGGTGTGGTCCTCTATCTGGCCGGCTGGCTGCTGCTCCCGGTCGAGGGCAAGGACAAGGCGCCGGTCGACGACCTGTTCGGCGAGGCCGCGCGCAAGTGGCCGAAGGAAGTCTGGATCGCGGTGGTCACCCTGGCCTGCGTGGCCATGTTCGCCATCTTCGGCTCGATCAGCCCGTTCAGCATCGGACCGGCCGTGGTCATCGCCGTCATCTGGTACTTCGGTTTCTACAAGCCACGTCAGGCCAAGCGCACCGACGCGGCGCGAGCCGGCGCCGCCGGCATCGCTCAGCGCCCCCGCCCAGCCGCAGTTCATGCGCTATCCGGGACCGGCCACCCCGTTCACCGAAGCGGCCGAGGCCTGGCGGCGGCGGATCGAGGAGAACGCGCGGCAGATGGGCCAATCGCAAGGCTCAGCGCTCGTACACCTGGCCGGTGCCGCCTCCGGCGAACTTCGCCGGGTCGTTCCCCCGGACCGCCGACCCGATGCCTCCCGATGGCACCTCAGGTCCCCGATGGCCCCGATGCCCCCGATGGCCCAGCCTCGATCCGCAGACCCGGCACCGGAGCCGTCCTTCGAGTCCGAGCGCGGCGCCTTCCTGGCCACCCCGGACCCGGTCGGTCTCTACGTCGATCCGCCGCCGGCCGCTCCGGCCGCCCTGGTCAAGATGTCGCAGACCCGCTCGGCCCGACGGCTGCGGCTCATCACCCTGATCCTGGTCGGGCTGACCATGTCCGGGCTCGGCGTCGCCGAATACCTGGGCGCCTCGATCCCGCTCGCGGCCTACTTCGGCTCCGGCCTGCTGGTGGTCGGCATCGCGCTGATCCTGGCCACCTGGTTCGGACGGGCTCGCGGTCTGCTCGGCTCTGGGTGTGCTGCTCAGTGTGGCGGCGTTGATCTTCTCCGCTGCCGCCGCATCGCCGCAACTGCCGCAGTCGACCAGCCCGCCGCTGGTCTACACCTCGGTGAGCCAACTCCCCGCCGGCGGCGACTCGCTCGATGTCGGGCAGCTCACGGTCGATCTCAGCCAGCTGACGCTGACCTCGGATGCGGCCTACCGGGCCCGCGTCGACCTCGGACGCCTCGAGGTGATCGTGCCCAAGGACGCAAACGTCGTGGTGCACTACTCCACCGACCTCGGCAAGGTCAGGGCCTACGGCAAGGAGATCGCCCAGGGCACCGAGCTGACGGGCGACATCCCCGATCCTGACGTGGCCGAGCCCGGGCAGCCCACGCTGACCCTTGACCTGTCGCTCGACGTCGGCAACATCGAGGTGCGCCAATGAGTCGCAGCAGAGACGTCGTCGCCCTGATCTTCGGCCTGGTGTTCACCAGTATCGCCGTCGGCTCCCTGTGGCTATCGTTCGTGGGGTCGATCAACTGGCAACTGGTCAAGATCATCGCGCCCCTCGGCCTGATCGCCGCCGGAGTGCTCGGCTTGGCACTCTCCCGCAACCGATCGTGAACCGCACCTCTTCCGCACCTCCCGTGACGAAACGAAAGGCACTGTCCATGAGTTCGCCCTATCCCCCGTCGGCCCCCAAGAAGCTGTACCGCAGCCGGTCGAAGAGGATGATCGCCGGCGTCTGCGGCGGTCTCGCCGACTACCTCAACATGGATCCGACGCTGGTGCGGATCCTGACCGTGGTCATCTCGCTGTTCACCGGCATTCCGGTCGTCCTGTACATCGTCGCCCTGTTCGTGGTGCCCGAGGAGCCCGCCGGTTTCCCACCGCAGGGCTACCCGCCGGTCAACGCGCCCCAGGGCTACGACAATCCGTACGCCGCGCCCGGCTCCGGGAGCGCCCGGTCGGCAACGCCGCGTACGGGCAGCCGCCGGTGCAGCAGGACGCCGAGGTCTGGGGCGCGGCCGGCGCGCCGTGGGAGCAGTCCTCGGCAGCCAACATGTCGCCCGGGCCGGCGCCGTCGCCGGAACCCGCCCGCGCCCGCCCGCACCCAGCCCGCCGGCAGCCGAGCCCGCACCCGCGGAGCCCGCCCCGCCGGCGGAGCCGGAACCATCGCCGCAGCCGGAGCCGGACCCGGTCGTGCCGGCGCACGAGGCCGACGCCGAGGAGTCGTTCGAGGAACCCGATCACCCGGTGGCGCCCAGCGAGGATCAACCCAAGAGCTGAGCGCTCGATCAACGGGCGCCGACGAGTTTCAGGAAGTAGCGGTGGATCCGCAGGTCCTGGGTGACCTCCGGATGGAATGAGGTGGCCAGCAGGTTGCCCTGACGCACCGCGATGATCTTGGACTCGTCGGTGCCGGGTGGGGTCACCGCACCGAGAACCTCGACGTGATCATGGACTGCCTCCACCCACGGGGCCCGGATGAAGACCGTGTGCACCGGGCCGCCCTCGATTCCTTCAAGATCGACATCGGCCTCGAAGGACTCGACCTGACGGCCGAAAGCGTTGCGCCGCACGGTGATCGAGAGCCCGCCGAAGGTTTGTTGATCATGGGTGCCGTCGAGCACCCGGTCGGCGAGCAAGATCATCCCGGCACAGGAGCCGTACGCGGGCAGTCCGGCCCGCAGCGCGGCGATCAGCGGGTCGCGCAGCTCGAAGATCCTCGACAACTTGTCGATCGTGGTGGACTCGCCGCCGGGCAGCACGATGCCGTCGAGATCATCCAGCTCGCCCGGGCGTCGGATCGGGCGGGCCTGCGCGCCGCAGGCGGTCAGCGCCGCGAGATGCTCCCGAACGTCGCCCTGCAGGGCCAGGACACCGATCAGGGGCGAGCCCTTCGACAGGCTCAGCAGAACCTCACCAGCCGCGTTCGGCGAGCCGGTGCGGCTGCGGCATGTCCGCCGACCACGACGTGGCCGCCTCCGGCGGCGGCACGTTGATGCCGACCATCGCCTCGCCGAGCCCGCGGGACACCTTGGCGATCACATCGGGATCGTCGAAGAAGGTGGTGGCCTTGACGATGGCCGCGGCCCGCTCGGCCGGGTTGCCGGACTTGAAGATGCCCGATCCGACGAACACGCCCTCCGCGCCCAGTTGCATCATCATCGCCGCGTCGGCCGGGGTGGCGATCCCGCCGGCGGTGAACAGCACCACCGGCAGCTTGCCCAGTTCGGCGATCTCGCAGACCAGGTCGTACGGCGCCTGCAGTTCCTTGGCCGCCACGTACAGCTCGTCGGGCGCCATGGTGGTCAGCCGGCGGATCTCGGCGCGGATCTTCCGCATGTGGGTGGTCGCGTTGGACACGTCGCCGGTGCCGGCCTCGCCCTTCGAGCGGATCATCGCCGCGCCCTCGGTGATCCGGCGCAGCGCCTCGCCGAGGCTGGTCGCGCCGCAGACGAACGGCACGGTGAACTGCCACTTGTCGATGTGGTTCGCGTAGTCGGCCGGGGTCAGCACCTCGGACTCGTCGATGTAGTCGACCCCGAGCGACTGCAGCACCTGAGCCTCGACGAAGTGCCCGATCCGGGCCTTCGCCATCACCGGGATGGACACCGCGGCGATGATGCCGTCGATCATGTCCGGGTCGCTCATCCGCGACACCCCGCCCTGGGCCCGGATGTCGGCCGGCACCCGCTCCAGCGCCATCACCGCGACCGCACCGGCGTCCTCGGCGATCTTGGCCTGGTCGGGCGTGACCACGTCCATGATCACCCCGCCCTTGAGCATCTCGGCCATGCCGCGCTTGACGCGGCTGGTGCCGGTGGAGGTGGGTGAAGCCTGGTCGGACACGGTGAATCCTTCGCGATGTGGGTGAACTGGTCGACGCCAGTCTAAGTCCTCTCGCGCGCCCGTCCGGTCGCCGAAATCCCGCGAGCGTCGGGTAGCGCGGGCCCGATCGTGTGGCGCGACCGAGCGAGCCGGCAACGCTTTTCCGCCGTGCGAGCGAGCGAGCGGCTCACGATCTTCAGGCCCGCGCGTGCGCGAGCGGAAAAATACAGCTACTCCCACTCGATGGTGCCCGGCGGCTTGCTGGTGATGTCGACGACCACCCGGTTGACCTCGCGGACCTCGTTGGTGATCCGGGTGGAGATCTTCTCCAGCACCTCGTACGGGAGCCGGCCCCAGTCGGCGGTCATCGCGTCCTCGCTGGTCACCGGGCGGAGCACGATCGGGTGCCCGTAGGTGCGGCCGTCGCCCTGGACGCCGACCGAGCGGACGTCGGCGAGCAGGACGACCGGGAACTGCCAGATGTCGCGGTCCAGCCCGGCCAGGGACAGCTCGGCGCGGGCGATGGCGTCGGCCTCCTGCAGGATGTGCAGCCGGTCCCGGGTGACCTCGCCGATGATCCGGATGGCCAACCCGGGTCCGGGGAAGGGGTGCCGCCAGACGATCTCGGCCGGCAGCCCGAGCTGCTCGCCGACCGCGCGCACCTCGTCCTTGAACAGCGTCCGCAGCGGCTCGACGAGCCGGAACTGCAGGTCGTCCGGCAACCCGCCCACGTTGTGATGGCTCTTGATGTTCGCCGCGCCCTCGCCGCCGCCGGATTCGACCACGTCGGGATAGAGCGTGCCCTGGACCAGGAACTCGACGTCGCCGGCCTCGCCGACCACCTCCCGGGCCGCGGCCTCGAAGGTGCGGATGAACTCGCGGCCGATGATCTTGCGCTTGGTCTCCGGGTCGGTCACCCCGGCCAGCGCGTCGAGGAACTGGCCCGCTGCGTCGACCACCTTCAGGTCGACTCCGGTCGCGGCGACGAAGTCCCGCTCCACCTGCTCGGCCTCGCCCTTGCGCAGCAGGCCGTGGTCGACGAAGACGCAGGTGAGCTGCGATCCGACGGCCCGCTGCACCAGCGCGGCCGCCACCGCGGAGTCGACGCCGCCGGACAGACCGCAGATGATGTGCTTGTCGCCGACCTGGGCCTGGATGTCGCGGACGGAGTCCTCGACGATGTTCGCCGCGGTCCAGTCCGGCGAGCAGCCGGCGATGTCGTACAGGAACTGCTCCAGCACCCGCTGTCCGGCCTGGGAATGCAGCACCTCGGGGTGCCACTGCACGCCGGCGAAGCCGCGACCGGCGTCCTCGAACGCGGCGATCGGCGCTCCGGCGCTGCTGGCCAGGGCGGTGAAGCCGGCCGGCGCCGCGGCCACCGAGTCGCCGTGGCTCATCCAGACCCGCAGGCTGTCCGGCAGTCCGGCGAGCAGCGTGCCCGGGATCGCGATCCTGGCTTCGGTACGCCCGAACTCGCTCAGCCCGGTCCGGGCGACGTCCCCGCCGAGCGCCCGGGCCATCGCCTGGAATCCGTAGCAGATGCCGAACGCCGGGACGCCGGCGTCGAACAGCGCCGGGTCGACCTGGGGCGCGCCCGGGGCGTACACCGACTGCGGCCCGCCGGACAGGATGACCGCCTTCGGCCGCCGGGCCATGATCTCGGCCACGGACGCGGTGTGCGGCATGATCTCGGAGTAGACCTTCGCCTCACGGACCCGGCGCGCGATCAGCTGCGCGTACTGGGCGCCGAAGTCGATCACCACCACGAGGTCGTGACCTCGTGTCGTCTCCTGGTCGGCCTCGGTCATCTGGCTTCCTTCTCCACGGGGATGGGAAGCGAAATTCTAGTGCCGCGGCTGGGCCTCAGCCGCGCGACAGCCGAGCCGCCTCGACCCGGGCCCGGCGGACGACCTCGTTCGGCGAACCGGGACGGGCCGACGACGGCGTGGGGCGCGATCGAGTAGGACTTGCCGTCCAGCGGGCCCTTGAGCGCGTACACCTTCTTGTCCCGGGGCAGCGGGGTCGTGCCGCAGACCTTGTCCTCGGCCGGCAGCACGCCGTTGAACAGGAAGGCGTCGCCGATCCGTTCCGCGCACGGCGACGGGCCGGCGAGGTAGACGCCGTGCTGGCCCTCGTCGTTCACCGACACCAGCCGGGTGTGGTCGGCGGTGCTCTGGTGGGCCGCCAGCGCGCCCTCGTACGCGGTCGCCGGGTCACCCTCGGACTGGATCATCAAGATCCTCGGGGCGCCTTGCCAGGTCGACGGTGCGCGCCGTCGGCGCGAACTTCCAGTACGAGCACATCGACACCGTGTTGCTGTAGCCGATGAAGCGATACTTGGCGGCGTCGGCGTCGGCGCGTTTGAGGACCTTGGTGAGGTCACGCGGGTACGCGGAGTCGTTGCAGCGAACCACGGTCGAGCTGCCGCCGACCTCGATCTGCTCGTCGTCCTCGGCCTTGGCGGCCGCCTTGCGCGCCTGCCGCAGGTCGGCGGCCGAGCCGGCGCCGAGCCGGGCGGTTCGCTTGGCGGTGGCGTCGAGCCGGCGCAGCGCAGCCGCGGTTCGACGTCGAAGCCGAGCTCACCGACTTGAGGTCCAGCAACGTGCTGGCGGCCTCCGGGAACTGCCAGTCGGCGAACAGCTGTCCGGCGATCAGGTCGTCGGCCTCGGCCACGGAGTAGAAGTAGTCGCCGCGGCGATAGCTCTTGAGCAGCTTGGTCCGGATCTTCTCGTAGCTGCGGCGGACCTTCGCCGCGGTGTTGCCGAGATGGTAGGTCTTGTTGCGGCGCGCGACCCAGGGATAGAACATCAGGTCCCGGCGCCGCTGGAAGGAGAACGAGTCGGTGAGCTGGTTGGCATACATCGACGCCGTCCAGTTCATGTTGGAGTCGAGGATGAAGCGGCCGGTGTGGTTCGGGTAGGTGTCGGCGTACCACGCGCCCAGCCAGGTGCCGTAGGAGTAGCCGAGGTAGTTGAGCTTGTCGTAGGCCGGCTTGTCCCGGCCGAGGTAGCGGCGGAGGAACTCCAGGTCGTACACGGTCTGCTGGGTGTTGACGAACCGGCTGAACTCGGTGCTGGAGCAGGCCTCGCCGTAGAGCTTGGCACTGGCCAGCTCGGCGGCGTGGGTCTTCTTGTTGCGGGCCCGCGGGTCGTCCACGTCCACCAGCCGGTCGAGCTTCTCCTCGGTGGTGAAGCAGCGGACGTTCTCGCTGCTGCCGAAGCCGCGGGGGTCGAAGCCGAGCAGGTCGTAGTCGGAGAACATCCGCGGCTTGTCGACCGCCGCGAAGCTGGTGAAGTCGACCCCGTCCGACCCGGGACCGCCCGGGTTGGCGGTGAACAGTCCCTTCGAGGTCCCGGTGGCCTTGGAGTACGCGATCGCCAGGGTGATGTCGGCGTGCGCGTCGGGGTGCCGCCAGTCCATCGGCACGGCGACGCTGGCGCAGTTGGTGACCGGCGCTTCGGGATAGAAGAACCGCAGGAACTCGTCGAAGTCGCACGGCTGCCAGTCGACCTGCTGATCGAGGTAGCGCTGCGGGATGGCCGCCGCAGGGGCGTCGGTGAGGGCCGATGCCGGCAGCGGCGCCAGCACGACGCCGACCGCCGCGCTGACCATCGCGAGCGCAATGACCCCGATTCGCCTGAGCAGGTTTCGCCGAGACGGTCGCCGGACGTGTCGCCGGACGGCGTTCAGCAATGGAGGTTTGCGCTGCGCGCATGGTTTCGCTCCTACAAACGGCGCCTTGACCGCAGGCGCATCCCCCGCATGACCCTAGGCATCTCGCACCGCAATATGCAAAGTCGATCCGGCCGGGCTGAGGCTGGAGGCCTCAGAATCGATGCGGACTTGCAACCCGGCAGCGGGTTGCACGGCGCCCGAGGCGCCGCAACGCCTCAGGCGCGACCGACCTTCTTCAGCACCCGCATCACACCGGTCATCGCGCCGGTGAACGTCTTGGCCGTGAACCCGTGGCTCGGGGCGATCGGCAGCACCGACTGGGTCGCCACGGACTGGACCTCGACGAACCGGCGGATGCCTTCGCGGCCCTGGCGGCGGCCGAGGCCCGAGTGCTTCATGCCCCCCATCGGCGCGTCGATGCTGCCGAACGTGGCCGCGAACCCCTCGTTGACGTTGACCGTGCCGCAGTCGATCTGGCTCGCGACCCGCCGGCCCCGTTCGGGGTCGGAGGTCCAGACGCTGGCGTTCAGTCCGTACTCGGAGTCGTTGGCCCGGGCGATCGCCTCCGCGTCGTCGGCGACCGGATAGACGCTGACCAGCGGACCGAAGGTCTCCCCCGCGTAGCAGTCCATCTCGGGGGTGACGCCGGTGAGCACGGTCGGTTCGTAGAACAGCTCGCCGAGATCGGTCCGGCGCCGCCCGCCGGTCAGCACGGTGGCTCCCTTGGCCTTCGCGTCCTCGACGTGCTGGCTGATCCGTTCCAGCTGACCGGCGTTGATCAAGGCGCCCATGTCGTGCTCGTAGTCCATGGCACCACCGAGCCGCAGCGCCTGCGTCCGGGCCACCAGAGCCGTGGTGAAGTCGGCCAGCAGCGGCTCGGCGACGTAGATCCGTTCGGTGGAGACGCAGAGCTGACCGGCGTTGGAGAAGCAGGCCCGCACCGCACCCTCGGCCGCCGTCTCGACGTCGGCGTCGTCCAGGATCAGCAGGGGGTTCTTCCCGCCGAGCTCCAGCGAGCAGCCGATCAGCCGGTCGGCGCATCGGGTCGCGACCTTCCGGCCGGTGGCGGTCGAGCCGGTGAAGCAGACGTAGTCGCTGACGTCGATCAGTTGCGGGCCGACCACGTCGCCCGGCCCGTTGACCACCGGCCAGAGATCGGCGTCCATGCCGGTCTGCCGGAGCAGGTCGACGGCGGCCAGCGAGATCAGCGGGGTCTGGTGATCCGGTTTGAGCAGCAGGGCATTGCCGGCGACCAGCGCGGCGAGGCCGTCGGAGATGGCCATGGTGAGCGGATAGTTCCAGGGCGCGATGATGCCCACCAGACCCTTGGGCACGTAGTGCCGGTCGATCCGGGTGAGCAGCGGGAAGACGCCCTCGCCGCGTTCTGAGTGCAGGTAGCGCCGGGCCGTACGCCCGTAGTAGCGGGCGGTCAGCGCGACGTGCAGCACCTCCTCGGTGGCGCTCAGCCGCGCCTTGCCGCACTCGGTCTGCAGCAGGTCGACGAAGTCGTCCCGGCGGTCCAGCAGATGATCATGGAAGTCCAGCAGCAGCTTGGATCGCTCGGCGATGGACGTGGCCGCCCAGGCCCGCTGCGCCCGGCGGGCGGTCGCTGCGGCCCGGGCGATGTCGTCGGCGGTCGAGGTGGGCACCGTCGCGATGATCTTGCCGGAGAGCGGCGAGCGCACCTCGGTCGTCGGTCCGGTGGCGCTGAGCAGGCCGCTCAGCCGTTCGAGGTCCGGCGCGCGTCATGGAGTCAGGCTAGTCGCCGCCCACGGCCTCACGTGCCGCTGAGCTTGTCGAAGGGTGGATCCGGCCCTTCGACAGGCTCAGGGCGCGAGTCGAACGGGAACCATGGCAGCATCGACGTCATGGACGCGGACGTGATCGTGGTCGGTGCGGGCTTGTCGGGGCTGGTGGCCGCGTACGAGGTGGCCGAGGCCGGGCACTCGGTGATCATCGTCGACGCCGAGTCCCTGGGTTCGCTCGGCGGGCAGGCGCACTGGTCCTTCGGTGGGCTGTTCCTGGTCAACTCCCCCGAGCAGCGACGGCTGCGGATCCACGACTCCGAGGAGCTGGCCCTGGCCGACTGGCTGGGCAGTGCCGGACTACGACCGGCCGGAGGATCACTGGCCGCGTCGCTGGGCCGAGGCGTACGTGCACTTCGCGTCCGGGGAGAAGCGGCGCTGGCTGCACGATCTGGGCATCCGGTGGTTCCCGCTGGTCCAGTGGGCCGAACGGGGCGGCTACACCGCACCGGGTCACGGCAATTCGGTGCCCCGCTTCCACGTCACCTGGGGCACCGGTCCGGCCCTGGTCGAGCCGTTCGCCCAGGGCCTGCTGCACTCCCGTCGGGTGCGGATCCGGGCGCGGCACAAGGTGACCGCCCTGGAGATCGACGCGGCCGGCGTACGCGTGTCGGGGACGATCCTGGAACCCAGTGAGCTGCCGCGCGGCGTACCGACCTCGCGGACCGCGATCGGGGAGTTCAGCTTCTCCGCTCAGGCCGTGGTGGTGGCCAGTGGCGGCATCGGCGGCAATCTCGACCTGGTCCGGAGCAGTTGGCCACGTGGGCTGGGGGCAGCCTCCGGCGGACCTGATCGCCGGGGTCCCGGACTACGTCGACGGATCGATGCTGCCGATCACCGAAGCCGTCGGCGGCCGGGTGATCAATGCCGACCGGATGTGGCACTACCCCGAAGGGATCATGAACCACGCTCCGATCTGGAGCCATCACGGCATCCGGATCCTGCCCGGCCCGTCCTCGCTCTGGCTGGACGCGCACGGCCGGCGCTTCCCGGCTCCGCTGTTCCCGGGCTTCGACGCCCTCGGCGCGCTCCGGCACGTGACGTCGACGCGGCTTCTCGTACTCCTGGTTCGTGCTCGACCAGGCGACGCTGTCCGCGGAGTTCGCCCTGTCCGGCTCGGAGCAGAACGCCGACTTCACCGGCAAGGATCTGCGGCTGCTGGCCGGGCGGATCAAGCCGGGGCCGACGCCGGAGGTCCGCGCGTTCACCGAACGCGGCGTCGACTTCCTGTCCGCGGGCTCGGTGGCCGAGCTCGCCGCCCAGATGAACCAGCTGGCCGGGGTGCACCTGATCGAGCCGGACGAACTGCTGGCCACGATCGAGGCCCGCGACCAGCAGGTCCGGACCGGGCTGGGCAAGGACCCGCAGGTCGTGGCGACCGCTGCCGCCCGGAAGTTCATCGGCGACCGGCTGATCCGGGTGGTCGCCCCGCACGAACTGCTCGACGCCAAGGCCGGCGACGGCCGGGCCGGGCCGGGCGGGCCGTTGGTCGCCGTCCGGCTGCACGTGCTGACCCGCAAGACCCTCGGCGGCCTGGAGACCGACCTCGAGAGCCGGGTGCTGAGCGTCGACGGGAGCCCGGTCCCCGGCGTGTACGCGGTCGGCGAGGCCGCCGGGTTCGGCGGCGGCGGCGTCCACGGCTATCGCGCCCTCGAAGGCACCTTCCTCGGTGGCTGCCTGTTCAGCGGCCGCACCGCGGGGCGCTCCGTCGCCGCCGCGCTCTGACCGCGAGCGTCCCTGGCTACCCGGTGCGCTCGGACGGCAGATCCGCGGCCGGGACTGCGCCGACCGTGCTGCGGTAGGCGGCTTCGTGGTGGCGCACCACCTCGGCCACGACGAAGTTCAGGAACTTCTCCGCGAACTCCGGATCCAGCCGGGCGTCCTCGGCGAGCGCCCGGAGCCGGGCGATCTGCTGCGCCTCGCGGTCCGGATCGGCGGGCGGCATCCCGTGGGCCGCCTTGAGCAGACCGACCTGCTGGGTGATCTTGAACCGCTCGGCCAGCAGGTGGACGAGGGCGGCGTCCATGTTGTCGATGCTGTTGCGAAGCCGGAGCAGCTCCTCGGTCACCGGGTCGCTCATGGCGAACAGCGTAGTCAGCCCGACTCGGTGAGTGCATCCGCCAGCCGGAGCAGCCAGTACGCCACCGCATCGCCGAAGTCGTGCTCGACCGCGACCGCGGGGTCGCCGAGCGCGCGCTGCCAGCCCGCCGCACGACCGAGCGGCGCCGGTCCGGAGCGCCAGGTCGAGCTGTCGATCGAGTTCGACCGCCGACTCGCCGCCGGTCCGCCACACCTCGAGGTAGGCGTCGGTCACCCGGCGCAGCTGGGGGTCGTCGCGGTCCACCTCGAGCTGGGCGGCCAACACCCCCAGCGTCACCAGCAGCGTGCCGAACGGATGGGCGAACGACCGCGTCGCCCCAGTCGATGAGCATGGTCCGGCCGTCGCGGGTGAACACGTTGCCGTCGTGCAGGTCGTCGTGCTGCACGGTCGGCGGCAGACCGTCCGCGAGCCGCCGCGCGGCTTCGGCGAGCAGCGGCCGGCAGGCCTGGATGCGTTCGGTGTGACCCTCGCCCGGCGGCGCCAGCCCAGGTGCCAGCCAGCCGGGTTCGGCGAGCGCCTCGTCGAAGCGGTCCAGCAGCTGCGCGGCGGAGAAGTCGGGCACTCCGACCGCCCGTCAGGTCCAGCTGGCGGCCGGCTCGTTGCAGCTCCGCGTACTCGGCCAGCACCCCGCACCAGAAGTCGATCCGGGCGGCCGGCTCGACGTCGGCGAGTGCCTCCCGAGCCGACTGCCCGGCGTCGCGGATCAGCGCCCAGGGTTGCGAGCCGTGCGCGATGCAGGGTGGCAGCAGATCGGCACCGGTGCGTTGCAGCAGCTCGAGCAGCCGCGGCTCGTAGACCGTCCGCCGGAAGTTGATCTTGAGCCAGTAGCGGTCGTCCGCGGTGTCCAGCCGCCACACCTCGGCCCAGGGTCTGGTCCTGATCCAGGTGACCCGATCCGGCGTGAGCACCTCGCGTGCCCACGCGACCGCTGCTGCCTCCATCGCGCCCCTCCCGGAATCGCTGATCGTGATCAGCGTGCCGCGTTCGCGCGGCGATCGATGGGTAGGCTCGACGGCAACAGCGCTCGATGAGGGAGCAAATCGATGGTCAGCAGGTTCCCGCGGGCGGCGATGTATCCCCTGGCGCTGGCTTTCGCCCTGGCCTGCGCGCTGCCGATGGCGGCGTGCGGCGACACCGGCCGACCCCGCGCAGTCCGACGTCGGAGCTGACGATCGTCGTCGACGACGGCTCGGGCACCAAGACCACCTGGCAGCTGAGCTGTGATCCGGCCGGCGGCACCCACCCCGATCCCGAAGCCGCCTGCCAGGCGCTGACCGAGCACGGTGAGACCGCGTTGCCCGCGGTCCCGAAGGATCAGATGTGCACCCAGCAGTACGGCGGCCCGGAGACGGCGACGATCACCGGGACCTGGCAGGGCAAGCCGGTGAACAGCACCCTGTCCCGGAAGAACGGCTGTGAGATCGCCCGCTGGGACGCGCTGAAGGACTGTCTGCCAGCCGGACGGTGACTGAGTCCGCGCGCTCGCGGCTGAGCGCGGGCGCGAGCCGCGAGAATCGCAGCTCGCGCTCGACGAGCGCGATCGGACACGCTCGGCTCAGCCGACGATGATCTCGACCCGCTGGAACTCCTTGAGCTCGGTGTAGCCGGTGGTCGACATCGACTTGCGCAGCGCACCGACCAGGTTCATCGTGCCGTCGGGCACCGTGGACGGGCCGAGCAGGATCTGCTCGAGCGTGCCGACGATGTCGAACTGGGCCCGCTCGCCGCGCGGCAGGTTGGCGTGCCAGGCCTCCGGGCCCCAGTGGAAGCCGCCGCCCGGCGCCTCGGCGGCCTTGGCCAGCGGCGATCCGACCATCACCGCGTCGGCGCCGCAGGCGATCGCCTTGGCGATGTCACCGGACCGGCCGACCGATCCGTCGGCGATCACGTGCACGTAGCGGCCGCCGGACTCGTCCAGGTAGTCGCGGCGGGCCGCGGCGACGTCGGAGACGGCGGACGCCATCGGTACGGCGACCCCGAGCACGGACTGGGTGGTCGAGCTCGCCCCGCCGCCGAAGCCGACCAGGACGCCGGCGGCGCCGGTCCGCATCAGGTGCAGCGCCGCCTGGTACGTGGCACAGCCGCCGACGATCACCGGCACGTCGAGGTCGTAGATGAACTGCTTGAGGTTGAGCGGCGCGAGCTCGGAGGAGACATGCTCCGCCGACACCGTCGTCCCGCGGATGACGAAGAAGTCGACGCCGGAGTCGACGACGGCCTGCGCGTACGCCTGGGTGTTCTGCGGGGACAGCGCGCCGGCCGCCGGCACGCCGGCGGCGCGGATCTCGGCGATCCGCCGGCCGATCAGCTCCGGCTTGATCGGCTCGGCGTAGATCTCCTGCATCCGGCGGGTCGCCGCGACCGGATCGCCGACCCCGATGATCTCGTCCAGCAGGGCCTCCGGGTCCTCGTACCGGGTCCACAGCCCCTCGAGGTTGAGCACCCCGAGCCCGCCGAGCTGGCCCACCCGGATCGCCGTGGCCGGCGACATCACCGAGTCCATCGGCGCCGCGAGCAACGGGAACGCGAAGGTGTACGCGTCGATCCGCCACTGCAGCGACACCTCCTCGTCCCCCCGGGTCCGCCGCGACGGCACGATCGTCACGTCATCGAAGGCGAAAGCCTGCTGGGCACGCTTGCTGCGGCCGACCTCGAACAATGGACTACCCCTTAGGTTGGCGAGTTCAGCCGGCGTAGTTCGGCGCCTCGACGGTCATCTGGATGTCGTGCGGGTGAGACTCGCGCAGGCCGGCCGAGGTGATCCGGACGAACGATCCGCGCTCCTGCAACTCGGGAATCGTCGAAGCGCCGGTGTAGAACATCGACTGCCGCAGTCCGCCGACCAGCTGGTAGGCGACCGCGGCGAGCGGACCGCGATACGGCACCTGGCCCTCGATGCCTTCGGCGATCAGCATCGAGTCGGACGTGACGTCGCCTTGGAAATAGCGGTCCCGGGAGTACGAGGCGCTGCGACCGCGGGACGCCATCGCGCCCAGCGAACCCATGCCCCGATAGGCCTTGAACTGCTTGCCGTTGACGAAGATCAACTGGCCCGGGACTCTCCTCGCAGCCGGCGAGCAGCGAGCCCAGCATCACGGTGTCCGCCCCGGCCACCAGCGCCTTCGCGATGTCGCCGGAGTACTGCAGGCCGCCGTCCCCGATCAGCGGGACCCCGGCCGGACGGCAGGCCCGGGATGCGTTGTGGATCGCCGTCACCTGCGGGACGCCGACCCCGGCCACCACCCGCGTGGTGCAGATCGAGCCGGGCCCGACGCCGACCTTCACCCCGTCGGCACCGGCGTCGACCAGGGCCTGGGCGCCCGCGTACGTGGCCACGTTGCCGCCGACGATGTCGACCCCGTCCGCGGCGGACTCGGCCTTCAGCCGGCGCACCATGTCCAGCACGCCCTGGGAGTGACCGTGGGCGGTGTCGACGATCAGCAGGTCGACGCCTTCCTCGATCAGCGCCATCGCCCGCTTCCACGCGTCGCCGAAGAAACCGACCGCAGCGCCCACCCGGAGCCGACCTTGATCATCTTTGGACGCGTCCGGGTACTGGTCGGACTTGACGAAGTCCTTCAGCGTGATCAGGCCCTTGAGCCGGCCGCGCTCGTCGACGAGCGGCAACTTCTCGATCTTGTTCTGGGCGAGCAACCTCATCGCGTCGTCGCTGCTGATGCCGACATGGCCGGTGATCAGCGGCATCGGCGTCATCACGTCGCCGACCAGCCGGGACGGGTCGGATTCGAAGCGCATGTCGCGATTCGTCACGATGCCGAGCAGGTTCATGTCCCGGTCGACCACCGGCACCCCGGAGATCCGGTAGCGGCCGCACATCGCGTCCGCCTCGCCGATCGTCGCATCGGCGGCGATGGTGATCGGCTCGTCGATCATCCCGGCCTCGGAGCGCTTGACGATGTCGACCTGGTGGGCCTGGTCCTCGATCGACAGGTTGCGATGGATGATGCCGAGCCCGCCCTGGCGGGCGATCGCCACGGCCATCCGGGACTCGGTCACGGTGTCCATCGGCGAGGAGACCAGCGGGACCTTCACGCTGATCCGCTTGGACACCCGCGACTCGGTCTGCACCGCGGAGGGGATGACGTCGCTCTCAGCCGGCTGGAGCAGCACGTCGTCGAAGGTCAGCCCGAGGGTCTCGAAGGGCTGGGGCACACCGGTGGCGCTGAGTTCACCAGAGTTGGGCAACACGAGGACGGCCTTTCACGCGCTGGGTGAGAAGGTCACATCCTAATCGGCAACGGTCGGGGTCGCGGTCAGGCGACGATCCGCCGGAACGAGTCGAACATCTCCCGGTGCTCCTCGGACTCGGCGATCAGCTCGCGCAGCCTGGCCGACGCCCGATGCTGCGAGACCCGCACCGCGTTGGCGCTCATCCCGAGCCGTTCGCCGATCCCCGCGGCGGACACGCCGGCGGCTCGGAGCAGCGAGCACCTCACGCATCCGATGCGGCAGCAGGGCGAGCAGCTGGTTGGCCGCCCGCACGTCGAAGGTGGCGATCGCCTGATCCTCCGGCGTCGGCGACGGCTCGGTCTGGTCCGGGAACTCCTCGACCAGCAGCGCAGACCGGCTGAACCGACGCTGCATGTCGGCGACCTTGTTGGCCGCGATGGCATAGACGAAAGCCGCGAAAGGCGGGCCCTGCCGCTGGTAGCTGGGCAGCACCCGGACCACCGCGATGCAGGTCTCCTGCGCGACGTCGTCGGCCGCGTCCACCCCGCCGGCGTAGGTCGCGAGCCGCGAACGGCAGTACCGGAAGACCGCGGGACGTACCGCGGCGATCAACGTGTCGAGTGCTTGCACATCGCCGGCCTGTGCATCGGCCACGAGTTCGTGGTCGGACCACTGGCGGGACATTTCTGCCATCACCTGAAAACCCCCAATCGGTCCCCGAGTGAAGGTGTGCGAGAAAGTCGAAAATCGTGCGTCAGAGAAGGTTCGTCAAGAGAACCGCGGATTTGCCCAACCGTGCGACCGATGGATAACGCAGTTGGCACCGCTACGGGGTTCTTGGGACGGCTTACGTCTGAGTATTGCAGACGATCACTGATTCGAGCATTTCGGTGTCGAGGATCACCGCCGGAAGCGTGCCGATCGGTCAGGTTTTCGCCGGCGCCGGGCTCTGGCCGGTATTTCGCAACGACCCGACCCGGTCCAGCAGCTTGTACCAGAACGGCGCACCGAGCGCCGCGGCGCCGATCGGTGATCAGCAGCCCGAGAATCTTCAGCGGCCAACCCCATTTGCCGTCCTCCGGGTTGGGCTTCGACCAGCCGAGCGGCAAGGCGCTCTTCTCCAGGAAATTCCGGGCCTGCTCGCGCGCAGGTCAGTTCGGTGCTGGTCTTGTCGCAGAACTCCTCGTCGGTGACCTGCTGCACCACGGTGGTGCGGATCGCCTCGTCGGCGTACAGGGCGCGGGCGATGGCGATGCTGTCGATGCCCCCGACGCCCACCACCACGACCGCGATGACGATCACCCAGCGCTTGGCCCAGCGCTTGTAGGACCCGGTGACCCGTTCCATCTTGGCGTCGAACCAGGCCTCGGTCGCATCGAGGAACTTCTTCACGTCCCCGTTGGCCGCTTTCAGCAGTCCGGTCAACGCCTGTTGCAGCTTCGGCGATCCGTCCAGGGCCGCGATGCCGGCACTGATCTGCTCGGCGGTCATCTCGGCCTGCGCCGGCCTCGGGGGTGAGCAGGTCGACGACGGTCCGGGCGAAGACGTCGGAGGGCAGGTACGCCGGATTCCGCTTGGGCTTGCCGAGGGAGTCGGCATACCGGAGGGGCTGGACCAGCGGGTGCCCCATCACGGCATTCACGTCGACGGTGATCGCCGGCTGGTCGGCAGCGGGCGCCGCGGCCGGCTGGCTGCGGGTGTTCGCCCGCAGCGCCGAGTCGTACTGGCTGAGCTCGGCCGCCGTGGTCGCCGATGCCTCGCTGACCTTCTTGCGCCACCCAGCCCTGGGTGTGCTCGTCGGCCGGCACCGCCTCCTCGAGCAGGTCGCGAAGGCCGCGGAGCAGGTACTTGGCCCGCTTCTTGACCCAGTTCGCGATCATCTCGACGAGGCCGCTGCACAGCAGCGCCAGCGCATAGAAGACGGCGATCAAGCCGAGGATCGTGTCGAGCACGGCGCTGTCGGTCATGGGCACCCCTGAGGTTCGCGGGACGGCTGGCCCCACCGTAGTGAGTGCGGCGCCGCGCGGCTAGATACCGACTGGACTGCGGCTCGGTGCATCGGATCCGGGCGGATCCGTGTCGGTTTTGCACGGACCGTGTTAAACCGTCGCCTACCGCGGCAAATTTGATGCGGTAAGCGGCAACTTGGTGCGGTAAGCCGCCGCTCCCGATTCATGCTGCGGAGCGAGGCCGCGGCGTAGCCGGACGCGAAAACACCAGGGCCCCCCTCGTACGAGGGAGGCCCTGGGTTTGAGCGGGTTCGGAGAACCGTCAGTGCGAGTGGCCGTGGCTGTGACCAGCCGCGGCTTCCTCTTCCTCGGGCTTCTCGACCACCAGTGTCTCGGTGGTGAGCAGCAACGAGGCGATCGAAGCGGCGTTGGCGAGCGCGGAACGCGTCACCTTCACCGGGTCGATCACGCCGGCGGCGATCAGGTCGCCGTACTCGCCGGTCGCCGCGTTGAAGCCGCTTCCCGGCTCCATCTCGGCCACCTTGGCGGTCACGACGTAGCCCTGGTCGCCACCGTTCTCGGCGATCCAGCGCAGCGGTTCGACGGCCGCCTTGCGGACGATGGCGACGCCGGTCCGCTCGTCGCCGGTCAGTCCGAGGTCACCGTCGAGCGCCCGGGCGGCATGGATGAGCGCAGAGCCGCCACCGGCGACGATGCCCTCCTCGATGGCCGCACGAGTAGCCGAGACGGCGTCCTCGATCCGGTGCTTCTTCTCCTTGAGCTCGACCTCGGTGGCCGCGCCGACCTTGATCACGCAGACGCCGCCGGCGAGCTTGGCGACTCGCTCCTGCAGCTTCTCGCGGTCCCAGTCGGAGTCGGTCCGGGCGATCTCGGCCTGGAGCTGCGCAACGCGCGCCTTGACCTCGGCGCTGTCACCGGCCCCGTCGACGATCGTGGTGTTGTCCTTGGTGACCACGATGCGGCGGGCCCGGCCCAGCACGTCGAGGCCGACCTGGTCGAGCTTGAGCCCGACCTCGGGAGCGACCACCTTGCCGCCGGTGAGGATCGCGATGTCCTCCAGCATGGCCTTGCGACGGTCGCCGAAGGCCGGAGCCTTGACCGCGACCGAGGTGAAGGTGCCCCGGATCTTGTTGACCACGAGGGTGGAGAGCGCCTCGCCGTCGACGTCCTCGGCCACGATGAACAGCGTGCCCGACGCCGCGATGACCTTCTCCAGCAACGGAAGCAGGTCGGTCATCGAGGAGATCTTGCCGGAGTTGATCAAGATGTACGGGTCGTCGAGGACGGCCTCCATCCGCTCCGGGTCGGTCACGAAGTACGGCGAGAGGTAGCCCTTGTCGAACTGCATGCCCTCGGTGAACTCGAGCTCGGTGCCCATCGTGTTGGACTCGTCGACGGTGATCACACCGTCCTTGCCCACCTTGTCGAACGCCTCGGCGATCAGCCGGCCGATCTCCTCGTCGCGGGCCGAGATGGTGGCGACGTGCGCCATGTCGTCGGTGGTCTCCACCTCGCGGGCGTTCTCCCGCAGCCGCGCCTCGACGGCAGCCACGGCGGCGTCGATGCCCCGCTTGAGGCTGATCGGGTTGGCACCGGAAGCGACGGCCCTGAGGCCCTCGTGCACCAGCGCCTGCGCCAGCACGGTCGCGGTGGTGGTCCCGTCACCGGCCACGTCGTTGGTCTTGGTGGCCACCTCCTTGGCCAGCTGCGCGCCGAGGTTCTCGTACGGGTCGTCGAGCTCGACGTCGCGGGCGACGGTGACGCCATCATTGGTGATGGTCGGCGCACCCCACTTCTTGTCGAGGACGACGTAACGGCCCTTGGGGCCGAGGGTGACCTTCACGGTATTGGCGAGAATGTCGACGCCACGCTCGAGAGATTGGCGCGCCTCCTCGCTGAATTGCAGAATCTTTGCCATCGAAGCGATGCCCCTTACTTGTTGACGACAGCGAGAATGTCGCGGGCATTGAGGAGCAGGAGCTCCTTGCCGTCGTACTTCACCTCGGTGCCGCCGTACTTGCTGTAGATGACGATGTCGCCCTCGGAGACATCGAGCGGAATCCGCTTGCCGTTGTCATCGACCCGACCTGGGCCGGTGGCGAGGACGGTGCCCTCCTGCGGCTTCTCCTTGGCGGTGTCGGGAATGACCAGGCCGGAGGCCGTGGTCTGCTCTGCTTCGAGAGGCTGAACGAGGATGCGGTCCTCGAGCGGCTTGATCGTTGCCACGTCAAACCCCTTTCACGGGTGTCGATCTTGTGAGTTTGTCTGGGATGGTCGAGATGTCGTCGCGGTGCCACCTCGGCCGCCAGCCAGTGAGCTGGCACACTCATGGTGAGAGTGCTAATCCGACATTAGCACTCGACCATGGTGAGTGCCAGCACCGCCTACGAGGGTCCGGTCAGGCCCCGATGATCAGGCAGCTGCCGGTCGCGGTCGCGACCAGCCGACCCGACGCGTCGCGGAGGTCGCCGTCGACGAAGGCCACCCGGCGACCCGGCTTGGTCACCCAGCCGTGAGCGGTCAGCAGGCCGGAGGCGGCATTGACGCCCCGCAGGTAGTTGATCTTGATCTCGATCGAGGTGTAGCCGACGCCGGCCGGCAGCTGGGTGTGCACGGCGCAGCCGAGCGCGGAATCCAGCAGCGTGCAGACCAGACCGCCGTGGACCGAGCCGATCGGGTTGTAGGTCGACTCGTCCGGCGTACAGCTGAACCAGGCCTCGCCGTCGTCGATCCTGGTCAGCGTGAAGCCCAGCGTCCGGGCGATCGGCGGCGGCGGCAGGACGCCGTCGAGCATGGCCTGGAGATAGTCGCGGCCCGAGCTCTGGCGTCCGACCCCGGCACCCAGCAACGGGTCGTGCCAGGTGATCCGCCGCTCGCGTTCGTCGCCCCAGTCGGGCCGTTCGATCGTCACGAGGGAGCGTAGTCACCCGCTCGACGACCGCGACCAGCGCGCCGCGCGGGGTGCGGGAGATCACCAGCGTGGCGCTCGCGGACCCGGCCGGCCGGAGACGCTTGCGCAGCTCGGCGGGGTCGACGTCGATGCCCCGCTTCTTGATCTCGAGCCGACCGACGTCGTGGGCCTTCACCCAGGCCCGCAGCTCCTTGACCCCGTACGGCAGCCGGTCGAGGACCCGGAACGCCGTGGCGAAGGGGGTCAGGACGAGATCGGTCCCCGGTGAGGTAGGCGAGGTGCGGGTCGAGGAGGTGCGCCTTCAGGTCCGCGCCGAGCTGGGCGACGCCGCCGGCCCGGATCACCGCACCGTCCGGCTCGTAGAGATAGGCGCCGAGCGGGCCGACGTCCAGCGGCTCGGCGTCGCGGGCGATCAGCCGCGCGTCCGGCAGGACCAGGGCCGAGCGCCGCCCGGGCTCGGCGCCGGGGCCGGCCCACAGGCAGACCTCGACGGTGTCCCCGCGGTGGGTGAGCCATTCGGCCTCGGCGGTGGCCGGGATGAACGCCGGCGGCAGCGCGGGTCCGAGCTTCACCCCGGCGATCCGGCTGCCGTCGAGCAGGCCGGTGATCAGCGACCAGCGCGGCGTGAAGTCCTCGACCCGCCACACCCGGCCGTGCTCGTTGCGCCGCGCCGGGTCGGCGAAGACCGCGTCGCCCGGCTGCACCAGGTCGGCGGCGACCGCTTCGGCATCGGCGCAGATCACCGTCGCGCTCGGCCCCAGGTTGGCCGCGGGCCACGGCGGCGGTGTCCGGGTCGATGTCGACCGCGACCACGTCCAGTCCGGCCCGACCGAAGGCCAGCGCGTCGGAGCCGATGCCGCAGCCGAGGTCGATCACCCGGCGGGCGCCCGCGCCGACCAGCCGGGCGGCGTGCTGATCGGCGACCTCGGGCCGGGTCGCCTGCTCCAGCCCGGCCCGGGTGAAGAACATCGCGTCCGCGTCCGCCCCGAACTTGGCTCTGGCCCGGCGGCGCAGCGCGGCCTGATGCAGCGCGGCCGTGGCGAGGTCGGGGCCGAAGCGGTTCCGGAGCCGGGTCGCCGCCGCCAGCGAGTCGGGATCGGACTCCGCCATCGCCGCCGCGAGCGCGTCGGCGGTGAGGCCGAACGGCAACGCGGGCATGACCACAGTCTGGCGGCTCGGGGCCGCGTTTCCCGTCACGTGCGGGCAAACCTGGGTGCGGATCGCGGATTCGGGCCAGGTTTGCCGTCACTCGACGGGAAACGCGGAATCGAGCGGGCTCAGAGCAGGATGCGGCTGACCGGCAACGAGGAGTCGGCGCCGATGTCCAGGCTCGAGGGCCGGCCGCCGGCGGAGACGATCTCGGCGCCGAGGACCGCGATCATGGCGCCGTTGTCGGTGCACAGGCCGGGCCGCGGCGTCCGCAGCGCGATCCCGTGTTCCGCCGCCCGCTCGGCCAGCAGGGCACGGAGCCGGCCGTTGGCCGCCACGCCGCCGCCGATCAGCAGGTCCGTGGCTCCGGTCGCGGCGCAGGCATCCATCGCCTTGGCGCTCAGCACGTCGCAGACCGCCTCCTGGAAGCTGGCGGCGACGTCGGCCAGCGGTACGTCGAGGCCGTCCCGCTCGCGCGCCTCGACCCAGCGGGCCACCGCCGTCTTCAGGCCGGAGAAGGAGAAGTTGAAGCGGTGCTTGTCCTGGTCCTTCGCGCGCGGTCAGCCCGCGCGGGAACGCCACGTACGCCGGATCTCCGGTCGCCGCCCGATCGATGTAGGGCCCGCCCGGATAGGGCAGCCCGAGGACCCGGGCCACCTTGTCGTACGCCTCGCCGGCGGCGTCGTCGATGGTCGAGCCGAGTTCGGTGATCGAGGACGGTGACGTCGTCCACCTGCAACAGCGAGGTGTGGCCGCCGGACACCAGCAGCGCGACACAGGGCGTCGGCAGCGGGCCGTGTTCGAGCAGGTCGACGGCGACGTGCCCGACCAGGTGGTTGACGCCGTAGAGCGGCTTGTCGAGCGCGTACGCGAGCGCCTTGGCGCTGGCCAGCCCGACGACGAGCGCCCCCATCAGCCCGGGACCGGCGGTCACGGCGATGCCGTCGACCTCGGACAGGTCGATGTCGGCGCGTCGCGCAGGCCCGCTGCAGCGTGGGGACCATGGCCTCCAGGTGCGCCCGGCTGGCCACCTCGGGCACCACCCCGCCGAAGCGCACGTGCAACTCGACGCTGGACGCGACCTCGTTGGCCAGCAACTCGTGCCCGCGGACGATGCCGACACCCGTCTCGTCGCAGGACGACTCGATGCCCAGGATCAACGGGCCAGCCATCGGTCCTCCTGGAGGTCGTAGAGCTTCATGATCAACGCGTGCCGGCCCGGCCCGTAGTAGTTCTGCCGCGCCGCCAACTGCTCGAAGCCGACGCCCTGGTAGAGCGCGATCGCCGGCTCGTTGCCGTAGTCGACCTCCAGGATCGCGGCCTTGGCGCCGAGGTGGCGGACGGCCAGCAGGCCGGCCCGGACCAGATCGACGCCGATCCCGCGGCGCCGATACTGCGGGGCGACCACCAGCCGGTGCAGGTCCGCGAGCTCGCCGATCGTCTGGAAGCAGATCACCCCGACCGGATGGTGGGCCCGGGCGATCAGGATCGTCCGGCCCTCCCCCAGCAGCTCGCCCTGCCAGCTGCGTTCGCTCCACTGCTCGCCGGCGGCGAAGCCGGCGCGTTCCAAGATCATGATCGCCGTCGAGGTCGTCGCGGCGCGCGGCGAGGATGCTGACCTCGGGATTGTGGGCCGACTGGGTCATCGCCGGCCGCCGGCGTAGTGCAGCACGCGCTTGCGGCGCACGGATTCGGTCGGCGTCGGGCCGGCGCAGGTAGAGCGGCTCGTGCCCGGCGTCGGGCAGCCCGGGCCCGGCCAGGGCCAGGACGCCGGGATCGAGCACCCGCGGTCCGGGTACCGCCCGCACCCGGTCGGCGTACAGGTCGGCGGCCGGGTCCGACGACGGGCAGGTCGGGCAGCGCGTCCGGCGCCGACACCTGCGGCTCGCCGATCCTGACCGCCGGCGGGGCTGTAGCGGGCCCAGTAGACCTCGTGCCGCCGGGCATCGGTCGCCACCACGAAGTCCGTCGGCCTGCGGCTCGTGCTGGGCCGCGCAGCACGTCCAGGCTGCACACGCCGTGCAGCGGCGCAGCCCAGCACCGAGGCCAGCACCTGGGCGCTGACGATGCCGACCCGCAGGCCGGTGAACGGCCCGGGCCCCAGACCGACGACGATCTGCTCGAGATCGGCGAGCCGGACCCCGGCCGACTCGACGCACGCGGCGATCAGCGGGGTCAGCTTCTCGACGTGGGCCATCCGGTCGGCGACGAACTCGCGTGGCCAGCACCTCGCCGTCCCGGGCGATGCCGACGGCGACCACGGTCGAGGTGTCCAGCCCGAGGGTCCAGGCGCTACCCATGATCAACATCCAGCGATCCGACAAGATCGACATCGCGCCCAGCGCGGACCGACCGGCCGGATGGTGACCATCCGCTCGCTGTCGTCGGCCTCGGCGTGATCATCGACCGCGGAGGTCCAGATGTCGATCTCCAGCCGGTCGTCGGACAGGCCCTCGGCGATCCCCTGGCCCCACTCCACCACCGTCACCGCATCGGCCAGCGTCGCGTCCAGATCAAGATCATCCAGCTCGTACGGGGTGCTCAGCCGATAGGCGTCGACGTGGACCAGCGTCGGCCGGCCGGCGCTGGACGGATGGATCCGGGAGAGCACGAAGGTCGGCGAGATGATCGGGCCGTCCGACGACCAGGCCGCGGCCGATCCCCTGGGTCAGCGTGGTCTTGCCGGCACCAAGATCACCAGCGGCGATGATCACGTCGCCGGCCCGGAGCACGCCGGCCAGCCGCTCGCCGAGTCGCTGCATCGCTGCTGCGGTAGGGATCCGGACCGCGAGCGGCAGTGGCTTGGCCAAGATCACCCCGTACGGCGCGTCCCGGTCGATGACGAAGCCGCGGTGCTGCCAGAACGCGATCAGCTCGGCGAACTCGCCGCGGCTGAACAGCTCGACCCGCCGAAATCCCATAGTCGCGGCGAGTTCCTCGGCCGCGGTCACCATGGCCGAGGCGATGCCGTGCCGCTGGAAGTCCGGGTGCACCGAGACCCGGTGCAGGCTGGCCAGTCCGGACGGGTCGGGCAGCACCAGGATCACCCCGGCGGGGCGGCCGCCGACGGCGGCGTAGATGCCGCCGCCCTTGCCGAAGGCTCGCCGTCACGGAGTCCGGCGTCTCGTCGATCGCCGTCGAAGGCGGGTCGAGCGGAGGCCGGGCGCCGAACGCGGCGTGGATGACCTCGACCATCGCGGCGGCATCGTCGGCCGATGCCACCGAGACGACCAGATCAGAAACCGAGACGCTCACCAGCGGAGATCCTAGTGGTGCAGCCGTCGGTCAGCGTCAGCGATCCCGACGCGGCGAGCGCTGGAAGGACCGTCCGTCCTCCCGGTGCCGGCTGCGTCCGTACCCGCCGCTCTTGCCGTGCGGCCGATCCGCCGCGTGGCGGCGCCGGGCCGGTGGCGGCGCGATCAGGCGCTGGTAGTCGCCCTCGCTCACCGCGGCGGTGTCGAGCGACGCGGGCCCCGGTGGCCTCGGCCAGCGTCGGGTCGCCCGGCTGAGCCGGCGAGCTCGATCGGGCGTACGCCGGCCTGGCCGGCCAGCCGGCTCAGCTCGCGACGCTGATGCGGCAGCACCAGGGTGACGACGATGCCGGTGCCGCCGGCGCGGGCCGTCCGACCGGCGCGGTGCAGGTATTCCTTCGGGCCGCCCGGCGGGTCGACCTGCAGCACCAGGCCGACCTCGTCGACGTGGATGCCGCGCGCGGCGACGTCGGTGGCCACCAGCACGGGCAGGGTCCCGTCCTTGAAGACGGCCAGGATCCGGGTGCGGGCACCCTGGGCGAGGCCGCCGTGCAGGGCACCGGCCAGCACGCCGGCGGCCCGCAGCTGCTCGGCCACCCGATCGGCGCCGCGCTGGGTGCGGACGAAGATCAGGGTCCGGCCAGGACGTCCGGCGATCTCCGCGGTCACCTGGGCCTTGTCCTTGGGCGCGATGTGCAACAGGTGGTGAGCCATGGTGCTGACGCTGGCCTGGGCGGAGTCGACCTCGTGGGTGACCGGATGGTCGAGGTAGGTGCGGACCAGCCGGTCCACCGCCCCGTCGAGCGTCGCGGAGAACAGCAACCGCTGCCCGCCCGGCGGCACGCTGTCCAGGATGGTGGTGACGTCGGGCATGAAGCCGAGATCGGCCATGTGGTCGGCCTCGTCCAGCACGGCGATCTCGACCCGGCTGAGGTCGACGGCACCCTGATCCATCAGGTCGATCAGCCGGCCCGGGGTGGCGACGACGATGTCGACGCCACGCTGGAACGCCCGCAGCTGCGGGGTGTAGGACATCCCGCCGGCGACCAGGACCACCGACAGGTCGGCGGTCTTGGCGAGCGGGCTCAGCACGTCGTGGACCTGCATGGCCAGCTCGCGGGTCGGCACCAGCACGATGGCGCGGGGCAGCGAGGAGCGCGGCGCCGGCCAGGGTGGTGATCATCGGCAGGCCGAAGGCGAGCGTCTTGCCGGAGCCGGTCTGGCCGCGGCCGAGCACGTCGCGCCCGGCGAGTGCGTCGGGGATGGTCGCGGCCTGGATCGGGAACGGGTTGGTGATGCCCTCGGCCCGAAGCGCGGCGACCAGCGACGGCGGGACACCGAGACCGGCGAAGTCACCGGTCTGCTCCCGGACGACGGGCGGCGGGGTCACCCGCTCGATGCGCTCGGGACGATCCCGCTGGACCTTCTCCTGCCGGTCCTGGCGCTCGACGCGCTCCGGGCCGATCCGCGCGCTCGAAACGCTGCGGTTGATCCCGGCGCTCGAAACGCTGCGGCGTCCCGACGCTCGGACGCTCGGCCGGTCGCACGCTCGAAGCGCTGCGGTCGATCCCGGCGCTCGAAACGCTTGGGCTGATCCCGGCGCTCGAAGCGCACGGGCTGGTCGCGCTCGGGTCGCTCGACGCGGGGGGCGCGCTGGGGACGCTCTGCGCGATCCGGACGGTCGTCGCGGGTCCGGGGCTCGCGGGCCACCCGGCTGTCGCCGGTGTCCGGCGCACTCCTGGTGTACCCGCGCTTGCTGTTGTCGCGGGCGGACCGGCTCGGCCACTCGGCCCGGTCCGGGCGGGTGTGCGGCTTGCGGGCCGGACGCGCGTCACGCTGGTCGTACGCAGCCTTCGGGGCCGCGGCGACCGGCGACTCGGCCCGACGCTCACGTGCGGGCCGGTCTTCGGCTCGGCTGCGGGGCACGCCACCGCGGCGGCGTGGGTTGTGGCCACGGCTGGCGCGCTCGGCCGATGACCAGCGCTTCTTGGCCGTGCCGTCGCCTCGGACGGATTTGGGAGACATGTCTTCTCACTTCTTGTCCGCGCGACGGCGGACTCTCGTTCAGGCACGCCAGCGCCCGAACCTGAACGGTGGTGGGAAGACGAACCTAGCTGCGCCCGCATCGTGGAGGGCGCTGATCAGCCCGACTACGAACGGCAACCGGGAAGGATCAACTGTATCAGCGCGGACCGGCCGCCCGAAATGACGACGCATTCTCGCCGGCGGATGCGGGCTCACAGCCGCCGGCGGACCCGCTCCAGCAGCCGATCGAGCACGGCGTTGAAGATCTCGTGGTGCTCGATCATGCCCAGGTGGCCGCAGTCGGGCACCCGCAACGTCTCGGCGTCGGGCAGCAGTTCGATGATCCGCGCCGTGTGCTGGATCGGCGTGATCACGTCGGTCTCGCCGCCGACCACGGCCGTCTCGACTCCGGCCAGATCCTCCAGCGCGGCGTACTCGTCCACCTCGGCGAACGCCGGATAGAAGTCGGCCACGACCTCGAGGGGGATCTCGGCGAGCATCTCGCTGACGAACTCGACGTAGCTCGCCGGGACCTGCGAGCCGAAGGCCATCCGCCGCGTCACCACGTAGCCCAGGTCGCTGCCCGCCCGCCGGCCGCCCTCGACCAGCTCGGGGATCCGGTTCAGGGTCGCCATCAGCGGCTCGGCGACCCGGGAGAACGTCCGCCCGGGCAGGCCGCGGATCGGAGAGTAGTCCGCCATCTCGCCGGCCGAGGTGGAGAACAGCGCGACCCCCTTGATCCGCGTCCCGAACAGCTCCGGATGGGTCTGGGCCAGCCGCATGATCGTCATGCCGCCCATCGAGTGACCGACCAGGACCAGCGGACCGTCGCCGGCCACCTCGTCCAGCACCTGGAGCAGGTCCGCCGCCAGCTGCGGGATCCGGCACAGCTCCGGAGCCGATCGGGTGGACCGGCCGTGCGAGCGCTGGTCGTAGAAGATCTGCCGGACCGCCCCACGGAAGTGCGCGCGCTGGAAGTGCCAGCAGTCCAGGTTGAGCGCGTAGCCGTGGACGAAGACCAGCGTCAGGTCCGTCGGCCTCGCCCTCGTCGATCTCGGTGTGCAGCACGACACCGTCCGGGGTGGTGACGTCCGACCCCGGGTGAGCGGAGCGAGAAGAAGTCCTGCACCTCGTCGACCGAGCTGCGGAGGATGCGCTTGGCGACGATCCGCCGCTCGAGCTCCAGCCCGACGGCGATGCCGCCGGCGGCCAGCGCCGCGAAGCCCGCCACCAGGCCGAGACCCTCGCTCAACCGGGGCGCCATCAGGCTGCTCGCCGTGGCCGTGGCGGATAGCGCCGCGGCACCCGGGCGCCGACCCGGGTGACGATCTCGTAGCCGATCGTGTCGCACCAGCCCGCCCAGTCCTCGGCGGTCGGCTCGCCGGCTCCCCCGGGCCGAACAGCACCACCTCGTCACCGGGCTCGGCCGACGCCCCGGCGCCGAGGTCGACGACGAACTGGTCCATGCAGATCCGGCCCCGGACCGGCGCCCGGCCGCCCGTGCCAGCCGACCTGGGCCCGGTTCGAGGCGTGCCGCGGGATGCCGTCGGCGTAGCCGAGCGGCACCAGGCCCACCGTGGTCGGCTGGTCGGCGGTCCAGGTCCAGCCGTAGGAGACCGACGCGCCGGCGGCGAGCTGCTTGACGTTGACCAGCTGCGCGCGGAGCGTCATCACCGGCCGCAGCGTGATGCCGGCCCGGGCGGCGATGCCCGGCGCCGGATCGATGCCGTACGCGGCGATGCCGACCCGGACCAGGTCGAGGTGCGCCTCGGGCAGCAGCAGCGCGGCGGCCGAGTTGGCCAGGTGGCGGACCGACGGCTCGAGCCCGGCCGACCGGGCCTCCTCGTACGCCCGCTGGAAGGCCTCGAGCTGGATCGCGACCGACGCGTGCCCGGGCTCGTCGGCCGCGGCGAGGTGGGACCAGACGCCGACCACCTCGAGCGCCCCGGACTGCTCGGCCTCGGCCGCCGCCGCGCAGACCTCGGCCCAGTCGGCGGCCGCAGCGCCGTTGCGGGACAGTCCGGTGTCGATCTTGAGGTGCACCCGGGCCCGCTGTTCGACGGTGCCGGCCGCGGCCGCCAGCCGGGAGATCTGGTCGATCGACTGGGCGGAGACGTCGACGTCGGCGGCGACCAGCGGAGCGAGATCCTCGTCGGGGCCGTAGAGCCAGGCGAGCAGCCGGCCGGTGTCGCCGGACTCGCGAACCGCCAGCGCCTCGCTCGGCGTGGCGACCCCGAGCCAGCTCGCTCCGGCGATCCGCGCCGCCTGGGCGCAGGGCAGCATCCCGTGGCCGTAGCCGTCGGCCTTGACCACCACCATCATCGCGGCCGGCTCGACGTGGGCCTTGATCGTCGAGACGTTGGCCCGGAACGCGGCCAGGTCGATCTCGGCGCTGGCCGTCCCGGGGTCGATGAAGGGTCCGCCGGTCACCGCGCGTTCCGCTTCCGCTGCAACCGTGCGATCTCGGCCGGCAGCAGTCGGGCCAGCTCCGCGGGCGGGATCGGTCCCGGGTGACGGCGGGCGGTGATGGCCTGCAGCGACGCGCCGAACAGTGCGGCCGAGGCGGCGTCGAAGCCGGCGGCCAGCACCGTCGCACAGATGCCGCCGAGTACGTCGCCGGAACCGGCCTGCGCCGTCCACGCCGGGCCGGGCACGGCGACGTGCACCCGCTGGGAGCCCGGCTCGGCGCACGAGCTGGGTCGCCCCCTTCAGCAGCACGGTCGCCCCGGTCCGGTCGGCCGCGGCGCAGACGGCGCGGACCGGATCGGCCGTGACCCAGGAGCGGTCCTGGTCCAGCAGCCTGGCCAGCTCGCCCGCATGCGGGGTGAGCAGCCAGCTCGGCGGGAGCTCGTCGGGCAGATACTTCAGGCCGTCCGCATCGACGACGGCGGGCAGACCGGAGTCGAGTGCGTCCGCGACGACCCGGTGGCCGTCGGCCCGCTCACCCCAGCCCGAGCCGAGCAGGTGGGCCTGGACCCGGCCGGGCGAGAACACCACGTTGGGCAACCGGCTGCGGATCAGGTCCGCCGGCGCCTCGGCGCCGAGGAAGCGGACCATGCCCGGCCCCCGCGTACACGGCACCGCAGACCGACATCACCCCGGCGCCGGGATAGTCGTCCGATCCGGTGTCGATGCCGACCACGCCGCGGGAGTACTTGTCGCTGGTGGCGTCGGGGTAGGGCCAGCCGACCACCAGGTCGAGGGCGTCGAACTGGTCCAGCCAGCGGCCGGGCGCCTGCGGGTCACGGTCCGGGAGCCCGATGTCGACCAGTTCGACCTCGCCGCAGCGGCTCCGGGCCGGCTCGAGGAGATGGCAGGGCTTCAGCTCGCCGAAGGTGACGGTGCGGGTCGCCTTGAAGGACTGTTCGGGGTCGGCGCCGGTGTCGGCGTCGACGCCGGAGGGCAGGTCGACCGCGATCGTCGGGATGCCGCGCACTTCGCAGATCCTGGCCAGCACGCCGACGTCATCGGGCAGCCCGGGCCGGCCTCCGATGCCCAGAACGCCGTCCAGCACCAGGTCGGCGGCAGCGACGACGCCCGGCGGATCGTCGTCGTCCAGCCCGAGATCATCGAGCTCGAGGAGGCGGCCGCCGGCCGCGTGCAGGGCCGCGAGACCGCGCTGGTGCGGCTTGCCCAGGCAGCGGACGGCCGTGACCGATGCGCCGCGGCCGGCGATCCGGGCGGCGGCGAACAGGGCGTCTCCCCCGTTGTTGCCGGGGCCGACCAGGACGAGGACCCGCCGGCCGTAGACGCCGCCGCTCACCTTGATCAACTCGCGGATCGAGATCGCGGCCAGGCCGCCGGCCGCCCGCTGCATCAAGGTGTCGGCGCCGACCTCCTCGATGGCCTGCGCTTCGAGCGCGCGGATGGTGGCGACGTCGTACGCCTTGATCATCAGGCCTCGCAGACCACCACGGCCGAGGCGATCCCGGCGTCGTGGGACAGGCTGAGGTGGATCGTCGCGACCCCCAGCTCACGGGCCCGCGCGGCCACCGTGCCGGTGATCTTGAACGCCGGCCGGCCATGGTCATCGGTGATCACCTCAGCATCCAACCAGGACATCCCGGCGGGTGCGCCCAGGGCCTTGGCCAACGCCTCCTTGGCGGCGAACCGGGCCGCCTTGGACGCGATCGGCCGTTCGGCCTCGGCCGGGGTGAACAGCCGCTGGACGAGGCCGGGACGGCGCTCCACCGACTCGGCGAACCGGGCCACGTCGCAGACGTCGATGCCCACACCGATGATCATGACGCTGCCCCAGTTTGTCCGTGAGCCTGCGCGAACCACCCGAGGATCGCTGCCCGAGACGGCCGTTGTCGTCCGTTGTGCGCGGACACGGCCCGGATGATCCGCCGTCGAGGCAGGGGTCGTTCAGGCCGTCGTACCGCGCACACGTGCCGATCACTCGACGGTGACCGACTTGGCCAGGTTGCGCGGCTGGTCCACGTCGTGGCCCTTCCGGGTGGCGAGCTCGCAGGCGAAGACCTGCAGCGGCACGATGGCGACCAGCGGCTGCAGCAGGGTGGACACCTTGGGCAACCTGATCATGACGTCGGCGAACGCCTCGACCTCATGATCATCTTCCTCGGCCAGCACCACGGTCTTGGCGCCGCGGGCGCGGACCTCCTGCAGGTTGGACAGCACCTTGTCGTGCAGCTGGTCCCGGCCCTGCGGCGGGATCACCACGAACACCGGCAGTTGATCTTCGATCAGGGCGATCGGGCCGTGCTTCAGCTCGCCGGCGGCGAAGCCCTCGGCATGGATGTACGCGAGCTCCTTCAGCTTCAACGCGCCCTCGAGCGCCACCGGATAGCCGACGTGCCGGCCCAGGAACAGCACCGACGGCTCGTCGGCGAACTCCGCCGCCAGCTTCATCACCGGCTCGATCTCGTCCAGCACCTTGGCGATCGCCGCCGGCATCGTCTCCAGCTCGCGCATCGTGGCCCTGATCTCGTCGCCGAACTTGGTCCCCCGGACCTGCGCGAGATACAGACCGAGCAGGTAGCAGGCCACCAGCTGGGTCATGAACCCCTTGGTCGAGGCCACGCCGATCTCCGGGCCGGCATGGGTGTAGATCACCGCGTCGGACTCTCGGGGGATGGTGGACCCGTTCGTGTTGCAGATCGCCAGCACCCGGGCTCGCTGCTCGCGCGCGTGCCGGATCGCCATCAAGGTGTCGGCGGTCTCGCCCGACTGGCTGATGGCCACGACCAGGGTCGTCGGGCCGACGATCGGGTCGCGGTACCGGAACTCGCTGGCCAGTTCGACCTCGCAGGGGATCCGCGTCCAGTGCTCGATCGCGTACTTGGCCACCAGTCCGGCGTAGTTCGCGGTCCCGCAGGCGACGATGACGATCTTGTCGATCGCCCGCAGCTCGGCTTCGGAGATCCGGATCTCGTCCAGGGTCAGCCGGCCGTTGGCGTCGTGCCGGCCGAGCAGCGTGTCGGCCACCGCCTTGGGCTGCTCGAAGATCTCCTTGCGCATGAACCAGTCGTAGCCACCCTTCTCGGCGGCCGACAGGTCCCAGTCGACGTGATAGGGCTTGACCTCCGCCGGCTGGCCGTCGAAGGTCGTCACCGTCACGTCGTCCCGGGTGATCATCACGACCTGGTCCTGGCCGAGCTCGATCGCGTCACGGGTGTGCTGGATGAACGCCGCGACGTCGGAGGCGACGAAGTTCTCGCCCTGGCCGACACCGACCACCAACGGCGAGTTGCGGCGGGCGGCGACCACGGCGTCAGGATTGTGGCTGTCGACGGCGACCAGGGTGAAGGCGCCGTTCAGCCGGCCGCAGACCGTACGCATGGCGTCGTCCAGCCGCGCCCCGGCACTCACCTCGCGGCCGAGCAGGTGGGCGACGATCTCGGTGTCGGTCTCGGAGACCGGGGTGATCCCGACGCCGGCCAGCTCGTCCCGCAGGGTGACGTAGTTCTCGACGATCCCGTTGTGCACCAGCGCGATCCGCCCGTCGGCGGACACGTGCGGATGGGCGTTCACGTCGTTGGGCGCGCCGTGGGTCGCCCAGCGGGTGTGCCCGAGGCCGAGCCCGGTGCGCGGCAGTGGCTGCTCGCTCAGCTCCTTCTCCAGCTTGGCGAGCTTGCCGGCCTTCTTGGCCACCTGGAGCACCCCATCGGTCACGATGGCCACCCCGGCCGAGTCGTACCCGCGGTATTCCAGCCGGCGCAAACCCTCGACCACCACGTCCAGGGCAGCCTGGGGACCGACATACCCGACGATTCCACACATGGGCTGAACTTTACCGGCGGAGCCCCGGTTTGCCGGGGTTGCCGGACATCCCCACTAGATTGCTCTCCATGCCGCACGATGCGCAGGTCTTCGGACCGTACGTGGAGCGCAGCCGGGCGGACTGGGCCGAGCTGGCTGAGCAGACACCCATCGGGCTGGATCCGGCGACCCTGGAGAAGCTCCGCGGCCTCGACGACCCGACCAGCATGCAGGACGTGGCCGAGGTCTACCTGCCGCTGACCCGGTTGCTCAGCCGCTACGTGCTGCACACCGGAGAGCTGCACCGCTCGACCAACGAGTTCCTCCAGCTCAGCATGGTGCGGACCCCGTTCGTGATCGGCAT
This sequence comes from uncultured Actinomycetota bacterium, assembly GCA_963761955.1. Taxonomy (GTDB): domain Bacteria; phylum Actinomycetota; class Actinomycetes; order Propionibacteriales; family Propionibacteriaceae; genus Microlunatus. The sequence goes on along the minus strand of CAVXIY010000011.1, from coordinate 109,605 downwards.
CGCCGGCTCGGTGGCCGTCGGAAAGTCGACCACGGCGCGGCTGCTGCGCGAGCTGCTCGCCTCCTGGCCGGAACACCCGCGGGTCAGCCTGGTGACCACCGACGGCTTCCTGCTGCCGAACGCCGAGCTCGAACGGCGCGGACTGATGCATCGCAAGGGCTTCCCGGAGTCGTACGACCGCCGGGCGCTGCTGCGGTTCGTGATGGACGTGAAGTCGGGCCTCGAGGAGGTGACGGCGCCGGTCTACAGCCACCTGGTCTACGACATCGTGCCGGACGCGAGCGTGACGATCCGGCGACCGGACATCTTGATCCTCGAAGGGCTTGAACGTGCTCCAGCCGGCGCGACCGCGACCCGACGGCACCCCCGGACTGGCGGTGAGTGACTTCTTCGACTTCTCGGTCTACGTCGATGCCGACGCCGACGACGTCCGGGACTGGTACGTGACCCGGTTCCTGTCGCTCCGGGACACCGCGTTCCGCGATCCGCGTTCCTACTTCACCCGGTACGCCGAGCTCACCGAGGAGCAGGCGGTCCGGCAGGCCCAGCAGCTGTGGGACACCATCAACGGGCCCAACCTGTTGAAGAACATCCTCCCGACCCGGGGTCGGGCGACCGCGATCCTGCGCAAGGACGCCAACCACCGGGTCGAATGGGTGCGAATCCGAAAGGTCTAGTCGGCCGATGTATCACCGAGGCGGTCACCCGCTCTTTGTGTTCGAGTCCGCTCACCCGTGGTAGGGGAAACGTTGCGCACCCTGCCAGTCGATGCGGGGCGGTCTCGCGCAACGCCTTTCGATCGGGTGCGCATTGTTCGGGGGAACGCGCCACTCGGGGTCCCATGGGAACGTGTGGGGGACGCGCCGGGGTCCCATGGGAACAGTCAGCAGCAGGCCGGCTACTTCACTGTGGTCGGCCTGCACTGCCCGCGTCGCTTCCCGGACCGAGGCTTCGGCGCCGGTACCGTCGGACCATGAGCAGCAACCAGTACCCGACCTCGACATCTACGCCGAAGGTCGCGCTGACGGCCGGCAGCGCCTTCAAGTTCGGATTCTTCGGCGCGCTCGGCGTCTTCGTGTTCTACCTGATCGTGTCGATCATCCTGGGCGTGGTCGCCCTGGTGCTCCTCGCGGCGGGCTCGTTCAGCTTCCTCGAGCCGTACCTGCGTCGCTAGTGGTCACGCGTCCGACGAGCCCGGTCCGGCGTGGTCACAGAGCCAGCGAGGACTTGACCACCTCGGCGAGCCGATGCGCGACCTCGTTGGCCGCCTCGTAGGTCTCCGCCTCGACCATCACCCGGACCAGCGATTCGGTGCCGGACGGCCGCAGCAGGACCCGGCCGGAATCGCCCAGCTCGCTCTCGGCGGTCTCGACCGCGGCGGTCAGTTCGGCGTCACTGTCGGCGCGGGACTTGTCGACGTCCGGCACATTGATCAGCACCTGAGGGAGCCGGACCATGACGGCGGCCAGTTCGGCCAGGCTCTGGCCCGTGGTGGCCATCCGGCTCATCAGGTGGAGGGCGGTGAGGACGCCGTCACCGGTCGTCGCGTGTTCCAGCATCACCACGTGACCCGACTGCTCACCACCGAACGTGTACCCCCCGGCCTTCATCGCCTCCAGCACGTAGCGGTCACCGACCCGGGTCTGCTCGACGGTGATCCCGGCTCGTCGCATCGCGTTGACGAAGCCGAGATTGCTCATCACCGTGGCCACGACGGTGTCGTTCTTGAGCCGCCCGGCGGCCTGCAGCGACACCGCCAGGATGGCGAGGATCTGGTCGCCGTCGACGATCTTTCCTTGAGCATCCACGGCCAGGCAGCGGTCGGCGTCGCCGTCGAGCGCGATCCCGATGTCGGCCTGGTGTTCGAGCACGGCGGAACGCAGCGAGTCCATGTGGGTGGACCCGCAGTTGTGGTTGATGTTGATGCCGTCCGGCGATGCGTGGATCCGGATCACCTCGGCGCCCTGAGCCTCGAAGGCGGCCGGCCCGGCCTGGTACGCCGCGCCGTTGGCGCAGTCGATGACGACCTTGAGGCCATGCAGGCTGACCGGCCGGCCCACGCTGTTCACGATGTGCGCGACATAGGTCTCGATCAGCGATTCGTCGACCCTGACCCGGCCGACGCCGGCGCCGGTCGGTCGAGCCCAGGCCTCGCCCATCCGCCGCTCGATGGCGTCCTCCAGCGCGTCGTCGAGCTTGTTGCCGCCGCGGGTGAAGAACTTGATGCCGTTGTCCGGCATCGGGTTGTGACTGGCTGAGAGCATCACGCCCAGATCGGCGCCACAGGAGTCGGTCAGATAGGCGACGCCGGGCGTCGGCACGATGCCGAGGCGGATGACGTTGACGCCGGCGCTGGCCAGGCCGGCGACGACCGCCGCCTCCAGGAACTCACCGGACGCCCGCGGATCACGGCCCACCACGGCGAACGGCGTGTGGCCGGTGAACTCCCCGGTCTCGGCCAGCACGTGCGCGGCCGCCACCGAGAGGTTCAACGCCAGTTCGGCGGTGAGCTCCTCGTTGGCCTTGCCGCGTACGCCGTCAGTTCCGAACAGGCGACCCATGAGGGATATGCCTCTTCGGGATCAGCGCTTGCTGTACTGCGGAGCCTTGCGCGCCTTCTTCAGGCCGGCCTTCTTGCGCTCCTTGATCCGTGAGTCGCGGGTCAGCATGCCGGCCTTCTTCAGGGCGGGGCGGCTGGCCTCGGCGTCGACGGCGTTGAGGGCACGGGCCACACCGAGCCGCAGCGCGCCGGCCTGGCCGGTGACACCGCCGCCGTGGATCCGGGCGATCACGTCGTACGAGCCGGCGACCGCGGCCGTGGAGAACGGCTCGGCGACGACCTGCTGGTGCACCTTGTTCGGGAAGTAGTCCTCGAGGCTACGGCCGTTGATCTTCCACTGACCGCTGCCCGGGGTGATCCGGACCCGCGCGACAGCCTCCTTGCGGCGGCCGGTGGCGCCCGACGGCGCGACGACGGCCGGGCGACCCGACGGTCCGAGCGAGACCTGTGGGGTCGCTTCGGAGCGATAGGCGATCTCCCGATCTTCCTCGACGAAGGGGGTGACCTCGTCGGGGGCTTCGGTCTCAGTCGCGGCTTCAGACACTAGTTTTCCTTGCTTGGAGTTCGATCGTGGCTTGGTGGGCTTGCCGGTACTACTGGGCGATCTGAGTGATCTCGTACGCCTTCGGCTGCTGAGCGCTGTGCGGGTGCTCGGGGCCGGAGTAGACCTTGAGCTTCCTGATCAGCTTCCGGCTCAGCTTGTTCTTCGGCAGCATGCCCCAGACAGCGAGCTCGACCGCCTTGCGCGGATCGCGGTCGAGCAGCTCGCCGTACGGCACCGACTTCAGGCCACCCGGGCGGCCGGAGTGGCGGTGGGCCAGCTTGTCGGCCCGCTTGTTGCCGGTCAGCGCGATCTTGGACGCGTTGACCACGACGACGAAGTCACCGCCGTCGACATGCGGTGCGAAGGTCGGCTTGTGCTTGCCCCGCAAGAGGGTGGCAGCCGTGACCGCCAGCCGTCCGAGGACGACGTCGTCGGCGTCGATGACGTGCCAGGACCTGGTGATCTCGCCAGGCTTGGGGCTGTACGTAGACACGGTCGTTGACCAGCTTCCGTTGTTGCGAGCGAACTCGATGTTGATGAACTGCGCAGTGGATAAATCTACGTTGCATCCGACCCAGTGGCTGGGCGCGCGGTGAGGACACGCGCCTGGACGCAACAGCCGATCAGATTACCTGTGACACCGGCCATGGGTCAAAAGCTGGCCGGGCGGGACGCTCGGCGGCGCCGGTGAGCGTCGCCGGACTCGCCAGAATGTGCACAGAATCACTCGGTACCCCTACTAGTCGGCGATCACTACTCACACGTAGGTTGTCCGCATGACCGATACGCTCAGCATTCGCGACAACCGGACGGGTCGCGAGTACGAGGTCGCGATCACCGACGGAACCATCCGTGCGGCCGATCTCAGCCAAATCGCCGTCGAAGGCGAGCCGGGCCTTGCGACCTATGACCCCGGGTTCGTCAACACCAGTTCCTGCCGGAGCTCGATCACCTATATCGACGGCGACGTGGGCATCCTCGAGTACCGCGGCTACCCCATCGAGCAGTTGGCTGAGCATTCGACCTTCCTCGAGGTCTCGTACCTCCTGCTGAACGGTGAGCTGCCGACCCAGACGCAGCTGGACGACGTGGGTGCACAGCATCACCTACCACACGTTCATCCACGAGAACCTCAAGCAGTTCATCCAGGGCTTCCGCTACGACGCCCACCCGATGGGGATGCTGATGGCGTCGGTCAGCGCGCTGTCGACCTTCTACCCCACCGCCAGCAAGATCGGCGACCCGGCGAACCGCCAGCTGCAGATCACCCGGCTGATCGCCAAGATGCCGACCCTGGGCGCGTTCGCGTACCGGCATCAGCAGGGCAAGCCCTACGTCTATCCGGACAACTCGCTGTCCTACACGGCCAACTTCTTGGCCATGCTGTTCAAGATGAGCGAGCCGAGCTATGCCGCGGACGAGCGGCTGGTCAAGGCCCTCGAGGTGCTGTTCATCCTGCACGCCGATCACGAGCAGAACTGCTCGACCAACGCGGTCCGCTCGGTGGGCTCCTCCCAGGTCGATCCGTACTCCGCGGTCGCGGCCGGCATCGGCGCGCTCTACGGGCCGCTGCACGGCGGCGCCAACGAGGCGGTGCTCGCGATGCTCAAGCGGATCAAGACCACCGACAACATCCCCGACTTCATCGCCGGCGTGAAGGAGGGCAAGGAAAAGCTGATGGGCTTCGGCCACCGGGTCTACAAGAACTACGACCCCCGGGCCAAGATCATCAAGAAGGCCTGCGACGACGTCTTCGAGGTGACCGGCGTCAATCCGCTGCTCAAGATCGCCATGGAGCTGGAGAAGATCGCGCTCGAGGACGAGTACTTCGTCAAGCGGCGGCTCTACCCCAACGTCGACTTCTACTCCGGGCTGATCTACGAGGCGCTGCAGTTCCCGCCGGAGATGTTCACCGTGCTGTTCGCCATCGGCCGGACCCCGGGCTGGCTCGCCCAGTGGTCGGAGCTGGTGCAGGACAAGGAGCAGAAGATCGCCCGGCCCAAGCAGATCTACACCGGCTTCCGGACCCGCGACTTCGTCCCCATGGACCAGCGGTAGGCGCACCCGATGTTCAACCCGGTGAATCTGACCGCATAGTCGCGGCCAGATTCACCGGGATGTGCGGCGGCTTGGCGTTGCTGAGCGCTTCCGAAATGTGCGTATCAGGCACCGGGTGCTGCGCTCTAACCCTCGGACGTGGTCATCCGGCCGCGCCACGAAGGTGGGGCCCCGATGTCGATCATGTTCGCGCTGCTGTCGTCCATGCTGCTGGGATCGGCCGATTTCGCCGGCGGGGTCGCGGCCCGGCGGGCCTCCGGCCGTGGCGATCACCGTCTGGGCCAACGGCGTCGGGCTGGTCACCGCACTCGTCGTGGTGCTCGTGCTGCCCGCACCGCTGAGCCTGACCGATGTCGGATGGGGGTTGCTCGCCGGGACCTGCGGCAGCCTGGGCGCCGTGCTGCTCTACCGGGCGCTGGCGCTCGGCGTGATGTCGCTCGTGGCCCCGGTCACCGCGGCGTCGGCCGCGGTCATCCCGGTCGCGGTCGGGGCCGGCCTCGGTGAACGGCTCAGCACGCCGGCCCTGGTCGGCGTGGCGCGGCGTGGTCGTGTCGATGGTGCTGCTCTGCCGGCGCCGCCAGCCCGCCGCTGCGAGCCCGCACGCCACGCCGGCCCTGATTCTGGCCGTGCTGGCCGGGGTGTCGTTCGGTGCCTTCCTGGCCCTGCTCTCCCAGACCTCGCCGCAGGCGGGCCTCTGGCCGCTGGCGATCGCCCGGTGCGCGTCGCTGGCCATCCTGCTCAGCTACGCCTACGCGCGCGGCCAGTCGCTGCGGCTGGAGCCCGGCCACCGCGGCGCTCGCGATCGGCGTCGGCATCCTCGACATGGCGGCCAACACCGCCTTCCTGGTCGCCGTCGCCGACGGTCAGCTCGCGGTGATCGGCCTGCTCGCCTCCTTGTCGCCCCTCGGCACCGTGCTGCTGGCCCGGGTCATGCTCCGCGAGCGGCTACGGGGCCTGCAGCGCCTCGGCACCGCGATGGCGATGGGCAGCGTGCTGCTGCTGGCGATTCGCTGACCGACGCACGGCCGCCGGTGCAGCCACCACTCGACGGCCAGCAGATTGACGACCCAGCTCAGCCAGGAGGCCAGGCCGACCGCCTGGTCGAGCTGAGCCGAGCTGATCTCCGCTCCCTGGTAGATCTCGGGAATGAACACCACGAAGATGGCGACCAGCCAGAAGCGGTTGGCCACGATCGAGAACGCCAGGGCCACGCTGCGCAACATCCACGCGCGGTGGTCGGCGAATCGACGCTGGCGGACCGCCCGGTATCCAGCCAGCGTCGTGATCAGCCAGAGCAGCCCCAGCATGGTGTTGGCGACCCGCTGGTTCGGCCCGTACAGGGTCATCGGGGCGATCACGATCACGCACAACGCCGCCGGCACGGTCACCGCCACATAGATCCGGCCGCTCCAGCGGTGGACCTGCGGCCGGCGACGGCGGAGCCACGGCCACACCTGCAGGCACGCGGTGAGCAGGGCGACCGAGCCGAGGAAGATGTGGGTGACCAGCAACGGGTAGAACACCGGAGAGTCCGGCATCGGCTGCAGTCGCGCCCGCGCCGGATCGAGTCCGAGGTACGGCGGGACGGCGTAGATCACGAACCCGACCGCGACGAGGGCCAGCGGGACCACCCAGGGTCGGCGGATCAGCGACGTCCGCCGCCGCGGTGATCAACTTCGGCCGAAGCCGGTGGCGCGGTTCGCTCGTCGATGGACATGGCTCCAGCCTGTCCAGACGAGGCCGCCGCCACATTGAGGCTGACCGGCCAACCCGTACGGGGGATATCCCTACCCGGCAGCGGTCAGGGCACCAACGGCGCGTCGAGGACCGCTCGGCCGGCCGTCCTCGTCACCGGTCAGCCGGAGGCGGGGGTCGTCGAGCCCGACTCGGCCCCACAACAGCAACAGCAGGGTCGACGCCGGCCCGCTGAGCACGGCATCCGGCGGCTCGTCCGGGTGCGAGTCGCCGTCACCGGCCAGCGTCCAGCGCGCGGTGGAACCGTCCGGCCGGATACCGAGGCTGGCCGCCAGCGGCGGCATCCGACCCAACCGGACCTGGCGCGGGAAGAACATCGTGACCACCTCGTCGATGCCGTCGAGGGCCAGTTCCTCGTCGTAGCCGACGTCCCGCCCGACCGCCGTCCCCAGGTCCCAGCCGTGCATCGAGGCCTCGTGGGCCTGGCGCCGCGACCAGAAGGCCGCAGTACGCGGCGGCAGACCGAAGGTCCAGGCGGGCGCGGCCGGATCCACCGACCGCAGCGTGCCGAGCAGCGCGTCGGCCGCGCCCCGGTACCACCCGGGTAGCGCCTGGTGATCGCTCGGGGTCCCCGGGTCCGGCGCCTCGGGATTGCCGGCGACGATCGCGTGCCGCGCCCACAGGTGGGTCTCCCCGACGTGGACGATCAGGTCGGCCACGGTCCAGCCGGGGCAGGACGGCACCGGCGCCGCGAAGTCGGCGGTCGCCAGCATCTCGTTGATCGTGGCGACCGCCCGGGCCAGGTGCTGCTGGCCCTGCTCGGGCGTGATCATCGCGCCCGGTCGACCCGGGCCTCGTCCCAGACGGGCTCGTCGGACTCGTACACGCTGCCGTCGGCGCCGAAGACGAGAAACCGGTCGAAGCCGCGGGCGAACCAGCGGTCATGGGTCACCGCGACCACGGTGCCCTCGAACGCGTCGAGTCCCTGCTCCAGCGCCTCGGCCGACTCCAGGTCGAGATTGTCGGTCGGCTCGTCGAGCAGCAGCAGGGTCGCGCCGCTCAGCTCCAGCAGCAGGATCTGGAACCGGGCCTGCTGACCGCCCGACAGCGACTCGAACTTCTGCTCCGCCGCTTTGGCGAGCTCGTAGCGATCGAGCTTGCGCGACGCCTCCTCCCGGCCCATCCCGGCCCGATGATCATCGCCGCGATGCAGGATCTGCAGCAGCGTACGGCTCAGCAGCTCAGGATGGTGATGGGTCTGGGCGAACCATCCCGGCCGGACCCGGGCACCGAGCTTCGCCTTGCCCGTATGGATGACCGGAGCGATCTGAAGATCATCGACCGGCTGATGCTCAAGATCAGGATCGGATCCGCCGCGAGCCAGCAGCCGCAGGAAGTGCGACTTGCCGGACCCGTTCGAGCCGAGCACCGCGACCCGGTCGCCGAACCAGATCTCGCTGCTGAACGGTTTCATCAGCCCGGTCAGCTCGAGGTCGGTGACCACGATGGCCCGCTTGCCGGTCCGCCCACCACTCAGCCGCATCGACAGTCGCTGCTCCAGCGGCACGGCCTGGGGCGGCCCGGCCTCCTCGAACTTCGCCAGCCTGGTCACCGCGGCCTGGTAGCGCGAGGCCATGCCGGAGTTGTAGGCGGCCTTGTTCTTGTACATCAGCATCAGTTCGCGGAGCTTCTCGTGCTCCTCGTCCCAGCGCCGGCGCAGCTCCTCGAACCGGGCGAATCGTTCCCGGCGGGCGTCGGCCAGCGTCGCGAATCCCGACGCCGTGGATCCAGACCGAGTTGCCGGCCGCGCCGAGTTCCAGCACGGCAATGGTCCTGGCGGTCTGGGCCAGGAGTTCCCGGTCGTGACTGACCAGCAGCACCGACTTGGGGCTGCTCGCCAACTGCGCCTCCAGCCAGCGCTTGGCCGGGCACGTCGAGGTAGTTGTCCGGCTCGTCGAGCAGCAGCACCTGATCAGGTCCGCGAAGCAGGGCCTCCAACGCCAGCCGCTTCTGCTCACCGCCCGACAGCGTGCTCAGCTCGCGCCATTTCGCCCGCTCGTAAGGGATTCCGAGCGCCTCGGTGCAGCACGCGTCGAAGATCACCTCCGCGTCGTAGCCGCCGGCGTCGGCATAGTCGGCGAGCGCGTGCGCGTAGCTGAGCTGGGTCTTCTCCGACTCGTCGGTCATCAAGATCAACTCGAGCCGGTCCACCTCGGCCACCGCGGCGCGGAGCGCGGGCCGGCCGAGGGAGAACAACAGATCGCGCACCGTCGACTGATCGCGGATGCTGCCGATGAACTGGCGCATCACGCCGAGTCCACCGCTGCGCGACACCGAGCCGCTGGTCGGAGTCAGGTCACCGGCGATGATCCGCAGCAGTGTCGTCTTCCCCGAACCGTTCGGCCCGACCAGGGCCACCTTGGCGCCCTCGCCGACCCGGAACGACACGTCGTCCAGCAGCACCCGACCGTCGGGCAGGTGGTAGCCGACGGCGGACAGATCGACGTGGCCCATAGTGGCTCATCGTATTCGCGGGCCGGCGACGCGCAGCGACTGCTTATCCGCCGCCCGCGACGGGCGAGCGCGGTCAGGCGGCCAGCAGCATGGCCAGCGCGGCGGTGTCGGCGTCGCCCAGCGGGTCGATCCCCACCTTGCTCACCAGGTGCGTGACGGTGCCCTCGACGTCGGCCTCCACCCAGGCGGCGCGATGATCAAGACCGAGGTGCGGCAGGCCGGGCAGGAACACGCAACCGGAGGCGACGTCGTAGTCCGGCACCGAGCCGAGCGTGCTCGACGGCGGATGCAGCACGACCAGTCCCGGCGGCTGGAGGTTCGCGAACTGCCCCGGGCCGCAGCGGATGATCACCGAGCAACTGGCCTTCCAGGGCCACCAGGCCGACGGCGTTGAGTTGCGCCGGCTCGGGCAGATCCTCGCGGACCCGGAAGACGGTGCTGCCGTGGAGCATCCCCGGCACCGCAGCCATCTGTACGGCGAGCACCAGGAACTTCGCCCACTCGACGGTGTCGTGCGGCCAGCGCCCGATCAGCATGAAGCCGTAGAGCGATCCCTCGGACTGGAGGGGTGCAACCTCTATCGATGACCGAAAGCCATCCATGATGAGCTCCCAACTCAGCGCAACACGTGCCCCCAGGTGATCATCACCCGGCTGCGTGGCTCCATCGTGAACGCCACACTGTTAGCAGACAAGAGGGTGCGAGTGCCAGCCACGTACACGTTCGGCAAATGTCATCAATCTGCAACGCGTTCGGCACGATCATGATCACGACTCACGGGCAACCGGATCTCCGCCCGCAGGCTCCACGGCGGCGGTGCCGGAGGTCAGCGCGATGGTGCCGCCGGCCCGGGTCACCAGTTCCCGGACGATCGCCAGCCCGAGTCCCGAACCACCCGAGTCCCGCGAACGCGCCCCGTCCAGCCGGGTGAACCGCTCGAACACCCGCTCCCGGTCCTCCTCGGGGATGCCGGGGCCGTCGTCGCTCACCGTGAGCAGCGCGGATCCATGATCGACAACGGCGCCGAGCTCGACCCGGGACGCCGCGTAGCGGACGGCGTTGGCCACCAGGTTGGCGATCGCCCGCCGCAGCTCACCGGCATCGGCCATGATCATCACCGGCTCGCCGGCCTGCACGGTGACCGGCACGGCGCCGCCGCCGAAGCCCGCGGCGACCTCGATCATCAGTTGCCGGCCGTCGATCACGGTCGGGTGGGTCGGCACCTTCGCGTCGGCATCGGACCGCGCCAGCAGCAACAGATCCTCGACCAGACCGCTCAGCCGGCGCAGATCGACCAGCAGATCGGCCGGCAGGGTGCCGCCCTCGCCGAGATGCTGGGCGACCTCGAGCTGCGCCTGCATGCTGGCCAGCGGACTGCGGAGCTCGTGGGCGGCGTCGGCCACGAACGACCGTTGCCGCTCCCGACCGGCGGCCAGCCGGTCGAGCATGTCGTTCAGGGTGATCGCCAGGGCGCGGATCTCGTCGGCGGCTTGCGGTACGGGCAGCCGATCGGCGCGGTCGGGGCCGGCCAGGGCCGTGTGGCTGATCTTCTCCGCCCCGGCCCGCAACTGCTCGACCGGTCGCAAGGTCCAGCCGATCACCCGCCACGCGATCGCCGCCAGACCGCCGACCAGCACCGGGAAGGTGATCAGCAGCGCGTTGCGGAGTGCCCTCCGGGTCGCCAGCACGTCGCCGTACGGCAGCGCGGCGATCACGCTCACCGGCTCGGCGGCCGGGCCGGCCGTGACGGCCCGCACCCGCAGCGGACCGGACACGCCGAGGCGTACGCCGTCGATCACCACCGGTTCCCCGGTGAGGGCGTGGCTCAGTTCGGCCGGGCGCAGCAGCGGGGTGATCCGGTCCGCGGTCGCCGAGCCGCTGACCACCCGTTGCTGGGCGTCGACGACCTGGACGACCTGGGCGCCGGACGTGGGAATGAGGCTGGGCAGCCGGTCCTCGTTCACCATGGCCGCGACGTCGTTGGCACTGGCCAGCGCCGCGTTGTCCAGGGTCCGGTTGACCGCCAGGGTCAGCGCGCCGTAGAACGCCAGCCCGCCGACGATCAGGGCCACGCTGACCCCGGCGATCCCGATGATCATCAACCGGGCCCGCAGGCTCAGCCCCCAGAGCCGCCTCACGTCACCAGCCGGTAGCCGGCACCGCGTACGGTCACCAACGGCAGGTCGGTGATCTTGCGGCGCAGGTAACCGACGTAGACCTCGACGGCGTTCGGCGCGACGTCCGCGGCGTTGTCCCAGACATGATCGAGAAGCTCGGTCTTGCTCACCGCCCGCCCGGCGTGACGGATCAGGTACTCCAGCAGGGCGAACTCCCGCTGGGTCAGCTCCACCAGCCGGCCGGCCACCCGAACCTCGCGGCTCGCCGGATCGAGGGTCACCTGGCCCGCTTCGAGGACCGCGGGACGGGCCGACGCGCCCCGCCTGAGCAACGCCCGGATCCGGGCCAGCAGCACCACGAACGAGAACGGCTTGGTCAGGTAGTCGTCCGCCCCGTCGTCCAGCGCATCGGCCTGATCGTGCTCGCCGTCCTTGGCCGACAGCATCAGGACCGGCACCCAGTTGCTCTCGGCCCGCAGCCGCCGGACGACCTCATAGCCGGACAGCCCGGGCAGCATCACGTCGAGCACGACGACGTCGAAATCCCCGTCCCGGGCCAGTTGCAGGCCGTCGGTCCCGTTCGCGGCGGTCTCCACCACGAATCCCTCGGCCGCCAGTCCCCGGCGCAGCGCGCCGAGCAGCCGCTCCTCGTCGTCGACCAGCAACACCCGCACGCGCCCAGTATGGGCGTTGCCTGCCAGACGTGAGCGCTAGCCTCGGGTGATGCCTGCCGCCGAGTCTCCGAGAGATCGAGTTCACCCCGATCGAGACCGAGCGACTGCTGATCCGGGTTGCCGACGCGGGTGATGTGGACGATCTGCACGACATGTTGTCGAGGCCGGACGTCTGCCGATACCTGCTGCATCCGCCGCTCTCGGTCGACGAGGTGGTCGAACGGGTGGCCCGCTTCGCCGGTCGCACCCTGCTCAGCGCGGACGGCGACGTCGATCCGGCTGGCGGTCATCCGGCGAGACAGCGGCGGTTCGTCGGCGAACTCGTGCTCATCGTCGCGTCGGCCGCCAACGCGTGCCTGGAGATCGGCTGGGTGCTGCACCCGGACCACCAGGGACACGGCTTCGCCGCCGAAGGCGGCCGCGGCGCTGCTCGGGTACGCGATGGCGACGCTGGGCGCGCATCGGGTGGTCGCCCATCTCCACCCGGACAACACCGGCTCGGCCGCCTTGTGTACCCGGCTCGGCATGCGGCAGGAGGCCCATCATCGATCCGACATCTGGGTGAAGGGTGCCTGGGAGGACACCGCGATCTTCGCGATCCTCGACCAGGAGTGGCGGGCGTAGCCGGCCGGCTCGCACTCAGGGTTCTCACAGTAGGTGCGAGCAACAATGGCCGCATGCGGATCCTGAGTTCTAAGCCGGCCCTGCGCTGGGCGGCGCCCCTGGCCTTCGTGCTGGCGGTCGGCGGCACCGGTCTGGTCGCGGCCACGGCCAGCGCGGACAAGAAGCTGCCCACGTTGTCGGCCCAGGAGTTGCTCGTCGCCGTGCAGCAGGCCAAGGTCGACGGCCTGTCCGGCACCGTCGTGCAACGAGCCGATCTGGGCATCCCCGAGATCCCGGGAGTCGGCGGCGAGGACAGCTCCGAGTTCACCTCGCTGATCTCGGGCACCCACACCCTGCGCGTCCGGTACTCGGGACCGGACAAGGCCCGGCTCGCGGTGCACGGCACCTACGGCGAGACCGACATCTTCGTGAACGCGCGTGATGTCTGGGTCTGGTCGAGCCGGGATCAGAAGGCGACGCACCGCACGCTGTCCGCCGAGCAGGCCAAGGACCGCGCCGACACCAGCGACCGACCCGGCCGACGTGCCGAAGACGCCGGAGGAGGCGGCCAAGAAGGTGCTCGACGCTCTCACCCCGACCACCACGGTGAGCACCGACAGCGCGGTCGAGGTCGCCGGGCCATGACGCGTACGAGCTCGTGCTGGAACCCAACGACGAGATCGCTGATCAAGCAGGTCCGGATCGCCGTCGACGGGGACACCAAGCTGCCGCTGCGCGTCCAGGTCTACGCCGCGAGCAAGAAGCTCGTCTTCGAGGTCGGCTACACCGACGTGAACTTCACCCGCCCCGACGACCGGGAGTTCGAGTTCAATCCGCCGCCGCGGCACCGAGGTGGTCGAGGCGGCCACCACTGAGCACAAGGCCCCGACCGCCGAGGATCGCAAGCAGGCCAAGGAAAGGGCCGCTCAGGCGAAGGAGCAGACCAAGATCGTCGGGACCGGCTGGTCCACGGTCGTGGTGACCAAGCTCGACGCCGACGCCGGCCAGGGGTCCGGTCAGCTGCAGGGCTTCCTCGAGCCAGCTCACCCCGGTCAAGGGCGCCTGGGGCTCGGGACGGCTGCTCGCCGGCACGGCGTTCTCGGCGGTGCTCACCGACGACGGACGGCTGGCCGTCGGCGCGGTCGAGCCGGACCTGCTCTATCGGGCCCTCGGCTAAGTGGGGGCCACGTCCGCTGTCGTCAGTACCGACCTGACCAAGCGGTTCCGGCACCAGGTGGTGGTCGATCACATCGATCTCGACGTCCCGAGCGGTGCGGTCTACGGCTTCCTCGGACCCAACGGCTCCGGCAAGACGACCACCATCCGGATGCTGCTGGGGCTGATCTCGGCGACCGAGGGACGGATCGAACTGCTCGGCGAGTCGATGCCGGCGGCGGTGGGCAGCGTGCTGCGACGGGTCGGCGCTCTGGTCGAGGGTCCGGCCTTCCATCCCTACCTCTCCGGCCGGGCCAATCTCGCCCGGCTGGATGCGGCTGACCGGTTCAGCGACCCGCGAACGGCCGCGCGCCCGGATCGACCAGGCGCTCGACCGGGTCGGCCTGCTCGCCGCGGCCACCAAGCGCTACCGCGCGTACTCGCTCGGCATGCGCCAGCGCCTCGCCATCGCCAACGCCTTGCTGATGCCGCGCGATCTGCTGGTGCTCGACGAGCCGACCAACGGTCTCGACCCGCAGGGCACCCGCGAGGTCCGGCACCTGATCGGCGACCTCGCCGCCGACGGTTCGACGGTCCTGGTGTCCAGTCACCTGCTCGCCGAGGTCGACCAGATGTGCAGCCACGTCGGGGTGATGTTCGAGGGCAAGCTCGTCGCGCAGGGACCGATCGGCGAGCTCGGGCCCGACGAACGAGCAGACCGTCCGCGTCGACACCGACCGGACCGCCGACGCCGCCCGGGTGCTGACCGAGCTCGGCCTGGCCGGCGTCGACCATCGAAGCCGATCATGTGACCGCGCTGCTCGGCGAGGTCGCCGTGGAGAAGATCGTGCCGAACCTGGTGAACGCCTGCGTGCCGGTGCTCGGCTTCGCCGTCTTGCAGCCGAGCCTCGAGGACGTGTTCGTGGGGCTCACCGGGGAGGGTTTCGATGTCAGCGGCTGAGGTGCTGGTCGTCCGCGGCGGGGCGGCCCCGGCCAAGGCCCGGGTCTCGCCGCGCTTCCTGGCCTCGGAGCTCAAGATCATCTTCGGCCGGCGGCGCAACCTGGCCGGGCTGGCCGTGCTCGCCGTGGTGCCGATCATCCTGGCCATCGCCGTACGCGTCTCGTCGCCGGACAGCGAGGGCGGCGGACCCGGCTTCATCATCGGGATCACCGGGAACGGGTTGTTCGTCGCGTTCGCCGCGCTGATCCTGGAACTGCCGATCTTCCTCCCCCTCGCGGTCAGTGCCATCGCCGGTGACTCGGTGGCCGGCGAGGCGAATCTCGGGACTTTGCGTTACCTGCTGACGATTCCGGCCGGCCGCACCCGGCTGCTGTTGATCAAGTTCGGCGCCATCGTGATCTTCGCCTTCGTCGCGACCCTGCTCGTCTCGCTGGTCGGCACGATCATGGGGCTGGCGCTGTTCGGCGG
The DNA here is from genome assembly GCA_963761955.1 of uncultured Actinomycetota bacterium. Lineage (GTDB taxonomy): Bacteria > Actinomycetota > Actinomycetes > Propionibacteriales > Propionibacteriaceae > Microlunatus. Next base: position 94,256 of record CAVXIY010000011.1, on the reverse strand, counting down.
CGGCGACATGACGCTGCTGTCGGGGACGCAGACGTCGCTGGCCGACGGACTGTGGCGGTTGCTGCTGGCGTCGGCGTACCTGACCGTGCAGTTGTCCGCGCTCGGCGCGATCGGCCTGTTCATCTCGACCCTCACCGAGCAGCCGATCGCTGCCACCGATCGCCGTCTTGTTGATCAACGTGATGATGTTCATCCTCGACTCGATCTCCCAGCTCGCCTGGCTGCATCCCTGGCTGCTCACCCACTGGTGGACCGCGATAGGCGATCTGTTGCGCGATCCGATCGCCACGGACGGGATCCAGCGCGGACTGATCACCGCGGTGGTCTACGGCGTCACGTTCTGGCTGGCCGCGTGGGCGCGATTCTCCAGCAAGGACATCACCAGCTGATCGTGCCCGTTGTGCCGGTGTCGGGCGCTGGACACATCGTGATGTCGCGCGGTCGCGATGACTAGATTCTCTGATCATGACCACTAGTACCGACCGCGGTGAGCGGGTGCGCAGCGAGGTGGTCTCCTTCGTTCGGCGCAGCACCCGGATGCGGTCGAATCAGCGACGGGCCTGGGATCGCTATCACTCGGAGTTCGTGATCGAGGTGCCGCGGCTGGAGACCTCGACGTCGATCCATCCGAGCGCGCGGCTCGACCTGACGGAGGCGTTCGGCCGCGAGGCGCCGCTGATCGTCGAGATCGGGCCCGGCACCGGCGAATCGCTGATCCCGATGGCCCGGGCCCGGCCCGGCGACAATGTGCTGGCCTTCGAGGTCTACCAGCCGGCCATCGCCCGGATCCTGGGCGCGCTGGGCCGGGAGCAGATCGACAACGTCCGGCTGATCGAGGCCGATGCGGTCGCCGGTCTGCGCCACGTGCTGGGTGCCGATTCCGTCGATGAGCTGTGGACCTTCTTTCCTGATCCCTGGCCGAAGGCGCGGCACCACAAGCGGAGGCTGCTGTCGCCGGACTTCGTCGATCTCGCGGTATCCCGGCTGAAGCCGGGTGGTCGCTGGCGGCTGGCCACCGACTGGGAGGACTACGCCGGTCGGATGCGCGTCCTGCTCGATGATCATCCGCGACTGGTCAACGATCATGATCAAGAGTGGGCGCCGCGCTGGAGCGCCCGGCCGGTGTCCCGGTTCGAGGCCCGGGGCATCGAGGCCGGCCGACAGATCTTCGACCTGAGCTATTCCCGTGCTCGTTGACCGGACCCGGTGGCGGCTGGACATCGGCTATGACGGGACGAACTTCGCCGGATGGGCGGCGCAGACCGGGCAGCGTACGGTGCAGGGCGAACTGGAGCTGTGGATCACCCGGCTGCTGCGGCTGGACGAACCGGTCCGGCTGGTGTGCGCCGGGCGTACCGACGCCGGCGTGCACGCCCGCGGTCAGGTGGCTCATGGTGACCTCGACCCGTCGGTGATCACCGACGGCGGGACGGAACTGGCCCGCCGGCTGGGCCGGGTGCTGGCCGATGATCTTGTCGTGCGACACATCGCGCCGGCCCCGGTCGGCTTCGACGCGCGGTATTCGGCCATCTGGCGGCGCTACGTCTACCGGATCGGTGACGCCTCGACGCCACCGGATCCCTTGCTGCGCAATCAGGTGACGGCGCTGCGGGCCGAAGTTGATCTTGACGCATTCAACGCCGCCGCGGCCGGCCTGCTCGGGTTGCGGGACTTCGGGGCCTTCTGCCGCCGGCGGCCGGGGGCCACCACCATCCGTACCCTGCTCGAACTGCACGCCGAGCGGGTGCGCCTCCGGGCCGCTGGCCGGGGTGATCGAGTGCACCGTGCGCGCGGACGCCTTCTGTCATTCCATGGTGCGCGCCCTGGTCGGCGCGTTGCTGGAGGTCGCGACGGGACATCGCGATCACGATTGGCTGGTCTCGGTCACCACGGCGGCGGTGCGCGAGCTCGACGGTGCCGGTGATGCCGCCCGGCGGTCTGACGCTGGAGGAGGTCGGCTATCCCGATGATCATGAACTGGCGGCCCGGGCGACCGAGGCGCGCGCCGTACGCGAGTTGAGATCATGACCGAGGCGCACTACTTCAGCTCCCAGCCGTCCGGGCCCGAGCACCGGCGGACGATCACCGCCTCGGTGTGGGGACAGGAACTGACCATGATCACGGCCAACGGGGTGTTCGCCGCCGACGGGCTCGATCGCGGCACTGCGGTGCTGCTGCGCGAATCCGCCGTGCCCCAGGGGCAGCCGCGGATTCTTGATCTTGGTTGCGGCTACGGCACGATCGCCGCTGGCGATCGCCCTCGGCTGCCCGGGCGCGATCATCGACGCGGTGGATGTCAACGAACGAGCGCTCACCCTGTGCCGGGACAACGCCTCGGCGCTGGGCGTCGCGGATCGGGTCCGGGTGCTGCGTCCCGATCGAGGCCGATCCGGCTGCGCGCTACGACGAGATCTGGTCCAACCCGCCCATCCGGATCGGCAAGGAAGCCCTGCACGACCTGCTGTCGACCTGGCTGCCGCGGCTGGCCCCCGACGGCGTCGCCCGCCTGGTCGTCGGCAAGAACCTCGGCGCCGACACCCTGCAACGCTGGCTGATCGACCAGGGCTACGACTGCGTACGCGCCGCCTCCGCCAAAGGCTTCCGCGTCCTCCTCGTCCGCCCCACCCCCTGACGCGCGACCCTCCCCCATGGCCCCACCACTTGCTCACGCCCCACTTTCCGCTCACGCCCCACTCTATAGGGGGAGCGGCGAGCGGATAAGTGGGGGGTCGAGCGTAGCGACGAAACCAGTTGGCGAAGTTGTCCACAGATTTCAGCCGACTCCCGTAGCAGCGGCGCGACTCGAGCGGGTTGGCTTCCCAGAGCCCATGGACGACATTCGCCAGACCCGAGACTTCGCCGCGCGTCCTCGCGCCGACTTCTCGTCGAGGTCGACTCGCGATGCGGTCTGGCCGTCGTTGAGAAGGCGCCCGTACTTGATCGCGGCGCGTCGAGGACTCAGCCGAGCGTGCCGAACTCCGGCCGAGCGAAATCGCTGCGTCATCGACACAACCTGCGCAGTCGAGGTCGGATACCGTCGTCAGCTGCACATGTCGGCGTGGCACTCCGACCTCCCACATCGCTACCCGACTCACGGATTCGACCGACACTCTCGCTGGGTGCATCTCAGGAACTCGAGCGCCTGGCGCGCGTTGGCCATCCCGCGGCCAACCCAGGCCTCGGGCAGCGACGTCAGCCACTCGCCGACGACGGCAGTCTGCGACATCGAGGGTCGGCGTCACGATTGGCACGGCACGTCCTCGATCTGGCCGAACCCTGTCGATGGAGGTCGACCACCGTGCCGATCCAGGCTGTCGCCGCCATTGCCCTCGGATGAGCGCAGAGGATCTTCGGTCAGGCAGTCGGCGCCACGTGCAGGTGCAGCTAGCCGGGGATCGTCGCCGCCCGGCGCGCGATCGTTGCTCGACGCGTGAGGTGAACGTCGGCCAGATCGTCGTTCCAGCTGGGTAGTCCGTGCAGCACCGCTGCCGACATGTGCGCCGGACTACTGCGGGTGTCGAGGTCTTCTCGGACGGGTCGCTTGATGAGGCCGAGGTGCTGCACTCGTCTGGATGGAGTCGCGGACCCATCGGCGGTTCGGCGCGTAGGGCGACCTACGGCCGCACTGCTCAAGCCGCATCAGACCGCCGGACCGAGTTTGTCGATCTCAACTCGTCAGTAGCTCGAGGCCGCCAACGATCGCGTCGACCGGTCAGCTGTATCGTGTCGCTGGCTCTGGCAAGACCTGCGGAACCCGACGCGGCTACGCGACCGTCTCAGATCGGCGTTCCTGGGACTCTGTGGATAAGTCCGCGACTCGCTCGCCGCCCCACTTGTCCGGTCGCCCCCCACCTATAGATGGGGGCGCGACCGGACAAGTGGGGGTGAGGTCGGCGGGAGGGTCAGGCGGACTTCTCGGAGACGGCGCGCATCACCTCGGGCCAGCGGCGGTCGAGGATCCTGCCGCCCTGGTTGATCCCGATCCTGATCGCGACCAGACCGCAGGCCAGACCGACCGGGAGGGTCAGGTAGCCGACCCAGTGGGTGAAGAACGACCAGACCGTCAGCGCGATGGTCGGCAGCGTCAGGATCAAGGTGCCGAACATCGTCACGCTGAACGAGAGCAACGCCGGCAGGCCGCCGCTGTTGCCCTTCTGGAACGGATTCGTGCCCGGTGGCGGTGCCGGCCACTGCCACAGGGCGCCCACGGTCGAGCCGACGCCCAGTCCGGTCAGCATCAGGGCCACCGTCAGACCCACGGTGACGGGCAGCAGCGACCACTCCCCCGTGACGATCACCGTCGCGGCGAGCAGCACCAGCATCAGCGGGAGCGTAGACCGTCATGGTCGACATCACCCGGCCGGCCCGGTCGTCGGCGCCGCGCAGCCCGGCCGAGATGTGCAGCCAGAGCGCCGTTCCGTCGTACGACAGATCCTGGGCCACGCTGACGCCCGACCAGCAGGCCGATCAGTGCCGGTGCCAGCATCGCCACCACGGGGCTGCCGTTCGGGTTCACCAGTTGGGTCACGATGATCACGACCGGGGCGATCAGGAAGCCGGCGATGCCGGCCAGATAGCGCGGATCGCGCCGCCAGTAGCGCAGGGTACGCGCCGCGACGCCGCCCGCCGGGGTCGCCGGATAGAGGCGCTCGACGAGACTCGAGGCGCGGACCTTCGATGCTCTCCGCCGCCGCCTTCGATCGGCGACACCAACCGCGCGGCCAGGAAGTGTCCCCAGGCGACCCAGAGCAGGCCGACGAAGGCCACCGCGAGCACCAGATGGAGCCCGGCGACCAGCCACTGCCCGCGAGCCAGATCCGCGGGCAGTGACCAGGCCCAGCCGAACGGTGACCAGCCCGCGACCACGGCAAGGTCACCGAGGCTGGCGCGCAGCTCGATCGACGTCGGTGCTGACCAGGGTTCCGATGAGGTTGCCCGCCGATGCCCAACGACGCTCCGAACAGGGCCAGCGCGACGAAGGCAAGATCACGAAAGCGGCGGGAGGACAGGAAGGAGGCGAACGCCGCGGTCGCCGCGCGGGACAGCAGGAAGCAGGTCGCCAGGCCCAGCGGGACCGCGACGACCGCCGCCAGCGGTGAGCGGCAGCGTCCGGGCCCAGGTGATGATCAGGCCGAGAGCGACCAGCGCTGTCGCGATCCCCGGTACGCCGACCAGCCCGGCCACCAGAAGTCCGGGCAACAGCTCCCGGGCCCGCACCGGCAGCAGCGCGAACTTGGCCGGATCCACCGTCTCGTCGATCCCGAAGACCAACAGCGACATCAGCAGCCAGCCGAGCGTCAGCGCGGAGAACGCCACCACGGTGACATCGGCGGTCAGCTCGAGCGAGGTGAACCGCAGCGCCACCATGCCGATCAGCACGGCGACCACGATGCCGAGCGCGTACACCATCCCGATGATCAAGCCGACCGTCCGCCAGACGCTGCGGCGCAGGCTGTTGCGGAGCAGGGTCAGTTTGAGTCGGACGAGGAGCGCAACCACGCCAGTGACTCCTCTCCCGCCGCATGAAACCCGACCAGCTCCAGGAAGCGCTGCTGCAGGCTCGAGCCGGCGCGTACGTCGTCGAGCGTCCCGCCGGCCAGCACCCGGCCCTGCGCGACCACGGCGAGCTCGTCGCACAGGCTCTCCACCAGCTCCATCACGTGGCTGGACATCACCACCGTGCCGCCGCTGCGGGCGTAGTTGCGCAGGATCGATCGGATGCCCTCGCCCGACACCGGATCGACCGCCTCGAACGGCTCGTCCAAGATCAACAACCGCGGGGCGTGGATCAGCGCGCAGGCCAGACCGATCTTCTTGGTCATGCCGGCGGAGTACTCGACGACGAGGGTGTCGCGATCGGCCTGGAGTCCGAGAGCCTCCAGCAGATCACCCGAACGGCTGTCGATCTCGGCCGGGAGCACCCTGCGGAGCAGGCCGACGTAGCGCAGCAGCTCCCAGCCGCTCAGCCGGTCGAAGAGTCGCAGCCCGTCGGGCAGCACGCCCATCAGCGCCTTCGCCGCGGCCGGATCGGACCACACGTCGTGATCAAGAACTCGCGCCGCGCCGGCGTCGGGGCGGAGCAGTCCGGTGGCCATCGACAGCGTGGTCGTCTTGCCGGCGCCGTTCGGCCCGACCAGGCCGAACATGCAGCCGCGCCGTACCTCGAGATCGAGATGATCAACGGCCAGCTTGGCGCCGAACGACTTGCATAGCCCGGCGAGGGACAGGGCAGAACTCATGGCCCCCAGTGAACACCCCGGCCCGAAGCCGGGCCTCCGGCCGGGCTCGCGGAGCGGCTCCTCAAGGCCCCCGACAAGCCCCCGATGAGCGCCGTAGGATGAAATCCGAGTTCGATTTTCGTGATCATTCATCCACCTCGAGAGGACTCCCATGGCGGCCTACGACCTCCCCGATCTGCCCTACGACTACGGCGCACTCGCGCCCCACATCTCCCGCGAGATCATGGAGCTGCACCACTCCAAGCACCATGCGACCTACGTCAAGGGCCTCAACACCGCGCTGGAGAAGCTGGAGGAAGCCCGCGACAGCGACTCCTTCGACAGCGTGGCCGGGCTGGAGAAGAATCTGGCCTTCAACCTGGGCGGGCACATCAACCACTCGGTCTTCTGGCCGAACATGTCCCCCAACGGCGGCGACAAGCCCGACGGCGAGCTCGGCTGCGGCGATCGATGAGTTCTTCGGCAGCTTCGACAAGTTCCGGGCGCACTTCGAGGCCAACGCCACCGCCATCCAGGGCTCGGGCTGGTCGATGCTGGTCTGGGACACCCTCGGCCAGCGGCTCAACATCGTCCAGCTGTACGACCAGCAGTCCAACCTGCCGCTGGCGCAGATCCCGATCGTGCTGCTCGACATGTGGGAGCACGCGTTCTACCTGCAGTACAAGAACGTCAAGGCCGACTACGCCAAGGCGTGGTGGAACGTCGTCAACTGGGCCGACGCGCAGGCCCGCTTCAACGCCGCGAAGGCGCAGACCGCGGGGCTCATCGCCCCGTTCTGAGGCTGATCGCCGCTCACGCCCCACTTTCCTGTCGACGCCCCACCTACTGAGGGGGCGGGACCGGAAAAGTGGGGCGTGAGTGCGTTCGGGGCAGTTCGGCCGGGGCGGCCGGGATCAGGGGGCCAGCCGGGTCAGCGACCAGCCGGAATCGCTGCGCCGGTAGACCAGGCGATCGTGCATCCGGCTGGGCTGGCCCTGCCAGAACTCGATCATGCTCGGCGTCACCCGATAGCCGCCCCAGTGCTCGCGGGCAGGGCACGTCGGCACCGGCGAACCGCTGCCTCGGCGGCCGCGTACGACGCGGTCAGCTCCTCCAGCGTGGCGACCTCGGTCGATTGGGCCGAGGCCCAGGCGCCGAGCTGGGAACCGCGCGGGCGGGTCGCGAAGTAGGCCACCGACTCGCTCGCGGCTGACCCGTGCGGCGGTGCCCTCGACCCGCACCTGGCGATGCAGCGGATACCAGCCGAAGTGCAGCGCGACCGCCGAGCTGCGCGGCGATCTCGGCGCCCTTGCGCGAGTCGTAGTTGGTGAAGAAGACGAATCCGTCCGGGCCGGCGCTCTTCAGCAGCACCGTACGCGCGCTCGGCCGGTCGTTCGTGCTGGTGGCGAGCACCATCGCCGTCGGCTCGGGCAGGACGCCGTCCTCCTTCGCGGCGAACGCGTCGGCCAGCCAGGCGTCGAAGAGTTCGATCGGGTCGGCGGGGGCGGCCGACTCGAGCAGGTGCTCGTTGAGGTAGTCCATCCGCTCACCGAAGAGATCTCTCACAGCGTGCCAGTCTGTCAGTCCCCGACCGGATCGAGGATGGAAGAATCGGGCAGCGTGACCGCGCCTGACGATTCCCGCCGACCTGCTGCCCAGCGACGGCCGGTTCGGCTCGGGACCGGCCAAGATCCGGGCCGAGGCCGTGCAGGCGCTGGCGGCCGACGGGGCCGGCCTGCTCGGCACCTCGCACCGCCAGCCGCCGGTCAAGAATCTGGTCCGTGACGTCCGGGAGGGACTGGCCGAGCTCTTCGCGATCCCGGCCGGGTACGAGGTCGTCCTGGGCAACGGCGGCTCGACCTTCTTCTGGGACGTCGCGACGTTCTCGCTGATCGAGCGCCGCAGTGCCCACGCCAGCTTCGGGGAGTTCTCGGCCAAGTTCGCCGCGGCGGCGGCCGCCGCACCCCACCTCGACGAGCCCAGCGTGGTCACGGCCGAGGTCGGCTCGGTCGTGCTGCCCAGCGCCGTCGCCGGAGCCGACGTCTACGCCTGGGCGCACAACGAGACCTCGACCGGCGCGATCGCCCCGGTGCAGCGGATCGACGGCGCCGACCCCGACGCGCTGGTCGTCGTCGACGGCACCTCGGCGGCGGGCGGCACGAGGTCGACGTCTCGGCCACCGACGTCTACTACTTCGCGCCGCAGAAGAACCTCGGCTCGGACGGCGGCCTCTGGCTGGCGATCATGTCGCCGGCCGCGCTCGATCGGGTGGCCCGGATCGCCGCCTCCGGGCGCTGGATCCCCGACAGCCTCAGCCTGCAGATCGCGATCGACAACTCGCGGCTGAACCAGACCCTCAACACCCCGGCGATCGCCACCCTGTTCCTGCTCCGCCACCAGATCCGGTGGCTGAACTCCCAGGGCGGACTGGCGTTCGCGGCCGCCGCGTACGGCCGATTCGGCCAGCCGGATCTACGCCTGGGCCGAGGCTTCGGCGTACGCGACCCCGTTCGTCCGCGAGCCGGCGCAGCGCTCGCCGGTCGTCGCGACCATCGACTTCGAGGGCGTCGACGCGGCGGCGATCGCGGCCGCCCTCCGGGCCAACGGCGTGGTCGACACCGAGCCCTATCGCAAGCTCGGCCGCAACCAGTTGCGGATCGGCATGTATCCGGCGGTCGAACCCGACGACGTCAGCCGGCTCACCCGCTGCATCGACTGGCTCATCGCCGAGCTGTCAGACTCTCCGCTCGCTCCGGCGCGCTGAGCGTCTGACAGTCGGCGGTCGGAGCGTCAGGGCTTGCGGACGAGGGCGACGACGACACCGGCGACGACGGCGACGAAGCCGGCGAGGCCGACGGCGAGGAAGGTTCCGGCGTTGCTCTGGCCGGCGCTGGGCTCGGTGTCCTCGTCGGGGTCGTCGCCCGGGTCGGTCTGGTCCGGGGTCGTCCGACGGGGTGGGCGTCGGGGTCGGCGTCTCGGCGCCCGGCACCGGCATCTCGTAGACCTTGGACTTCTTGCCCTCGCTGCCGACCAGCAGCGACTTCCCGTCGAGGCTGACCGTCATCGACTCGGCCTGCGGCTGCCTCGGGATCTTCGCCGTGGCCACCGGTCTTGTACGTGTCGGCGTCGATCACCCGCACCGAGTCGTAGCTGAGCAGGGCGATCTGCTTGTCGCCGGGCAGGAAGGTGCCGTCGGTGATCAGCGCCGGCGCGCTGCCGACCCGCTTGAGGTCGTTGACGCCGTTGCGGCTCGGCTTCTTGGGCGCGGCGTAGATCCCGCCCTTGCCGGCCCTTGGTCACGATGAACAGCCGTCCCTTGCCGTTGACCAGCAGCGTCTCCGCGTCGTGGGAGCCGTCCGGATAGCGGAAGTCGTACGCCCGGTAGTCCACGGTCAGACCGTTGGCGCGGGGATGGTCGAAGAAGTAGACCCGGACGAAATCGCGCTGCTCGTTGTTGTCGCCGATGTCGCCGAGATAGAGCCGGTCGTCGTGGACCGCGACCGCTTCGACGTCGTCGGGCTGGGCGCCGGATAGTTCAGGCTGCCGCGGACCTTGCCGTTGGGCTCGCACCCCGTACGCCGACGCCGCTGGCACCGGAGTCGTTGACCGTCCAGTAGAGGCCGGCGGCGGTGTCCCGGGCCAGACCCGGAGGACTCGATGACCCGGGAATCCTTGATCGTGAAGGCGACCGTGGCCTTGGCCGCCGCCATCGACGGGAAGAGACTGCACAGCGCCAGCGCCACCACGATCGAGCCGGCGCCCTGCAGTGCCCGCCTGACGCTCATCGCCGCTGATGTCCCTTCCGCTCGCTCGCCGCATCAGGGAGCGTAACGGGTTTTGCTGTCGGAAACGCGCTGATCCGCGCGCCCGCGCCGGTCAGCGCAACCAGTTCCAGGCCGCGGCCAGCACGACGATCAACACCAGCCCGCCCAGTACGCCGGAGACGATCAGCCGTCGCACCCTGGGATTCATCCGCCCAGAATATGGCCGGGCGAACACGGGGGCTCAAACCTGTGTGTCGCCCGGACTGCTCTACTACCGTGTCTGTCATGGGTGAGCTCCGCTTGTATGCCATCGGCATCGAGGAGGTCCGCGGCATTTTCGGAGCGTCACCGCAGATCGCCGACCAACTCCGCGAGCTGGCCCGGAACGCGTTCGCCCCGCCCCGGGAGGCCGAGCCGCGGCGGACTGCTGGGCAAGCTGGGACCGATCTTCCGGCGGGTTCCGGCCGCCCCGGTGCTCTCGGCGACCCAGCCGGACCCGCACGACGTCGAGGTGCTGCTCGCCGGGGCGTACGTGCCGCCCGAGCGGGTCGGCGCCACCTGGCGGGTCCTGGAGACGCTGGTGCAGGGCACGGCCTGGGGATCGACCCGGATGGAGCTGACCCAGCACTCCCTGGCCGATCTCGACTTCGCCCTGGCCCGCGGCGGCGTCTCTGCCGCCGTCGGCCTCCGGCACCTGCTGAACAGCAAGCCCAGCCTGAATCTCGTCAGTGTCCAGGGCCTCACCGTCGGCTGGCACCCGTTCGAGACCGCGCTCGCGATGGCCGGCGCCTATCGCTCGGCGCTGCCGCAGATCAAGACCGAGGAACAGCGGGACATGATCAACGTCGCTGGCGACCTGGCTCGACGGCTTCGTGCCGTGGGCCCGGGTCGCCGCGTCCCTGCAGCGGCCGGTCCCCGACCTGATCGCCTTCTACGCGCAGTAATCGCGGTCGATCGACAAGCTCAGGACACGATCGTTCGAACGCGCCCTGAGCTTGGTCGATCGACGAGCTCAGGATCGACAGGCTCAGGACACGGATTAGCCGAGGGCTTTCTCGATGCTGGTGAGGAGGGCCACCGGGGTCTCCCACATGGGGTAGTGGCCGGCGTTGGGCAGTTCGTCCACGGTGGCGTCGGGATAGGTCTGCAGCCAGCTGGAGCGGACGAAATCGGCGCTCAGCGGCCGGGTCGTGGGCACCGACGATCACATGAACCGGCGGCTGGTTGTCGCGCGGGATGTCGGCCTCGAAGTCATCCTTGCCCCACGGCACCAGGTACGCGCCGAAGGCTTCGCGGGTCGAGGCCTCGACCGAGTAGCGGACCATCTTGCGCACCCAGGTCGCGCTGTTCCGGTTGCCGGTGGTGAAGTCGATGATCGCGAACCGGTTGTCGTCGGACTCGGCCGCGCCGTCGAAGAGCGCCCAGCCGTCATCGTCGAACGGGAAGGCCGAGGCGTGGATCGGCGCGATGCCGATCAGCACCTTCACCCGGTCCGGAGCATCGGCGTACACCCGCTGGATCGCCTTGCCGCCCATCGAGTGTCCGACCAGCGCGAAATCCTTCCACTGCAGGGAATCCGCGAGTTCCAGCACGTCGGCGGAGATCTCCGCCATCGTGTACTCCCCCGGCTCGTCGCGCCGCTCCCCGTAGCCCCGGTAGTTCACGAAGGCCCAGGTGGCGGCCTCGCCGTCGATCAGCGCCGGGAAGTTGCCCCAGCCCCGCGCGTCGCCGAACCAGCCGTGCAACGCGATGACGTGCACGGGTCCGTTGCCGATGATCACCGCTGAGTTCGTCATGAGCTCAGTCTGTCAGGAGGGCTTGATCACCAACACCAGGTCGCCGCCTTCGACCTGCTGGATCGAGCCGAGGGCGAGGCGCTGCACGATCCCGCCGATCGGCGCGGTGATCGCCGCCTCCATCTTCATCGCCTCGATGGTGGCCACCGTGACCCCGGCCTCGACCTCGTCGCCCTCGGCCACGGTGACGGTGATCACCCCGGCGAACGGTGCGGCGACATGTCCCGGATTGCTGCTGTCGGCCCGTTCCGCGACCTTCACGTCGACCTTGATCGACTTGTCCCGGACCCGGATCGGCCGGAGCTGGCCGTTGATCGTGCACATCACCGTGCGCATGCCGCGCTCGTCGGGATCGCCGATCGCCGACAACCCGAGGATCAGGTTGACGCCCTTGCCGATCCGCGCCACGTGCTCCTCGCCGGTCCGCAGTCCGTAGAGGAAGTCCAGCGTGTCGAGCCGGCCGACGTTGCCGTAGGTCTCGCGGGTGTCCAGGAAGTCCTTGGTGGGTCCGGGGAACAGCAACCGGTTGAGCGTCGCCTGGCGGACCGGCCCCTTGTCGTCCAGGTCGGCGGAGTCGTCGTCGGAGAGCTCGACATCGCGCAACCGCACCGTACGACCCTGCAGAGCCTTGGTCCGGAACGGCTCCGGCCAGCCGCCGGGCGGGTCGCCCAGCTCGCCGCCGAGGAAGCCGATCACCGAGTCCGGGATGTCGTAGTTCTGCGGATTCGCCGCGAACTCGTCCGGGATCGGCACCCACCGCGACCAGGTGCAGAGCAAGATCACCGACGACCTTGGAGGACGGGGTCACCTTGGTCGGCCGGCCGAGGATCCGGCTGGCCGCCGCGTACATCGCCTCGATCTGCTCGAACCGCTCGCCCAGGCCGAGGGCGATCGCCTGCTGGCGCAGGTTGGACAGCTGGCCGCCGGGAATCTCATGATCATAAACGCGGCCGGTCGGCGCCGGCAGACCCGACTCGAACGGCTTGTAGACCTTGCGGACCGCTTCCCAGTACGGCTCGAGATCCATCACCGCACGAAGATCAAGATGGGTCGCCCGCTCGGTGTTCTCCAACGCAGCAACCAAAGCCGACGCCGGCACCTGGCTGGTGGTGCCCGCCATCGGCGCGCTCGCCACGTCGACCGCGTCCACCCCGGCGTCGACCGCGGCGATCAAGGTCGCGAGCTGGCCGCCGGCCGTGTCGTGGGTGTGCAGGTGCACCGGAAGATCGAAGTTCTGCCGCAGCGCGGTGACCAGCTTCTTGGCCGCCGGCGGCCGCAGCAGCCCGGCCATGTCCTTGATCGCCAGGATGTGCGCGCCGGCGTCGACGACCTTCTCGGCCATCTTGAGGTAGTAGTCGAGGGTGTAGATGTCCTCGGCGGGCGAGTTCAGGTCGCCGGTGTAGCACAGCGCCACCTCGGCGATCGTGCTGCCGGTCTCGCGCACCGACTCGATCGCCGGCCGCATCTGCTCGACGTCGTTCAGCGCGTCGAAGATCCGGAAGATGTCGATGCCGACCTCGGCCGCCTCGGCGACGAACGAGGTGGTCACCTTGGTCGGGTACGGGGTGTAGCCGACGGTGTTCCGGCCCCGCAGCAGCATCTGCAGGCAGAGCCCGGGCATGTTGTAGCGCAGCGTGGCGAGCCGCTCCCACGGATCCTCGGCGATGAACCGCAGCGCCACGTCGTACGTCGCGCCGCCCCAGCACTCCACCGAGAACAGCTCGGAGGTCATCCGGCCGACGTACGGCGCGATCCGCAGCAGGTCCTTGGTCCGGACCCGGGTGGCGAGCAGCGACTGGTGCGCGTCGCGGAAGGTGGTGTCGGTGACCTCGACGCCCACCCGCTGCCGCAGGTCGGCGGCGAACGCCTCGGGTCCGAGCTCCAGCAGCCGCTGCCGGGAGCCCTTCGGCGACGGCACGGCGAGATCGACACCGGCCGGCCGCTTGACGCCGGGATCGAGGTGGGTCGGCGCCTCGCCCCACGGCTTGTTGACCGTGACCTCGGCCAGCCAGCGCAGCAGCTTGGTGCCGCGGTCGGCCGGCGCATGGGTGGTCAGCAGCTCGGGGCGCTCCTCGATGAACGCCGTCGACACGTCGCCGGCGATGAAGTCCGGATCCTCCAGAACCGCTTGCAGGAAAGGAATGTTGGTGCTGACGCCGCGGATCCGGAACTCGGCGAGCGCGCGCCGGGCGCGGGCCACCGCGGCCGGGAAGGTCCGGCCGCGACAGGTGAGCTTGACCAGCATCGAGTCGAAGTACGCGCTGATCTCCACGCCGGTGTCAACGGTGCCGCCGTCGAGCCGGACGCCCGCACCGCCGGCCGAGCGGTACGCGGTGATGGTGCCGGTGTCGGGCCGGAAGCCGTTCGCCGGGTCCTCGGTGGTGATCCGGCACTGCAGCGCGGCGCCGTTGATCCGCAGGATGTCCTGGCTCAGACCGAGATCGGCCAGGCTCTCCCCGGCCGCGATCCGCATCTGCGCCTGGACGAGATCGACGTCGGTGATCTCCTCGGTGACGGTGTGCTCGACCTGGATCCTCGGGTTCATCTCGATGAAGACGTGCTGGCCGGCCCGCGGTCCCTCGGTCTCGACCAGGAACTCCACCGTGCCGGCGCAGGAGTAGTTGATCGACTCGGCGAACTTCACCGCATCGGCGCACAGGGCCGCCCGCAGCTCCTCGGAGATGTTCGGTGCCGGCGCGATCTCCACGACCTTCTGGTGCCGCCGCTGGATCGAGCAGTCGCGCTCGAACAGGTGCAGCGTCGTCCCCTGGGTGTCGGCGAGGATCTGCACCTCGATGTGCCGCGGTCGGCCCACCGCCATCTCGATGAAGGCCGTCGGATCGCCGAACGCGCCCTCGGCCTCGCGCATCGCCGCCTCGACCGACTCCCGGAGCTTGGCCGGGTCGTCGACCCGGCGCATGCCCCGGCCGCCGCCGCCGGCGACCGCCTTGACGAAGACCGGGAAGCCGATCTCCTCGGCGCCGGCGACGAGTTCGTCGAGATCGGCCGACGGCGGGGTGGACCTCAGCGTCGGGATGCCGGCCGCCCGGGCCGCCTGCAGGGCCCGGACCTTGTTGCCGGCCAGTTCCAGCACCTCAGCCGGCGGGCCGATGAAGGTGATGCCGGCGTCGACGCAGGCGCGGGCCAGGTCGGGGTTCTCGCTGAGGAAGCCGTAGCCGGGATAGATCGCGTCGGCGCCGGACTGCTTGGCCGCGCGGATGATCTCGGAGATGTCGAGATAGGCGCGAACGGGGTGGCCGCGTTCGCCGATCGTGTACGCCTCGTCGGCCTTGATGCGGTGCACCGCATTGCGATCTTCGTGGGGGAAGACCGCAACGGTCTGCGCACCGAGCTCGTACGCGGCACGGAACGCACGGACGGCGATCTCGCCACGGTTGGCGACCAAGACCTTCGCGAACATGCGTTGAAATCTATCGGCAATTTGTTACCACGCCGATACATCTCAGCCGGTCCTGGAGCGAAACCCCCGTCAGAGTGAAGCGCACGGTCACCTGACCGGAAACGGTCTGGGTCGCCGGCTCGAGCTGGAAGGCCGGCTCGTCGCCGGCCCCCTTGGCCATCGCGAACGAGCGCATCTCCCGGGCACCGCCGGAGAACCCCGATTCGAGGTCGGAGATCTCGACCAGATCGGCGATCTCCGCGCCGAAGGCCGCGGCGTAGTCGGTCGCGCGCCGCCGGGCATCGGCGATCGCCGCGAGCCGCACGTCCCGATACATCGGGTTGTCCCGGCGCAGCGACCACCACGGACCGTCGACGGAGACGTCGGGCATCTCGGTGAGGGCGACGAGCAGCGGGGGCAGCGCCTCGAAGTCGGCGACCGAGAGGGTGGTGGAGAGGCGGCCGGTGTAGCCGGTGATCTTGGTCGGCGTGCGGCGGTTGAAGACCGGCGTGACGTGCACCCCGCTGGTGCTGGAGCGCTCCAGGGCGTCCTCGAAGGTCTTGACGAGCTGGGCGACGGTCACCGAGCCGTGGGCGAGCCCGGCCCGGGCGTGTTCGGCGGAGTCAGCGCTGACGTGCACGGTGAGCGAGAAATCGGCCAGGTCTGGCGGGCCTTCGAGCTGCGCCTCGCCGCGTACGGTGACGATCGGCACCGTGCTCGTCGCACGGACCGGAAGTCGGGTCACTCCTTCGGTCATCGATCGGCCTTCCTCGAGATGATCATGGTTCGCGGTAGGGGCCGGCGTGCCCCCACCACTTCTTCATCGCCTTGTAGCTGAGTTTGCCGTCCGCGGCGAACGCCACGATGTGCAGGGCGTCGTGGGTCCAGGCGAAGGTCACGTCCCCGTCGGTCTCGTAGCAGTGCAGCAGCCCACCCGGCAGGGTCTTGCCCTTCTCGGTGGTGGTGTAGGTCATCCGCTGCCGCTTGGCCGTGCAGTCGCCCTTGGTGAAGTCGCCGCTGACGTAGGCGGCGTACGCCGTGTCCATCGCCGCGGTGTCGGGGTACTGGAAGTACCAGACATTGGCGGGGACTCCGGTGCCGGTCGGAGCGCACCGGAGCGCGCCGACGAGTTTGACCTCCAGCGCATCGCCGGCCGGCGGGGCGTAGTTGGTGCAGGTCGTCCGGATGTCCGCGGGGATGTGGGTCCGCAGCTCCGCTGGTGTCGGACGAGGCGGTCGAGGACGGCGTGGGCGTGCGGATCGGCGTGGGCGACGGCGTCGCCGCCGAGGCGGACGTGCTCGAGGCTCGGGGTCGGCCCGGTCTGCCCGCCGGGATCGCGGTCACCGCGGGTGAACAGCACCCCGGCGACCACCGCGATCACCACCACGGCGGCCGCCGCGGCGATCAGCCACGGCGTCCGTCTCTTGCGGGGCGGTGGCGGCTGCGCGACCAGCGGCTGGGGCATCGACGGAGGCGCCGGCGGTGCGGCCGGCGGGACGCCGGGTGGCGTGGGCTGGGACCGGGCTCGTCCGGGCCGGCCGCGCAGCGCGCGCAACCGCCGGGCCGCGTCGGCGTTGGCCGGATCGAGCCGGGTGATCTGTTGCAGGGCCTCGATCGCGGCGGGCTGGTCGCCGGCTGTCTCGGCCTGACCGGCGCGCACGTAGAGCTCGGCGAGCAGCCGGCGCCGGGCCTCGGCGAACAGCCTCGGCGCATCCCGGAAGTCCGGTCGCTGGCGGAGCACCGCTTCGAAGCTCGTCATCGCCGCGGCTGGGGCTCCACGATCCAGTGGCCGACGCCCTGCGCGTACGCCCGCTCCAGCTCGGCCTCGGCCAGCGGCCGCCTTGGCCTTGCTGACCAGGCCATCCGGGTCGGCGCGACCGGGATCGAGGGCCGCGAGCTCCTGGCCGGCCGCGAGCACTGCGGTCCACTGGGATGCCGCCGCGAGGGTGTGGATGTCGTTGTGCAGGTCGGCCACCCGGCGCTTGGTCGTGGCGGCCTGCAACCGGCGGGCCAGGTCGGGATAGTTCGGATCCAGCGACTTGATGTTCTCCAGCAGGACGACGGCGTCGTACCACCGACCGCCCGCCGCGGCCTGATCGGCCTGGGCGTTCCAGGTGTCGAGCTGGAGGTGCCGACGGGTCTCGGCCAGCCGCTCGGCGGCGGAGGCGTGCTGCGGCTGCCGGCTCAGCACCCGCTGGAAGAGTTCGGCCGCCTGATCCCAGCGGTGGGCGAAGAACGCGGCCAGGGCGGCGGTGTAGTCGGCCTCGACCGCGGCCGGATCCACCGGCTCCGGGGCGGGCTGATCGGCCGGCGGCGGGGCGACCACCGCCGTGCCGAGCCGGCGCTCGATGGTGGTGATCAGCCGGCTGACGTCGGAGGAGAACGACTCGTGCCGGATCGTCATCGCCTGCCGGCTGGCCAGCGGCGCGAGCGCTTCGGGCAGCTCGGCCCGGGTCGGCATCCTGGCGCCGTCGACCAGCACCGGGATCACCGGCACCTTGCGCTTCAGCGCGGCCGCGATCTCGGCGACCACCCAGTCGTCGGGATCGTCCAGCCGGCGTACCCCGGCCTCGTCCTCGACGTGGTCCACCGGGTGCCGATGACGGCCATGAAGACGTCGCAGTCCTCGACGGCCTGCTTGATCACGTCGGTGAAGTCGGTGCCCGGCTCGATGGTGTCCATGTCCATGAAGACCCCGAACCGCTCGACCAGCCGGTCCGCGAGCCGACCGGCGAGATGCCGGGCGTCCTCGCGTCGATAGCTGACGAACACGCGGGTGGACCCGCTCACCGCACCTCCCGCATGGACGATCGTCCTAGACGGCACATTCTTCCATCGCCGACGCCCCCCGGGGCCGACTTGTCAGACTCTCAGCTTGCTCTGGCTCTCTGAGAGTCTGACAAGTCGGCGTAGGGTGTGGCCCAAGGTGGCATGACGGATGCACGAACTGGCCATTACCCAGAGCGTGGTCGACATGGTCGTCGAACGGGCGGCCGGCCGGCAGATCGCGTGTGTCCGGCTGCAGGTCGGAGCCCTGTCCGGCGTGGTGCCGGACGCGATGCTGTTCTGCTACGAACTGGTCACCGCCGGCACGCCGCTCGAGGGGTCGACGCCTGGAGATCGAGCGGGTGCCCGGCGCGGCCCACTGCCGGACCTGCGGCCAGGATTTCAAGCTCCCGGACCTGATCTTGCTCTGCCCGTGCGGCAGCGCGGACGTGGGCATCCTGGCGGGCCGGGAGCTCCGCGTCCGATCGGTCGACATGGCGGCGCAGCCATGTGCCTGACCTGCGGTTGCGGCGACGAGGACAACGTCCGGGTGCTCGACCTGAACGATGATCCCCATCCCGTGCACGCCCATCCGCCACGATCCCGCGCATCCCCATGATCACGCAGCACCTCCATGATCACGAGCACGCTCATGACCACGCACGACCATGCACCAGACGGTGACGCTGGACATCGGCGAGGCATCCTGGCCAAGAACGACCACCTGGCCGAGCACAATCGGGCCTGGCTCGCCGCCCGCGACATCGTCGCGCTCAACCTGATGAGCTCGCCCGGCTCGGGCAAGACCTCGCTGCTCGAGCGGACCATCGCCGAACTCGCGCGGCGACCGGGCGATGTACGTCATCGAGGGCGACCAGGAGACCACCTTCGACGCCGAACGGATCCGGCGGGCCGGCGCCCAGGCGATCCAGATCAACACCGGGGCCGGCTGTCATCTCGATGCGCCGATGGTGCACCAGGCGCTGGAGACGCTCGATCCCGAGTCCGGGCTCGCTGCTCTTCATCGAGAACGTCGGCAACCTGGTCTGCCCGGCGCTGTTCGACATCGGCGAGGAGGCCAAGGTGGTGATCATCTCGGTCACCGAGGGCCACGACAAACCGCTGAAGTACCCGCACATGTTCGCCACGGCCGACCTGGTGGTGATCAACAAGACCGATCTGCTGCCCTACGTCGACTTCGACCTCGACGCCTTCGACGGGTACGCGCACAGCCTCAATCCCGACGTCCAGATCCTGACGCTGTCGGTGAAATCGGGCGAGCACCTGACCGACTGGTACGACTGGCTCGCGTCGCGCCAGCCTAACACTAGTTAGGTAAGCCTCACAAGGCTTGACCTCAACTCGTCTCGAATGTTAGGACGTTGAAGTAACTGCGCAAGTAGGCCGATGGCCGGTCCCAGCAGTGCGGATCAGGGTGATCCGGTCGGGGAAAGGGTGGCCCTCGATGCCCACAGCCGCCGCCGTCAAGGCAGAGGAAACACTCATCCACGTGCTGTGGATCAACGCCGGACTCAGCTGTGACGGGGACTCCGTCGCCCTGACCGCCGCGACCCAGCCGAGCATCGAGGAGATCGCGCTCGGCGCGCTTCCCGGGCTCCCGCAGATCGCCGTGCACTGGCCGCTGATCGACTTCGAGTGCGGACCGACCGGGGGTCAGGACGACTTCCTGGAGTGGTTCCGCAAGGCCGACCGCGGCGAACTGGAACCGTTCGTCCTGGTCGTCGAGGGCTCGATCCCGAACGAGAAGATCAAGGACGAGGGCTACTGGTGCGGCTTCGGCAACGACCCGGCCACCGGCCAGCCGATCACCACCTCGCGAGTGGCTCGACCGGCTGGCCCCGAAGGCCACCGCGATCGTCGCCGTCGGGACCTGCGCCACCTACGGCGGCATCCACGCCATGGCCGGCAATCCGACCGGCGCGATGGGGGTCGCGGACTATCTCGGCTGGAGCTGGAAGTCCAAGGCCGGCATCCCGATCGTCAACGTGCCGGGCTGCCCGATCCAGCCGGACAACCTGTCGGAGACCCTCACCTACCTGCTCTACATGGCGACCGGCCAGGCGCCGATGATCCCGCTGGACGACGCCCTGCGGCCGACCTGGCTGTTCGGCCGCACCGTGCACGAGGGCTGCGACCGGGCCGGCTACTACGAGCAGGGCGACTTCGCGACCGAGTACGGCTCGCCGAAGTGCATCGTCAAGCTCGGCTGCTGGGGACCGGTGGTGAAGTGCAACGTCCCCAAGCGCGGCTGGATGAACGGCATGGGCGGCTGCCCCAATGTCGGCGGCATCTGCATCGGCTGCACCATGCCCGGCTTCCCGGACAAGTTCATGCCGTTCATGGACGAGCCGCCGGGCGGCAAGCTCTCCACCACGGTGATCACGGCCTGGGGCGCGACGCTCCGCAAGCTGCGCGCGGTGACCACGCACACGATCGACCAAGAACCCAAGTGGCGCAAGCCCGGGTCCCAGCTCACTACGGGCGCCAAGCGCACCTGGTAAGCCGCAAGAGTCTCAGCACCGCACAGGAGGCACAGGCCCGTGACATCGACCATGGCCAAGCCCAGTTCGTTCACCGAAAACGCCGACGGCCTGGTCGAGATGGCCTGGGACCCGATCACCCGCATCGTCGGCAGTCTCGGCATCTACACCAAGATCGACTTCAAGCAGAAGGTCGTGGCCGAGTGCAAGAGCACCTCGTCGATCTTCCGCGGCTACTCGATCTTCATGAAGGGCAAGGATCCGCGCGACGCCCACTTCATCACCAGCCGGATCTGCGGGATCTGCGGCGACAACCACGCGACGTGTTCCTGCTACACGCAGAACATGGCCTACGGGGTGAAGCCGCCGAACCTGGGCGAGTGGATCGTCAACCTCGGCGAGGCCGCCGAGTACATGTTCGACCACAACATCTTCCAGGAGAACCTGGTCGGGGTGGACTACTGCGAGCGGATGGTCGCCGAGACCAATCCGGGCGTGCTCGAACTCGCCAACCGCACCGAGTCGCCGCACGCCGGTGATCATGGTCACCGCACCATCGGCGACATCATGCGGGCGCTCAACCCGTTCACCGGCGACTTCTACCGCGAGGCCCTGCAGGTCAGCCGCTACACCCGCGAGATGTTCTGCCTGATGGAGGGCCGGCACGTCCACCCGTCAACGCTGTATCCCGGCGGGGTCGGCACGGTCGCCACGATCCAGTTGATGACCGACTACCTGTCCCGGTTGATGCGCTACGTGGAGTTCATGAAGAAGGTCGTGCCGATGCACGACGACCTGTTCGACTTCTTCTACGAGGCGCTGCCCGGCTACGAGCAGGTCGGGCTGCGGCGTACGCTGCTCGGCTGCTGGGGCTCCTTCCAGGACCCCGCGGTCTGCAACTTCGACTACAAGGACATGACCAAGTGGGGCCGGGCGATGTTCGTCACGCCGGGCGTCGTGGTCGACGGCAAGCTGGTCACCAATGACCTGGTCGACATCAACCTGGGCATCCGGATCCTGCTCGGCTCGTCGTACTACGACGACTGGGAGGGCCAGGAGATGTTCGTCACGAACGACCCGCTGGGCAACCCGGTCGACCGCCGGCATCCCTGGAACCAGCACACCAACCCGCATCCGCAGAAGCGCGACCTGGACGAGAAGTACAGCTGGGTGATGAGCCCGCGCTGGTTCGACGGCCAAGATCATCTGGCGCTGGACACCGGCGGCGGCCCGCTCGCCCGGCTGTGGTCGACGGCGCTGTCGGGGCTGGTCGATGTCGACGGCTACGTCAAGGCCACCGGCACCAGCGTGCAGATCAACCTGCCCAAGACCGCGCTCAAGGGTCCGGTGAGCTTCGAGTGGAAGATCCCGGCCCACGGCTCCAACACGATCGAACGGAACCGGGCCCGCACCTACTTCCAGGCGTACGCGGCGGCCTGCGCGCTGCACTTCGCCGAGAAGGCGCTGGAGGAGATCCGGGCCGGACGGACCAAGACCTGGGAGAAGTTCGAGGTGCCCGACGACCGGGCATCGGCTGCGGCTTCACCGAGGCCGTCCGCGGCGTGCTCAGCCACCACATGGTGATCAGGGACGGCAAGATCGCCAACTACCACCCCTACCCACCGACGCCGTGGAACGCCAATCCGCGCGACTCCTTCGGCACCCCCGGACCGTACGAGGACGCGGTCCAGGGCCAGCCGATCTTCGAAGAGAATGACCTTGATCATTTCAAGGGCATCGACGTGATGCGCACGGTGCGCAGCTTCGATCCCTGCCTGCCGTGCGGGGTCCACATGTACCTCGGTGGCGGCAAGACGCTCGAGCTGATGCACTCGCCCACCCAGTCGGTGACAGGCGAGTAGGTGGACGCGTCCCTTGATCAGCTGAGCGAGACCGGCGAGCGGATCGAGGGACTGCTGAGCGCCCTGTCGACGGGCGGACCGATCGCCCAGCAGCGGGCCGAGGATCTGGTGGCGTTGGTCACCAACCTCTACGGCGCGGGCCTGGAGCGGATGCTCGACGTGCTCGCGGACGCCGGCCGGCTCGACCAGGTCGCCCTCGATGCGCTCGCCGCGGACCAGCTGGTCTCCGGGCTGCTGCTGGTCCACGGCCTGCATCCGCACGACGTCGGCACCCGGGTGGCGACGGCGCTGGACAGCGTGCGGCCCTATCTCGGATCGCACGGTGGGGACGTCGAACTGCTCGGCGTCGACGCCGCCGGCGTGGTCCGGCTCCGCCTGCTGGGCAGCTGCGACAGCTGCCCGTCCTCGTCGGTCACGCTCCAACTCGCCGTCGAAGGGGCCATCCAGAGCTGCGGCGCCGGAGGTCGTCTCGATCGAGGTGGAGGCCCCGACCAAGTCGGCGGGCGGGCTGATCTCGGTGGATTCGTTGCGGGTCCGGCTGGACGTCGGAGACGCCGCGGCGGCCTGGCTCGCGATGCCCGAGCTCGGCGAGCTGGCCCCCGGCGAGATCGGCGGCTTCGAACGCGACGGGCTGGCCCTGGTCGGCTGCCGGCTGGGGCAGCGACCTGTTCGCGTACCGCGATCACTGCCCGGCGTGCACCGCAGACCCTGGCCGGCGCCCGGCTCGAGCGCCGGCTCGGCGACAGCGCGGACAACCTGATCCTGGTCTGCCCGCACTGTCACACCCGCTACGACGCCCGGCGCGCCGGCGTGGCCCTGGACTCCGACCATCATCTGGAGCCGCTGCCGGTGCTGCGCCGCGACGGCGTGCTCAGCGTCGCGGTCCCGGTCGGCGTCTGAGGCCGACGACCATGACGGGCAGCGCGGTGTCGGGACCCGGTGGCCTCGCCGGGCTGGGCCAGCGGCCGGCGTCCCCGCTGTCGGTCGCTGCGCCGGATCGCCACCCGGCCGCCGCCCGATCCCGACGTCGAGACCTGCGACATGTGCGCCGAGGTGATCGGCGAAGAGCATCCGCACGTCGTCGACATCGCCAGCCGGCAGCTGATGTGCACCTGCCGGGGCTGCATGCTGCTGTTCACCGCCGAGACCGCGCACCTGCGCTACCGGGCGGTACCCGACCGCTATCTGTCGTTCCCGGACTTCGACCTGACCGCGGCCGGCTGGGACGCGCTCGACATCCCGGTCGGTCTGGCGTTCTTCTTCTCCAGCTCGGTTCTCGGTCGCGTGGTCGCCTTCTACCCGGGTCCGGCCGGGCGTGGCCGAGTCCGAACTCGGCCTGGACGCCTGGTCAGACGTGGCTGGCCGCCAATCCGGAGCTCGACGTGCTCACCGATGACGTCGAGGCACTGCTCGTCCGCGGGCCCGACGACGATCATCAAGCCGCAGTGCTTCCTGGTCCCGATCGACGCCTGCTACGAGCTCGCCGGCCGGCTGCGGCAGGTGTGGCGCGGATTCGACGGCGGCCAGGACGCCCGGGCCGAGATCGCTGGATTCTTCGCCCGGGTGTCGGCGCGCAGCCGGCCGCGGCGACGGGAGGCGGCCGGATGATCGACCTGTCCTTCCGGATCGACGACGTCGTGGCCGAGCCGTACGCGGCGGTGCCGCAACTGACCGCGCGGATCCAGATCACCGAGGCCGCCGGCGAGCGGGTGCACGCCATCGCGCTGCGCGGCCCAGGTGCAGATCGAGCCGCAACGCCGGGCGTACGACGACAACGAGACCGCGGGGCTGGCCGACCAGTTCGGCCCCCGGCCGCGCTGGTCCCAGACGCTGAAGCCGTTCCTGTGGATGCAGTGCTCGACCATGGTCCAGGGCTTCAACGACACGACGATGATCGAGTTGCCGATGCCGGTGACCTTCGACCTCGAGGTCACCGCGTCGAAGTATCTCCACCAGCTCGCCGGCGGGGAGGTGCCGTTGGTCTTCCTGTTCTCCGGCACCTGCTTCACCCGCGGCGAATCCGGATTCGGGGTCGAGCAGGTGCCCTGGCACCTCGAGGACTCCTACCGGATGCCGGTGCAGGTGTGGCGGACCTGCATGGACCTGCACTTCCCCGGCAGCGGCTGGCTGCGCCTCAACCGGGAGACGCTCGCCGAGCTCACCCACTACAAGGCGACGCACGGCCTGACCACCTGGGAGTCGGTCATCGAGCACCTGCTCGCCCAGCGATCGGGTGCTCGAACCATGACCATCGATCAGGTGCGGGCGGTCGCCGACGCGGTGCTGTACGAGGGCTATCTGCTCTACCCGTACCGCGCCACCTCCGGCAAGAACCAGCTCCGCTGGCAGTTCGGCGTTCTCGGACCGCGGGGCGCCGAGCAGGCCGGTCTCGGTGAAGGCTCCTCGCTCTCGATGCAGTGCCTGATGCGGTCCTGCAAGCTCCGGACGCGCTGAGCGCGACCCTGAGCCTGTCGAAGGGTCGATCACGATCACCGTGCGCTTCCTGCAGGTGCAGCAGCGGCGTACCCAGAGCGCTCGATGATCATGGCGGCTTCGTCGAGGTGCCGGAGCTGCGGGTGGACGGCGAACGCTGGTTCGCCTGGGACGAGGCGATCGAGATCGAACAGAGCCGGACCCTCGATGTTGATCAGCTGATCGACGGTCACAGCTGGGACGTGTGCGCCGAAGCCGGTGAGGACGTCGAGCCGGTCCATGATCATCGGGGCGCGCTCGCCGGGCGGCTGGTCCGCGAACGCTGGGAGGTGCGGGCCACCGCGACGCGCGCGGCTGGAGCCGATCGGAGGCTACTTCCGGCTGACCGTCGGCGCTCGACAACGCCGCGGCCGCCGTCGATCAGACCCGGGACGAGGTGCTTCGCCGGTCCCTGGTCGGCACCCACCTGATCATCGAGGCGGCCGGCCGGGCGTCGAGTTCGTGTCGGTGATCGATCCGCCGGCCGACGCGGCCGAGGCGGCGGCGACCTGTCGGCAGCACCGCTGCTGGCCGGTGCTCGCCGGGCCCGAGGGCAGCGCCGACACCGTGCTCGGCTCCCCGATCATCCTCTACGACCATCCCCAGATCGCCGGCGAGAGCACCGGTGCGCTGTTCGACTCGACCGAGATCGACGAGATCCTGACCCTGCGGGTGATGACCATGACCGAGACCGAGAAGGCCGAGGCGCGGGCCACCGATCCGCGAGCGGCCGAGATCATCGACCGCTGCGACCCTGAGCCCGAGGACTGCAGCGGCTGCACGGAGTTCTGCACCCGCTCGCGTATCGCGCGCCTCGCTCGAGCGCGTCGGCGTGACCGCTCCGTCGAGCCCGTTCGTCGAAGCCGGGGTGCGGATCGAGCGATCCGTTCGGCGATCTTCGATGATCATGATCCCGACACCGACACGGTGTTGATCATGGGCGAGACGGTGGGCAAGGACAGCGTGGTCCGGATCAATCCGCAGCGTCGGGCCGATGCGCAGGACCTCTTCTACGCCGACCAGTTGGCTCGGGTCACCGCCGTGCACCGGGATCTCGACGGCGAGACCCACGTCGCGGTCGTGCTGCTCGACGACCCCGCCGCCGAACTGCACGACTGGTACGGCCGCTATCTCTACTTCTCCCCCGACGAGGTCATCCCCGTCCAGATTTCGCGCAACGAAGGAAGGTGAAAGCAGATGAAGAACCTCGGCATCGTCACGCTCGTGCTGGCCGGCCTGGCCTTCGCGGTGGGCGTGTTCGTCGGCGTCCGGTCCATTCCTGACGTCAAACGGTACGTGGAGATGCGACGCATGTGAGAGGCGAGATCCTGGTCGCCGGCATCGGCAACATCTTCCTCGGCGACGACGGCTTCGGACCGGAGGTGATCCGCCATCTCGCGGCCGACGCTTCCGGGCTGCCCGGAGGCGTCCGGGCGGTCGACTACGGCATCCGCGGCATGCACCTGGCCTACGACCTGCTCGACGACTTCGACGCGCTGATCTTGGTCGACGCGGTGCCCGGCCCGGGCGAGCCGGGTGAGTTGATCATGCTCGAGATCGGGCATCGACGACCTCGGCCGCGGCGAGCTTCGACGCCCACGGCATGGACCCGGTCGCGGTCCTGGCCGCGGTGCCCAAGCTCGGCGGCGAGCTGCCGCCCACCTACCTGGTCGGCTGCCGCCCGGCCGAGGTCGACGACGGCATCGGTCTCAGCGCCGCCGTCCAGGCCGCCGTGCCACCGGCGGCCGACGCGGTGCGCCGGCTGGTCGACGAACTGCACCGGCCTCCCGACCCGTGACCGAGCCGGAGCTGACCATGTGCCTCGGGATCCCCGGACAGGTGATCGAGATGGTCGAGGGCTACGGCGGCCAGCTCGCCCTGGTCGACGTCCAGGGCGCCCGGCGCAAGATCAACATCGGCATGCTCGAGCTTGATCAACAGAGTCCTGACCGGCGGCGACTGGGTGCTGATCCACATGGGCTTCGCGGTGGAGCGGGTGGACGCGGCCGGTGCGGAGCAGGCCCTGCAGGGACTGGAACTGATGGGTCGGTCGCGCGATGACGGCGGTTGACCAGGTCAGCGGGCCGGTGCTGTTCGCCCGCTACGCGTTCCCGCCCAACCAGCTCGGCTACTGCGGACCGGACGACGCGGCCGGGTTCTTCACCAGTGGCGTGTCCGGCGACGATCAGGGTCTGCGGCGGATGGCGCGGGACTTCGACGGCGCTCGGCCGCACCTGCAACTGATCGCGGACGCCTCGGCCGGTCCGATCCGCTCGATCCCGAGGTCGTCGAGGCCTACTGGGTGGGTGCGGCCGCGCTGGACCGGGTCGGTCCAGCGACGGTCGACCCGCAGATCGAGACGGATGCTCCGCGGCCGTTGCGGTCCGATGTTCGACACCGTCAGCGAGCGCGCTCCGGGCCGGCGCGGTGCCGCATCACAGCTTCACCGTGCTGTGCGTCTATCCGTGGGTCGGCATGCTCGACGACGCGCGGCGCCGGACCCAGGCCATGATCGTCCTCGACCGCTGCCGGATCCGCTGGGGCCGGGTGCGCAGCGTCAGCGCCGACCAGGTGACCGCCGAGTCGCGACCGCTGGTCTGGGCCGGCGGCCGGCTCCGCCTCGGTCCGCCGGTCGTCGAGACCGTACGCCGGGGTATCGACGGCCTCGCGCTGTCGGCGCCGATCGCCGTCGGGCGACTGGGTGGCGCTGCACTGGGACTGGGTCTGCGACGTGATCACCGATCCGCAGCGGGAGGCTCTGCAGCACTACAGCAACCGGCACCTCGAGCTGGCCAACGCCTGGCTGACCGAGCGCCGAGCCGTCGGGACCGATGATGGCTGAGTCGCGTACCCGACTCCGGCTCGCCGTGGCCGGGGTGGTCCAGGGGGTCGGCTTCCGCCCCTTCGTCTACGCCCTGGCCCGCCGGCTCGGACTGGCCGGCTCGGTCGCGAACGACAGCGCCGGGGTGGTGATCGAGATCGAGGGTCCGGGCCCGCGCGTGCAGGAGTTCCGGGCGCGGCTGGAGAGCGAGGCGCCGCCGCTGGCCCGGATCGACTCGGTCGGCAGCGAGCGGATCGGCTGCGACGGCGGAACGCAGTTCGTGATCATGGACTCCCGCGCCGGTGGCGGACGGACGCTGATCTCCCCCGACATCGCCACCTGCGACGACTGCCTGGCCGAGCTGGCCGATCCGCAGGACCGCCGCTACCGGCACCCCTTCATCAGCTGCACCAACTGCGGACCGCGCTTCACCATCATCACCGGGCTGCCGTACGACCGGCCGGCGACGACGATGGCCGCCTTCCCGATGTGTCCGGCCTGCGCGGCCGAGTACGCCGATCCGGCCGATCGCCGGTTCCACGCGCAGACGGTCGCCTGCCCGGACTGCGGCCCGACCCTCACGTTCCGCCGCCCGGGCGAGGCCGACGTCCTCGGCGGGAACGCCATCGGCGAGGCGCGCGCGCTGCTGGCCGCGGGCGGGGTCCTGGCGGTCAAGGGAATCGGCGGCTATCACCTGGCCTGCGACGCCGGCAACGCGACCGCAGTCAGCACGCTGCGCAAGCGCAAGGACCGGGGCGACAAGCCGTTCGCGATCATGGTCGCCGACCCGGCCACGGCGGCCGACGGTCGTGGACATCGACGCCGCCGAGCTGCGGCTGCTCACCGATCCCGCGCCGGCCGGTGGTCCTGCTGCCCAAGCGCCAAGATCACGAACGGCCGCTCGCCCCCGACGTCGCCCCGGACTCCCCCGACCTCGGGGTGATGCTGCCGTACACCCCGGTCCACCGGCTGCTCTTCGGACTGCCGGGCGACCCGCCCGGACCGCAGGTCCTGGTGATGACCAGCGGCAACCTGGCGGGCGAGCCCATCGTCATCGACGACGACGACGCGATGACCCGTCTCGGACCGCTGGCCGACGCCTGGCTGATCAACGACCGGCGGATCCAGGTGCCCTGCGACGACTCGGTGCTGCGGATCACCACCGCCGCCCGCGCGGTGGCCCAGCCGGCCGATCATGATCAACTGCCGGTCCGGCGATCCCGCGGCTACGCTCCGCTGCCGATCGCGCTGCCGATGCCGGTGCCGGCCGCGCTGGCCGTCGGCACCGACCTGAAGAACACGTTCTGCGTCGGCGACGGGCGGTACGCCTGGCTCAGCGGCCACATCGGCGACATGGACGACTTCGCCACCCTGCAGGCGTTCGAGGTGGCGCCAGGATCAGCTGTGCACGGTGACCGGCGTCCGGCCGGAGCTGCTGGTCGCCGACCGGCACCCGGGATACCGGAGCAGCATCTGGGCCACGACGCACAGCGAGGACCGCGAGTTGATCATGGTGCAGCACCACCACGCCCACCTCGCCTCGGCGATGGCGGAGAACCGATTCCCACCCGGCGAACCGGTGATCGGGTTCGCGTTCGACGGGACCGGATTCGGCGACGACCAGCGCGGTCTGGGGCGGCGAGTTCATGATCGCGGACTACCGCAGCTACCGGCGGGCCGGCCATCTTCGCTACGCCCTGCTGCCGGGCGGCGACGCCGGCGTACGCAACCCGTGCCGGATGGCGCTGTCCCACCTGTCGGCGGCCGGACTGGGCTGGGACAGCCGGCTGCCCAGCGTGGCCGCGTGCACCGACCTGGAGCGCTCCGTGCTGGCCCGGCAGTTGGAGACCGGGCTGAACTCGCTGCCGACCTCGAGCATGGGCCGGCTGTTCGACGCGATGTCCTCGCTCGACCGGCACCTGCCACCGGATCGCGTACGAGGCCGAGGCCGCCATGCGCTTCGAAGGACTGGGCCGGCCGGCGATCGAGGACTCCGGGCCCGGCGTACAGCTTCACCCTCGACACGACCGGTTCGGCGATCATCGCCGATCCGATGCCGGTGCTCCGCGCCGCCGCGGACGACGTGCTCGGCGGCACCCCGACGGCGATCATCGCCGCGCGTTTCCATCACGCCGTGGCCGACCTGGTGGCCGACGTGGCGCTCGCGCCTCCGGGACCAGACCATGATCAACACCGTGGCCCTCTCCGGCGGCGTGTTCCTCAACGTGCTGCTCACCCGGCTCTGCGTGGACCGACTGCTCGACCGGGACTTCCGGGTGCTGCGGCATTCCGAGGTGCCACCGAGCGACGCCGGCATCGCCCTCGGTCAACTCGTCATCGGAGCACAAATTTCAGGAGGAAGGAGTTCGCGATGTGCCTAGCGGTGCCCGGCGCGGTGCTGGATATCTGGGAGAAGGACGGCACGAAGATGGCCAAGGTCGACTTCGGCGGGGTGGAGAAGGAGGTCTGCTGCGAGTTCGTGCCCGACATCGCGGTCGGCGACTACACGATCGTGCACGTCGGCTTCGCCCTGCAGCGGCTGGACGAGAAGTCGGCCAAGGAGACGCTCGCCAACTTCGAACGGATGGGTGAGCTGGAGATGGAGTTCGGCGACGCCTGGGCGCGCGCGGCCAAGGAAGCCGGAGCGCCCCGGCCCGATGTGAGCGAGGTGCAGCAATGAAGTACATCGACGAGTTCAACGATCCCGACCTGGCCCAGCGGCTGCTCGACGACATCCACGCCACGGTGACCCAGCCCTGGGCGCTGATGGAGGTGTGCGGCGGCCAGACGCACTCGATCATCAGGCACGGCATCGACCAGTTGATCCCCGAGCAGATCGAGATGATCCACGGCCCGGGCTGCCCGGTCTGCGTGACCCCGCTGGAGCTGATCGACAAGGCGCTGGAGATCGCCTCCCGCCCGGACGTGATCTTCTGCTCGTTCGGCGACATGCTCCGGGTGCCGGGCAGCGGCCGGGACCTGTTCCGGATCAAGAGCCAGGGCGGCGACGTGCGGGTCGTCTACTCGCCGCTGGACGCGCTGAAGATCGCCCGGGAGAACCCGGACCGGGAGGTCGTCTTCTTCGGCATCGGCTTCGAGACCACGGCGCCGCCGAACGCCATGACGGTCTACCAGGCCAAGCGGCTGGGCGTGAAGAACTTCTCCATGCTGGTCTCGCATGTGCGGGTGCCTCCGGCGATCGAGGCGATCATGACCTCGCCCACCTGCCGGGTGCAGGGATTCCTGGCCGCCGGGCACGTCTGCAGCGTGATGGGCACCGAGGAGTATCCGCCGCTGGCCGAGCGGTTCGAGGTCCCGATCGTGGTGACCGGCTTCGAACCGCTGGACATCCTGGAGGGCATCCGGCTCACGGTGCGGCAGTTGGAGCGCGGCGAGCACGTGCTGGAGAACGCGTACCAGCGGGTCGTCCCGGCGGAAGGGAACCCGGCCGCCCGGGCGCTGCTGACCGACGTCTTCCAGGTGACCGACCGGGGCTGGCGCGGCATCGGCGTGATCCCGGACAGCGGCTGGCGGCTGTCGGAGAAGTACCGCGAGTTCGACGCCGAGTACCGCTTCGAGGTCACGGGCATCGACACCGAGGAGTCGACGGTGTGCCGGAGCGGCGAGGTGCTGCAGGGCTTGATCAAACCGCACGAGTGCGCGGCCTTCGGCAAGGAGTGCACGCCGCGCAATCCGCTCGGCGCGACCATGGTCTCCAGCGAGGGCGCCTGCGCCGCCTACTACCTGTATCGCCGGCTCACGCTGCTCGAGCCGGAACCGACGACCGCGCCGAGGGAAGTGGCCGGTGTCTGAGGTGCTCAACGGGGCGGCCCTCGACTTCGAGGGCTGGACCTGCCCGCTCCCGCTGCGGGACAGCCCGAACATCGTGATGGGGCACGGCGGCGGCGGCCAGATGTCGGCCGAGCTCATCGATCACCTCTTCGTCCCGGCGTTCGGTGCGCAGCCCGGTGCGGGCAGCACGGACTCGGCGGTGATCGAGATCGGCGGCGTGCGGCTGGCCTTCTCGACCGACACGTTCGTCGTCCGGCCGCTGTTCTTCCCCGGCGGTTCGATCGGGCACCTGGCCGTCAACGGGACCGTCAACGACCTGGCCATGAGCGGCGCGGTGCCCTCACACCTGTCGTGTGGCTTCGTCCTGGAGGAGGGCACCGAGCTGTCGGTGGTCGGCCGGGTCGCGCAGGACATGGGCGACGCGGCCCGGATCGCGGGGGTGCGGATCGTCACCGGCGACACCAAGGTCGTCGACGCCGGGCACGGTGATCAGGTGTACGTGAACACCGCGGGCGTCGGGTTGGTGCCCGACGGGGTCGACATCCGGCCGGACCGCGCCACGGTGGGCGACGTGATCATCGTCAGCGGCTCACATCGGGGTGCACGGGATCGCGATCATGAGCGTCCGCGAGGGGCTGGAGTTCGGCACCCAGATGATCACCGACAGTGCCGCGCTGCACCCGCTGGTGGCCGAGATGATCAAGGTCTGCCCCGACCTGCACGTGCTCCGCGACCCGACCCGCGGTGGACTGGGCACGTCGCTGAACGAGATCGCGCGCAGCGCCCGGGTCGGCGTCCAGCTCGTCGAGCGGAGCATCCCGGTGCCGCCCGACGTCGGCAACGCCTGCGCGATGCTGGGCCTGGACCCGCTCTACGTCGCCAACGAGGGCAAGCTCGTCGCCTTCGTGCCGCGCGAGCACGCGGATGCCGTCCTGGAGGCGATGCGCGCCCATCCCCTCGGGTCGGCCGCCGCGGTCATCGGCGAGTGCGTCGCCGACCACCCGGGCATGGTCGTGGCCAGGACCACCTTCGGCGGCACCCGAGTCGTCGACCTGCCGCTCGGTGAGCAACTGCCCCGGATCTGCTGAACGCGCACTCTGCAGTCGGGCCGCTGTACCCACTTTCTTGGCGCTGTACCCAGGAAGTTTCCTAGGTACAGTGCGGGTTTCCCACGTATACGTGGGAAACCGACACACCGGGACGCGCATCGAGATCGAGGCGCCGAGCGGAGTTCAGACCAGGTCGGGAGCGAACTGGGCGAGCGAGACCTGCTTGGCCTCCGCGATGGTGGCGGCGTCGGCGGTGCCGGAGGCCTCGAGCACCGCGACCCAGGCGTCGATCGAACGGGCACAGAACTCCTGGCCCTCGGGGCTGTTGGCGGCGGCGACCGGATCCTCGGCCAGCTCACCGTCGAGATAGAGCCCGAGCGCCAGCACGGCACCGTCCCAGCCGGGGCCGACGTACAGCGCACCGGCGGTGCCGCCGGCCAGCTCCAAGGGCACCGAGTGATCGAAGCTCAACAGCGTCTGCTCGCCCTCGGCCGTCAGCCGCAGGTCGACCACGCTGGTCGGACCGCCGAAGGTGATCACCAGATGATCGGGTTCGTCGCAGGTGAGGATCTCCCCGGACGCGTTGCCTTCCAGCGAGAACGTGCCGCCTTCACGCAGATCACCGCTGATCGGCAGCATCCACCGGCTGATCCGATCCGGGTCGGTCAGCGCGTCCCAGACGTCAGCCAGTTCGGCGTCGTAGCGCCGGCTGAGGGTGACGCTCACGGTCTCGCCGCCGGCGGCCAAGAGCTCGACGTGGCGACCTATCGCGGCGATCTGCCGAGCGATGTCGATCATGGTTTCTCCTTCTGATCATCGAGGTGTTTCCGGGCACGCTTACCGCGGGCCAGCTCAGTGGCCAGCGCGTCGAGCCGCTGCTCCCAGAACGCGCGGAACGGGTCGAGCCAGGCGTCCACCTCGCGCAGCGGTGCCGGGTCGACGGCGTACAGGCGTCTGGTGCCCCGGCGCGTACGGAGGCGAAGCCGGCCTCCCGCAGCACCTTCAGATGCTGGGAGACGGCCGGCTGGCTGATCTTGAACTCCGCGGCGATCGCCGTGACCACCGTGCCGGCCGACTGCTCGCCCGAGGCCAGCAGCTCGAGAATCCGGCGTCGGACCGGATCCCCGAGAACGTCGAACGCGTGCACATCCGCACTATATTCAGATTGCACTTATATAAGTCAAGACGAATGTTGCGAGCTCGAGGTACGTGCTCAGCGCAGCAGGCGGATCAGGACGCGAATTCGAGCTCGGTCGCTGTCGCGCCGCTGCCGGGCCCGGACGCGGCTGAGCACCAGGGCACTGGCCAGCACGCCGATGGTGGTGAGCCGCGCCGCCGCCGATCAGCGTCCAGCGCGGTCCGAACACCTCGCCGACCCAGCCGAGGATCGGCGACCCGATCGGGGTGCCGCCCATCAGGACCATCATGTAGAGCGCCATCACCCGGCCGCGGAGGCGCGGGTCGACGCCCAGCTGGATCGTGGCGTTGGAGGCCGTCAGGGTCATCAGGGCGACGAAGCCGAGCACCGGGAGCATCGCCGCGTACGCCCAGTAGGTGGGCATCAGCCCGGTGACGATCTCGACCAGACCGAACGCGCTGGCCATCAGCACCACGAACCGACCGCGCGGCGCGATCCGCCGGCGGGCCGCGAGCAGCGCCCCGGACAGCGAGCCGACCGCCATCAGAGTGCCCAGGATGCCGTACTCCTGCGGACCGCGATGGAACTCCTGCTGCGCCATCAGGGCGCTGGTCATCTGGAAGTTCATCCCGAACATGCCGACGAATCCGACCACCCACATCACCAGCAGGATCTCCCGGTGCTGCCGGACGTAGCTGATGCCTTCGCGGATCTGCCGCTTGGCGCGGATCGCCGGCGGAACGATGGTCAGCCGCTTGCCGTCGATGAGCCGCAGGGCGGCGATGAAGGCGGCGTAGGTCAGCCCGTTGGCCAGGATCGCCCAGCCGGTGCCGAACGCGGCGATGACGAGTCCGGCGACCGCCGGGCCGACGATCCGGGCCGCGTGGAAGGTGGCCGAGTTGAGACCGATCGCGTTGGGCAGATGCGCGGCTCCGGCGACCTCGGAGACGAAGCTCTGCCGGGCCGGATTGTCGAACGCGGTGCCCACGCCGAAGAGCAGGGCCAGGACATAGACGTGCATGGTGGTGGCGTGGCCGGTGATGGCCAGCAGGCCGAGCACGGTCGCACAGAGGGCCAGCCAGGACTGGGTGATGATCAGGATGCGCCGCTTGTCGAAGCGGTCGGCGATCAGCCCGCCGTACGCGCTGAGCAGCAGCATCGGCAGGAACTGCAGGCCGGTGGTGATGCCGATGGCCACGCCGGATCCGCCCGAGAGCTCGAGCACCAGCCAGTCCTGGGCGACGCGCTGCATCCAGGTGCCGATGTTGGAGCCGAAGGAGCCGGCCAGGTAGATGCGGTAGTTGCGGTTGACGAGGGCGCTGAACATGCCGCCTTTGCTGGCGACGTCCTCAGGCGCCGCCTGCTCGGTGTCGACGCTCACGCGTGATTCACCTTTTCCAGGATGTCGATGGCTTGATGGAGTACCTCGCGCTCGGCGGGGGCGAGCTCGGCGATCCGCACGGCCAGCCACTCGTCGCGCCGTCGGCGGTTGGCGAGCAGCACCTTGCGGCCGGCGCCGGTCAGGGTGACCAGGCACTGCCGCCGATCGCCCGGCTGCGGGCGGCGCGCGACGAAGCCGCGCTCCTCGAGCCCGTTGACGATCCGGGTCATCGAGGGCGGCTGCACCTTCTCCGCCGCGGCCAGCTCACCCATCAGCTGGTCACCGCTGTTGAGCAGCACCGACATGGCGGAGAGCTGATTGGAGTTGAGGTCGACCGAGTCGTCACGCATCTGCCGGAGCCGACGGGCCAGTCGCATCACCGACGGGCGCAGCTCGTGGGCGAGGCCGGCGGGAGAGATGTCGTAGCGGGTTGGCACTCAACCCAGGCTAATACTTAGCATTGCTAATTTCAACTGCTAAATAGCCTGATTATCCGATATGGCCGGGTCGGTCGCCGGCGGCGGGACATCAGCACGACGGTGATGATCAGCACCGCACCGGCGGCGACCAGGCCCAGCGCGGCGCCGAGCTCGCTGTCGGTGATCCGGTAGAGCGAGGCGGGCCAGGTGCTCAGCAGGATGAGGCAGCCGACGGCGGCCAGCGCGTGCCGCCGGATCACCACGAAGCCGAAGAACAGGATCGCGACGATCACCGTGCCCACCGCCAACGACAGCCATTCCCCGTGGGTCTCCTCGAACTGCAGGCCGATGCTGGCCGCGCCGCCACTGAGTCCGGCCAGCGTCCAGGCCAGTGTCCTGCTGATCATGAAGCCGGCCGCGGTGAAGATCGCCGCCACGATGAGGAAGCCGATGGCCAGGTGCACCGGAATCGCCTGGAACTGATCCTCATCGGTCCGGCCGTCGTCGATCACGTTCACCACCAGCGTGCTGACCAGCATCATCGCGCCGGACCAGCCCGTGATCAGGAAGGCGCCCGCCCGGAGCAGCAGCACGCCGGCCAACGAGGTGGCCACGATCACGATCGCGGTACCGACCAGCTTCTCGTCCTCGACGATCACCGTCCAGGCGAAGCCCGCGGTGATAGCAGGCCAACGCCAGCAGAACCCGGCCGAGCGCGGGACGGGTCTTCCAGGCCACCAGGGCCGCGCCGCCGGCGGCGGGGACCAGCGAAGGAGGCCAGCGCCACCCCGATCCGGGCCGGGCGTTCGAGCTCATCCCAGAACGAGAATCCGAGGAAGATCACCGCACCCAGCAACAAGGCGCCGCCGGCGTAGCCGAGCACCTCGAGCACCGTGCTGCGGGAACTCTCGCGCGGCATCGGTGCCGGCCGCCGGCTGGCCTCGAGGGCGTCGAGCAGGTCGGCGCGGGCGGCGGCTTCGAGATCCTGCGACTGCGCCGGGGACAGCACGTGGGCGTCGACCAGCCGGCTGAGCTCCGCGCTGAGTTTGGTCATGGCCCGATCATCGCTCCGCCGAACCGCAAAGATCGTCCGTCCCCGGGATGGTGTTGCGTCCGCCTGCGGGATGACGCTCGCGCCCGCCCGTACCATGATCGACATGGGCGAGAAGCAGGACCACCACATCCTGGTGCAGGCTCCGGTGCCCGCCGTCGACGTGGACGGGCTGGCCGTGGTCACCGTCGGCACCGCGCTGTTCGCCCTCGCGAGCGTCGGCTGCCTGGTCTTCCACGGCTGGCTGCAGGCCCACGGCCACGACAACTGGACCGCGATCAGCATCAGCGGATTCGTCCTCGGACTGATCGGCCTCGCGTACTGCTGGTATCGACGAATCCGCCGCGCCAGCGAGCGCCCGACGCGCACCTGAGCGTCGTAACGCGCTGAGCTCACGCGTCGAGTTCGGACCGACGCGATCTAGAGGTGGGCATCCTCGAGGCCGGCGATGACGTGTTCCAGCAGCGCGCCGAGCTCGTCGACCTGTTCGGCGTTCAAGCTCGCGAGCAGGTCTGATTCCACCAGGTCGGCGCCGCGGATGGCCTTGGCATAGATCTCGTACCCGGCATCGGTCAGCCGGACGAGGACCCGGGTCCGGTTGGTGGCGTCGGCTTCCCGGGCGATCAGTCCGCGGGCGGCGAGTCGATCCAGCCGGTGCGTCATCGACGAGGGAGCGACGTTGCTGACCGCGGCCAGCCGGCTCGGGGTCAGCGGCTCGTCACCCGGCGTTCGGGCCAGTTGCTCGAGCACGATCCACTCGCCGAGGTTGATGCCGAGGGCGGCGAGCTGCCGGTCGTACCAGCGGTTCAGCCGCCGGGAGAGCCGATTCACCGCGGTGATCACCCGCTGCACCGACTCGTCGGCGCCGGCGGCCACGTACGCCGCAACCACGCGCCGGATGTCTTCGACCTCGCCCGCGGCGTCAGGGGTCGGCTCGGTCATGGCCACATTCTGCCGGGCGGATCAGTCGAACAGCGAGAGCGACCGGGTCCCACTCGATGGTTTCCCAGACCGTGGCCGGGCAGCTCCTCGGCCCGATCCTCGGCCACCACGCTCGAATGCGCGCCGCAGCCATGATCAACGCTGACCACCATGGCGTCGGAGGCGGAGTACGCGTTGGTGCACGCACCGAACCGCACCCCCAGCGAACCGGTGAGCCGAACGAAGAACCCGCAGGTCTCGCAGACGCCGGGGGCGAGCTTGGTGAGCTGGTTGTCCGGCCCGCTGTCGCCGGCCAGCCACCGCTCGGTCGCCTCGTCCCGGCCGATCGCCGACAGCACGCGCTCCCGGCCCAGTCCGAGCTCGGCCACCACCGAACGCATCAGGCTCTGCTCGGCCGGATCGCTGTCGGCAGCCGATTCGCCGCCGCTGAAGCCCGGCTCGAGCCGCGGGTCGTCGCCGGCCGACGGCATCAGCAGTCCCGGCGTCACGTCGCCGGGCTGGATCCGCTCGGCCCACGGAACCCAGTCCGAGGCCAGCAGCGCCTCGTCCCCGGGCAGCAGCACCACCTCGTTGATCGTGATGATCTTGGCCCGCGAGGCCCGCACGACGGTCACCGACCAGCGCCAACCGCGATATCCCGGATGCGGGCAGGCGAAGAAGTGGCTGACCACGCGGTCGTCGTCGGCCTGGGCGCCCAGATGATCGCCGACCCCCATCACGCCGGCTGTCTCCTCGGCCGCCGCACGCGCCAGGTCGACGGCCGCCAGGCAGGCGGGATCGAGCTTGATCGATCGGGTGCTTGGAGCCATAGCGACATTCTGGCAGTTCGGGGGCGTTTGGTCTCCATGGTGTCAAATGGGCACGTGGCACCGGAAGTTCTGCAGCGCTCGGGGCGGGTGCTCGCAGCAGGCGGTCAGAAGGTCGCGGCCGGCGGCCGGTTCGTCGGTGGCCAACTGCAGCGCGCCGGGGGTGCGGTGCTGCGCTTCACCACCTCCGGCGGCGCCGGGGAGAGCGGCCTGGCCCGGCTCGTCCACCTGCAGTTCCTGACGGCGGCCGGCGACGCCGCGGTCGCCGTGTCGCTGGCCGGCACGTTGTTCTTCACCCTGCCCACCGACCAGGCCCGGCCCCAGGTCGCGCAGTTCCTGCTGCTCACGATGGCACCGTTCGCCGTGGTGGCGCCGTTCATCGGGCCGTTCCTCGACCGGTTCCGGCACGGCCGGAGGTGGGCGATCGGGGTCACCCTGGCGCTGCGCGGCTTCCTGTGCTGGGTGTTGGCCG
The DNA here is from genome assembly GCA_963761955.1 of uncultured Actinomycetota bacterium. GTDB lineage: Bacteria > Actinomycetota > Actinomycetes > Propionibacteriales > Propionibacteriaceae > Microlunatus. The sequence goes on along the minus strand of CAVXIY010000011.1, from coordinate 55,606 downwards.
ATGCGATCGCCGATCACTCGGCCTGGGTCTTTCCCTGTGCGCTGGGCTGCCTGGTCGCCTCCAAGGCCTTCACCGTGACCCGAGCGTCCGCCGTCCCGCGGCTGCTGCCGGACGGCTTCACCCTGGTCAACGCGAACTCCCGGATCTCCATGGCCAACGTCGTCGGCGCGGCGGTCGGCGGTGGGATCGCCGCCGGCATCGCGCAGGCGGGCTCGGAGTGGTCGCTGCGCTTCGGCGTTCATGATCTTCATCGCCGCGACCGTGCTGGCCATCCTGCTCTCCCCCAAGGTGGACTCCTCCGCCGGTGAGCGCGACATCGGCAGCGTGCTGGCGCTGCCCACCGGGCCGTCAATGCTCGCTGAACCGGCGGCCGAGACGGGGCGCGGCGGGGCGCCCGACGGTCGGGTCCAGCGCCGGTTCCGGAGCCTTACACCGGGCGTGCGGAACGGCCTGCGATGCGTGATGGGAGCCCGGTTGATGACCGGCTTTCTCACCTTCTTCCTGGCCTTCCTGCTGCGGGAGCAGCCGAGTGGCACCTCGACAGCACCGTGCTGCTCGGCATCGTGATCGCCGCGGCCGGCGTCGGAACAGCCTGGGCACGTGGCCGGCAATCTCGGCAAGAACATCGCCCCGGAGAAGATCGGGCTCACCGTGCTGTGCATCGACGTCGCCCTGGCCATCACCACCGCGGCGCTCTACTCGACGGTCACGGTGATCGCGCTCGGACTGGTCGCCGGATTCTGCGCCCAACTCGCCAAGCTCTCCTACGACGCGCTCGTCCAGCGCGACGTCAGCGAGGTGGTCCGGACCTCGGTGTTCGCCCGCTCGGAGACGGTCTTCCAGATCTGCTGGGTGTTCGGCGGGGCCTTGGGCATCAGCCTGCCGCTGATCCCGCAACTCGGCTTCGGGGTCATCGCGGTATTGCTCTGCGCGCTGCTGGTCTGGACGCTGGTCGCCCGGCGACGGCTCGGCGGTCAGTGAGGCGGCACCTCGCGCTAGAGCTCGAGCTCGTCAGCCACGGCCCGCAGCACCGAGGCGACCTTGGGCCCGGTCTTGGCGTCGGGGTGCCGGCCACGCCGGTAGTTGTTGCCGAGCGCGTCAAGCATCTTGATCAGATCCTCGACGATGACCATCATGTCCTCGGGCGGCTTGCGATGGGCCTTGGACAGGGACGGTGGCGCCTCGAGCACGTGCACCGACAGCGCCTGCTCGCCCTTGCGGCCCTCGACGACGCCGAATTCGACCTTCTGGCCGGCCTTCAGGGTCGTCACGCCGGGGGGCAGCGCGGTGGCGCGTACGTAGACGTCGCCACCCTCATCCTTGGTCAGGAAGCCGAAACCCTTCTCGGCGTCATAGAACCTCACCTTGCCAACCGGCACGTCGTCCAACCTCACTTGACGGTGTCCGGCCCGCCGGCACACGTTTACATCAGAAACTGAGACGCCAAGCCTATCGGTTTCCGAGCGGGTCCCCAACCGAGTTTGCCGGCGTGGAACGAATACCGCCGTTCGCCGCGAGATCAGCCGCGGTCGGCGCGTCTACGATGACTGCATGGCGACCTGGGAGGACGGACCGGAGTACGCGCCGGTCGAGCGGCCCAGCCAGTTCGAGAATCCGGATGTGGCTCCGCTGTCGACCGCCGCGCCCGTCCAGCAGATGGCCGCGCTGGCGCCCAAGGACCGGCCGTCGTTCGCCGATCCCAGCGCGCCGGTGGCGCCGCTCGCAGACGTTGCACCCGATCGTCGAGGCGCGTCGAGATCCCCAGGCGCCGTTCGACGTGGCGTCCAGCACGATGACCTCCGACTCGGCCTGGGGCGCCTTGCACTGGAATCCGCCGAGCGGCTCGAGCAGTGGATCGTGGGGAGCGCCGAGCGCTGCGCCCTGGCCGGCCCCGGAGCAGCCGATGGTCCTGACCAGCCCGCCGGTCTCCGGTCACGGTGGAATGCCGACCCCAGGCACGCCGGCCTGGTTCGGGCCCGGCGCGTACGGCCAGACACCGGACACCCGGGAGCAGGGCGCCCGAGCGGTCTTCGCCGCGGCCACTCCCGGCCTGTGCATCTGCCTGCTGATCGGTGGACTGGTCTACGTGATCGCGCCGGTGATGCTGCTCGTCAGCTTCGGCCTCGCCCGGCGGGTGTGGGTCTCGGGCAGGAGAGTCCGCACCGCGTTCGGCGTCGGACTCGGAATCTTCGGCCTGCTGGCCATCCTCGGCTCGATGACGAGCGAGACGGGCTTCGCCGAGTGGTGGCGCTACCTCGGGATCTGCGCGCTGGTGGTCTGCTGGGGACTGCTCGTGGCCACGCTGGCGATCGTCCGTCATGGCCTGGTCACCAACGACGTCGATCGCCGGCCCCCCGACCCCACCCCGTGGGGATAGTGGGTCCGTGCGCACATCCCGCCCCCGCACGCTGCCGGAGGCCCTGCGGGAGTTGACCCCCGAGGCCCTGACGGAGCTCATCGAACATCGCCCGGACCTCGGTTCGCCGCCACCGCTCGATCTGGCCGAGCTCGCCGGCCGATCCACCACCTCGTCGTCGATCAGCCGCGCGCTGGACGGACTGAACGCCTGGCAACGGGTGGTGGTCGAGGCACTGGCCGCGCTGCCGGATCCGACGACCAGCGCCGAGCTGACCGAGCTGCTGGCCGGCGAGCCTGACGCGGTGACCCGGGCCCTCGGCGAGCTCCGGGAGCGCGCGCTGCTGTGGGGCGACGACGACCAGCTGCACCTGGTCCGGCCGGTACGCGAGGCCCAGCTGCCCTATCCCGGCGGCCTCGCGCCCGCCTCGCCGAGGCCGCTGTCGAAGACCCGGATCGACGCGGAACTGGCGGCGTGCGGCGCCGACGATCTCGCGGTGCTCGAGCGACTCATGTGGTCACCGACCGGGGCGGTTCGGAACGCCGCCCGCCCGGTCAGCCTCGCCACCGCCCGGACACCGGTCGAGCGGTTGCTCAGCCGGCAACTCCTGCGGCCGCTGGACGCCGACAAGGTGATCCTGCCGCGAGAGGTGTCGTGGCGACTCCGCTCCGGCCGGTTCACTCCGAAGCCGGTGCGCGCCCGAGCCGCCCGCGCTGATCAGCACCGACCTCGACGAGCGCGCCCGCCGCCATCACGACGGGGCGGCCGCCGGCGCCGCGTTCGGGCTGCTGCACGACGTCGAACTGGTGGCCCGCGCCGTCGAGGACGAGCCGCACAAGCTGCTGCGGACCGGAGGGCTCTCGACCCGCGACGGCGGCCGCGCTGGCCCGCCGGCTCGGCACCGATCTGGCCCACGCGGTGTTCGTCGTGGAGTGTGCGACGACGGCCGGGTTGCTGGCGACCGGGATCGACCTACGCCTTGCTGCCGACCACGGAGTACGACCGCTGGCTGGCCCGGGACGCCGCGAGCCGCTGGCGCGTCCTGGCGGAAGCGTGGCTGGACGCCGAGCGGTTCTACGCCGTCTCGGCCGAGCCCGGTGCGCACGCCCTCGGTCCCGAGGCCGAGGCGCCGGCCGCACCCGCCTGGCGGCGGACCGTGCTGCAGGTCGCCGCCCAGGCCGGAACGGGTGCGGTGCTCGACCTCGGCGGGCTCGCCGAGACCATCGCCTGGCACCACCCGCGACTGGCGACCGGCGGGTCGGGCCGGCTCACCGCCTCGACCGTGGTCGGCTGGACCTGGCGCGAGGCTTCCTGGCTCGGGCTGGTCGCCCTCGGCGCGGTCACGGCCTTCGCCGAACTGCCGCTGCACGCCGGAAAGCCGATGTCGGAGCGCCTGCAGGCGCTGTTCCCGGAGCCGGTGGACCGGATCGTCATCCAGGCCGATCTCACCGCGGTCGCGCCGGGACCGCCGGCGTACGCCGTGGCCCGGGACCTGCGGCTGCTCGCCGATCAGGAATCCCGCGGCGGCGGCGGGGTCTTCCGGTTCAGCGCGGCGTCGATGCGCCGGGCCTTCGATGCCGGCTGGTCGGCCGAGGACGTTCACCGCTGGCTCGCCGAGCACTCCTCCACCGGCGTACCGCAGCCGCTGCAGTATCTGGTCGACGACGTGCAGCGGCGGCACGGCAGCATCCGGGTCGGGCCGGCCGGGTCGTACCTGCGGGTCGCCGACGAGGCCCAGGCCGCGTTGCTGCTCAATCACCCGGCCGCCGCCGGGTTCGGACTGCGGCAGATCGCACCGGGCGTCCTGATCGCCGCCGTCGAGGAATCGGAGTTGGTCGGCCTGCTGCACGAGCTCGGCCAGACCCCGGCCGTCGAGGACGCCAGCGGCACGATCGTCTCCGCTCCGGCGGCCCAACGGGTGAGCCGGCAACGACCGCGGTCCGGGTCGGCCGTACGGCCGGCCGCCGAGATCGCCGCGGCGCTGCTGGCCGCCGAACGGGCGCACCCCGTCGCCGAACCGGTCGCCGGCTCGGTCACCGACGACGCGCTGGATCAGCTGCGGCTGGCCACCCGGGAGGCGCTGGCCGTGCGGGTGGTCTACGTGTCGGCCGACGGCAGCCCGACCGAGCGCGAACTGGCTCCGCTCGACCTGGAAGCGGGGACCGTACGGGCCGTCGATCGGGCCAGCGCACAGGTGATCACGATTCCGCTGGCGCGCATCTCGTCGGTCATTCCGGCGCCATCGGGACCGTAGACTGTGCCGGTGCGGGCCGCGACCATCAGACGAATGATCGTCTTTGGCGTGTGCGCGCTCGGCGTCGGATCGCTGTATCTCGTGCCCAGCCTGGCCCGGTCGCCTGATCAGATCGGCCTGCAGCCGGTCTCCGACGAGCCGACCGGCAGTCCCGCCGGCGCCTCCGGCGGGCGAAGGCCAGCAAGCCGCTCCGACCGGGGCCGACCGGACCGCGCGTGGGCCGGACGGGAAGCGAGCCGACGCGTCGACGACTCCGCGCGACCGCGCAGCCGACCTTCGACAACAAGCAGCGGCAGACCGGTGAAAAGCGACCGACCCGCGGCTCCACGGCGTACGACGCGAACGACGGTCGCGACGACGAGGCGCCGGCACCGCGTTCGCGAGATCGACCCGCCCACGGCCACCCGTGACCGGCTGGCGCTGACCTGGCCGGCCACGACGGACAACGTCGGCGTCGTCGGCTACAAGATCTGGCTCGACGGCTTTCCGGTGGCCACCACCGCCGAGACCCACGCCGAGTTGCGCTGGTTCAACGACGACGCGACCCAGCACGTCGTGCAGATCCGGGCCATCGACGCGGCGGGCAACCAGAGCACGAGTTCCCCGGCCTTCGTCGTGACCCGTCCGACGCCGGAACCGACGCCCACCCCGACGCCGGAGCCGTCGGCCAGCCCGACCCCGGAGCCCTCGGCCAGCCAGCCGACCACCGCGGAGACCTCTCCGGCCGCCGGCGCAACCGACGACCGCGGGCTCCGAGGCCCCAACGAGACCCACTGATGTCGGCACCACTCGATGGTCCCGGGCCGCTCGTCGTGCAGTCCGACCGGACCCTGCTGCTCGAAGTCGATCATGAGGCGGCGGATGCCTGCCGGATCGCGATCGCACCGTTCGCCGAGCTGGAGCGAGCGCCGGAGCACATCCACACCTATCGGCTGACCCCGCTCGGGCTGTGGAACGCGCGGGCTGCCGGTCACGATGCCGAGCAGGTGGTGGACACGCTGCTCACCTACAGCCGCTACCCGGTGCCGACGGCGCTGCTGGTGGACGTCGCCGACACCATGGACCGCTACGGCCGGCTGCGGATCGAGAAGCACCCGACCCACGGCCTGGTCCTGGTGATCGACCGACCGGCCGGTACTGACCGAGGTGTTGCGCAGCGCCAAGGTCAAGGGACTGGTCGGGGCGCGGATCGACGAGGACTCGGTGATCGTGCACGCCAGCGAGCGCGGGCACCTCAAGCAGGTGCTGCTGAAGCTCGGCTGGCCGGCGGAGGACCTGGCCGGCTACGTCGACGGCGAGGCGCACGCTGTTGATCTTGACCAGACCGGCTGGGAGCTGCGGCCGTACCAGGATCAGGCCGCTGCCTCGTTCTGGCACGGCGGCTCCGGTGTCGTCGTTCTCCCTTGCGGAGCAGGGAAAACCATCGTCGGAGCGGCGGCCATGGCGCGGGCCCAGGCGACGACGTTGATCTTGGTCACCAACACGGTGTCGGCCCGGCAGTGGCGCGACGAGTTGATCAAGCGGACGTCGTTGACGGCGGAGGAGATCGGCGAGTACTCCGGAGCCAAGAAGGAGATCCGGCCGGTCACCATCGCGACCTACCAGGTGATGACCACCAAGCGCGGCGGCGTACACCCGCACCTCGACCTGTTCGACGCCCGCGACTGGGGCTTGATCATCTACGACGAGGTGCACCTGCTGCCGGCGCCGGTGTTCCGGATGACCGCCGATCTCCAGGCCCGGCGTCGGCTCGGGCTGACCGCGACCCTGGTCCGCGAGGACGGCCGCGAGGGCGACGTCTTCTCGTTGATCGGGCCGAAGCGGTTCGATGCGCCGTGGAAGGACATCGAGGCCCAGGGCTACATCGCGCCGGCCGACTGCATCGAGGTGCGGGTCACCCTGACCGAAGCGGAGCGGATGACCTACGCCGTCGCCGAGCCGGACGTGAAGTACCGGCTCGCCTCCACCGCCGAATCCAAGACCGAGGTCGTCGTCGACCTGGTGGCCAAGCATCGCGGGTACGCCGACGCTGGTGATCGGGCAGTACGTCGACCAGCTCGTCGATCTGGCCGCCCGGCTGGATGCGCCGCTGATCACCGGGGAGACGACCGTACGCCAGCGCGAGAAGCGCTACGAGGCCTTCCGCACCGGCGAGATCGACCTGCTGGTGGTGAGCAAGGTGGCCAACTTCTCCATCGACCTGCCCTCGGCCCAGGTGGCGATCCAGGTCTCCGGCGCCTTCGGCTCCCGCCAGGAGGAGGCGCAGCGGCTCGGCCGGCATTCTGCGCCCCAAGTCCGCCGGCGTGACCGCCCGCTTCTACGCCGTGGTCGCCCGCGACACCGTCGACGCCGACTTCGCCGCCCACCGGCAGCGCTTCCTGGCCGAACAGGGCTACGGCTACCGCATCATGGACGCCACCGACGCCCTCGCCGCCGACTGACCTCGCCCGGCTCGGCTCGACCGTCCACGCGTCCCAGCGCATCACCGGGGAAACTGGGTACAGGAGCTGGGTCAGCGCCGGAGTGGGTCAGCTCGACCGAGCGAGGCTCCCGAGTCGCGCACGTCGGCGGATCAGCCCACGTCGAGGACGGTGGACTCCTCCTGGGTGCCGAGGTCGACGGGCCAGGAGTCGGGCTCCCCGGCCAGGGACCAGAGCTCGACCAGTTCGTGGGGCCAGATCCACTCGTCGGTGTGCCGCAGGTCGTCGTGGGACCACCAGCGGTACTGCAGCAAGGTCAGCCGCTCATCCTCGGTGTGGGCGGAGACGTCCACCTCGAACGGCGACACCATCGCCAGGAAGAACGCCTCGTCCTGCTCGATGACCTGATCGGAGTAGCCGTGCACGACGTGGCGGACGGCGATCGGGCCGAGCAGTTCGGCCTCGGTCAGTTCGTAGCCGGTCTCCTCCCGCACCTCGCGGATCGCCGCCTGCTCCTGGGACTCCCCCTCGTCGATCCCCCCGCCCGGCGTCACCCACCAGTGCGAGTCCGGGATGCCGGGGTCGCTGTCCTCGAACAGCAGCGTCTTGTCATGGTCGATCAAGATCACCCGAACCGTCGCCCGGGTCGTCCGCGGCCGGTCGGCCGGATCGTCCTTGGGCACGTACGACCGCACTGTCTCCTCTGGTGTCACGGTGCACACCCTATTAACCCGTGGACGCGCGTGCGCACAACGGGTAGCGTGACCCAGCACCGCCACCCCGACCGATTCGCATCGGAGAACCTCGCATGCCCGAAAAATCCGCCGAGGCACTGGACGCCGAGCGGGCCCATCTGGCCGAGTCGCGGGCCGCGCTCGCCCGGATGCGTGAGCACACCGCGGGCCTGCAGGCGATCGGCGGCGATCACGTCTCGACCGAGCACCTGAAGCAGACCCTGTACCGGCGGATGAAGAGCCTGCAGGACGATCCGACGGTGCCGCTCTTCTTCGGCCGGCTGGACTACGACGCGACGCTGGGCGCCGAGCAGGACGAGACCCTCTACATCGGCCGCCGGCACGTGACCGGCGAGTCGGGCGGCGAGCCGATGGTGATCGACTGGCGGGCCGGCATGTCGCGACCGTTCTACCAAGCCCGGCCCGGTGAGCCGATGGGCGTGCGCCGGCGCCGCCGATTCGGCTTCTCGCACGGCCGGCTGACCGCGTACGAGGACGAGGACCTCGCGCACGCGAACGCCCTCGGGGCATCCGACATCCTGGAGTCGGAGATCGAGCGGCCCCGGACCGGCCCGATGCGCGACATCGTCGCCACGATCCAGCCGGAGCAGGACACCATCGTCCGGGCCGGACTGAGCCAGTCGCTCTGCGTGCAGGGCGCGCCCGGCACCGGGAAGACCGCGGTCGGGCTGCACCGCGCGGCCTACCTGCTGTACGCGTTCCGTGATCAACTGGCGCGATCCGGCGTCCTGGTGGTCGGCCCGAACGACAGCTTCCTGTCCTACATCGGCGACGTGCTGCCGGCGCTGGGCGAGATCGACGCCACCCAGGCGACCGTCGTATCCCTGGTGTGCAAGGCGAACGGTACGACGATCCGCGGACTCGACCCGGTTCCGGCCGCGTTGATCAAGGGCGATCCCCGGATGGCCGAGGTGCTGCGAGCGGGCGGTCTGGGGCCATCTCGGTCGGGCCACCGCGCCACTGGTGGTGCCGCGCGGCGCCCACCAGTGGCGGGTCGGCGGCTACCTCGCCGACGAGATGATCATGGAGCTGCAGGACCGGGGCGTCCGGTACGAGGCCGGCCGGGCGATGCTCCCGCACCGGCTCGCGCACCAGGTGCTGCTGCGGATGGAAGCCGCCGGCGACTCCCCCGACGACCGGGTCCAGAACGCGGTGGCCCGCAGCCAACCCGTCAAGGCGTACGCGGCCGCGCTCTGGCCGGCGCTGCAGCCGGCGAAGTTGATCTTGAGACTGCTGACCGACGCCGAGTTCCTGGCGACCGCGGCCGCGGGCATCCTGACCGCCGAGGAGCAGCAGTTGATCATGATGAAGCGTCCGGCCCGATCCGTCGGCGCGGCCCGCTGGTCGCTCGCCGACGTGATCTTGATCGACGAGGCCGCCGACCTGCTCAGCCGGACTCCGAGCCTCGGTCACGTGATCCTCGACGAGGCCCAGGATCTGTCGCCGATGATGCTGCGCGCCGTCGGCCGCCGGGCCAGCACCGGCTCGGTCACCGTGCTCGGTGATCTTGCTCAGGCGACCACCCCGTGGGCGACCCGTTCCTGGGCCGAGAGCCTGCACCACCTCGGTCATCCCGAGGCCGTGCTGGAGGAACTGGTCGCCGGCTTCCGGGTGCCCGGTGCGGTGATCGACTTCGCCGCCCGGCTGCTGCCGAGCATCGCTCCCGCGCTGACCCCGCCGCACTCGGTCCGCCGGCACCGCGGCGAGCTGGATCTCCGGTCGACCGGCCGGATCGAGGACACGCTGATCGAGGCGATCGAGACGGCCCTGACCAACGAGGGCACCATCGGGGTCATCGTGGCCGACGCGGCCGTGACCCGGGTGCGTCGACTGCTGGAGAGCCACCGGCTCCGCTACGACCTGCTGGGCGAGAACGAGCAACTCTTCGACGCCCGGCTCGATCTGGTCCCGGCGTCCCTGGCCAAGGGCCTGGAGTTCGACCACGTGGTGCTGCTGGAGCCCGCCGACATCGTCGCGGGCGAACCCGACGAGGTGACCGGACTCCGGCGGCTCTACGTCTGCCTGACCCGGGCGGTCACCTCGCTGGTGGTGGTCCACGCGGCCGAGCTGCCGACCGCGCTGCGCCGGCGTGAGCCGAGAGCGAGGTCAGCTGATCGAGGGTGGCTCGTTGATCGGCAGCCGCACCTGGAACCGGGTGTCGCCCGGCTGGGAGACGACCCGCAGATCGCCGCCGTGCCGCTGGGCGACGACCCGATAGGAGATGTCCAGGCCGAGCCCCGTGCCCTCACCGACCGGCTTGGTGGTGAAGAACGGCTCGAAGATCTTCTGCTGCAACTCCTTCGGCACGCCGACCCCGGTGTCGCAGATCTCGACCAGCACGCAGCCGCCGTCCCGCCGGGTCCGGACGGTCAGCGTGCCGCCGTCGGGCATGGCATGGACCGCGTTGTCGATCAGGTTCGTCCAGACCTGGTTCAGCTCGGCCGGATGGGCGGGAATCAGCGGCAGCGACTCGTCGAAGTCCTTGATCAACGTGATCTTGCCCGACGTCCTTGATCTTGTGACCGAGCATGATCAAGGTGCTGATCAGACCGTCCCGGACATCGATGTCCTGATGGGCCGCGCGGTCCATCTGCGAGTACTGCTTGGCCGCGCCGACCAGCGTCGAGATCCGGGTGGTGGAGTCCTCGATCTCGACCATCAGCTGTTCGGTCTCCAGCGCGTACGAGACCCAGTGGATCCCGTCGGGCAGCAGCTCCGGCGGCACGGTGTCGGCCACCTCGTCCAGCCAGTCGGTGTTCACCCCGGCCGCGACCAGGGCCGGCGAGAGATCCCAGCCGTCGGCCACACCATGATCATCGAGCCAGTCGGTGAGCTCGTCCTCGGCCTCACTGACCTGCATCGGCGACAGCTTCTCCGCCTTGGCCATCTTCTCCACCGCCGCCTCCTGGAGCTCGGTGAGGGCCACCAGAGCCTTCGGGTCGACGTCGGCGGTCGCCAGGTGCGCGAGCTTGCCGCGCATCTTGCTCACCCGTTCGCGCAGGCTGGCGGTGGCGCGTACGGCGGCGGCGGCCGGATTGTTCAGCTCATGGGTCAGGCCGGCCGACAGCCGGCCGAGCGACAGCAGCCGTTCCCGCTGGCCGACGATCGCCTGGCTGGCCCGGAAGCCGACGGTCATGCCTTCGAGCATGTGCATGGCCATCGGAAACCATTCGCGGATCTTGTCGCCGAACTCGACCGCGCCGATCACCCAGAAGTCGCTGTCGGTGACCGCCAGGACCGAGGTCGCGTAGGGCTCCTCGCTCGCATTCTGCAGGAACGACTGGGTCGCGCCGGCGTACACGCCCCGCTGGTTGGTGCGCACGGTCTCGACGTCGGTGTCCTCCACCCGCCGATGCATCGAGATGGTGCCGGACAGCAGCACGAAGAAGCAGGTCGCCGGTTCGCCCTCGGTGTAGACGTCCTCGCCGGCCGGTCGCGTCTCGCAGCGGCCGTTCTCGCTCAGCCAGGCGAGTTGATCATCGTCCAGCGCCTCGAACAGGAACAGCGTCCGCAGCTCCGAAGGGCTGAGGCGCGGGGTGTCTTCCATGATCATTCTCCTACTGTTCCGCAAGATATCGGTGCACCAAGGTGACCGCCAGCGCACCCTCGCCGACGGCTGAGGCGACCCGCTTGACCGACTGGGCGCGGACGTCGCCGGCCACGAAGACGCCCGGCACGCTGGCCTCGAGCAGATAGGGATCACGGTCCAGATCCCAACCCCGCGGGCGTTTCCCGCCGGCGGTCAGCTCGGGGCCGGTGATCACGAAGCCGGCGGCGTCGCGCTGCACGGCGTCGGGCAGCCAGTCGGTCAGCGGCGCGGCGCCGATGAACACGAACAGGTGGCCGGCGTCGACGACCTGCTGACCGCCGTCATGATCGACGAAGGTCACGCACTGCAGATGATCTTGCCCTTCGCACTTCAGCACCCAGGTGTTCAGCCGGACGTCGATGTTGTCGATCCCGTCGATCTGCTCGATCAGGTAGCTCGACATCGACCTCTCCAGCGAGTCGCCGCGGACGGCCATGGTCACCCGGGCGGCGTGCCGGGAGAAGAAGACCGCGGCCTGACCGGCCGAGTTGGCCCCGCCGACGATGATCACGTGCTCGTCCGCGCAGGCCTGGGCCTGGGTGGCCGCCGAGCCGTAGTAGACGCCGCGGCCGACGAGATGATCAGCGCCGGAAGCCTCCAGCTGCCGATAGCTGACGCCGGTGGCCAGCACCACCGAGTGGGCGAGCACCGAACTGCCGTCGTCGAAGATCACCTGCGCGGGCCGGCCCCTTCGCTTCGAGGCCGACGACCTCTCGAGCGGTCAGCAGCTCGGCTCCGAAGCGCAGCGCCTGCCGCCGGGCCCGCTCGGTGAGCTGATCGCCGGCGACGCCGTCGGGAAAGCCGAGGTAGTTCTCGATCCGGGAGCTCTGGCCGGCCTGGCCGCCCGCCGCGGCGCGCTCCACGACGACGGTCTTGAGTCCCTCGGAGGCCGCGTACACCGCCGCGCCGAGTCCGGCCGGACCGCCGCCGACGATCACCAGGTCGTAGAACTCGCCCTGCGGCGTGGTGTTGAGACCGACGGCGTTGGCGAGCTCGAGCAGGCTCGGCTGGATCAGCGGAGCACCGTCGGTGGTGATCACCACCGGCGCCTGGCTGCTGGTCGCGCCGGCCGCGGCCAGCAGCCTCGCGCCGTCGGGATCGTCGACGTTGTACCAGCGATAGGGCACCAGGTTGCGAGCCAGGAAGTCGCGCACCTCGTACGAGGCCTGCGACCACGGATGGCCCAGGATCTTGATCTTGTGCTCGGCCGGTCGTCCCTTCGCGCTGCCAGAGCTCGAGCAGTTCGTCGATCACCGGATAGAGCTTCTCCTCCGGCGGCTCCCACGGCTTGAGCAGGTAGTGGTCGACATCGACCACGTTGATCGCCGCGATCGCCGCGCTGGTGTCGGCGTACGCGGTGAGCAGCACCCGTCGGGCCTGCGGCACCAGATCCATCGCCGCCTCGAGGAAGTCCACGCCGTTCATCTGGGGCATCCGGTAGTCGGCGAGGATGGTGGCGACCTGTTCGCCGCGGAGCACGAGTTCCTTGATCACGTCCAGGGCTTCCGCGCCGGAGTCGGCCCGCAGGATCCGGTAGTCCTCGCCGTAGCGACGCCGCAGGTCCCGCGCCACGGAGCGCGACACGGCTCGGGTCGTCGTCGACGGTCAGCAGCACCGGCCGGGCGACGCGTTCGGTGCGGGTCTCGGGGCTGGCTGCCGTCATGCACCCACCTCATCGACGAAACACCAGCGCCAGTGCTCCCCCGGCTCGGCGGAGGTGATCACCGGGTGACCGGTGGCGCGGGCGTGCGCCGACGCGTGCCGGCCGGGCGAGGAGTCGCAGCAGGCGATGTGCTGGCACTCCAGGCAGCGGCGCAGATGCAGCCACTCGCCTCCGACCAGGGCGCAGTCCTCGCAGAACGGCTCGAAGTCGGCCGGCGGCGGGGTCAGGGGGGCGGCAGTCGAGATGGGCACACGCGGTCATACGGGGCTCTCCTTGAAATGGCGTCGGCACCATCCTCCACCGCCTCGCAATCCGCGCGCGAGGGTGGGGCGGCGCCCGTGGGTCGGTCCGTGTGCGCGACGGCCCAGAATCGGCCGAGCCGTCTGGTCCGTTGTGCGCGCAAACGGCCCGGAGTCAGCCGCGAGCCGCCAGCCGGGAGACCTTTCGGCGGCGGAGACCGGCCGCGGTCAGCCGCGCGACGATCTCCCGGGAGCTGACCGGCACCGCACCGGCGGTGATGGCAGATTCGTAGCGTTCCGCGATCACGTCGTAGTGGTCCCGCTCGAAGGCGCGCGGCGGCAGTCCGAGGCCCGCGGCGAAGTCGTGCAGTTCGGCGTACGAGACGTCGCTGACCAGGTGCGACCAGAGCCGGCCGTGACCGGGCCAGGTCGGCGCGTCGATGTACACGGTCACGCCTCGGCCCGCCGGACGGCGTCGTCGATCAGGGTCCGCCAGGTCCGCACCAGGTCCGGGTCGACGTAGGCCTTGTTCGAGCCCAGGGGCCGGGCCGCGGTTCCGATGTGGAACGCGCGTACGCCGGCCCGCACCAGCCAGGGGACGTGCTCGGCCAGCAGGCCGCCGCCGGCCATGATCAACTTCCGGGCCCGCTCGTCGGCCCGGGCCCGCGCCACCAGATCGTCGAGCCCTTCGGCCACCCCGCGCGCCGACCCGGCGGTCAGCACCTGGTCGAGCCCGGGCAGTCCGCGCAGCTCCCGCCAGGCCCGGTCGGTGGAGATGCAGGAGTCGATGGCCCGATCGAAGGTCCAGCCGTAGTCCGGCTCGGGGCCGATCACCTCGGTCACCACGCCGGCGTCGACCTCGGTGTGCCCGTTGAGAAATCCGAGCACCAGACCGTCGGCGCCGACCGCGCGGAACGCGCTGATCAGGCCCTTCAGCCGGACCGCCTCGCCGCCGTCGGTGCCGTAGCCCTCGCGCAGCCGCAGCAGCACCCGGATCGGCAGCGAGGTCGCGCGCCGCACCTGGCCGACCAGCGCCGGCTCCGGCGATCGACCCTGATGGTCGAGGCTGCCGACCAGTTGCACCCGGTCGGCGCCTCCGGCCTCCGCCCGCTCGGCATCGGCGGCGTGCAGCGCCACCACCTCGAGCAGCCCGCTCACAGCGGCACCGGCCCGAGTCGGGCGAGCGAGGGACCGCGGACGGATCGAAGATCGACCGCCACGTCCTCGGCGTCGTGCAGCACCCGGCAGATGTTGCGATGGGTCAGTTGCGCCAGGTCGTCGGCCGACCAGCCACGATCGGCCAGGGCATCGAGCAATCGCGGATAGCCGCCGACGTCGGGCAGGTCGACCGGCATCACCTCGACCCCGTCGAAGTCCCCGCCGAGCCCGAGATGGGCGATGCCGGCGACCTCCCGCGCATGTTCCAGATGCTGCACCACGTCCTCCATCGTCGCCTCCGGACGCGGCACCGGGTAGGTCGCGTAGAACTCATCCATCGCGCGGAGATCGCGCGAGTCGATCCCGGCCGCCTCAGCCGCGCCCTTGGCCTCGAGCGACCAGGCGCACGCGGCCGGGCTGACGAAGAACGGCACGAACGTGATCATGCAGATGCCGCCGTTGCCGGCCAGTCGGGACAAGATGTCGTCGGACACGTTGCGCGGATGATCACAGACCGCCCGAGCACGACGAGTGGCTGAAGATCACCGGCGCCGCGCTGACGTCGAGCGCGTCCCGCGCCGTCGTCTCCGCCACGTGGGACAGGTCGACCAGCATGCCGAGGCGATTCAGCTCGCCCACCACCTCCCGGCCGAAGTCCGTCAGGCCGCCGTGGGCCGGCGCATCGGTCGCCGAGTCGGCCCACGGCGGTGTTCTCGTTGTGGGTGAGGGTGAGATAGCGGACGCCGAGCCGGTAGAGGGTCCGCAGCACCCCGAGCGAGTTGTCGATCGAGTGTCCGCCCTCGGCCCCGAGCAGGCAGCCGATCCGGCCGCCGTCGGCCAGCGTCTGCTCCAGGCCCGCAGCGTGGGTGACCAGCACCAGGTCGTCCGGATAGCGCTCGATCATGTCGTACACGGCGTCGATCTGCTCCAGGGTCGCCGTCACCGCATCGGCGCCGGCGAAGGTGCACGGCACGAAGACCGACCAGAACTGGGCGCCGACGCCTCCGGCCCGGAGCCGGGGCAGATCGGTCTGCAACTGCGGCTGCGGCGCCGCGATGTCGACGGCACTGAAGTCGTAGTTGAACTCGCGCATCGCCCACGGCAGATCGTTGTGCCCGTCCACCACCAGTCGACTGGCCACTCGGCCCTCCCTCGCGTACGAAACCCGGTTCGCTCTTCCACGACACTAGGATGTGACCATGGCTGCGAGGAAGCGGCTGGCCGCAGTAGCCGTCGCGGCAATCGTGATGCTGACCGGTTGCACGTACTCGGCCGAGGAGCCGGGGCTGTTTCCGACCAGGGTTCCGTCGCAGGACGCCGAGCCTCCGGCGGACCCACTCCCTCCGCAGCCGACCGACCCGGAACTGCCGGTCGCGGGCGAGGCGGTCTGGACCACCGGCGACGGGCTCGGCGTCACCGTGCGATTCGCGGTGCATGCGGTACGCCGGATCCCGGGCGCGACGATCCTGGACTGGTCCGTCACCCCGATCAGCTCCCCGGCGGCCGAGTTCGGCGACGCGCTGCCGGCCCACCTCGATCTCGGGCTCACCCGATCGTCCGGCGGGGACGTCGACGTGACGCTGCTCGATCCGCCGAGCCGCACCGCGTACGTGCCGCTGAGCCACCGCTCGCGCCGGACCTTCAACCACTGCCTGTGCTCGCCGGTCTGGCTCGTCCAGCAACGGCTCCGGATCGGCGAGACCCGGCTGATGCAGGTGGCCTACCCGGAGTTGCCCCCCGGCACCGCGTTCGTCGATGTCGTCGCTGGCCAATGTCACGCCGTTCGTCCACGTCCCGGTGACCCCGGTGGGCCTGGCCCCGACGGCGACCGCGCCCACCGACCTGGCCCGCCCCGCCGAGCGGACTCGCCCGGCCGCCAAGGCACGCGAGGTCCGCATCGGCTCGCAACCGCAGCGGGCGCTGACGATTCAGATCGACCGCATCACCTCCTCGCCGGGCCTGACCTCGATCGCCTGGACCCTGCGCGCGGTGACCGACCAGGTCAGGCCGCTCGACCAGTCGCTCGGGCCGCTGATCAGCCGTCCGGCCCCGGATTCGGTGCGGGTGGTCAATTCCAGCCCGACCAACGGGCTCGTCCTCAAACTGCCGGCCGGCACCCTGAAGACCTCCTGGATGTCCACCCGGACGTACGGGCTGCCGGCCTACGACTGCCTCTGCTCCGATCTGGGGATCTGGGCCCGAGCCTTGACCCGGGCGGGCGGTTCGCTCCAGGTCATCAGCGTCTATCCCGGCCTGCCGGCCGGCACCACCTCGGTCGACGTCGCGCTGCCCGGGCACGGCACCGTACGCGCGGTGCCGGTGGTGGTCGCGCCGGACGCCGCCGCCCGCCTCGGGCCGGCCACGCCCCGGACGACCAACACCTGGTACTACTCGCTCGACGATCCGCCGATGGGCTGGGCGACCGCGGACTGGCCGACTGACGTGCCGGACAGCACCCAACTGGCCGACTACCGAGCCGGCATCAACCGCGTCGTGAGCCTGCCCGGTTGGTGAGCGTGATCTCTGCGCCGTTCGACAGGCTCAGGGCGCGTTCGGCAGAAACAGAAGAGGCGGCCCCTTTCGGGACCGCCTCTTCTGCAGGTCGTACGAGCTGGACTCAGAAGTCCATGCCGCCCATACCGCCGGGATCGCCGCCGCCAGGACCGGCCTGGGCCTTCTCCGGCTTGTCGGCGATGACGGCCTCGGTGGTGAGGAACAGCGCCGCGATGGACGCCGCGTTCTGCAGCGCCGAGCGCGTCACCTTGGCCGGGTCGATGATGCCCTTCGCGACCAGGTCGCCGTACTCACCGGTGGCCGCATCCAGGCCCTCGCCCGTGGGCAGGTTGCGGACCTTCTCAGCCACAACACCGCCTTCGAGGCCGGCATTGATCGCGATCTGCTTCAGCGGGGCCTCGACCGCGACGAAGACGATGTTCGCGCCGATGGCCTCGTCACCCTCGAGATCGAGCTTGATGTTCCGGCCCGCCTGCAGCAGAGCCACGCCGCCACCGGCGACGATGCCCTCCTCGACGGCCGCCTTCGCGTTGCGGACGGCGTCCTCGATGCGGTGCTTGCGCTCCTTGAGCTCCACCTCGGTGGCCGCGCCGACCTTGATCACGGCAACGCCGCCGGCCAGCTTGGCCAGCCGCTCCTGCAGCTTCTCGCGGTCGTAGTCGGAGTCGGAGTTCTCGATCTCGGTGCGGATCTGGTTGACCCGGCCGGCGATCTGGTCCGTGCTGCCGGCACCCTCGATGATCGTGGTCTCGTCCTTGGTGACCAGCACCGAACGAGCCGAGCCGAGCAGTTCCAGCCCGACGCCGTCGAGCTTGAGGCCGACCTCCTCGGAGATCACCTGACCACCGGTCAGGATCGCGATGTCGGTCAGCATGGCCTTGCGACGGTCACCGAAGCCCGGGGCCTTGACGGCGACGGACTTGAAGGTGCCGCGGATCTTGTTGACGATCAGCGCGGCCAGGGCCTCGCCGTCGACGTCCTCGGCGATGACCACGAGCGGCTTGCCGGCCTGGATGACCTTCTCCAGGATCGGCAGCAGGTCCTTGAGGTTGGAGACCTTGGAGTTGACGATCAGCACGTACGGATCGTCGAGGACGGTCTCCATCCGCTCGGTGTCGGTGACGAAGTAGGGCGAGATGTAGCCCTTGTCGAAGCGCATGCCTTCGGTGAGCTCGAGCTCCAGGCCGAAGGTGTTCGACTCGTCGACGGTGATGACGCCTTCCTTGCCGACCTTGTCCATCGCCTCGGCGATGATCTCGCCGACCTGGGGATCAGCAGCGGAGATCGAGGCGGTGGCCGCGATCTGCTCCTTGGTCTCCACGTCCTTGGCGGTGGCGGCCAGCTCGGCGACGATCGCCGCGACGGCCTTCTCGATGCCCTTCTTCAGGCTCATCGGGTTGGCGCCGGCGGTCACGTTGCGCAGGCCCTCGCGGACCATTGCCTGGGCCAGCACCGTTGCCGTCGTGGTGCCGTCTCCGGCCACGTCGTCGGTCTTCTTGGCGACTTCCTTGACGAGCTCGGCGCCGATCTTCTCGTACGGATCCTCGAGCTCGATCTCTTTGGCGATGCTCACGCCATCGTTGGTGATGGTCGGGGCACCCCACTTCTTCTCCAGCACGACGTTGCGGCCCTTGGGTCCAAGGGTCACCTTGACGGCGTCGGCGAGGATATTCATCCCGCGCTCGAGGCCGCGCCGTGCCTCAGTGTTGAACTGAATCAGTTTGGGCATGTTCTCCGCGAATCCTCTTAATGTGGATTGGACGCTCCCCAGACAGTGCCCGCGACGGACGGTCCATGGGGACCTCACCGCCTGAGAAAGTGGCACTCTCACATGGAGAGTGCTAATCCAATGTTTAGCACTCTCCCTAGGCGAGTGCAAACACTTGGGCCCGATTCGTTCGCGTGGTGAGTTGTCCCTCGACGTCGAGGGCGAAGCACCACGCATCCGGGTCACGCGGCCCGGCGGCAGTTCTGGCACCGCTGGGCGAGGCCGGTCCAGCCGCGAAGGGTCAGGATGGCGGCGACCTGGATGGCCACCTCGCACGGAATGCCGTGCACGTCGCCGAACCCGTAGCGCAGCGTGGCCAGTCCGTCGAGCCGTCGCCCAGTTGTCCCGCCGCATGTCGCGAAATCGGCCGACACCGTCATGACCCAGCCGGCCGTCGAGCTCGATCAGCAGGCGGTACTCCTTGTAGAGCACATCGACCTCGGTGCCGCGACGGGCCGCCTGCCGATGGCCCACCGGCAGGCCGTGGGGGCGCTCGACCAGCCGGAGGAAGTCCAGCTCCAACGGGCTGCGGGCTCCGGCCGCGACATCGAGGGCCAGCTCCTCGAGCAGGCGACGGTGTCGCAGGAAGCGCCGGGATGAGGCGGCCTTGAGGATCCGTTGCGGGGTGGTGCGCCGCGTCTGGACGGCTGTCGTCAGCCAGTGGACCACCGCCTGCGGATCGGCATCGGGATCGTCGATCAGATCGAGCACCGTGTCCTCGATCGTGGTCCGTGGTGGGTTGCCGTAGCTCGCCGGACTGCCGGGCGCCCGGGCGTTCGCGGCGGAAGTACCAAGGACCGTCACCCGCGGCGTCGAGCCGGCCGCCGGAACCAGGATCTGGATCGGCCGCGGCTCGTCCTGCGTCAGACCCCACTGGTGAGCCGCCGCCAGCCCGCCGAGCCGGGCGCGATCGCCGCCGATGAGCAAGCCGGCCCAGGCGAGGGCCAGCCAAGACGGCGGCACCGCTGCCGTCAGGTAGACCCCTCGGGCCAGACGGACCAGATGTTCTGACGGACGAGCCGATCGACCGCGGCCGCGCTGAGGCCGAAGCTCAAGACCTGTTCCCGGCTCACCACTCCCGATTGGGCGGCGGCCAGTCGGATGAGGGCCTCGGGCACCTCCTGACGCGCATGCATGGGCCGACTCTGGCAGCGACAGACACCTCGGTTCGGGGTTGTGCACAGGCCAATTTCGCCAGCAGCCCGAGTCGCGTGGTGAGTTGCCCTGGTACTCGAGGTGAAGTCACCACGCGAGAACGATCGGCGTGGGAATGCCGCGCCGCGCCGACGAGTTGCCCCTAGACGTGACGCAGACGATTACCCGAGCCGACGTAGGTCTCCGCTCCGAACGCGGACCGATCCTGCTGTCGGTCATGCTCAGCGTCGGGCTCGTCGCCATCGACTCCACCATCCTGGCCACCGCGGTCCCCTCGATCGTCGACGATCTCGGCGGTTTCGCCCAGTTCCCGTGGCTCTTCTCGATCTTCCTGCTGGCCCAGGCGGTGTCGGTGCCGATCTTCGCCAAGTTCAGCGACCAGTACGGCCGCAAGCCGATCATGCTGATCGGGGTCGGCGCGTTCATCCTCGGCTCGATCCTCTGCGGCCTCGCCTGGAGCATGCCGGCGCTGATCGCCTTCCGGGCGCTGCAGGGACTCGGCGCCGGCGCGGTCCAGCCGACGGCGATGACGATCATCGGTGACATCTACTCCATCGAGGAGCGGGCCAAGGTCCAGGGGTACGTGGCCAGCGTCTGGGCCATCTCCGCCGTGGTCGGGCCCGACCCTCGGAGGGCTGTTCGTCGACTTCCTCGACTGGCGCTGGATCTTCTTCGTCAACATCCCGTTGGGCGGCATCGCCGCCTGGGCGCTGCTGCGGAAGTTCCACGAGAACGTCGAACGGGTCCGGCACCGGATCGACTACGCGGGCGCCGCGCTGCTCACCGCGGGTACGACGCTTGCTGCTGCTCGGCCTGCTCGAGGGCGGCGTCCTCTGGCACTGGTGGTCGGCACCGAGCGTCGATCATCCTGGCTGCGTCCGCGGCCTTGCTGGTGGCCTTCGGCCTCGTCGAGCGGCGGGCCGCCGAGCCGGTGCTGCCGGCCCATCTGCTGCGCCGCCGGCTGGTCAGCTACGACCAGCCTGGCCAGTCTGGCCGTCGGCGCGATCCTGATCGGGCTCACCTCCTACGTGCCGCTCTATGTCCAGTCCGTGCTCGGCACCAACGCGCTGATCGCCGGCTTCGCGCTCGCCGCGCTGACCATCGGCTGGCCGATCGCCGCCTCCACCGCCGGCCGGCTCTACCTGCGGATCGGCTTCCGCAACACGGCGCTGATCGGCTCGGCGGTGATCATCGGTGGCGCTGCGCTGCTGGCCAGTCTCAATCCGGACAGCTCGGTCTGGGCGGTCGCGCTGACCTGCTTCGTCATCGGGCTCGGCCTGGGCTGGGTGGCCAGCCCGACCCTGATCGCCGCTCAGTCCTCGGTCGACTGGGCGGAGCGCGGGGTGGTCACCGGCACCAACATGTTCGCCCGCTCGATGGGCAGCGCTCTCGGCATCGCCGTCTTCGGCGCCATCGTCAACGGCTCGCTCGGCCAGCCGGTCGGCGGCCACGCGTCGTCGACCGCGTCGGGAATCCCGGTCAGCGTCCTCGATCCCGCGCTGCACACGGTGTTCCTGGCCAGCGGCGTCCTCGCGGTCCTGCTGACCGTGGCCGTGCTGCTGATGCCGCGCCGCTCGGCTCTCTCGCCGACGGAGTCCGCGACGTAGCATCATCAGATGAGGTGCCGCGCGGTCGCCAACCGTCGCCTGCGCCGCTGCTTCGTCTTGATCATCGTCGCGGCGTGCGCCCTCGCCGGGTGCACCTACAACCCGCAGGAGCCGGGACTGTTCGGCCGCGAGACCGAGGCCGCCGACGGCCGCTCCGCCGAGCGTGCTCCGAGGCTCCGACCGAGACGCCGCCGCCCGGGAAATCCGCGACCTGCCGGTCGTCGGCGATGCGGTCTGGACGTCCGGGGACGGGCTGGACATCACCGTCCGGCTCGCCGTGCACGCCGTACGCCGGATGCCCCGCGGAACGGTGCTGGACTGGTCGGTGACGCCGCTCTCGGGCCCGGGCCTCGGGCCCAACGACGCGGTCCCGCCATCGCTCAACCTCGGGCTCTCCCGTTTCGGTGAAGGCAACACCAATGTCTTCCTGCTCGATTCCCACGCTCGTCGGCTCTACCGCCCGCTGACCCGCCGCGGACCCGGCCTGCAGTCGTGCCTGTGCACCCCGGTCTGGCTGGTGCAGCGCGAACTGCGCATCGGTCACACCACGCTGCTGCAGACCGCCTACCCGCCGCTGCCGGACGACGTGTTCACCATCGACGTCGACATCGCCACCGTGCCGATCTTCTCTCGGGTGCCGGTCACCCCGGCCGGGATGGTGCCGCTGGTGGGGAACGCCACCGATCTCACCCGCCCGGCCACCGGTTGCCGGCGGCCGCCAGCACGTCGGAGTTCACCTACCGGCCGGGGCACCAGCGGTTCATCATCACCATCGACACGGTCTACGTCGAGCAGCACCTTCACCTCGATCTGGTGGAGCATCCAGTCCATCGACGGCGGCCGCGGCCTCGAGGCCGCCGACCGGCCACCGTTCGCCGATGAGCGGCCGCCGCCGATCGGCGTACAACCTCGTCTCGGCGAGCGGTCCGCAGGTCCTGATCAACGGCCTGCGGCAGCCGCCGATCCGCGCCCGGCTCGCCACCACGAAGCTCGCGGGGCGTGGCGCGCTGGAGTGTCTCTGCTCCGACCTCCGGCTCTGGGCGACCGCCATGCGCCGCGCCGATCAGCGGGTGCAGGTCGTGACCAACCTGCCGGCCATCTCGGCGGGCTCGTCGACGGTGGACATCGTGCTGCCCGGGCTCGCGACCTTGGCCGACGTCGGCCTCACCACCGCTCCCGATTCCACCTTCCGATCCGCCGGCCGGCAGCCGGTCCGGCCGAGCTACTGGGCGGTTCGGCCCGGCGAGGCCGCACCCCGGTTGGGACAGCGCCGCGTGGCCGACGCCGCTGCCCCAGCCGGACCAGCTGAAGGACTTCCGGGCGACCGTGGACGACATCGTCCGCTAGCCCGCGGACATCACGCGGTGAACTCGCCGACCAGCGGTACGACCTGAGCGATCGACTCCAGCACCCTCGTCGGGCGATAGGGAAACCGGTCCACCTCGTCGGCCCTGGTCGATCCGGTGAGCACCAGGATCGTCCGCAGGCCGGCCTCGATGCCGGCGATCACGTCGGTGTCCATCCGGTCCCCGACCATCACCGTGGTCTCCGAATGGGCGTCGATGGCATTCAGCGCCGACCGCATCATCAACGGGTTGGGCTTGCCGACGAAATAGGGCCGGACGCCGGTCGCCTGGGTGATCAGCGCGGCGACCGAGCCGGTCGCGGGCAGCGAACCCTCCGGCGACGGTCCGGTGGCGTCCGGGTTGGTGGCGATGAACCGCGCACCGCGGTCGATCAGCCGGATGGCGCGGGTGATGCTGTCGAAGGAGTAGGTGCGGGTCTCGCCGAGGACCACGTAGTCGGGATCGCGGTCGGTGAGCACGAACCCGATGTCGTGCAGCGCCGAGGTCAACCCGGCCTCGCCGATCACGTACGCCGAGCCGCCGGCGCGTCTGGTTGGCCAGGAACTGGCCCGTCGCCAGCGCCGACGTCCAGATCGAGCGCTCCGGGACGTCGATCCCGCTGCGCAGCAGCCGCGCCCGCAGATCCCGCGCGGTGAAGATCGAGTTGTTGGTCAGCACCAGGTACCGGCGCTCGTGCTGCTGCAGGGCGGCGATGAACTCGGCACCGCCGGGAAGCGCCTGCTCCTCGTGCACCAGCACGCCGTCCATGTCGGTCAGCCAGTACTCCACCGGCTTGCGTTCGGTCATGGGCTTCATTCTGCTCGGTATGCTCGACCACGTGAGACATCTGGGTTGGGCGGCGGCGACGATCGCGCTGGCCGCTGTGCTCGCCGGCTGCGCCGACGATCCTGAGCCCGCGCCCGATCCGAGCCCCAGCCCGACCGCTCCGCCGAGCGCGCAGGTGCCCTCGCTCGACCCCGGCTCGGTCGGCAGCGAGGGCCTGGACATCCGCTACCTGGACTCCGACGGCAAGATCAAGACCCTGAAGGTGAAGGACTTCCCCCGCTAACGCAGCCGTCAGCACGTCGATACAGGCAGAACGGGTGCCCGGCCGGATCGAGCAGCACGCGGACTGTTCCTGGGGCTGGAAGTCGGGCAGCACGGCCCCGATCCGCTGGGCGTACGCCGTCGCCGCTTGCAGGTCGTCGACCTTGATGTCGAGGTGCATCATCATCTGGGCGTCGCCAGGTCCAGCCGGCCAGGTCGGGCGGACGTAGGCCTCCTCGGTCTGGAACGACAGATTCGTCTGGCCCTCCGGGGCCTTCAGCACCACCCATCCGGGCTCGTCGTCGCGGACCGCCCAGCCGAGCAGCTCACGGTAGAACGCCGCCAGGGTCTGGGCATCGGGTGAGTCGAGCACCACGCCGCTCAAGATCATCGCCGGTCGATCCATCCGTCCTCCTGGTTCGGCTGCTGGGAGACTTCAGCCTATGACCGACGTCAGGCTCGCCGACCCGGCCGTCGTGGTGCTCGTCGGCGCCGCCGGATCGGGCAAGTCGAGGTGGGCCGCGGAGCGCTTCCGGGTGAGCGAGATCGTCTCCTCCGACGCGCTGCGGGCGGTGGTCGGCAGCGGACCGGCCGATCTCGACGCGTCCGTCGACGCCTTCGCGCTGCTTGATCAGATCGTGGCGGCCCGGCTCAGCCGCTCGCTGACCACGGTGATCGACACCTTGGGCCTCGATCCGGAGCGGCGCGCCTTCTACCTGCGCCAGGCTCGGGCCGCCGGGCTGCCCGCCGTCCTGGTGATCATGAACACCCCGGCCGCGCTCTGCCGGCAGCGCAACCGGGACCGGGACCGGCCGGTGCCGGCACCGGTGATCACCGAGCAGCTGCGCCGGGTCCGATCCATGATCAACACCGTCGCCGACGAGGGCTGGGACGAGGTGTTGATCATCGACAGTCCGGTCGACGCCGCCCGTCCAGCCGGTGCCGGCGTCGGCCGGACGATGATCATCCCTCCGAGTCCGGCCCTCGGGTGATCCTGCAGATCTCCCGGTTCCCGTGGGGCGAGGACCCGATCGGCTGGCTTCGTGATCTTGCCCTGGCCGCCGACGCGACTGGGCTTCCACGGCATCGCCTTGATGGATCACCTGATCCAGATCCCGCAGGTCGACCGCGCCTGGGAACCGATCCCCGAACCGTGGGTGACGCTGGGCCTGCTGTGCGGCCTGGACACCAGGCTCCGGCTGGGCACGCTGGTGTCGCCGGTGACGTTCCGCGAGCCGGGGATCATCGCCAAGACGGTCGCGACCCTGGACGCGCTGAGCGGCGGCCGGGCGTTCTGCGGGCTGGGCGCCGGATGGTGGCTGCGCGAGCACCAGGCGTACGGCCTGGACTTCCCGGCGGCCGGCGAGCGCCTTGATCGACTTCAGGTCACGATCGAGACGCTGCGCGCGCTGTGGGCGCCCGGCACCAAGGCGTACCACGGCCGGTACGTCCGGCTGCCCGAGACCACCTGCTATCCCCGGCCGGTCGGCGACGTGCCGATCATCGTCGGCGGATCCGGCGAGCGCCGCACCCTGCGGATCGTCGCCGAGCAGGCCGACGGCGCCAATCTGCCGTCGGACCCGAAGACCCTGCTGAAGAAGATCGGCATCCTGCACGAGCACTGCGCCGCGGTCGGTCGCGATCCCGACGACCGTGGAGATCACCGTGCTCGACCTGCCGATCATCGGCACCGACCGGGAGGACGTCGCCGTCCGCGTCGAACGGCTCCGCGGCCGTACCGCCGGCCGCAGCCTTCGCCGCCCGGCACCACGCCGGCCCGGCTGATGATCATGCCCGGCGCTATCGCGAGCTGGCCGCGCTCGGCGTCGGGACCGTCTTCCTGTCCCTGCCCGACCTCGCCGGCGCCGACGATCTCAGCTCGCTGCGCTCCGCTGTTCGAGCGAGGGTGAGCGGGTCCGGACCGGCGAAGAAGGTCTCGATCACCTCGGCGAAGACCGGCTGGTCGGGATCGGCCTCGGCGAACAGCGTCATCGAGGAGCGGAGCTTCATCGCGTCGATGCCGCCGAAGATCTGCTCCGCGGTGCGGCCGGCGTGCCCGGCGACGATCTCGGCGCACTCGATCAGCCGCGGCCCGAGCACCGGGTGGCGGAGGTAGGCCCGCGCCTCGGCGAGGTCGTCGATCGCGTACGCCTGGGCCATGCCGCTGCGTCCGAGACCGGCGATCTGGGGGAAGACGAACCACATCCAGTGGCTGGTCTTGCGCCCGCCTCGCAGCTCGGCCAGCGCGTGGGCGTACGTGTCGTGACTGTCCTGGGCCGTGACGAAGCGCTCGAGATCCACGTCGCCGACGTTACTCCGCGGCCCGAACGTCCATAGATTGGCTAATCGTGACCGCAGATCACGGCCGCAACGCGACCGCCATCCCGATCCCGGCCGGTGGCGGGCGCTCGGCGTCTGCCTGATCGCCGGCGCGATGACGCTGCTGGACCTCAGCATCGTCAATGTCGCGCTGCCCACTCTGCGCTCCGGCCTCGGCGCCGACGACAGCGACGTGCAGTGGATCGTCGCCGGGTACGCGCTGGCCTTCGGCGTCGTCCTGGTGCCCAGCGGCCGGCTCGGCGACGCCCGCAGCCGGCGCGCCGTCTTCATCGCCGGCGTCGCGCTGTTCACCCTGGCGAGCGCGGCCGCCGGCGCCGCGCCCGAACCCGACCCTGCTGTCGATCGCCCGGGTGGTCCAGGGGATCGGCGGCGGCATGATCGCCCCCCAGGTCTCGGGCTTCATCCAGAACCTGTTCCGCGGCGCCGAGCGCGCCCGGGCGTTCGGCATGTTCGGCGCCACGGTCGGCATCTCCACCGCGATCGGGCCGCTGCTCGGCGGGCTGCTGGTCAACCTGGGCGGACCTGACTTCGGCTGGCGGCTGGTGTTCTACGTCAACGTGCCGATCGGTGCCGTGCTCGATTCCGCTGGCGCTGCGGATTCCTGCCGCGCCGCGACGGCGAACGCCGCAGGCAGTCGCTCGACCCGGTCGGCGTCGGCCTGTTCGCGGCCGGCGTGTTGTTGATCTTGTTCCCGCTCGTCGAGGGCAGGCAGAACGAGTCGCTGTCGCGAGCGGCCCTGGTGGTTGCTGGCTGCCGGCGGTCGCGCTGCTGGTGATCTTCTACTTCTGGGAGCGGCGCTGGGACCGGCTCGGCCGGGAGACGCTGATCGACCTCGCCCTGCTGAAGGTCCGCTCGTACATGTTCGGCCTCACCCTGGGCACCTTCTACTTCGCCGGATTCACCGCGATCTTCCTGGTCATCACGCTCTACCTGCAGGTCGGGCTGCACTACAGCGCGCTGCAGGCCGGCGCGACCCAGACACCGTTCGCCATCGGGTCGGCGATCGCGGCGACCCTCGGCAGCCGGCTGGTGCCGCGGTTCGGCCGGGCGCTCGTGGTGGTCGGACTGGTGCTGGTGGCCGCCGGCCTGGTGATCATCGACCTGCTGGTGCCACACCTGACCGGCATGGTCGGGCTGAAGCTGGCCCCGGCCCTGCTGCTCGCCGGCTTCGGCGGCGGGCTGGTGATCAGCCCGAACGTGACCCTGACCCTGGCCGAGGTCGACCCGCGCCGGGCCGGCTCGGGCGGCGGCATGCTGCAGACCGCCCAGCGGGTCGGCTCGGCCATCGGCGTCGCCCTGGTGCTCGCGCAGTTCTTCGACCGACTGGCCGCCGACGGCGACGACTACCCGGCCGCGCTGTCGGCCAGCCTGCGCACGACCATCGGCTTCATCCTGGTCGCGCTGCTCTTCGGCATCGCCGACCTGATCCGCCGGAACCGAGCCCCGGCTGATTTCCACCGCCGACAAATCGGAGCGTCGAGGTCAGGGCAGTTGGTGGATGGCGAGGGGAAGGACCGAGGGTGGCGCCGGCCTCGGCGAGCAGGGAGCCCGCGACGGTCAGCGTCCAGCGGGTCCGAATGGTGTCGTCGACGAACAGCACCGGACCGTCGAACCGGACGCCGGGCCGCACGCTCGTGCGATAGAGCAGATCGGTGGCCCGGACGGCTGAGGCGCCGTCGGCATCGGGCGGTGGGCCGGTGACCGCGAGCGCCTCGACCAACGGCAGCCGGCCGACCGTCGCGAGGTGGGCCGCCACGGAGTTGATCAAGGTCGGGAAGCGCCGGGACGGCATCGGCGACCACCGCCGTCGGCCGCTGCCAGGTCGTCGACCAGCGCTTCAGCACCTCGACCATGGCGTCCAGGATCACCGGTCGGCGCGGCGCCGTCCTGCCGCCACAGGCCGGCCAGTTCGCCGCCCCAGGCCGGATCGTCGGCGAACGCCAGCGCCCGGCCCGGCGCCAGGAACGTGATCTTGCCCTTGCGGTCCGGGATCCGCGCCACCCAGAGCTTCCGCGGTTCGACGACCACGTCCTGGCCGCGGAAGAACGTGTCGCGCGGCGTCGACCGTCTCGACGGTCGGGCGGGCGCCGGGCTCGGGCAGCTCGCCGGTGCAGACCGAGCAGCGGCCGCAGGGCTGCGGGTCCGGGTCGTCCAGCGCCAGCTGCAGGAACTGCATCAGGCAGCCCTCGCCGTGCGCGTACGCCCGCATCAGATCGGCCTCGGCCGCGCGGACCTTCCGCAGCGCGGCCCACTTCGGCGCGTCGAAGTACCACGGCTGGCCGGTGGCGACCCAGCCGCCGGTACGCCGCTCGACCGCGTCGTCGACGGCCAGGATCTTGAGCAGGCCCTCCAGCCGGCTGCGGCGCAGTCCGGTCGCCGCCTCCAGAGCGGCCAGCGACTGCGGCTCCGGCTGATCCGGGTCGCGGGTGAGGGCGTCGAGGATGCCCTCGACCTGCCGCTCGTCCGGGATCCCGGAGGTCGCGAAGTACTCCCAGATCCGCTCGTCCGACTCGGCGGGCACGAGGACGGCGAGCGCGTCGTCCAGCGCCCGGCCGGCCCGGCCGACCTGCTGGTAGTAGGCCACCGGCGAGGCCGGCGATCCCAGGTGGATGCAGAACGCCAGGTCGGGCTTGTCGTAGCCCATGCCGAGCGCCGAGGTCGCCACCAGCGCCTTGACCTGGTTGTCCCGCAGCCGGTCCTCGAGCTGTTCCCGGTTGGTCGTCTGCCCGGAGTACGCCGCGACGTCGAGTCCCTGCTGCTGCAGGAACGCGGTCACCCGCTCGGTCTCGGCGACCGTCAGCACGTAGACGATGCCCGACCCGGGCAGCGATCGCAGCGCGTCGGCGACCCAGGCGTAACGCTCCAGCGGGCTGAGCGGCGGCACCACGGCCAGCCGCAGCGACGCCCGGGCGAGCGACCCGCGCAGGGTCACCGTGTCCGGGCCGAGCTGGGCGGCGACGTCGGCGGTCACCCGCTCGTTGGCCGTCGCCGTGGTCGCCAGCACCGGCGTACCGGGCGCGAGTTGCAGCAGCGTCCTGGTCAGCCGCTGGTAGTCGGGCCGGAAGTCGAAGCCCCAGTCGGACACGCAGTGCGCCTCGTCGATGACCAGCAGCCCGCACTGACTGAGCAGCTCCGGCAGCTGGCGGGCGAACGACGGGTTGGACAGCCGCTCCGGCGAGATCAGCAGCACGTCGATCGCGCCGCTGCGCACGTCGCCGAGCACCTCGGCCCAGTCGTCGACGTTGGTCGAGTTGACGGTCGCCGCCCGCAGCCCGGCCCGGCCGGCCGCGGCGATCTGGTCGCGCATCAGGGCCAGCAGCGGCGAGACGACCAGCGTCGGTCCCGCCCCCTGCTCGCGCAGCGCGGCGGTCGCCGCCCAGTAGACCGCCGACTTGCCCCAGCCGGTCGCCTGCACCACCAGCACCCGCTTGCGATGCTCGACGAGCTCGGCGACCGCCCTCGTCTGGTCGGCGCGCGGAGAGGCATCCGGCCCGGCCATGGCTTGGATGACCCGTTCGAGGGTGGTGAGCGACATGGGCGCCATCCTGCCCTGACCTGGTGACAGAACCGATTCGAAGCGTCGTCGTATCACGCCGGCGGGCAGGTCCTCTTCGTTGAGTACTGCGCTTTCCCACATCTCATCGACAGGAGTTCCATCATGCGCAAGAGCCTGCAGCGAGTGGCCGCCGGGGGCGTCGCGGTCGCCGCATCACTGGCCACCGTCGTCGCGACCGCCCAGCCGGCCGCCGCCGACACCACGACCTTCAACGACGGCGGAGGCCATCTGACCACGGTGCGGGTGGACCATGGCGATAACATCCGCGTCAAGGCCCGCGTCGGCGACTACAACATCGGCAGCCACTTCAGCTTCTGGCTCGACACCGACAGCGACGACCCCGGTCCCGAGTACAGGATCAAGGTCTACCCCAACAGCGAGGTGCTGCCGATCCGCGACGTCGAGAACTTCGCCGACACCGGCAGTGCCATCGAATGCGACTACCGGGCCAAGGCCGACGCGTACGGTTCGAAGTACGTGACGCATCCTCGTCCCGCGCGAGTGCCTCGGGACGCCGGACCGGGTCCGGGTCTCGGTCCGGGCGAACTACGCGATCCCCGGCCCGAACGTCGTCGACTGGGGACCGGGCCGCAAGAAGTTCTTCGACTGGGTCTGGTGGGGCTGACCGCGGTTCGCTCGACGTTCCAGTCACGACTTCGCGGGGGCGTTTCCCAGCACGTGCCGGGAAACGTCCCCTTCGGATGAGGCGGGTCAGCCGCCGGCGACGGCCGGGATGATCGAGATCTTGGCGCCGTCGACCACCTCGGCGTCCAGCCCGCCGATGAACCGCACGTCGTCGTCACCGACGTAGACGTTGACGAAGCGGCGCAGGGCGCCGGCGTCGTCGAGGATCCGGGCCCGGATGCCGGGGTGGTCGGTTTCCAGGGAGTCCAGGATCTCGCTCAGCTTGCCGCCGTCGGCCGTCACTTCACTGGCACCGTGGGTGTAGGTGCGCAGGATGGTGGGGATCCGAACGGTGGCACTCATGAACCAAGACCTTTCCAGAATTCGGTGAACGCCTCGTAGCGCGGCGGGATGGTGACCTTGGGACCGACATGGGGCGAGACGGCATCGAGGGTCTTCAGCCCGTCGCCGGAGTTGATCATGACCGTCTCGGCGGCGGGATCCAGCACGCCGTCCTTGATCAACTTCGCGGTCACCCCGAGGGTCACCCCGCCGGCGGTCTCGCCGAAGATGCCCTCGGTCCGGGCCAGTCGCTGGATGTTCTGCACGACGACCTCGTCATCGACATCGGCGACCACGCCGCCGGTACGCCGCACCACGTCGAGCACGTACGGACCGTCCGCGGGATTGCCGATGGCCAGCGACTTGGCGATGGTGGCAGGCTTCACCGGGGCCACGAAATCGAGCCCTGCTTGGAAAGCCGCCGACACCGGCGAGCAGCCCGTGGCCTGGGCGCCGAAGATCACGTACTCCTTCTCCGCCACCAGCCCGAGCTTGATCAACTCGCGGAAACCCTTGTCGATCTTGGTCAGCTGGGCTCCGGACGCGACCGGGATCACGACCTGGTCGGGTATCCGCCAGCCCAGCTGTTCGGCGATCTCATAGGCCAGCGTCTTCGATCCCTCGGCGTAGTACGGGCCGCACGTTGACGTTGACGAACGCCCAGCCCTCTTCCTCGCCGGCGATCTCACTGGCCAGCTTGTTCACGTCGTCGTAGCTGCCCTCGACCGCGATCAAGGTCGTGCCGTACACGGCGGAGGCGATGATCTTCTGCTGCTCGAGGTTGCTCGGCACCAGCACGACCGACGTGATGCCCGCCCGGGCCGCGGCCGCGGCCACCGCGTTGGCGAGGTTGCCGGTCGACGGGCAGGCCAGCACCTTGAGTCCGAGTTCGCGGGCGGCCGACAAGGCGACGGCGACCACCCGATCCTTGAACGAGTGGGTCGGATTGCCCGAGTCGTCCTTGACCCAGAACTGCTTGAGACCAAGATCATCGGCGAGGTTGCGGGCGTCGACCAGCCGGGTGTAGCCGGGGTCGGTGGAGCGGAAGGTCTGGATGTCGGCGGGGACCGGCAGCAGCGGCGCGTACCGCCAGATGCTCTTCGGTCCGGCTTCGATCTGCTCACGGGTGATGGTCGGGAACTCGTACCCGACCTCGAGCGGACCGAAGCACTCCATACAGGCGTAGAACGGGCCGAGTTGGGTCTGCTCGCCGCACGCGCGGCAGATCAGGTGGGTGGCGTTTCCGAAGGCTCCGGCACGGACCCCGGAGGGGGCGGGCAGAGAGTTGAGCACCGCAGTCATCACAAATCCTTCTTCATCTGCCGCGGCCGGCTTTCGACCGCGTCGGAGTTGGCACCGTTTCTGGTCTGTCAGTCGGTTGCCGGGGAGTCATTGGGCCGATCCCTCATCCCCTCTGGATGAACGCGTCCTAGCGTACGGCGTCGGCCCGGGCCCGACGCACCTCGGGTCCGCATCCTGGGAAGGACGTCCACTGCGAGAACTCGCATGGAGCGCGGAGCCGCGCGTCCGTCTGAGATGGTGCCAGACGCCTGGATCCGTGGTCTCAGGCCGTCGTTCGACGCCGGTGCGAACGTACGCAACCGCCGCCTCGATGCTCTTTCTCCACATGAGCGCCGACGCCGCTGCCAGGATGGACACCGTGAAACCCGAGTGGCCGACGACCGCGGGCCAGTGGGTCCGCTTCGCCGGGAACTTCGTCAACCTCAGCACGCTGCTGGGTCTGGCCATCGCGAAGCTCGGCCGGGCCACGATCCGGCGCGGGCCCGCGCGGCCTGTTCCTGTGCGAGGGCTACAAGCTCAAGTTCCCGATCGCCGGCGCATTCACCGTCGGCAACGTGATCACCACCGGCAGCACCTGGGACGTGATGCTCGACCCGTTGGCCGCAGTTGTTGCAGCACGAGGAGCGGCACACCTGGCACTACTTCGCCTGCATCGGGATGCCGTTCTATCCGGCGTACGCGATCTGCATGGGCTGGTCGATGCTGCGGACCGGGGACCGAGCGGCCCGGAACTTCTTCGAGCGCGACGCCGGCTTGGCGATCGGCGGCTACGAAGACCACCCGATCCGGCCGGTCGGGGACAACGTCAAGGCGATGATCGCCCGGATCAGTCGATCGTGAGGTCGATCCCCAGTCGCTTGGCCGAACGCATCCGCTGCCGGCTGGCCCGCAGCCGCCGCAGCCGCTTCACCAGCAGCGGGTCCTGGGCCAGCGCTTCGGGCTTGTCGATCAGCGCGTTCAGCACCTGGTAGTAGCGGGTCGCCGACATCTGGAACTTGTCCCGGATCGCCTGCTCCTTGGCTCCGGCGAACTTCCACCATTGCCGCTCGAAGGCGAGGATCTCCGCATCCCGAGCGCTCAGCTCGCCCGCCGGTTCACTCTGTTCGGGCTGGGGGCTGCCGACGACGATCATGGCGCCATCGTAGGCGCGAAATAACACCGATGTCATTCGTCTCGTCGCGATCCCCGCGGTCGATTGTGGGCAGTTGAGTGCGGTTTGATGTCATCCGTGACTGGTCCCCACGAAGACCGCGTCGGCTGGGGCGTGCTGAGCACCGGACAGATCGCGTCGACGTTCGCCACCGATCTCGCGCTGCTCCCCGACGAAGCCGCCCTCGTTGCGGTCAGCTCGCGGAGCGTCGAGCGCGCCCAGGATTTCGCCGACCGGCACGGCTTCGCCCGCGCGTACGGGTCGGCCGACGAGCTGGCCGCCGACGAGGGAGTCGATGTCGTCTACGTCGCCTCGATTCACAACGATCATCTCGCCTCGGCGCGAACCTGCCTGGCGGCCGGCAAGTCCGTGCTGGTGGAGAAGCCGCTGACCACCAGCGCCGCGGAATCGGCCGAACTGATCGAGCTGGCCGAGGCGAACGGCCGATTCTTGATGGAGGCGGTCTGGATGCGCGTCCATCCGCTCATCCGCAAGGCCGCCGAGGTCGTGGCCTCCGGCGAGCTGGGTGCGGTCCGCCACGTGTCCGCCGGAGTTCGGCTTCGTCCTCGACGGTCCGGATCCCATCGGCTGCTCGATCCGGCACAGGCCGGCGGAACCATCCTGGACATGGGGGTCTATCCCGTCCACGCGGTCAATCTGTTCCTCGGCGAGCCGGCCGAGGTCTCCGGTTATGGCGGCTGGGGGCGTACCGGGGTGGAAGGCCACGCCGCCGCCCTGCTGAGCTATCCGGCGACGGAGACGCGACCGACGGCGACCGCCGCGGTGATCAGCACGTTCGAGGTGGCGTTGCCCGGCGCCCTGGAGGTCTACTGCACCGGCGGCCGGATCATGATCGAGGAGTTCTTCATCCGGCCGGAACGCATGACGATCCATCGCGTACGGTGCCGAACCCGAGGAGCTGGTGGCGCAATGGCCCGGCGGGGGCTACACCTTCGAAGCGCAGGAGGTGATGCGCTGCCTGCGGGCGGGTGAGCAACAGTCCCCGCTCGTTCCGTGGCGTGACACCCTCGCGGTGGCGCGGGTCCTGGATCGATGGCGAGCCGCCCTCGGCGAGCCCGAGCAGGTGCAGCCGTGATCGCCCGGCTGACCGGAGTCATCCAGCCGTACGCGTGGGGTTCGGCGACGATGATCCCCCAGTTGCTCGGCATCGAGCCGAGCGGCGAGCCGCAGGCTGAGCTGTGGCTCGGCGCGCATCCCCTCGCGCCGTCGAGGGTCGACGATCAGCCGCTCGATGAACTGCTCGCGAAGGATCCGCGCGGACTGATGGGCGACGCGACGGTGCAGGCGTTCGGTCCCCGGCTGCCGTTCCTGCTCAAGGTCATCGCCGCCGATCAGCCGCTGTCGCTGCAGGCCCATCCGTCGCGCGAGCAGGCCGAGGTGGGCTTCGCCCGCGAACAGGCGGCCGGGGTTCCCCGGGACGCGGCGAATCGGATCTATCGCGACGGCTGGCCCAAGCCCGAGGTGCTGTGCGCTCTGCAGGAAACCGAGGCGCTGTGCGGATTCCGGGAACCCGAGGAGAGCTATGCGCTCTTCGAACGGCTCGGTGTGGGCAGCGCGCTCCGGCTGGTGGCCGACCTCGCATCGGCCGATCAGCCGCCGGAGGATCGGCTGGCCTCGGTGTTCGAGCGACTGCTGCGATTGACCGGCGATCCCGACGGCGTGGTCGCGGAGGTCGTGCGGGCGGCCGACGGGGTCACCGCGGACGGAGAGTTCGGGTTGTTCGCTCAGACCGCGCGCGAACTCGGTCGCTTCTATCCGGGCGACCCCGGCGTACTCGCCGCGCTGCTGATGAACCGGATCGTGCTGCACCCGAACGACGCCATCTTCCTGCCGGCCGGCAATCTGCACGCGTATCTGCGCGGCGGTGGGGTCGAGGTGATGGCCAACTCCGACAATGTGATGCGCGGCGGGCTGACGCCCAAGCACATCGATGTCGACGAGTTGCTCTCGGTGCTCGATTTCACCCCCGGGTTTGCCGGGCTGATCCAGCCGACCGAGGACGCGCCGGGACTGTGGCGCTATCCGGTGCCGGCGCCGGAGTTCGCCCTCTGGCGGATCGAGCTCGGCTGACACCGCGGTCGCGCTGCCGGCCACCGGCGGCGCCCGCATCCTGCTGGTGACCGAGGGAACGTTGAGCCTGGCCTCGGGGAACGAGGTGCTCTCCCTGGTACGCGGCGAGTCCGCCTGGATCAGCGCGTCGGAAACGGGCACCGTACGCGGCACCGGCACCGCCTTCGTCGGCGGCCCGGGGATCTTCTGAGCTCGCTCGTGCATCGCTGGGCGCAGCAAACTTCGGTAGGCTGGCGCGGCACTGCTGGCGTGGCGCAATTGGTAGCGCACCTGTCTTGTAAACAGGCGGTTGTCGGTTCGAGTCCGACCGTCAGCTCGAGGATTCAATCGGCACCTGGCTAGGCGATTCGTTCCCGAGTCTGAGCTAAGTAGAGCTTCACAGTTGGGCTTCAACGTGCCGTTGACCCCAATCTGACCCCAACGCGACGATCATTCGGCAAACAGATCACCCAGACGTTCGGCCGCATCCCGTTGCACCTTCTCAGACCCCCCGACGTAGAGCACCTTGTGATAACCGGCGAGGAGTGGCCGAGGATGTCTTGGATGTTTTCAATCGGCACTCCCAACTCGTACAGCAGGGTCGCGCATGAGTGTCTCAAATCATGGAATCGGATGCGGCGAACGCCGGCTCCGTCGCAGAGCGTCCCGAAGAGCTTGTTGATATTGGCTGGCTGGATTGGTTCACCATGCAATGTCGTAAACACCAGCCCCGTCTCGGTCCAGCCAGATCCTGAGTTCGACCGTTCAACAGACTGGCGGTCGCGCCGGTCTCGCAGGGCGATCACACCGGGTGTAGGAATCGCGACAAATCGCGCGGAACCGTCGGACTTGACGGGACCAAGACGGAGTTGCCCTCCGGCGCGCTGCAGAGCTTGGCGCACTTGCAGCACGCCACGGTCCAAGTCGACATCACTCCAGGCCAGGCCGAGGCCTCACCGCGACGCAGGCCTAGCAGTAGACCGGCCGTAAAAGAGGCACCCAACCGATGGGTCCGCACAGATTGGAGGAACAATCGCGCCTCCTGGGATGACCATGGCCTGAAGTTCGGACGGTAGCGATAGTTGAGCCGCAGATTCCGTGCGACGTTTTCGCCCAGGATCCCATCCACTGAAACTGCGTCCTGCAAGATCGTGCGCAACAGGCG
The DNA here is from genome assembly GCA_963761955.1 of uncultured Actinomycetota bacterium. Taxonomy (GTDB): domain Bacteria; phylum Actinomycetota; class Actinomycetes; order Propionibacteriales; family Propionibacteriaceae; genus Microlunatus. The sequence goes on along the minus strand of CAVXIY010000011.1, from coordinate 19,186 downwards.
ATGAACGGCACGGACTGTGCCATCGGACAGCACTGCACGGCAACACGGCGGCGGGCTAAGCGCGCAGCAGCGTGCACCATCGATTCGCCGAGCGTTCTTGCGCGGCGGTCGACCAGCTCGCCTCGCTTCTTCCTTCCTGAGCGCGCACGAAACGGGTCCGATCTCGCCCCTGAGCGCAGCACTGGCAGGTTGCCTTGAGCCGCTGGAGACCACGTCTGACGTCGGAGGACTGAATCGCACTGAGCCGATACCGCCGAAGGTCGGGATCAGGTAAACGCGGATCAGATACTCGTAGCTATCAAAGGTGGTGTCACGGACTCGATTCCTGGCGACGTCATGTAGCCAGTGCGTCAGATAGATCTCGACGGTGTCGGAGCTTGAAGTGACTCGCCGCCCGATCAAACGGTCTGCCTGCAGCCTTGTCAACGCCGAGTGGACCTCATCCCACGAGTGCCCATATACGCTGCGGCGCACCTCGCGTCCATCTGGAGTGACCACGTAGGCCCGAGCCTTCCCATCGCCCGTCCGCTCGACGTCGAATGTTTCCCTCGCCATTCACGTTCCGCCGCACTTTGCTTGCGCCTCGCAACGGCTTGGCGTGGCGCCCGGCTGAGATGCTTCGACCTGCCGGATCACCGGCGACCATCACGACACGTCGATCAACGCTGCGATGTAGGCCCGCTACAGATTCGGTTGGCACGCGGCGACTGCTTCCGACCTTGACGCTGACAAGTTGGCGCTCCTTGATCAGACGGTAGACAGTCCAGCGCGACACCTTCAATATGGTCGCGACATCATCGACCCTCAGTAGTCCTTCCATGATCAACTGCCCTCTTTTCCTTCCTGGTGAGGATGTGTTCTATCCCACTGGTTCGTCACGGGCAGATGCACCGCCTTGATGATCTTGGGCTTTGAAGACCCGGTCGTCGAGCGACTCCCTGCCGCCTCCGGCATGTCTGAGGGCCGCGAGAACCAGGGCGAGGGTGCGCGGGTCGAGTCCTGCGAGCAACCCGGCCAGATCATGCAGCGGGGCGCCGATCACGAGCGACTCAATGATGCTGAGGATTCGACTCGCCGGCGGACAGCCCGCCAGTGGCGGTGGCAATCTGGGTGGCGTCCAACCAGATGCGTCCGCGGCTCGACGGCAGCCAAGGCCAGCCAGGTTCGGCAAGGCGTCCATGACAGGCTGCGATGAGCAGCTCGACGGCAGCCTCAGTGGCAAGACGAGCCTGCTGGCCCATGCGCGGAGGTCGTCGGCAGCGCGTTCACGGCTAGATCGCTGCAGTTCGCTGGGTTCGGATTGCGTGGGGTTCATCGACTTGGCCCTGGTCCTTCCGGTGATGGGATCTGCGGTCTTCGTGTTTCCGCTGGCGGTGATGGCATCGATCACGGAATTGCCTCGGGCTCGTTCCGCTCGCTCGGAGGGCGCGAGCGTGGCGGATGCTGCGGCGGCTTGGCCGGCGGTGGCGATCACCTGATCTGCGGTGTCGACGAGTCCGCGCCGGACCGGGTCGGGGAGGGGAATGATCCGGTTGGCGCGGACGTCGCCGGCGGTGACCCAGTCGACGCCGAGGTAGCGGCTTTCGCCCGTGGTCGATGGCCCGCTCGACGTCGGATTGGGCGCGCATCGCGATCGCCCGGGCCGGAGCGGTCAGCGTCGGCTCGGTCAGCGCGATGTCGCGGGTCAGGTGAGCCATGTCGACGGCTGCGGCCGTCGCGAGCTGCAGCTGCGCGACGGCGGTCGGAACGTGGACGCGGGAGGCGATCACGTCCGCGGCCGCCCAGCCGGTCTGGTCGTGGGCAGCCGCGGCGAGCGCGGCCCGTACCTCACTGGCGGCGCCGAGCAGCTTCGGGTCGGTGCGGGCGGCCGGGTTGATCAGCTCCGACCAGCGGTTCGCGGCCCGCGTCCACGCGACCTGGCTCGTGTCGATCAGGGTCGCGAACCGCACCGAGGCGGCGCTGTCGATCAGGCCGGTCTGCGCGGCGGCTTCGGCCACGACCCCGCTGGTGGTGGCGATGAGGGCTTGGACGCGGGCGACGCAGGCGAGGTTCGGCGGGCTGGGATGGGCGGCGAGGCTGCGGTGGGCCTGGATGTCCCAGACCGCCAACGCCGACGCCAACCGGTCCGTCACCGACAACGGCTCGCTCGCCTGCCGATTGGCTGGATCCGAAGAGATAGTGTCCGGCGATCTGCTCGAACACGTCGAGCCGGCTGATCATGGCCCGGGCCGCGTCCGGCTCGCCCGGGTCGTACGCGGACCTGCGACGGGACCTTGCGGAGACTGTCGCGGCGCAGCTGCTCGGTGACCATGGCGGCGTGCTCGGCGAGCCCGACCGTGACCCCGTGGGCGGCCACGTACAGGACGTGCATGGTCTGGGTCCGGCCATCAGCAGGAACCGCCCACTCCGCCGACGCGTAGATCGGCTGGCCCGCTGGACGGAGTTGTTGATCATCTCGGCGGCGCGGGTGAAGTTGCCGGCCATGATCAGCAGCCGCTCATCGCTCGGCCCCTCACCCGGCCACAGCCCGCCGTCGCGGGCGCGGTCGATGCCGCGGGCAACCGCGACCAGCCGAAACATCGGATCCACCCCCGGCCATGCGGTCTGACCCGCGCCGGGCAGCACCGACCACAGCCGTGCCGCAGCCTCCACCAGGATCGGGGAAGGCGCGCAGCATCGCCGGCGCCCGCTCGCCGCTGACCTCGAGCAGCAGGAGCCGGGACAGCTGATCGTTCTCGGCCAGCAGCTCCGCCGGTGTGCGTCGATCAGCGCCGGCATGGGTGTTCGCCTCCCCCACCAGATCAGCGACCCGCACCCGAAGACGCGCCGCATCCCCAGCGCCGGGACGCCGATGATGGTGCCGAGCAGCTGTTCAGCCGACCGCAACAACCCGACCTCGTCATCCCCGACCGGGGTCGGGCCGGCCACATCGACGCCGTCGGGCAGCAGGTTCCGAGCCTCCTCGGCGGCCAGGTCGATGCCCAGCGCCACCAGCTGCCGCGATGACCGCGGACCTTCGCGCTTCGGCGCGAATCCAGGCCAGCTCAGCGGCCCGCCGCAGCAACCGGACCACCCCAGCCACGGTCTCCGCCGTCTCACCGTCCACCACCACCCTCCCTGCTCTCGAACGTCGCTGGCCTCATAAAGCCAGACGGATCGGGAATCGGTAAGCAATGCGCGTGAACCTGTGGACAACCTTCGACCCCGGTGTGGGCACTTCATCTGCCGTCATGCATCCCTAAGGACACGTCTGCTGCTTGGCGGTCAGCTGCACCGACGCAATTCTGAAGCGGACCGCGAGCCGGGGGGCTGTGCTGAAGGCCCTTCTGAAACTCCAACGGTTCAGCTTGGTTGTGGCTCGGATCCGTTGGTCTGGGTGCCCGTTTGATGAGCGGTGGCCTCCGGCTGATCAACCTTCGGAAGCCTTGGACTGGAGTCGCTGCCGGACGGACCGAACCAGGCACTCGCTTCCATCGCAGTCCCGGCTCGAACCTTTATTTCAATAATCGGGTTAGCACTGCCGGGTGAGTTGTCAGCCCTCTTGGTGTCACTACCTAAGGCCTTGGAGCTCAGTCCGCACGGTCACTGCCGCTGCGTCAGAAATGATGTCAAGATTTGTGTCAAACCGCTGAAACCTGCCCGAGTCCGCCATCCGACGATTCGCAAAATGGGCCTCTGGCCCGGTGATTCATCGGTCGTGCTGACAGGATTTGAACCTGCGACCCCTTGACCCCCAGGCGCACCTCTACCGGATTCGACGATTAGCGAGACGTCTGGCGGTGATGGATGATCTGTTCGCCGCTGTTCGTGACCATCCGCGTGGCTCGTGACTTGTTGACTACCGGATCGACTACCAGCGGTTGGATCGCTGTGCCGGGGCGTGACGGGCCTGTGACCACACTGCATCCCGGTTCCGCAACAATGCGGCCGCTGGCAGATCGCCCTGGACGCGCGCCCCAACAATGCAAGGTGACACAATCCCGGACGACCTAATGCGCCGTCTAGCGACCGCGCTCCCGAGTGCCCTGCTCGTCGCGCTGGCGGGACCTGTAGCGGGCCAGCTACGACGGCTCCGCCCTCCCCGTCTCCCTCAGCTGCCCCTAGGCCCCTGGCGACCGGGCCAACTCCCGATGTGCTGGCGATCGGATGGATCAAGGAAGCTCGCGTGGCCGACGTCGTGAGCCGCATCGTCGACGATCTCAACAAAAACTATCCGAATGCCGAACTGGAGGGCGCCGCATACCGTGACCCTCAGGACGAGGGTCTGGCGAACGGCGTCCTCGTCGTCATGACTGGGCAGACGCCCCTCGACGACGCCGTGCTCGACGTACTTGCCGAGGGCGGTGAAGTTACCGAGCCACCGGATTTCGACTGGACCCGCTGTGCAAAAGCTGGCACGGGCAGCGACATTAGCATCGCATGCACTACGAGAACCTCCCCATCAGTCACGGTGCGATACGGCGACGCCGACAATCCGGTCTACACGATGGACCAGGTGGCCGGCCAGGCCTCGGCCTTCCTAGAACGCCTGGGGGGCGGAGCGCCCGAACCCGACTACTCTGCCGAGCCAACGCCTAAGGTCACGCCAACCACCGATCAGCGAGCCGAATTCAAACCCAAGCGGAGCGACTTCAACGTTGGCATCAAGCTACTGCGAAAGCAGTGCTTCGGATCAGCCGGGTGCAACATCACCTACCGGATCGCCCCGAAGTACGTTGGCCACCGACCACTGCCAGACAACGGAACAATCGAGGTCACCTACAAGGTCAGCGGAGCTGAGGACGAGATTGTCGGGACGTTCACCGTAGAGGCCGGCCAAGCGGACTACTCAAAGGAGCTGGCCAGCACCTCCTCCTCGTCCAAGAAGCTCAGAGCGAAAGTTACCGACGTCACCTACGACCGCTAGCTGCTGAGGTCGTACCGCTTCCTCGAGTCGAGTGGTTCTGTTTGCGGCGATGGTTCAGTAAGGCTTCGTACTTTACGACTTGATAGGTCCGGCCCCGGTCACGCGACGGGAGCGGGCTTCGAACCGCCTCGACTCCGAGCTCGGACAGCTTGCGGTCGAAGCTCGTCATGCGCTCCGTGTCGAGGTAGAAGTCCTGCTGCTCGACCACCTTGCCCCATTGGTGCGCAGGACCAGGACCGTCTGGTTCTCGTAGATCCGCGTCCCGTCCGGGCCGTCGGCGTGATCGTCGAAGCGCGCCCACAGCGTGAGGGCCCAGGGGGTCCGCTTACGGCGATGCTCTTGATCTCGCCCTGGATACCGGCGTCGGCGAAGTTCTGCAGGAAGGCAGCCATGCCCGCGCGGCCGCGCCACTCGCCGGCCCAGCGGTGGTCGCCGTCGTTGAAGCGCAAGACGAAGTCGTCGGCATAGGCCGAGAGCAGCGGCTTGTAGTTCCCTGCGTTGAGCTGCTCAAGGTCGCGCCGAACTTGTGCTTGAGCAGGCGTGGAAACGCGGCTTGCGCGCCGATCGCGAGGGCGAACCCGACTGAAGCGCTGCGGACATGCATCTCCAGACTTCCTGGTGGTTCGGTCTAGGTCTCGAACGTACGGCAGTGGGTCAGTTGGCCACGAAGACGGCGGTTCCGCGGAGTCTCGGGCCGGTCGAGTGAGTCCAGCAGCGCGGTGGCGAGGTCGGCGTAATGGGTCAGGCTGCAGGCTTTGCGAAGCGGCTCGGCTGCGAGGCGGTAGTGACCGGTCGGCGTCCTGTCGACGAGCCGCGGCGGGCGCAGCGCCACCCAGTCGACGCAGCTTTCGCTCAGCCGTTCTCCATCCGTCGCATGTCCTCGTAGGTGGCCCCGAACAACCGGTCGAGGACCGGCATCGCCGCCGCGCCTAACTAAGAGCAGCGGCGCGGCCCGCAGCGAAGCGAGGACACGCGCCGCCGGCCGAGCGAGCGAGGCCTTGAACGAGTACTAGAAAGTTCTCACGGCACCGCTGGTGGGTACGCTGCCGTACGTCGGGTGATGCGCGAGGCTGTCCGCCAGGTGATCCGCGACAGTTGTCGGCGCGCGGGCTAGGGTCGATGTATGGCGGTGGCGCTGGTCGAGTCGTATGGCGATCTGCTGGCGGTGCTGGAGGAGGATCGGCGGGCGCACTCCGTGGCGGTCGGTCGGAAGGCTGAGGCTGCGGCTGCTGGAATCGCGCCGGCGTTGCGGGCGGATCTGACAGTGGCGGCGGTGCTGCACGACATCGGCTATGGGCATGTGGAGACCGGCTTTCACCCGCTCGACGGCGCGCGATTCTTGGCTGGCGAGGGGTTCTCGCCGGTGGTGTGCAACCTCGTGGCGCATCACTCGGCTAGCACGTTCGAGGCGGAGGAACGTGGTATCGACCTGGCGGTCTATGCCGAGTTCGCGGTCGACCAGGACCTGGTGAGGCGCACGCGGTGTTGTGGTGGGCCGACATGACGACCGGCCCGCAGGGCCAGGACATGAGGTCGAGGACCGCTTGCGGAGATCTGCACGCTACGGGCCTGACGACGTGGTCACTCGCTTCATCGTGCGGGCCCGGTCGGTGCTTGTGGCGGGGGTCAGTCCCCACGGGTCGATCCAGGTGCGGTCCTGAGTGAACACTCGGATCACGTCTACGGTGGACTAGTGCAGCCGCCGTACCGGGTAGGAACCGGGCTATGACATCCACCGCTGGTGGAGGGTTACGCCCTGGTGCTGGGCGGGGTGCATGTCCCGTCCACGGTGGGCTTCAGCACTCACTCAGATGGTGACGTGCTCAGCCATGCCCTGGTCGATGCCCTGGCGGGTGCGATCGCTGACGGCGACCTGGGAACCCATTTCCCCGAAGATGACCCTGACGCGTGGGACGCGCGGAGCCTGGAGTTTGTCGAGCAGTTCGCCCGCCATGTCAGGGCGACTGGATACGAGATCGCGAACGTGGACTGTTTCGTCGTGTTGGGCACGATCAAGCTGCGGCCACATCTGGACGCGATGCGTCGCAACTTGGCCGAAGCGTTGGATGTCGACGTCAAGCAGGTCTCGGTCAAAGCGCGGTCGAATGACGGGCTCGGCGAGGAGGGCCAGGGTCGAGCGTGCGCGGCGTGGGCGACAGTCTTGATCTATCCGGCTAGCGACTGAACCGCTGTCTCCTCGGCTTCGGCGATCGGCAACGCGGTTTCCCACACTGCGTCGAAGCTGCGGCGGTAGCTGTCGAACCACGTACTGCCTTCGATCCGACGGAGCTGCAGAACCGGGTTGGCGAGGCTGGCGCGCCCCAGACGTGCGGGTTGGCGAGCATCACATCATCGAAGCGGAACAGCGAGGCGTAGACACCGACGCGGTGGAGTCGGATCTCACAGCCGGGGACGAGACCAGCGGTCGGTAGTAGGTGAGGGCAGCTCGGATCTTGTGGGCGAGGGTCCCTCGTAAACCTTCCTCGCGGTCTCGGATGTCTACGGCCTGGCTGTCCGGGTCGCCCCAGCAGAGCCGAATTCGGACGCCGGCGGCTGCCCGCTCCGCCAGCATCTCGGTGATCCGCGGGTTGACATTCGACAGGAACGTGCCGGCGAAGACCAGAATGTCGATGTGCCGGTAGGCTCCGCCGAGCAGGCGGAGCCAAACGTCGCGGGCACTGAGGCTCGGTCTGGATAGACCCTGCACCAGTTCGGACTCGACAGACTCGATGCGCTGGTCGGTGGTGGGTTCGGCGAGCAGCTCGGGCCACAGGTAAACCTCGTCCACGTCCAGGGCCTGGGCCACGCGCCAGCGCGTCTCTCGGTGCGGTACCCGGCCCGAGTTGATCCAGCGCTCGACGGTCTTGGCGTTCACATCGCACGTCCGGGCGAGCTTCGTAGGGGTGAATACCCGCGGCGCAGCATGGTCGACCGAAGCCGCTCATTCATATCGACCAGTAGAGGGGACGTTATAGTCCCTGTCAAGGACGCACCGGGACGCTCAGGCCGGCGTTACAGTGGCCGGGTGCCGCGTCTGGTCCTGTGGGACGTCGATCACACGCTGATCGAGAACGCCGGCGTGAGCAAAGAGATCTACTCGGCCGCGTTCGCGATTCTGACCGGCCAGGACGCTAGCACGCCGCCCGGACCGATGGCCGGACTGACCGGGAAATCATGGCGGGCATGATCACCGAGCATGGCGCCTCGATCTACAGCTGGCCTCAGATCATGCAGCGCACTGGAACGTGCCGGCGCGGCTCATCGTGATGTTCTGGCAGCCAGAGGCACGGTGCTGCCGGGAGTGGTCGAGTTGGTCACCGCGCTGGCAGAGCGTCCTGACGTGGTTCAGACGGTTGTCACCGGGAATGTCCGAGCTAACGCGCAGGTGAAACTCGGCGCGCTCGGACTGGCGAAGTTCTTCGATCTCGATGTTGGCGGCTACGGGTCAGACCACGTCGACCGTTCCGCCTGGTGCAATCGGCCCGGGAACGAGCCGCGAGTAAGTACGGCCCCGAGTACCGCGCGCCCGGCTGCGCGGTCGTCATAGGTGACACGCCACGAGACGTCGAGGCGGCGCAGCTTGGTGGTGCTGACATCCTTGCCGTGGCGTCCGGCCTGCATAGTGCGGACGAGCTGCGAGCGGCCGGCGCCCGGCGAGTGTTTGCCGATCTTGCCGACACGGCCGAGATTCTCCGCTACCTGCACTTGAACTAGGGACGGATCGGCACATTTGCGATCTGTTCCAGCGCGTCCCCGAGTGTTCGAAGTGACCGTCAGCGGGGTTTAGGGGTCCCTGACGATCGGCTCTTCTGATGCATGCCCAACAACGGGTCGTGACAGAAGGAGGCCGACAAATGGCCATCGAGTTGCAGGTGTCGTCAGTGACGGCGTTGGTGACCAGTGAGCCGCGGGAGCGGCAGATCTACGACGGCCGCGGGGACAACCGCACCGTGAAGGGCCGGTTCACCGATGGAGAGGGCCGGCCGGTGTCCACGGTGAATGCGTGGTGGTTGCCGAGCCAGTGGGGCTACTGCCGGATGCTCAGTTGCAGCTGCCGGACATCCAGGCGAAGGCCCTGTGCCCGGTGCGGTGGTCCGGGTCGAGGGCTCGACCGTGGCCCGCTTGACCGGCGGCGACTTCGCCGCGATCCGCGCAGTTGTCACCGGTGAGCGGGTCACCCCGCTGGGCCAGTGGACCGAGTGGATCACCGCGCAGGGCCGGGCCGGCAAGCCGTCCGAGACCCGGGCGGCCTGAGATGGCGACCGGACTCACCCAGGCTGTGGTGATCGATGGGCTGCGGCGTTGGGCTCGCGGCGCGTACGCGGAGGAAGCGGCGGTCGAGCTGCTGGTTCGGGCGTTCGGCGGCCGGTATGCCTCGACGGTTATCGGTGGGTACGGGCAGTGTGACCGGCCGGGCTGGTTCTGGCTGGACGGGGAACGGCTGAGCAACGCCACACCGTTCCGGGCAGCGTGCGGGCAGCGGGTCTGGGCTCGCGCCAGTGATGGTGGAGGGCAGAGTCTGCTGTACCGCGGTTGAGGAGGTGCTGCCGCACCCGGTACCCGGGACCCGATTCCGTCGCCCAGGCTGGAGCCGGCCGGAAGTCCGCCGAGGGGCGCTCTGCTGCACACCGCCGACAGGCTGCGCGCGATCAGCGGTAGGACGGGAAGCACTCGCCAGGCGCTCTGCACACCCGCCGTCCGGCAACATTCGGCCCGTCCAGAGTGCGCTAGACCTCCTCACCAACCCCAGCTACGACGTGATCAGGACCGAGGGCCGCCATGGCTGCGGTTGGGTCCCGCAGATCTTTGCGGGATAGTTGTCGATGCCGCCGGGCGGGTCGCGGTCACGGCCGCAACGGCAGAAAGGCACCGCTACTACTACTGCGAAACCACGACCCGCTGCGCGCCGGCGGCCACGAACACCGCATCCGCGCGGAAGCACTCGATGGTCGTGTTCGGTAGGAGATCAAGCAGGAGTGGTCGTGACTCGAGCGGTGTTCTGGGTGCGTCAGACACCAGACGCCGAGGGCGGCTACTGCGAGCCCGATTGGGATGCCGAAAGGCGCCTGCCCGCGGCGTAGCCGAATATGCCGCCGATGATGAGCGCAAGGCACAGAACCCGCGGGTAGACGCGGGCGCGGAAACTGGCGATTCCGAACAGGACCCAGCCGATCGCGTTCAGGAGATAACTCGACAGAGCAGCGATGATGATCGTGTTTGTCTTGGGTGCCGTCGTCAAGGAGTTCGGGGAGACCTGGGCAAGCCAGGGGACGACGAAGCCGTCGAACCACTGATTGCCTGCCATATCCATTGTGCCAGCGATCGCAACGCAGAGCGCGACGACGCCGAACGTGCCAGCCCGGACAGCTTGCCGCTCATACAGCGCAAACAGCGCGATCATCAACACGAAAATCCGGTCACGTAGCCAGCCGAACTGAGCTTGAAGGTCATGGTCATCGAGGCCGCGACACGGTCGTTTCGATCCAGCGTCAGCAGTGCCAGTTGGGTGACGGTGATGAGTGCACCTGCCAGGATGGCGGCCGGTCCGGCCAGTCGGGCCAGTGGGGAAATCGCTTCGTTGGACATGAGACAGCAGCTCTCTGAAGGCAGTTGAGCGCCTTCGGGTCAGAAATTGAGTGGTCAAGCGAGCGTCGGGAGTTCGGCTCCTTAGTTGCCTCGGCATAACGGAAAACTGAACCGGGATACCAAACGTTGCGCCCGCCGCCGGGACAACCAATCACTCTCGTCGTTTCTCAACACCCCGTCAAAGTTGCACGGGAGGGCCCGCCCACCAGGACCAGCCCACCTGACCGCCAACAACCAAGGACCGAAGTGGAAACGGCGAGACCGGCCGAGCCGACGCGCCCACACCGAACTGCTGCGATCAAGATCAACTGCGCGACACTCACAAAGTCAGACGGTGGATTCAGGCTCAGCGGTCGGCGTGGTTTGCCTTTTCGGGTGCGCATGTGCAGGGTTTAGCGCGCCAGCGGCTGGCCGGTGCGCACGGCCTGTACGACCTGCCGGATCGCTGCGCTGGTGGCCTGGGCGTCACGCTCGCTATTCACGAGCGACTCGTGTGTTGTGCCGGCGATTTCCTGGTGGACGCTGTTGGACGACAACGTAGCAAGCTCTGTCTGGAGGTCCTTCCAGACGCGATTTGCCTGCGCGTTGAGCTCGCCTGAGTAGGCAACATAGGTATCTTCCGACGTCAGCACCATCAATGGAATGGCACCGAGGTGGCTTGCCTCGCGCGCCTGTGCCGCCGTCGCAGAGAAGGCTCCGAGCTCGGCCGCAATCGTGGCCATCGAGTTCGTCGAGGCATTGAGCGCCGTGATCTCCGCGCGCTGCTTGGCCGGGAGATCACTGTCGACCGGGAACGGGTCAAACAGCCCTAGGCGCACTAGACCGAGCCCGGCGAGGATGGGGAACAATCCCAACGGCTGCTTATCCGGTGGTGTACTCAGCTCTGGCGGGAGGCGCTTCCAGAGGTCGGGGTGGGTCGCGTCGACCAGTACCATGCCCGCCACCTCGCCGGGATAGTCGGCCGCATACGTGCGGACGTAGAGGCCGCCGAACGAATGCCCCACGAGCACATAGGGACCGGGGACTCCAGCCCGTTCGAGCAGGGTGTGTAATTCGGTGGCGATCTGGTGGCCGTCCCGGGGCTTTGGACTACGGTCGCTCCAGCCCATGCCGGCGCGGTCGTAGGCACAGACCCGTGTGCCGGTGGCGACGTCGGGCTGCACCCAACTCCAGTGGGCCGATGTTGCCGCGGCTGCAGCCTCGAGGATCACCGTCGGGCTACCTTCGCCGATGCAATGAATATGGAGCTGGGAGCCGCCCACATCCACCAGCTGGCCGGGTGCGGGGAGCTCCGCCGGTCCATCGCCGTGGCGACCAGTTGATAGATCGCGCCACTGGCGGCGAGCGCGAGCAGCGCGATGAGCAGGATGAGCAGCACGCGCCGCACCCAGGCCATCCATCCGTGTCTGCGCCGCGCCACAGGTCGCGGTGCACCCGTTGTGCTTGATGCTGTGATCGTTTTCATTGGGTCACGCTCCTCATTTCGGCCTGAATCGGGGTGTTCCCTAGGTGGCTGTTCCTGCAGGGTGGTGTTCATAGCCCTGTCCTTCCTGTTGTGGTGTAGCGCGCCGAGCGGCTGTTGCCGTCAGGCGGTATTTGCCCTCGATGGGACGTCAGCGGTGACGGACGGTGACGTCGCCGGATGAGGTGTGCGCCGAGATCAGTCGTGCGGCGTCTGGTTCGTCAGCTACCTGGATGCGTACCGCTCCGGACGAGGTGTCGGCGTCGACCTTGTAGGCGGCGTCGGGGACGGTGAGTTCCACGTTGCCGGCGCTGGTGCGGGCATTGACCCGCTCGGTTGCGCCGGAGAGCGATGCCTGGATGCTTCCCGAGCTGGTTGTCGCTGAGAAGGCCGTGACGTCCAGGTCGGTGGCGTCGATGCTGCCCGACTCGGTTTTGACCTCGAAGTGGGGAGCGTCCAGGCCGGTGGCGCGAATGTTCCCGGCGCTGACGTCGACTCGGACCGTAACTCCGGGCGGGACCGTGACCTCCTGGTCGGCGTGGCTGGTGCCCAGTTGGAGGAAACGGGAGGATTCCCCGGTGAGGGCCAGGACCCCATCCTTGACGGTGTGCGTGGAGGGGGGTTGCTGCCAAGACCAGCTGCGTGAGGTGGTGACGCGCACCTGACCGGCCGTCGAGCCGGCGACGAGGGTGATGTCGCCGGCATCCTGGTTGATCACGAGTTCGTGGACGCCGTCCGCCGTGAACTGAGTCTGGTCGGTCTTGATCATCGCTTGGTCGCCGATGACCAGCGCGGTGACAGCAACGACGACGACGGCCCCGGCAACCACAACGTTGCGGATCCGGCGCCGGCGAACGCGGTGCCGGCGACCCGCCCGCGGTGGGAAGCTGGATGGTGGTGGGCATGATGAACCTGTCTTTTCTAGGGTGGGATGTCTCGCTTCCGGCGAGCGGCGGTGGATCTAAAGGAAACGCTAGGTTTGCGTCGCCGCCCGCACATCGGGGCAGACGTGCGAATGATCTTGGTGGTAGCCCCAACAAATATCCGGCTGCGCGCCGCCGAGCCGAACGCATCGGTGTAGGCCCTTATCGCGGATGCTGGTTGACCCCATAGGCCACCCGGCCCGATGGTGCGACACTCGTTTGCATGCCGGCAAGGGTGATTGTCGAAGGCGACGATCCCGGTTTCCGGTCGCGTGCTGGGCAGCTGCTCACCGACCGCGGCTTCAGCGTGGTAAGGGTTGCCGGCATTGGGAATCAGGCGATTGCTGTCGCGTGGTTCCTGCCGGAGGCACGACCTTGCCGGTGCCCTGTTGCGTGTCGACGTGGTGCGATGACGCTATTTCGTCGCTGGGCTGTCGCGGCGGTCATCGTCGTGGCGGGTTTGGCTGCCGTCGGCGCGCTGCTGTGGGGCGGCTACCAGACGCCGACCCGAACGCTGGTGGTCATTTTGATCGTGACCCTCGGCGTCGGTTGGTCGTTCGCAGGTTTCGGACTGCTCGCGTGGGTGCTTTGGCCCACCAGCTTGGCGGGCCCGTTGATGGTCGCGGTCGGGCTCGCCTGGTTCGCCCGCACCCTTGGGGCGGTTGATCATCCCTGGGTCTTCGAGCGCCGGCCTCCTGGTCGGCTCGCTGTACTTGGGCGTCCTGGGGCATCTGATCGTGACCTACCCCAGCGGCCGCCTCGAGACCCGGAGCCAAACGCTCGTGGTGGCGGCCGTCTACCTGTGCACGGTCCCGCTGACACTTCGTCAGCCTCTGGCTCCACCGCTCGGCGCCGCCCTGCCGCGACTGCCCGTACTACAACCTGCTCATCGAGGACCGCGCGGCCGCGGCGCCCACCGGTGGGGATCAAGTCCTCTATGCGTTCATCGTCGTGGTGATCGCGGCCGCGCTGGTGGTGATGGCGCAGCGGTGGCATGCCGCCACCCCGGCGGGGCGTCGCCGCTCCGCACCGGCGCTGTGGGGCGCCACCGCCATCCTCGCGGTGCTGGTCATCCACCGTCTGAGCGTCATGCTCGGCGTCCCCGAACCCGTGTCGACACTGTTCTACTGGGCCGTGACCTGCGTGTTGGTGCTATGGCCGGTGGGACTGGTCGTCGGCCTGGCCAGGGCGCATCTGGATCGGTCGGCGGTCGCGGATCTGGTGGTCGAGTTCGACGGTCCGCTGCCTCCTGGCCGGATGCGCGGCGCTTTGGCCCGCGCCCTGCACGACCCGTCCGTCGAGGTGGCGTACTGGTTGCCGGAGCGGGACGTGTTCGTCGACGAGTCCGGGGCGAGCGTGGACGCACCGAGCGAGGATGGCGGACGGGCCGTCACGATGTTGGCGCGAGACGGTGAGCCGATCGCCGCGCTCATCCACGATCCGGTCCTGGCCGACCAACCCGGGCTGGTGTCCGCCGTCGCCGCCGCCGCCGGACTCGCCATCGAGAACGAACGTCTGCACGCCCAAGCCCGAGCCCATCTGATCGAGATCAACGCCTCCCGGACCCGCATCGTCGCCGCGCCGGGCGCCGAGCGTCGTCGGGTCGAGCGCAACCTCCACGACGGCGCCCAGCAACGGATGCTGAACCTGATGCTCGCGCTGCGGCTGGCGAAGGTCCGGCTCGAGGCCAACCGCGACAGCGACGCGGCCCAGGCGATCGACGCCGCGATGACAGAGCTGACGCAAGCGCTCGACGAGCTCCGGGAACTGGCCCGCGGCATCCACCCGGCCGTGCTGACCGACTCCGGCCTGGGCCCCGCCGTCCGCGCGCTCGCGCAGCGCTCAAGCGTTCCGGTCCGGGTCACCGACGACCTCGGCGAGCTGCGGTTCGCCCGAGCGCGTCGAGGAGACCGCCTACTTCATCGTCTCCGAAGCGCTGGCCAACGTCGCCAAACACGCCCACGCATCGCAGGCCATCGTCGGCATCGGCCGACTCGACGACACCGTCATCGTCGACGTCACCGACGACGGAGTAGGCGGCGCCAGCGCTGCGCGACGGTGACGGCCTGCGCGGCCTGCAGGACCGGGTCGACGCCTACTCCGGCCTGCTCCACATCGACAGCCCCGCCGGACACGGAACCCGCATCACCGCGACGCTGCCATGCGGATAGTCACTCGCCGATGACGCCGTCCTGTTCCGCGAGGGCGTCGCCACCCTGCTGCGCGAAGCCGGCTTCGACGTGGTCGGCCAGGCCCGAGACGCGGTCGAACTCCTCACCCTGGTCCGCGAGCAGCAACCCGACGTCGTCATCGTCGACATTCGGATGCCACCGACCCACACCCTCGAAGGGCTCGAAGCCGCCAAGACCATCCGCGCCGAGCATCCCGAGCGTCGGCGTCCTCGTCCTGTCCCAGTACGTCGAGGCGCACTACGCGCTGCACCTCTTCGACGACGCCGCAGCAACGCGCCGGCTACCTGCTCAAGGACCGCGTCGGCGACATCGACGAACTCGCCGACGCCATCCGCCAGGTCGCCGCCGGCCGACTCGTCGTCGACCCCACCGTCGTCGCCCAGCTCGTTGGCCGCTCCCGCCGACGCAACCCGCTCGACGCCCTCAGCCGACCGAGAACGCGAGGTGCTCGGCCTCATGGCCGAAGGCCGCTCCAACCAGGCCATCGCCAGCGCGCTCTTCGTCACCGACAAGACCGTCGAGGCGCACGTCCGGGCCATCTTCACCAAACTCAACCTGCCCGCCGCGGCCGACGACCACCGCCGCGTCCTAGCCGTCCTCGCCTACCTGCTGCGCGACGACTGAACACTCCGTCGACCAGCCACACGAGCTCCATGAACCGGTGAGGTTCACCCCGTTTGACGGACACCTTGATCGCGGGACCTGACGGTCTCGCGGAGAGGATGTCTGCATGTCGGGACAGGAAGAGGAAGAGTTACACCCCGGCCTATCGGCGTGAGGCCGCTCATCTGGTGATCGACACCGGTCGGCCGATCGCGCAAGTGGCCGAGAGATCGGGGTCGGTGAGGCGCTGCTGGGCCGCTGGGTCGCGGTGGAGCGGGCCCGGATCGATCACCCGCCGGGAGCGTTGGACGTCGACGAGCGGGCCGAGCTGGACCGGCTGCGGGTCGAGAACGCCGAGCTGCGGATGGACCGTGAGTTCCTGAAAAAAGCAGCGGCCTTCTTCGTCACCGAGAATCAGAACCGGTAGAGGCCTACCGGCTGATGGACGCGGAGAAGGCCAACCTTCGAGGTCGCCCGGATGGCCCGGCTGCTGGAGGTGTCGCGGTCGGGCTACTACGACTGGGCTCGACGCCGAGCCGGCGGGCCGACGCCGGCGCAGCAGCGCCGGGCGGCGCTGACCGCCAAGATCATCACCTTCCACGCCGAGTCCGACCGGGTGTACGGGTCACCGCGGATCCTGGCCGACCTGCGCGAGGCCGGCGAGCAGGTGTCGGGCAAGACGGTCGCCAAACTGATGCGGCCAGCGGGATCGTCGGGATCAGCCCCCGCGGGTTCGTCCCGGTCACCACCCTGGCCGGGCCGGACCCGCAACCGGTCCCCGACCTGGTCGGTCGCCGCTTCGACCCCGGCCAGCTGAACCGCGTCTGGACCTCCGACATCACCTACCTGGCCACCGGCGAGGGCTGGCTGTACCTGTGCGCCATCCGCGACGGCTGCTCCCGCCGCGTCGTCGGCTGGGCGATCGAGGACCATCTGCGCACCGACCTGGTCGAGGCCGCTCTGCGCCGGGCGGTCACGCTGCGCGGCGAGCTGCCCGCGCAAGTGATCTTCCACGCCGACCGCGGCACCCAGTACACCTCCGCGCAGATCGCCGACGCCTGCGCCGACCTGCCCGTGCTGCGCTCGATGGGCCGCACCGGCGTGTGCTGGGACAACGCCGCCGCCGAGTCGTTCTGGTCCACGCTGAAGACCGAGTTCTACAACCGCCACCACTGGCCCACCAAGGCCGAAGCGAAACAGGCCGTCGGCGCCTGGATCGAAGAACGCTACAACAGGAAAAGACGGCACTCCGCGATCGGCATGATCAGCCCAGTACGGTTCGAAGAGCTCCACACTCAGACGGCACAAGCCGCCTGAACGCGTGTCCGCCAGATGGGGTGAGCCCTACCGGCGCCCGGGTTCGTCATACACCCCGGTGATCGACGTCGTTAGCTAGCGCATTCCGCCTCGTCGCGGTAGCCACCCATTCAAGGCAGGCCGGCACCGAAACGACTCTTCGACGGCGGGCGGCAAGGTGATCCGGACAACAACGACCTTCATGGACGCGGGCTTGTCTCCCCCGAGCCAAATCCCGCCCACCAAAGATCCCCGCTGTTCACCCTTATGGCCGCCGGAGACGTGACCATCGGGGCCATCTTGACCCGCGAGAGCGATCACCTGAAGACACGCCTCGCGCGACGTTGCCGAGGAGGACCTCCGAGCCGCGACGCGAACCCTGACCACACTCCGGCATCGACTCTGAGTGAGGAGCGATGAACCCTATGCAACGTTACGTCCATGATCAGTTCGGACGCCCACGAGGCCCGTTGGGCCAGCTCGCCGGGCGCATCATGGCGCAGCCGCTCATCCAACGTCGCCCGCAACCGGTGGACCGTCGACCTGCTGAACCTCGCACCAGACGCACGCGTCCTCGAACTCGGCTACGGACCGGGAGTCGGCATCGAAGCGGCCCTCCAGGCCGCCCCAGAAGGGCAGGTGATCGCCGATCGACCACTCCCCGACCATGCACGCCGCCACCACCAGACGCAACCGTCGGGCCGTGCAGTCCGGGCGAAGCCCAGCTACTCATCGGCGACGCGCAGAGCCCGCCCGACCTCGGCACCTTTGACGCGGTCTTCGGCTGCAACGTTTGGTTGTTCTGGCCCGATCCGACCGCCACCCTTCGCCGCTTCACGAGCATGCTCGCGTCGAACAGAGCTCCTCGCCATCACCCACCTGCCGCGCACCGGCACGCCCGGCCCGGCGGAGACGCGGGCCGAAGCCGCCCTCATCGAGAGCCAGATGCGGCAGGCGGGGCTGGCCGTCGTCGGCAGTCGTTACCTCCACCTCGAGCCGGCACCCGCCGTATGCGTGACCGGCCAACAACCCCGACCGGCGCGACTAACCGTGATCGGCCGCCGCACCGCCTCCTCCTCACCCTCCCACGGGGCCGCATTCATCTCTAGGACCGACATGCCCACAAACGATTGACCCGGCGCTGCCCGCCCCGGTCAACGACCGTTCCACTCCGCATCGGATGGTAGCTGCTCCTGGTCATCTGCACCTTGTACGGCGCTCTTTGCCGTGATCATCGCAGGCGTGGAGGTCCTCTCCTGGACAGGAGTGGTCACCGATGCCAAACAGCGAGCTGTGCCGGTCGTCTTCGTTGCCCACGCCCTTAGCGGTGGCGTCGCGCTCGTCGTCGGTGTCCTCCAGCTCAACAGACGACTCCGCACGCGTCATCGAAATCTCCACCGCGTCTTGGGGCGCATCTACGTCGGAGCCGTCTGGATCGCTAGCGCAGGAGGACTTTGGAGCGCGATCCACTTCAACGTCACCCTCGCGTCCCGACTGCTCTTCATCCTCGCGGCAACCGGGTGGTTCGCCGCAACGACCATTGCCCTCCGACACATCCGACAGCGCCGAATCGCCGCACGCCGTGAATGGATGATCCGCAGCTTCGCTCTCTCCCTGTTCGTCGTCACCTTCGAACTCTGGGTTGTCGGACTCAAAGCCATCGGACTCCCCGAACCGATCGCCTACCCGCTCAGCATCAGGTTGGGCTGCGGCGGTAAACCTTGCCGTTGCCGAGCGTTGGATCCGCTCCACCTGGCCCATCCCACGTCGCCGATCGGTGAACCCACCACCCGACCGCAAGGCAAACCTCATGCTGCCCCGACGGCGAACGCTAGCCGCCGCGGGGCAGCATCCACACCAGGTCATTAGTCCGAGTAGCTCTCCGCCAGCCAACGAACCGTCGGTCCTGATGCACCTGCCGCCACTCCCCACCTCCTCCTACGACATGCCGACCAGTACGCCAACCATCTGCCGACAGGGAGCGTTCGTTCAGCAAGCTCCCGGTCATGCTTCATGGCATTTATCGGTGCACATCAGCGGCGCGTCGAACCCCGACGCTGAGCCGCCTTCGATCGAGAGACGTTTCACGACCACAAACCTCAATCGGCTGGGTTCTGATCGGGCCCACAGGCAGGAGACCAATGTGGGGCAGGGGGACATGCCTGTGAGCTCTGGTCCGGCTGCCGATCGGCCAACGGCGCTCCCTAAGTGACGAGCA
>CAVXIY010000010.1:0-75169 GCA_963761955.1 uncultured Actinomycetota bacterium | reverse complement strand
GCGGTGTTCGCCCACCACCCGATGCCGGCGGACATGGCGGCCTGCGACCACTGCGTGGACCCGGCGGAGGTGGACCGGTTCCGGCGCACGCCACTGCGGGCGCTGACCGCGACCAGCTCGGCGCCTACCTGTCCCATCCCGGCACCTGGGGGGACGGAAGCGAGCTGCCGCACCTGGTCCCCCGGCTGCTGACCGCGTACGCCGACGGCGAGATGGCCGATCGGTGGTGGCCGGACACGCTCACGCGACGAGTCGGCGGGCACTGGGCGGGCTGGACGACCCGCCGAGCGGGCTGCGGGTGGAGGACTTCCTCCGGGCGTGGTGGCGCCGGACGCTGACGTCATGGCCGTCCACCACAGCGGCGGCAGACCTGCTGAGGGCCGTCGCCGAGCTGGGGCTGGACCTGACGCCGTACCTGGCGGCATTCGCAGAGCTGCCGGGCGAGGCGGTCCTCCGGCACCTCGCGCTGGTCATGAACGAGGGCCACGCCGGGCTCCCCGAGAAGCCGAGACGCCAGATGTGGCAGTGGCTCGCCTCCGGGGCTCCGGCGGAGTTGCTGTGGCCGGCGGCAGTGGAGCACGCGGGAACGCCGGTCGGCGACGAACTGCTCGACGCGGCGGAGCTGGCCGACCTCAGCCGCAATGCCCGGTCCAGCCCACACGACTGATGCTTCCCAGTGAGGCCCGGGGTACGGCGGGTGCCCGATCACCCGCCGCACCCCGGGGGTCCGTCAGCGGACGGTCAGCGTGCCGACCGCCGGTCGCGGCGTCGCCACCGGCGGCAGCCGCTTCGGCTCGCCCCGGCTCGGCTCGCCCGCCCGGGCCAGCGCGCTCTTCGACGCGTCCGCCCGGCTTGCCGCCGCGTCCTCCTGGAACGGCTGGACGTCACCGTCGCAGACCGTGCCCTTGGCCGGCAGCGTGCCGCGTCAGCAGGTACGCGTCGATCGCGCCGGTCGCGCAGGCCGACGTGCCGTACGCGGTGTGGCCCCAGTTGTCGCTGGACAGCAGGCGGCTGTTCGGCAGCAGCTTGGCCGAGCGAGACCGCGCTCCTGGTAGTTGGTCGCCGGGTCCCAGTAGTTGCCGACGACCAGCACCGGCGCGGCGGTGCGCCGGTTGAACGGCCCGCGTGTAGGCGTCCTCGTCCCGCACGGTCCAGGTGTTGCGGGCGCACTGCGCGCTGCCCCAGCCCCAGGCCCGGCCGAAGTACGGCGCCCGCTTGTCCGCCTTCGCCGGTCAGCGCCGGCCAGGCGCCGGCGTCCTTCGGGTGCAGCGCCGTCGGTGCAGATGACGCCGCTGAACGCCTCGAAGCCGTTGTCGTACGGGAAGTCGCGCGCCGGCGCGGCGCCGGGCCTGCCTGGACCCGCTCGGCGAGCGCCTTGCGCGGCCGGCCTGCGGCGGCCGCGGCGGCCGGGCGGTCAGCGCGCCACAGCTCGGCGGCGATCCGCGGTGACCGGTCGCCGGCGTACGGGTCGTAGAGCGCGCCGAGGATGGCGCCGACGAAGTCGGCGTAGGTGATCGGTGAAGGTGCCGAACGTCCGGGTCGGCGATCACCAGCGGCTTCGTCGCGCAGCCGCTGCGGCGATCGTCGTCGAAGTTCGCTGACCGGGTCGCCGCCGGCGAACGCGCAGTACGCTCGGCGCCGGCCGGTCGCAGCGCTTCAGGATCTCGCTGCAGCGCCCTGTACGCGCCGTCGGCGGAGCGCAGCCGCGTCGTCCTGGATGCTGGTTCTGCGGTCTTGCTCGGTGCCGACCCAGGACGACCGGGTCGATGACGCCGTCGACGACGAGCGCGCGGACCCGGTCCGGGAACATGTTGGCGTAGTACTGGCCGAGCGCGGTGCCGTAGCTGAAGCCCGAGGTAGGTGAGCTTCTTGTCGCCGACGGCGCGGCGCAGCACGTCCATGTCGCGGGCCACCTCGGCGGTGGACATCGCGCCGGCCAGCGGCTTGCCGGTGGTCGAGCAGGCCTTGCCGACCGCCTTGGCGCGACTTGACGTACGCGCTTCTCCTCGCGCCTTGCCGTACGGGAACGGCGACGTTCATGCCCGGCGACGCCGCGGTCTGGTCCTTGGCCGGACGGAAGCACTTGATGTTGTCGCTGGCGCCGATGCCGCGCGGGTCGACGCCGACGATGTCGAAGCGGTCGAGCAGCGTCGTCGCTGAGGAAGTACGGCGCGGCGAGCGCGATGCTCGGTGCCGGAGCCGCCCGGGCCGCCCGGGTTGACGAACAGGCTGCCGATCTTGCGCTTCTGGTCGCGGGCCTTGACCCGCAGCACGGCGATCTCGGTGGTCGCGCCCTTCGGGTTGTCGTAGTCCAGCGGCAGCCGGACGGTGGCGCACTCGGCGTAGTCGTAGCAGTTGTACCAGTCGAGCTTCGGCGTCGGCACGCGGTCGACCCGGCGCGCCTCGGCGGCGCTGGTGCGGTCGTGCGCGGGTGGTTGCGGAGTCGCCGCCGCGGCGGGCGCGACGGCGGGTCCGGCGAGGAGGACGCCGACGATCCCGGTTGCGGCCAGGGATCGGATTGCACGGGGCATGAGGCTGCCTTCCGTCGGGGAACAGTTCCGTCGAGGAGACCTCGACCCCCGTCACTTAGGGATCGACGCCCACGTTAGCGGCCCCCAAACGTGGATCGATGCGGCAAACAACCAGATGATGTAACGATTTTTTCCTCGATCGTCGCTACCCGCGTCTCCGAAGTGGAGCGTCCGTGACGGGAAGCCGTCTCATCCCGCCGGTTGACAGGTGGACGCGCTGGGCCATGCTTGTCGGGTGAGATCGTTCCCGAAGCCCGATGCGCGGGCGAAGGCCGTCGTCGCGTCCATGGCGACGGTGGCGGCGGTGGTGACCCTCGCCGTGTGGCGTCCGCCCGGCATCCTGTCGGTCGTGCTGGCCCTGGTCTGCGTCCTGCTCGCCATGATCACGGGAGTGACGGTCACCGCCGCGCGCCAGCCCGGCGGCACCGGCGCACCCGCCCCGCAGGCCGAGAACTGGCCGGTCCCCCACCAGGGGTACGGAGTGGACGCCGACACGCTGGAGGCCATCGACCCGCGCGCGGTGCGGAACCTGCGCACCCCGGCGGGCCAGCCGATCGACGCGGACACGCTGGAGACGCTGGACCCGCGGGTGGTTCGCGGCATGCGGGCGACGACAGCGGTGGACGCCGACACGCTGGAGACGCTCGACCCGCGGTCGGTGCGGCAGGGCCGGACCGTGAACGGGCTCAGCGACCGGTGAGCGTGGGGCCGACGAGCGCGTCGACCCCCCGGCCGGCCAGGCAGCGGTAGGTCCGGTCCGCCTCGGCCTCGCGGCGGCAGCACCTCCAGGCGCCACCCGTTGGCGACCGCCACCGCTGATCAGCCGGAACGTCTCGGCGTTGCACACCGCCCGACCGCCGGGTCGGCCGCCACCGCTGTGCCCGGCCCCGGTCAGCGCGGCCGGCAACTCACCCTCGACGTAGGTCTCCCAGGTGTGCTGGCCCTCGCAGGCACCTTCGGCCGCCTCCGCCCGGTCGCCGCGCAGCCGTACCGGGCCGAAGCACTCCAGCTCCGTCGCGCAGCGCGCCCCGGCGGGAGCCGCGCGCCGTCGGACGCGCACCCGGGCACGGCGCCCCCCGGCCGGCCGCGTGGACGACCGCTGCTCGCCGGGCGCGATCGGCGGCGCGTGACCGGCGGCCACTCCCGGCCACCCGGCCCCGGCGCTCGCCGAGCCAGCCAGGGCGAGCACCCCGAGAGCCGCCGAGGTACCAGCGTCGCCGCCGAGGCCGGCCGTGCGCCACGGTCGGATGGTCGTCGCACCGTCGGCCGGCCGGTCCACCGTTTACAGCCCGCCGGTGCCCTGCCCGCCGGTGTACAGCCCGCCGGCCCCCCGCCCCCGATGCCGGCCCACCACGCCGGCCCACCACCGTACCGGCTACCGGGACCGGTCGCCGCGCGGCGCGGTGGCGGTCGAGCGGCAGCGCGGCGAGCAGGTCACGCAGCTCGACCGCGGAGGGCCGGGCGCCCGGGTCGTTGGACATGCCGGCGCGCAGCACGTCGATCAGCTCGGCCGGGCACGCCCGGGCAGGTCCGGGATCGGCTGGTGGAACAGCTCCATCAGCGGTGATCAGGCTCGGGTTGCGCTCGGACTGCCAGCGCGGCGGCCGGCCGCTCATCACCGCGTAGAGGGTGGCGCAGAGCGCGTAGACGTCGACGGCGGGCGAGGGCGGGCTGTGGCGAACATCTCCGGCGGCGCGTACGCCGGGGTGAGCACCTCCAGGGTGACCGAGGCGTCCCGCATCTCGGCGAGCACGGCCAGCCCGAAGTCGGCCAGCACGGCCGAGTTGAACTGCGAGTGCAGGATGTTGGCCGGCTTGACGTCGCGGTGCAGCACGCCGGCGGCGTGCGAGTGGGCCAGCGCGTCGGCGATCTTGATGCCGAGGTCGCGGGCCTCGGCCGGGCTGAGCGGCGAGTTGCGCATCCGCTCGGCGTACGAGCCGTCGCACAGCTCCATGATCAGGTAGGGGTGCTGGTCGACGGTGACCCCGACGTCGAAGAGGTCGACCACGTGCGGGTGGGACGACATCCGCCCGGCCGCCCGCGCCTCGCGCAGGAAGCGGGCCTGGTCCCGCTCGCTGTCCAGGGTGCGGTTCTCCACCTTGACCGCGACCTCGCGCCCCACCGAGTTCTGGGTGGCCCGGTAGACGGTGGCGTAGCCACCCCGGGCAAAGACCGGCAAATCGGTCAGACCGGGCACGATGGGCAGCCGGCAGGGCGCCAGGCGGGGTCTCGGTCACGGCTTCGAAAATACCCGAACGACCGGACGCACGTCACCGCGCCGCGCCGGGGACCGGCGACCGTACCCGGCGACGGAGTGCGTCAGTCGGCGGCACGCCGCCCGACGGGGTCCAACCACAGACCGCCGCGGTCGCCACCGCACCCGCCCCTCCCAGAGCGGCCACGCCGAGGAACCGGCCCGGCGCCGACGTCGGCCAGCACCAGCATGGTGAACACGGTGAAGGTGACCAGCCGGAAGACCACGTGAACCGGTAGAACGGCCGCCACTCGGTCGCCGCCGCGAGCAGGTAGTAGACGCCCATGTTGAACGACGCCATCGACGACGCGGTGAGGAACGTACCGGTGTAGTCGCCGGCGGCCCGCGCTCGGCCGGCACCTCGAAGCCGAGCAGCGCGAGCAGCACCTCCGGCCAGACCAGACCGACGCGCCGAGCAGCAGCGCCAGCACGCCGAAGACCGCGATCGTCCAGCCGGCAGCCGAGCGGGGCAGCCTCATCATGTCCTCCCAGCCGACGGTCCGACCGGTCGCCACGGGGGACGCTACCGCTGTGAGATGACACGCTAGCGGTCCAGACCGCGAGCCGACC
This sequence comes from uncultured Actinomycetota bacterium, assembly GCA_963761955.1. Taxonomy (GTDB): domain Bacteria; phylum Actinomycetota; class Actinomycetes; order Propionibacteriales; family Propionibacteriaceae; genus Microlunatus. The sequence continues at coordinate 69,814 of CAVXIY010000010.1, read as the reverse complement.
TGCCCCGGAACCGCCAGACCCGGCACCCGGCCCGGTCACATCCCGGTGAACGCACGGGGGTAGGCACCGAACACACGGACCGACGGTGGTCAGCTCGCCGGGGCCAGCCGGGCCCGCAACGCGTCGGCGGCGGCCCGCTCACTGCGTCTGCTGCGGTCGCGTACGCCAGCCGGACCGCCTCGTCCGCGCCGGCCAGCGCCTCCGCCCGCCGCCGCAGGCGGCCAGCGCCCCGGCCAGCACCAGCGCCGCGACCACCCGGCTGCGCACGTCCTCGGCCGGCGCCTCGACGCGCCCGCCGGGCCCAGGCCAGCGCCTCCGTCCGCGCGGCCGTCGGCGAGCAGCGCGGACGCGTACGACGGCCAGCGCCTGCCGCCGCGAGAAGAGCAGCGACGGCGCGTCCGGCGTCGCCGGCGATCGGCGCGAGCAGCCCGACCGCGGTCGCCGCGTCGCCGGCGGCCAGCCGGGCCGCGGCCGAGCAGCACCCGCGGCCCGACCTGGGCCGGCGTCGAGCACGTCGTGCGGCTCGACCGCGGTCAGCACCGCGCGGGCGTCGGCCTCGGCCGCGCTCGGCGTCGCCGCGGTCCAGCGCGACGAAGCCGCGCAGCGTGCCGGCCATGCCGAGCAGCAGCGGGTGGCCGGTCCGCTCGCCGTACCCGCAGCGCGTCGGTGAGCAGGTCGTCGGCGTGCGTCGGGCTCGCCCAGCCCGCGCGCCACCACGCCCGCGCACGACCAGCGCGAAGCCCGCGGCCCCAGTCGTCGTCGACGCGCGGCGAAGTCCCGGTACGCCCGGCGCGCCTCCCGGTCGGCCTCGGCCAGGTCGCCCAGCTCGGCGGCGGCGAACGCCTCGACCGCGCGCAGCGTGCCCACCGCCCACGCCTCGCCGACCCGCTCGCCGAACGGCAGGAAGACCCGGGCCAGCCGGCGCGCCTCGTGCAGCCGGCCGGCCAGCAGCCGGGCGAACGCGGTGGTGCCGCGCAGCCAGGCCCGGCCGACCGGGTCGCCCAGCTCGGCGAAGAGCCGGGCGGCCCGGCCGAGCACCGCGTCGGCGCCGGCGAAGTCGCCCCGGGTGGTGGTCACCCAGGCCAGGTTCTGCAGCGACCAGGCCTGCCCGCGCCGGTCGCCGCGCGGCGAGCGCGACCTGGTACGCCGCGGCGAACCGGCTGCTCGCCTGGCTCAGCCGGCCGGCGAGGAAGTCGGCCATGCCGAGCCGGCGCATCGCCTCGGCGCGCTCCGGCGGCAGCTCGGCCTCGGTGGCCACCTCCAGCGCCTCCTGCCAGGCCGGTCACCGCCCGGCTCGGTGTCGCCGAGCGCCTCGTGCGCCCGGCCGGCCAGCAGCAGCGCCTCGGCCCGGCACGACCGGCGTCGTCGCCGGCGTTCGGCGGCGATCTTCTCGGCGTACGCGCAGCGCCTCGGCGGCCCGGCCGAGCTGCAGCAGCGCGCGGGCGTGCACCAGCCGGTCGGCGCAGCGGCAGGCCGTCCGCCGGCCAGCGCGGCGGCGCGCTCGGCGTACTCGACGGCCGGCGGCCGGCTCGCCGGCTGGCCAGCGCCCGGCGGGCCAGCCGGCCCAGCGCGGCGACGCCCGAGCGGCGCCGACCGTCGCGGGCCGGCGCGTCCGGGCGCAGCCGGACCGCGTCGGCCAGCGTCGCCGCGCGCTCGGCGTGGTCGGCGACGAACGCGTCCCGCTCGTCCTCGGTCAGGCTCAGCCGGCCGGCGCCGTCGTGCCAGCCGGTCGACGTCTCCGGCGCCGCCCAGCGGGCCAGGTAGGCGTGCCGCTCGGCCAGGTCGGCCTTGCCGATGCCGGCGTACGCGGCCTCGCGCATCAGCGGGGTGGCGAACGCGAACCCGCCGCGGATGCGGTGCAGCATGCGGCGCTGCAGCAGCTCGTCGACGGCGCGTTCCAGCTCGACGGCGGCCACCGCGGCCGGCCGGCCGTCGCGGCCGGCGCGCCGCTCGCGCAGCGCCTCCAGCGCGCCGGCCGGCACGGTGTCGCCGACCACCGCGGCGTCGCGCAGCACCGACCGCGGCTCGGCGGGCAGCGCGTCGATGCGGGCCGCGAGCACCGCGGCCAGGTCGCGGGAGAGCAGCTGGCTGCCGAGCGAGCCGGCGGCGAGCTGCCACTTGCCGGCCGCGTGCGCGCCGACCGCCGGGGTCAGCGCGCCGCGCTCCATCAGCAGGGTGACCAGCTCGGCCAGGTAGAACGGGTTGCCCTGGGCGGTGGCGAGCAGCCGGTCCGTGTCCGGCCTGCGGCAGCCGGCCGCCGCCGAGGTACGCGGTGAGCAGCCGGGCCGCGTCGGCGCCGCGCAGCGGCGGCAGCGGCGTGCACCTCGGCGTCGGCGAGCCGGGTCAGCGCGCCGGCCGTGCGGACCAGCTCGGGCCGGCCGAGCAGCAGCACCAGCACCGGGCCCGGTCGAGCCGGTGACAGCGTCGCGCCGAGCGCGTCGACGGTCGTCGGCGGTGGCGTCGTGCAGGTCGTCGACGATGACCACCAGCGGCGCCTCGGCGGCCAGCGCGCTGAGCAGCTCGGCGACCGCGGCCGGGATCGCCTCGGCGTCCGGCGCCGCGCCGGCCGGCCGCCAGCTCGGCGCCGCGGCCGGGCCGACCGGGCCGGCCGGCGGCTCGCGCGTAGCCGAGCAGGGCCAGCAGCGGTCGATGTCGCAGCCGGCGGCGCGTCGCCGGTGCGCGCGCTCGAGCCGCTGGCGCGAGCCGGCGCAGCCGCTCCTCGACGACCGCCCGGGTGACCGCGGTGGCCGCGTCGGTCGGGCAGGCCGACGGCGGCGCGGACCAGGTCGGCCAGCGGCGCGAGCCGGCGGCGCTCGCCGAACGCGGCGCAGCGCACCGAGCAGCACCCGGGCGCCGGTGCGCGCGGCGTACCGGCCCGGCGCCGACGTCGTAGCCGGCGGCGAACCGCTCCACCTCGGCGGCGAACCGGGTCTTGCCGATGCCCGGCCTCGGCGGTGAACACCAGCACCCGGGGCTCGCCGCGGTCGATCGACCTCGGCGAGCCGGCCGGCGACCCGGCCCAGCTCGGTCTCCCGGCCGACGAACGGCGCCTCGTCGCCCAGCCCGGACCGGGTGCCCGGCGCGTCGTGCAGGCCGAGCAGCTCGTACGCCTCGACCGGCTCGCGCTTGCCCTTGAGCCGCAGCGGCCGCAGCTGCCGCCAGGAGGCGACGTGCCGGGTCGCCGCGGCGGTGCGCGCGCCGGCGTAGACCGCGCCGACCGCGGCGGCGTCGGCCAGCCGGGCGGCGGTGTTCACCGTGTCGCCGATGACCGTGTACTCGATGCGCGGCCTGCACGCCGGCGACCACCTCGCCGGTGTTGAGCCCGACCCGCAGGCCGAGCGGGGCGCCGCCGCCGCGCTCGTCGTCGAGCACCCGGCGGACCGCGCGCTGCATGGACAGCGCGGCCCGGACCGCCCGCTCGGCGTCGTCCTCGTGCGCGACCGGCGCGCCGAAGACCGCCATGATCCCGTCGCCGGTGAGCTTGTCGACGTGCCCGCCGAAGGTCTTGACCGCGCCGGCCAGCGCGGCCAGCACCCGGTCGGTGACCGCGCCGACCCGCTCCGGGTCGAGCTCCTCCGACCAGGAGGTGAAGTCGGACAGGTCGCCGAAGAGCACGGTGACGACCCGCCGCTCGGCGGCGGGCAGGGTCGCGGCGGCCGGCAGCGCGGCGCCGCAGTTGTGGCAGAACCGCGCGCCGGGCACCGGCGACGGTGCCGCACACCGGGCAGGTCACGGCGGTCCAACCCCGGCTCGGTCGATTCCCGCCAGGTAGGCCAGCTGCGCCCGGACCGACCACTCGGCCGCCGGCCAGAGCGCCGCGGTCGACGTCGGCGTAGACCACGCGCGACCACCTCGGCCGCGGCGGCCCGAGCTACCGGTTCGCCGGCGTGGTCAACGCGATGCACATCGACACCGTGCTGGCCCGCGGCGGTCACGGGCAGGACATCGGCCGGCTGGGCCGCAAGTTCCGCGCGCGAGACCGACGACCCGGTCGCCCCCGACGCGCGGCTGGTGGCCCCCTGGGTCGCGCTGGCCTACGACGGTCACCCGGCCGCGGCCGCCGAGGCCCACCGGGTGCTCGACGACGTCCAGCTCGCCACCTGCCCCCGCAGGGCGCCCCGTCCGGCCCCGGACTACCAGCACTACTGGATCGACCGGGTACGCCCGGGGCTGGCCCGGCTCTGGCCGCTGCCCTGGCCCGGCCGCTTCGACCGCGCCGGCTGGCGCACCATCCTGGTCTCCTGGCTGCTGATGCTGCTGCTGGCCGCCCTGGCGGTGCTGATCGCGATCCTGATCTTCCGCAACCAGCCGCCGCAGTCGCCGCCGCCGCCCACCGGCAGCTCGGGCAGCCCGCCGCCGCAGTCGAGTTCGCCGTCGCCCGCAGTCGGGATCGCCCGTCGCCCAGTCCGGATCGCCCTCGCCGCAGTCGGGATCGCCGTCGCCGTCGGTCGGGTCGCCGTCGCACGTCGGGTCAGGCTCGCCGTCCGGGTCCGGATCCGCCGTCCCCTCGGGCAGCCGAGTCCGGGCCGGGTCGAGCCCACCGAGTCGGGCGCCTCCCCCGGCAGTCGCCGACCACACCCGGTCCGACTGTAGTGCGACCGTCGACCCACCGGGCCCCGCAGCTGATCGCCACCGATCTGGACGGCACCTTCCTCTCCCCCGACGGCACGGTCAGCGAGCAGAACCGCGCCGCCGTGCTGGCCGCCCAGGCGGCCGGGATCCCGGTGGTCTTCGCCACCGGCCGGCCGGTGCGCTGGCTGGACGTCATCACGCGACCTGCCCGGCGCCCACCCGACGGTGATCGCCAGCAACGGCGCCGTGCTCTACGACCTCGGGACCGGCAAGCTGCTCGACCGGATCTGCATCGACCCGGAGGTCGGCGCTGGCCGCCGTCGCGCGGCATCCGCGAGCAGGTGCCCGGACGTCAGCTTCGCCTTCGAGTCCGGCACCCGGTTCGGCTACGAGCCCGCCTACCGCACCTGGGCCGATCGACGACGGACGTCGACCCGGCCATCGTTCACCGGCCCGGCCGAGGAGATCGCGTACACCGAGACGTTCGTCAAGATGCTGGTGCAGAGCCGGACCGTGGCCCCGGACGACCTGCTGGAACGGGTGCGCGCCGCTGGTCGGCGACCCGCTGACCGCCACCCACTCGCCGACCCGCGACTTCGGGCTGGTCGAGATCAGCGCGCCCGGGGTGAACAAGGCCGAGCATGCTGCAGCGCTGCTGCGCCCGGCTCGGGATCGACGCCGCGTCGCGTTGCCGCCTTCGGGGACATGCCCAATGATGTCGACATGCTCAGCTGGGCGGGGATGCCGCACGTCGTGGCCAACGCCCACCCCGTCCTGCTGGCCGGCTGGCTTCCCGGTGGTGCCCGGCAACGCCGAGTCCGGGCGTCGGCCGGACCATCCTGGCCTGGCTCGAGTCCGAGCCTCCTGATGGCCGGCACCTCCCGCGCTGGACGTCGAGCGGGTCGGTGGCCCGGGTGCTCCGCGGCCTCGCCGTCTGCCTGCGCCCCGGTGCTGGTCGGCGCTCTACGTCGGCGCGACCACTTCGGCGGCGGCCGCTTCGTGCCCTGGCGGCCGGTCATGGTCGACCTCGACGTCTACCGGCGGGCCGGGCCGGTGCTGCTCGCCGGGCGGCGACTTCTACGACCTGCCCGGGCCCGCTGCAGTTCCTCTACCCGCCGTTCGCGGCCGTGCTCGCCGTGCCGCTGGCGCTGCTGCCGCAGACCGTCGTGCAGATCGGCTGGACCGTCGGCCGGCGCGCTGGCCCTGCTCGCGGTGCTGCACCGCTTCGGGCTCACCGGCTGGGTGCTCAGCCTGGTCGGCGACGGCGCGTCTTCTTCGTCGAGCCGGTCCTGCAGACGCTGGCCTTCGGCCAGCTCGGCATCTTCCTGGTCGCCCTGGTCGTGCTCGACCTGGTCCCCGGGCCGCGGGTGCTCCCGGCGGCTGCTGCCGGAGGGCGCGCTGACCGCGCTTGGCGGCGGCGATCAAGCTCACCCCGGCGATCTTCGTGGTCTACCTGCTGCTGGTCGGCAGGCGCCGCGCCTTCGGGTCGCGGTCGTCACCGGGCTGCGGTCACCGCTGGCCAGCGCGGCCGTCGTGCCGCCGGCGTCGCTCGAGTTCTGGGGCCGGCTGGCCCACGGCGACACCGGCCTGGGCGGCAGCATCATCTACTACACGAACCAGTCGGTGATGGCCGACGTGGTGCGCATCTTCGGCCTCGGGCCGGGCGCCGCGCGTGGCCGGCTGGTCGGCTGCGGCGCTGGTCGGCGCTCGGCGGGTTCTGGGCCGCGGTGCTCTGGCACCGGCGGGGTGACGTCCGCCTGGCGGTCACCCTCTGCGGGGTGGCCGGCCTGCTGGCCTCCCCGGTGTCCTGGCTGCACCACTTCGTCTGGGTCGTCCCGCTCGCCCTCTGCCTGGCCGCGGCCCGCCGGGAGCCGGCCGTCGACCACCGGCCGGCTCGCCGGCGTGCTGCCGGCTGGTTCTGGCGCTCGGCTGGGTGTTCGTCGGCTGGGTGGTGGCCGCGCCGTTCCGCCGGCTGCCCAACGGCGCCGACGTCGAGCTGCAGTGGACCTGGTGGCAGCACCTGCTCGCCTCGATCGACGCGCGGTGCTGGGGCGTCGCCCTGCTGGCTCGCGGCCTGGTGGCTGGGTCCGCCGCCGCAGCGGGTGCCGCCGCCGCCTCCGCGGCGGCGGCGCGTCAGCCGGAGCGGCGGCTCAGCGCGGGCTGGCGCGCCGCCGGCGAAGTTGACCCGCAGGGTGTAGAGCGAGGTGGTCGCGGTCAGGTAGAGCTGGTTGCGCTGCGGGCCGCCGAAGGTGAAGTTGGCGGCGATCTCGGGCAGGCGCAGCTTGCCGATCAGGGTGCCGTCGGGGTCGTAGCAGTGCAGCCCGTCGTGGGCCGCCCCCCAGAGCCGGCCCAGGTAGTCGAACCGGATCCCGTCGTAGCCCTGATCGTCGGCGGCGAACACCGCGCCGCCGCGGAGCGGTCCCGTCAACATCGAAGACCCGGATGTGGTGCAGTTCGCTGTCGACGACGAAGAGCTGCCGCTCGTCGGGTGCGAAGGCCAGCCCGTTGGGCTGGGCGAAGTCGGCGCCGACCGCGGCGAGCTCCCCGGTGCTCGGAGCCCAGCCGGTAGACGTTGTTGCTGCCGATCTCCGACGTCGCCTGGTGGCCCTCGTAGTCGGTCTTGATCCCGTACGTGGGATCGGTGAACCAGATCGAGCCGTCGGAGTGCTCGACCACGTCGTTCGGGCTGTTCAGCCGCTGGCCCTGGTAGGCGTCGGCCAGGATCTGGTGCGAGCCGTCGTGCTCGATCCGGGTCACCCGTCGGTCGCCGTGCTCGCAGGTGACGAAGCGGCCCTGGCGGTCCACCGTCCGGCCGTTGGTGAAGCCGGCCGGGGCGAGGAACACGTCGATCCGGCCGCTGATCTCGTCGTAGCGGAGCACCCGGTCGTTGGGGATGTCGCTGAACAGGACGAACCGGCCGGCCGGATGGTAGGCCGGACCCTCCAGCCAGCGGCCGTCGGCGAACACCCGGTCCACGTACCGGTCGCCGCCCGTGCCGGCGAATCGCTCGTCCAGGACCTCGAACCGTGCGGGGATGCGCTCGACCATGCCCCTCCTCTCGTCGGCACGACCCTATCGGGGCCGGTCGGCGATATCATCGGCGTCAAGTCCCCCGGGGCGGTAGCTCAGCCGGTCAGAGCGAGGGACTCATAATCCCTGGGTCGCGGGTTCAAGCCCCGCCCGCCCCACTAGGCGTGAGTGTCGGTTTGATGCCGGATCGCCGCACCTGCGCCCGGCGATAGCCATCAGCATGAGGGCAAAACGAAGCCCACGATTTGCCTGCTCGGGGGTTCAGGTAAACCGTGGGCTCCAAGAAGTAACCTACATCCAACCAGCTGATAAAGCGAGCCCTTATACCCCTGTGTCCCTTTTCGCATATGACCAAAAGGGGACAAAAGGGCTGAGGCGCTATGCCAATGGACGTTAGCGTCGTAACGTCGAAGTCACAAGTTGATGCTTGACGACGATCGGGGGATCGGAGTAAAAACATCAACGTCAGGATGCGCTTGCTGGATCGATCAGCGGAGCTTGGTCGGTCCAGCATCCGCCTCGCGACAAGGGGAATCACCCTTGGCGACGGCCCAGCGCGCGCAGTCTGCTCCACTCGAGATGGGCTCGGGCGGATCCGTCGAGCACCCCCTGATAGACCTTTCCGTGAATGTGTATTCGCTGATCGCGATGGCTGCGCGCAAATAGATCTCATCATCGCTGAATGTCCGATTTGTCCGAATTTGCCGATTCAGGGCGCGGTGGCGCGGTGGAAGAGATCGAGGAGGTCGTCGACGGCCCGGTTGAGGTCGTACCCGGGATCGGAAAGGGATTCGGCGAAAATCCCGTCGAGGGCACCGCCGAGGGCGATGGCGTACGTCCGGGTGTCGAAGGAGCGAAGGTCACCGTCGGTCTGGGCCCGGGCCATCGCCTCGGCCAGCGGCGCCCATCGAGGCGGCGTGCTCGAGCCGGGCTCCGGTGGCTGGCCCGGCTGACCGAGTTCGCTGGTGGTCAGCACTTCGATCATCAGTCGCAGATAGGTCGGATTGCTCACCATGAACCCCACCAGCGAGCGGACGTACGCGTCGATGGAGTCCTTCGCCGACGGCGCGCCACTCATCGCGGTCCAGACGGACTCGGCGAGGTCGCCGATGACCTTGGCGTAGGCGCTCTCCAGCACGGCATTCTTGCTGCCGAAGTGATACAGGACCGCGGCGTTCGAGAGGCCGGCCGCTTCGGCGATGCTGGCGAGCGAGGTGCCGGCGTAGCCGTGTTCGGCGATCAAGTCGATCGCCAGATTCGTGATCTGCTCGCGCCGAGCCGCCTCGGTGAACGTCGGCGCGTCCCCGGGCTTGCGTCGGGGCCGACGTGGCGGTGCGGCCATCACGCGTCGCGCCGGAGGAGACGCCAGGCTGCCGCCCCGATGCTGACGCCGAGCCAGGCGAGGATGGACAGGGTGGCCCCGGCGATCCCGATGGATTCGTGACCGGTCGCCACCCCGGACAAGCTGTGGATCGCGGCGACGGGCATCAGCGGCGTCAGCAACGCGCTGATGCGGTCCCCGAACCACCCGGCGAGCCCGCCCACGGCCATCACGGCGAGCGGGATGGCCATCCCCAGGGCGGTGCTCCGGCAGACGAACGCGGCGGAGGCGGCGATCACCGCGTAGAGGACGGGCATGGCGATCGAACCCAGGGCCAGCTGGATCCCCGCACCGGTGAGGATCAGGCTCGGGTCGATGCCCACCGCGCCGGCCACGATGAGGGCGGCCGCTACGCAGACCGCGGCGGCGATGGCGCCCACGGCCAGGGCGGTCGCCGCCGACGGTCACGAACTTTCCCGCCAGCACTCGGCCGCGGGCCGGCGTGATGATCAACGTCGACTGGATCATGCCGGTGGAGTACTCCGAGCCGACATGCATCGCCGCCAGAATGATCAGGACGAACGCGGCCGCGTCCACTCCGAGCATCCCGGCGCCGAGAATCTCGCCCGGTCTCAACTCACTCAGGCCCCGGCCCTGGGTCACCGGAAGGCTGACGTAGAACACCACGGCCATCAGCGCCGCGGCGCCGATCGCGCCGACGAGCAGAGCTCGCTGTCGGGGCACGGAGGTGAGCTTGATGAACTCCGACGAGATCGCCGACCCGACCCCCGGACCTCTCGGGGAGTCGAGCGCAGTCGCTCGTTGCTGCGTGGCAGGGTCATGCCACCCGCTCCAGGGTCGAGGTCAGGTCGAGGAAGGTCTGCTCGAGTCCACCGCGCTCGGGGCTCAGCTCGTCGAGCACGACCCCCAGTTCGAGAGCGATCCGGCCGATCGCGCGAGAGTCGATGCCGCTGACGTCGAGCCGGCCGTCGGGGGCGACGCTGACCGTTGCGCCTTCGCCGGTCAACCGCGCGGGCAGCGACTCCCAGGTCCTCACCGGCGACGCGGACCACGCCCGACGCTCGGGTGACCAGTTCTTCCATGCCCAGGCTCGCCACCAGCCGCCCCGCGGCGATCAGCACGACATGGTCTGCGGTCTCCTGCATCTCGTTCATCAGGTGACTCGAGATGAGCACGGTGCCACCGTCGGCCGCGATGTCTGTGAGCACACCGCGCATCCAGACGATGCCCTCGGGATCAAGCCCGTTGAGTGGTTCATCCAGGATCAGCACCGAAGGACGGCCCAGCAGAGCGACGCCGATCGCCAGCCGCTGCCTCATGCCGAGGGAAAGCGCACCGATCCGACGAGACGTGGCGCGGGCGAGGCCCACCTGCTCCAGCACCTCGTCGCTTCGCGACGCCGGAACACCCGCAGCCTTCGCGGCCCATCGAAGGTGCGCACGCGCCGTTCGACCTTTGTGCATGGCGTTCGGATCGAGCACCGCCCCCACGACGGCCGTCGGGCGGCTGAGCCGGGCGTACTCCATGCCGTTCACCAGCGCTCGCCCAGCGGTGGGCCGATCCAGGCCGAGGATCATCCGCATCGTCGTCGACTTGCCCGCTCCGTTGGGTCCGATGAAGCCCGTCACCGCCCCGGACGCCACCTCGAAGCTCAGATCGTGCACCGCGGTGACCGCGCCGAATCGCTTGGTCAGCCCATCCACCGTGATCATCCGACTCACTCACTAACTGGTCAGTTGGAAAACTAACCGAATGGTAAGTCTACATCGTGATCGGTGCCGCGAGGCAGTCGGCTAGCCTCAAGCCATGACCGAGTCCGCTGACCAGGAGCGGGTGGCCGAACGGGCGCATCTGCTGCCCGAGGAGATCGCCGCCGGAAGCGATGACCCGGAACGGCAGGCAGAAATGATCTTGGAGGACTCCGACCGGCGCACGGATCAGCCGGAGGAGACCCGGCACGACTCCACCCAGACCCCGGGCGGCTGAGCGACTCAGCGGCGCAGAGCGTCCACCATGTCGGTCAGCCAGCCGGCGATTCCTGCGGGTCCGTCGACCACGACGTCGGAGATCTCGGCCAAGGCATCCTCCTCGTGCGAGGCCGAGCACACCAGGAGCGCAGCCATCCCCTCCTCGCGCAGGGACAGCGCCGCCCGGAAGGCCGGAAGATCGCCCAGATCATCGCCCGCGAAGATCACCTGACGGGCCCCGGTCTCCACCACCATGTTCCGCAGGACGACACCCTTGTCCACGCCGAGCGCCCGGATCTCCCAGACGTTCTTGCCCGGCTCCACGGTCAGCCCGTATCGCTGGGCCAGGTCCCGGATCGGGTCGGCCAGCCGGGCGAAGGCAGCCCCGGGGTCGGTCATCGTCCGGGTGTGCACGCCGACCGCTCGGCCCTTGTGCTCGATCAGCGCATCTTCCAGGTCCAGCGAGTCCAACAGACCGGGCAGCTCCGCGAGGATCTGCTCGATCTCCGGCGGCTCCGGGGGCTGGGTGTACTCATCACCATCGGCGTTCCACCGCTCCACCCCGTACTGACCGAGAACCGTCATCGATCCGAGCCCGGGCACCCCCGCCAGCCGGCCCAGGCGAACGACCTGGCGGGTGGGACGCCCGGTGATCACCACGACCTTGGCCACCAGCTCAGCCAACTGGCCCAGCGCGGCCACCGCCGCCGGATCGGCGTACGCCTGCTCAGGATCGTCCACGATGGAGGAGAGGGTGCCGTCGAAGTCCAGCCCGACGAGGGTGTCCTCGGGGTGAGCGAGGATCGCCTGCAGGGCCTCGGCCCCGGCTGGCGTACGCGGTTCCGTCAAGCTCATGGCTGGAGCCTTTCAGACCTCCCTAGCCGGATCTCGGCCAGGTCCGGCTAGGGTCGAGCCCACGACGGTGAAAGGCCCTTACGTTCATGAGCGCACGACCTGCACAGTCCACGTCAGCATCCGCGACGTTCGTCGTAGTGGCCAACCGGTTGCCGGTCGACCGGGTGGAGAATCCGGACGGAACTGCCGACTGGCGACCGTCGCCCGGGGGGCTGGTCACCGCGTTCGAGCCGGTGATGCGCTCCCGGGACGGCGCCTGGGTCGGCTGGCACGGCGCGCCCGACGAGGAGCTCGCCCCGTTCACCAACGACGGGATCAAGCTGGTCCCGGTCACCCTGTCCTCCCAGGAGGTGGCGGACTACTACGAGGGATTCTCCAACGCCACCCTCTGGCCGCTGTATCACGACGTGATCGCCACGCCGGAGTTCCACCGCGAGTGGTGGGACGCGTACGTCACGGTCAACCAGCGGTTCGCCGACCAGACCGCCCAGGTGGCCGGCCCCGGCGCGGTGGTCTGGGTCCAGGACTACCAGCTCCAGCTCGTGCCTCAGATGCTCCGCCAGCTGCGTCCCGACCTGCGGATCGGGTTCTTCCTGCACATCCCCTTCCCGCCGACCGAGCTCTACCAGCAGCTGCCCTGGCGCAACCAGATCCTGGAGGGCCTGCTCGGCGCCGACCTGGTCGGATTCCAGCTGGTCGGCGGAGCCCAGAACTTCGTCCGGCTGGTTCGGCAGCGACTCCAGCTGGAGACCCATCGCGACCGGGTACGGACGACCGACGGCCGCACGGTGGTGGCCCGGGCCTACCCGATCGCCATCGACGCCAAGGGCCTGCACGATCTGGCCGCCAGCCCCCAGGCGGCCGAGCGGGCGGCCGACATCCGTCGCGACCTGGGCGATCCGCGCTTGCTGTTCCTCGGGGTCGACCGGCTCGACTACACCAAGGGCCTGCTGGAGCGGATCCGCGCGTTCGGCGAGCTGGTCGACGAGGGCAAGATCGATCCCGACGAAGCGGTCCTGGTCCAGCTCGCGATCCCCTCCCGCGAACGGGTCGACCTCTACCGGCAGCTGCGGGACGAGGTCGACCGGCTGGTGGGCCGGATCAACGGCGACCTCGGGCGGATCGGCCGGTCGTTCGTGACCTACTTGCACACCTCCTACCCGCGGGAGGAGATGGCCGCCCTCTACCGAGCCGCGGACATCATGGTGGTCACCCCGATGCGGGACGGGATGAATCTGGTGGCCAAGGAGTACGTCGCCTGCCGGCAGGCCGACGACGGCGCCCTGGTGCTGAGCGAGTTCGCCGGAGCCGCGCGCGAACTGCGCCAGGCCTACCTGGTCAACCCGCACGACATCAACGGGATGAAGGACAAACTGATCGAGGCCATGGAGGATTCACCCCGCGCCAAGGCGCGGCGGATGCGGGTGATGCGGCGACAGGTGTTCGAGCACGACATCGACCGCTGGGCGAGCACGTTCCTCGACGACCTGCAGGGAGTCCAGGCGACCTGAGCGCTGCCGGTAACTGTGCGCTAAGCGCCCATCATTGTTCCTGGGATGGGTCTCAAGCGCACAGCTTACGTGGTGGCTCGGACCGTGAGGCTCCCCCGGTTGGACTCGAACCACTAATTCGCATTGTTGGACCGAGGTGGACACGAAGGCACAGATATAGCCTCTGACCTGCATAAACAGCAGTTCAACGCTGCAATGCAATGGGTCACATTTGGACCAAGATTGCCGTACGATCCTCTGCATAGCCTCTGCAGAGGAAGGACTCCCAAACACTTGGCAGGCAAGGACTCCCGGCGCCGCTTCGGGCAAGTCAACAAGCTGCGGTCCGGCCGCTGGCAGGCACGGTTCACGGTCCCGCTCGGTCATCCGTCTGGCCGAGGTGGGCAGGTCGTCACTGCGCGCCAGACGTTCGAGCCAGGCACCTACGGCCGAGAGGCCGCCGGCGACTGGCTCCGGACCGAGGAGCTGCGGCTGAACGCGGAGGGCGCGTCGTGGCGCACGCTGTCCGAGCACGCCGAGGTTGATCGGATTCGCGCTGCGACCGAGAAGGTTCCGACGTTCGGTGAGTACGCCGACGTCTGGCTGCGCGCTCGCAAGGTGAAGGGGCAGCCGCTGCAGGCGTCCACCAAGCGGGGCTATCTGATATGGCTGGGCAAGTACCTGCTGCCGACGTTCGGTGAGATGCCGCTGAACACCATCACCGCAGCTGATGTCGTGCGCTGGTATGAAGGACTCCCCCACGACAAGGGCAAGACCGTGCGCGAGTGCTACGCGCTGGCCAAGGCGATCATGAAGTCTGCGACCGCCGCGGATGGCGTGCTCCCCGGCGCGGTCAACCCGTTCGCAATCGACGGCGCCGGCACCATCGGCAAGCGATCGGACAAGCGAACCGAGGTGATCGAGGACGTCGACCTCGATCTCATCCTGACCACGATCCGCCCTGAATGGCGGGCCATGATCGCCTTAGCGCTTGGCTGCGGAATGCGGTTCGGGGAGATCGTGGCGCTCCGACGCTCGGACGTGGACCTCCGCGCGAAGCCTCCCGTCGTGCGTGTCCGTCGTGCGGTCAGCACGGGTCCTGGCGGCAGGCGATATGAGAAAGGTCCGAAGTCGCGCGCCGGCATCCGCGACCAGCGCATCCCCGAGAGCGTCGGTTCTGTCGTAACGGAGCACCTTCGGACCTACGTCACCGGCCGCGACGGGCTACTATTCCCAGGGCCGTCGGGCGAATGGCTGCAGCCGACTCGCTTCCGGGACATGTCGGGCGGGTGGAGTGACGTGCGGCAGGCCGTCGGCCGACCGATCAACCTTCACGACCTCCGTGCCACCGGCGCGACCCGTTTGGCCCAACGGGGCGCGCACGTCGCAGAGGTTCAGGCTTTCCTCGGAGACTCGTCATCTCAGGCGGCCGAGCGGTACGTCCGAGCAACACAAAGCCGGATGGACGACCTGACGGCCGCCGCGTTCGCTGGACTCGATTTCGGGACCAGCCGGGACACTTGGTGAGGGTCGAGGGCGAAAACCTAGTAATCACCGAGTAAGCCTCTTCCCAGCGAGATCGTGGGAATCCAAGGATTGATCTCACGTAGCTCTGATGGGGGCACTAGAGATCGCACTGAGGCAAAGTAGCGCAGCCTATGCGATTGGTCCTGCTGGGCCCGCTGCACCGGAGAAGAGGATTCGGCGAGGTCGAGCGGGTCACGGCCAACAAGACGGTGACCTACCGGGCCGGGTACGCGATGCCGCAGACGGGTCTCGCTTCTCTCGCACCCTCGCGACCAGGAGCGTGCCGCCGACGACGGCGACGATGAAGTGCGAGACAGCTCATGCACCGCCCCAGACGCGGCGAATCCCGCCGATCACTCACGAGACGCCTCCGCCTCCCGGCACAGCACGGCGAACAGGTCCGAGGAGCCTTGACACTGGCGACCAAAGTCGCTGTTGGTCCGCCTGGGGGTCAAGGGGGTCGACTGACGGGCATGGCTCTAATAGTGGATCAAGGGGCCGGGCTGCGCCCGGCCGCCGGCGCGCGTCCTCGCTACGCTGCGGGCCGCGCCGTCGTGATCTGGCAGCTCCGACGTGTACCTGTATTGAGGATGTGAACCGGACCAGTGCGTGCTCCGCGATCCCGGCGACACCGCGGACCCTCAACGACCGGGTCGCGTCCGACAGCCCGGGCAACCCCGGGACGGGGCCCCACCGAGCCCGTAGATGAGGGCCATTGCGACGATCACGATGAAGGTGTCGAGTCCACCGAAGGAGGCCCACATGCGGACCAGACAGAAGGAACACACCTCGTGAGCGCCACGTCAGGATCGGCGCCGGAACCGCCGTTCCCTCAGACGCGACAGTTCTGGGTGCTGATGGCGTATGCGCTCGGGCTCGGCGTCTTCGGCGCATGCGCCGCCCTCCTGTTCATGGGATTGATCGGGTTCGGGGACAACTGGTACACGGCTTCGGATCCGGGGTGGTTCGGCGGGCATTGGTGGTGGGTGGGTGTCACGGCGGCCGCGGGAGTCGTGGTCGGCCTCCTGCGCCGGTTGACCCACCTTCCCGCCAGGATCCCGAGCCTGATCGAAGACCTCGAGCACGCGCATGTTGACCTCCGATCGGTGCCGGGGATCGTGGCCGTCTCGGCCGTGTCGTTGATCGGAGGCGCCAGCTTGGGCCCGGAGCAGGCGCTCGGGTCCATGGGCGGCGGGGCCGCCGAGTGGGTCTCCCGGCGACGAGGGCTCAACGATGAGGACGACGAGGTGAACACGCTGGCCGGGTTCGCCGGCGCCTACGGTGGGTTGTTCTCCAGCACGGTGATCGTGGTCATGCTGATCTTGGAGGTCGCCCGCCCGGGCGGACAACGCATGGCCAAGACGCTGGTCGCCACGATCGTTTCCTCCAGCGTCTCGTTCGGGATCTACTTCGTCGTCGCTGGCGCTTTCTTCCTCGACGCCTATCAGGTGCCCGCGTACAAGTTCGAGGACTGGCAGTTGCTGGCCGGCATCGGCCTGGGTCTGTTCGCGGCGGTGGTGGTGACGCTGCTGGTCACCGTGATCAAGCTGGCAGTAGGGATGTTCGGCCGGCTCAAGGTGCCGGCCATCGTTCGGCCACTGATCGGTGGCCTGGTGTTCGGCGTCGTCGGCGTGATCCTGCCGCTGACGATGTTCACCGGCAGTGATCAGCTCAAGACCGTGCTGGAGACTGGCGGGATGCTCGGCGCGGGCATCCTGGCCGCCCTCGTGGTCGCCAAGATCCTCACCTTCGCCGTCAGTGAGGCGAGCGGGTTCGTCGGCGGGCCGATCTTCCCAGCGCTGTTTATCGGGGGGACGGCCGGAGTGCTCGTGCACCAGGTGTTCCCTGGCGTGCCCCTGGGGCTGGCGTTCACGTGCATGCTGGCCGCGGTTCCCGGAGCTCTGGTCTCTGCGCCGTTCGCGATGGTGCTGCTTGCCGCGTTCATGACCCAGGTGGGGGCGCTGCAGACCGCACCCATCCTGATCGCCGTCGTCACCGCGTTCCTCGCAATTGAGTCTGTGAAGTACCTCGTTACCACTCGCCGGAAGAGCAGCCCCTCAACGGGACGGCAGGAAAGCCCATGGTGAGATGGGCGTGCCACTAGGCTGCCTGCGAGGGCGGGAAGGCGCACGAATGGCTGAGGCGGGACACGTCGTGGGTGGCGCCGACGTCTCGGCGAACCGGTCGCGGGCGCGCCGCGTAATCCAAATCGTTCTGGCCGTCCTAGTGGCTTTTATCGTGCCGGTGCTCCTGCTGGACGCATTCGTGGGGCAGTACGGCGCGAACGCGATGGTCCTCGGCGTTCTGGTCGGCGCCCTGGGCTCCAAAATCGGCGGAACCCGCCGGATGCTGTACTTGGCGCCAGGGATCGGGCTAGCGGCAGGGCTTGGGGCGTTCACCGCCTACGACTGGTGGTGGGTGGGTCTGCTTGCTGCGGCGGGCGTCGTCGCGGGAGCTGGGATCGGGTTCGGATGGATGCATCCGTTGCTGATGATCCCGTTGGTGGCGACCTTCGCCAGCCCAGTGCCGTCGGGAAAACAGGCGGCGGTCTACGGGGTCATCGCTGCGGTAGCGACGGGTACGGCATCGTGCTGGCCCGCCGATTCGGAGGCGCTGCTGTCGTCGAGGGCCCGCGGGTCCGCGCCGCTCACGCGACCGTCGTGGCGCTCGTGTTCGGGGCGATCCTGGGTGGCGCAGCGGCGATCGGCGTGGCACTGGGGTGGTCCCAGCCCTACTGGGTCCCGGAGCCGATCCTGCTCCTCGCCTTGTACGTTCTGATCGGTAAGCGAGAGCGGATTGGGGGAAAGGCGATCGGCACTGCGGTCGGCGCGGCCGCCGCGATTCCCATCGCAATCGTCGCGCCCCCAACATGGGCCATCGCGCTGATCGCCGCCGCTGCTTTCGTGCTTGCGGTCATGCAGACCAAGACGTACTGGCTCATGTATGGCCTGTACACGTTCGGCCTCGTTCTGGTCCTCGCGCCTCCCGGCCAGGTCGCGGCGGAGGCGGAGCAGCGTGGTGTCCAAATCCTTACCGGTATCGCCCTTCTCGTGGTCGGTCTAGTCATCGTCGACGCTGCGGGCAGGTGGCTGGCCAAGCATTACCCACAACCCGAACTCGCCCCTGCGCCCTCCGAAACGACTCCTTAAGTCAGGTTCGCGATTTGCCTTAACCAGCCGCGCCGTCATCGACCAGGCCAAGGGGATGGAGCGCCATGGATGGCAAGGAACAAGCCGGCCCGATCTGCCCCCGACGTGCCCCCGCTCGTCCAACACCAGCCGTCGCTAGCCGTCGCCAGCCAGCGACAGTAGGGCCGAACCCCAGCCGTAGACGACACCAGCCGTCGACTGCCATCAAACGCTGGACTATCTCGTAATGCGTCGCTCTGCCACGGTCAGCGCTTCTCTCCTCAAAGCATGACGCGCGTTCTGGGACAGCCGCCGGCTGACCGCGGCTTGAGCAGATCACCGAATCGGTCGCGCGCTCGGTCTGCGGTCTGGTTCGCACCACGACGGTGTTGAGTAGGTGGGATCGGGCGCCGATGAGAAATGGCGCCGACAGTGGTCTGAGTACGGTCCGGTGAAAACGCGCTGCGCGCATCAAGGGAGAGCAACGAGATGAGACCACTTCGATACTCGATCAACGTCACACTCGACGGCTGCTGCCATCACGAGGCAGGGCTCCCCCCCGACGAGGAGTCGATGCGCTACTGGACCGCTGAGATGGAACGAGCCGATGCCCTGCTATTCGGCCGGGTGACCTACGAGATGATGGAGTCGGCGTGGCGGCGGCCGGCCACGGGCACGTGGCCTGACTGGATCGATGAGTGGGAGATCCCGTTCGCCGAGACCATCGACCGGACGAAGAAGTACGTCGTGTCGAGCACGCTGAGCGGGGTCGATTGGAATGCCGAGCTGGTGCGAGGCGACTTGGGGCAAGCGGTTCAGCGGCTCAAGCAGGAGCCAGGCGAGGGCCTGTTCGTGGGTGGCGTGACGCTCCCCCTGGCGTTGGCAGATCTGGGACTGATCGATGAGTACGTGTTCCTTGTGCAGCCGGTCCTTGCCGGACACGGGCCGACGTTGCTCGCCGGTCTGCGCGAGCGCATCCAGCTCGAGCTCGTGGATCGCCATGAGTTCCGGTCGGGGGCGGTCGCCCTGCGATACCGGCCCACGCGAGCAACGGCTTGACGTGATTTGTCCTGGCACGTTGGCCGCTGCCTCGCGACGGAACGACGGTTCTCGCGCCTGAGGCGAGGGTTCGGACCGCCCCAAGGGCGCGTCCTCATCCGTGTACGACGCGGTGTACGAAATCTCGCCACTCCGGCGGAGCTCAACTACCTAGAACCACGAAGATCGAGCCCACAGCCACAGCTATGGGGAGCCTGAGTCACGTTCCCAAGCTGATGATGCGCGGGCACGGCACCTGCGCCCACATGCAGCCCAGAACCTAGAGGTGTGCTGATTCAGCTACCGATCGGGTCGGCGGCAACCGCTTCGCTACGTTGAACACGTGACGGATCGAATCATCGGGCGCCAGTTTCTCGATTCTGCCGGGGTCGAAGACTGGCGTGTGCTCTGGGGCGGGGGTTGGGCGTGCGCCCACTTTCGGACCGGCTCGTTCGGGATGGGCGTCGCCCTCGTGGCGGCGATCGGTGACCTAGCTGCAGCCGCCGATCATCACCCCGATATCGACCTGCGGCCGGCAGGCGTAACCGTCCGGCTCCTCACCGGCGAGGTCGCGGGGCTCAGCAACCACGACGTCGAGCTGGCCCGACAGATCTCGGCCGCGGCGCGCGAGCTGGACGTGCCCTCCGATCCGGCCGCCGTGCAGCATGTGCAGGTTGCGATCGATGCACTCGTCCCCGCCGAGGTGATGCCGTTCTGGCGCGCCGTGCTCGGATATGAGCATGTTCACGACGACGTAGTCCTGCTCGGCGCGCTTCGGCGGGGGCCGTCGTTCTTCTTCCAGCAGATGGACATGCCACGTCCACAACGCAACCGGATTCACATCGATGTCTACCTGCCCCCCGACCAAGTCGAGCAACGCATCGCAGCCGCGCTCGCCGCCGGTGGCCACATCGTCAGTGACGCAAACGCACCCAAGTGGTGGACCCTCGCCGACGCCGAAGGCAACGAAGTCGACCTCTCCATCTGGATGCATGACGCCTGATACCGCGGACGTATTTAGGGGTAGCGCGGAAGCATCGGCAGATGGGTCAAGACGATGTCGACTGCGGCGGGCGACATCCGCGACCTAGTCAATGTGGCCAGCTGGATCGCTTGTTCGGCGGCTCGGCGGAACTAGTCAGCTGCCGGCCTAGTCCGCCGAAGCGTCGTGGCCATTCATGACGCTCACCACCGGGCCGACGGGATGCGGCGCAGAGCGGCCTCGAGCTCGTCGAGGCGGATGCGGATGGGGCGTCGGCCGCACTGGTAGGCGGGGATCGTGCCGTCGGCGATGCGGCGACGGATCGTCTTGACCGACAGGGACATGACCTCGGCTGCCTCCTCGAGGCTGAGGTAGACCGGCAGCGCCTTCTCAGCCATCGACCCGTTCCTCTCGTCGTGTCGGGGTCGCGGAGCTGAGGAACCGGCGGGCTTCGGCGACGGTGATGTAGAGGCGGCCGCAGCCGTCGAACCGTACCCATCGTGGACCGATGCGGCGTTGGCGCCAGTCGCGCACGGTGCGTTGCGGAGTGCGGATCAGGTCGCAGAACTCCTCGAAGGTGATGAGGCCGTTGTCGGACCACTCCTGGGGGATCTGGATCGGGTTCATGTGCGCCACTTCCTCTGTCGGCATCTGTCCTCTTGTAGTCACTAATGGCGTTGTCGGGGCCGTCGGCGGTCACATGCGCGAGATCTCGTCACTGCTCGTCATCGGCCGATGCCTGGCGAACGGTCGGACACGGGCGAGGTACGGAAGGGTTGGGGTGGGCGGCGCGGACCGCGGTGCGGGGTGCGGACGTCGAGTTCGGTGGCTCGGGGCGGGGCCTGAGGTCCGTAGCGGTCGATGTCCTCGCGCCGCGGTCTGGGCGGCGTGGCGGGGCCCGAGGTCGGCGCGGTCACGGCTGAACACGTCGACCCACTGGGCGCGTGCTTCTTCGAGGGTCTCCGCGACGAGGTGGGCGGTGTTGCGGTTGCGGCCGCGGGTCATGCCGACGTACGCCGCGGCGGCGCCCGTGCCTTCACCGATCAGCAGGTGTGCCTGGTCGACGGTCTCGCCCTGGGCGCCGTAGGCGGTGGTGGCGTAGGCGAGCTCGACGTGTTGGCGGACGTAGTCCGCGGGCAGGGTCCGTGCGCCACCGCGGCCGCGGACGACGAGGCCGCCGTGGTCGTCAGTGCCGGTCACTGTCCAGCGGTCGCGGTTGGCCACGCCGAGGTCGCGGTCGTTGCGTCGGGTTGCGATCTGGTCGCCGACGCCGAGTCGCTCGCCGGCTGCGGTGGTGACGGCTCCGGCGGCACTGGTCTCGCCGGTGGCGAGGCGCTGGTCGCGGATCACGGCGTTGAGTGTGGCGACCTGCTCGCGGGTGTCCGCGATGACCGTTCCGTGGACGTCGGTGAGGGCGGCGAGGCGTTCGACCTCGGTGGGGTGGATCTGGATCAGCCCACGCGCCTGCAGCATGTCGAAGACCTCGCCGGGGGTTTGCCCGGTGCGCATCAGCAGCGTCAGGTCGGCGTACTCGGGGTCGGTGAACCGGTGCACGGTCTCCAGCTCGAGGCAGGCCTCAGGGGGTGCATAGCGGGCGGCGTGGTCGAGCACGCCGCCGCGGCCGACGGCGGGAAGCTGGTGGCGGTCACCGACGAACGCGATCCGGGCCCCGGTTTCGTCGGCGATGGTGAGCAGGGCGCGGGCGACGTCCTGGTCGAGCATGCCGGCCTCGTCGACGAGCAGGAGGTCGCCGGGCAGCAGCAGCGCGTGCGCTGACAGGGCATCGCGCGGGACCGGGTTGCGGGACCAGTGGCCGTCCTCGTCCCAACGGAAGCCGTGCTGGTGGACCAGCCAAGCGCTGGTGAACGCGGCGGCGCCGACCTCTTCCTGGGCTACCTGTGCTGCTTTCAGGGTCGGAGTCACCACCATCAGCCGCTTTTCCTGCATCGCGAGCAACTCGCTGGCGGCGGCCAGGGTGGTGGTCTTGCCGGCCCCGGCAGCTCCTTGAATGACCAGGAGCTGGGCGGTGCCGCCGAGTGCGGCGACGACCTGGCGTTGGGCGTGGTCGAGGCGACGCCTCGCGACCACGGTGCCGACCGGATAGTGCGTCGAGGGCTGCTCGGCGCGTGACGTGAGTCGGGCAATCAAGTCGGCTTCGACATCGAGCACCCGGTGGGAGGTAAGGGAGCGGACGTGTTCGGGTACATCGTCGCGGGCGAGGAGCGGAACGCAGCGGGCGACGGTGCGCTCGGTGAGGTCCTCGACCAGCTCGTGGCGTACCGGCGCCTGCGCCACGATGTCGACGGATGCGATGATCCGCTCGACCTCGCCGCGGATGTCGGCGGCGTTCCAGCTCGAGCGACGCGCCCCCAGCCGCGAGAGCACCAGGTCGACCACCGCGTCCCGCCTGACCCTGCCGATCGCGACGGCACGGTGCTCCACTCCGACAGTCGGGGGAGTGAAACCGAGCTGGTGCAGCTCGTCGACCCACCGCTGCCGGAGCTCGGCTCCGCTCTCGGGCACGACCTTGTCGGGTCGGGCCTGAGCCCACGCCCGACGGTCCCAGGCCCGCCGCAGTGTCGGGCCGGGCTCCTCGTCAGGATGCTCGCTGCGCCACTGGGCCTCGTAGCGGTCGATGTTGCGAGTGATCTGCGCGGCGCGGGCGCTGAACGACCCGGCGTACGGCGCGAGCTGAGCGACCTCGCCGGTCTTGGGGTCGAGCGTGTACCCGTGCGCGGCGAGCACCCCACGGAACTCGGGGTCGCACACGACTGCGGCGTGCCCGATCCCGTTGATCGCCTCGATGCTGTCCACCACGCCGACCGAGTGCAGCCCTCGCCACGCGCCGGCGGCGTACACGCGCGCGTTGATCTGCAGGTGGAGATGGCGGTGCGGGTCGCCGGCCCGGCTCGTGTAGTGCCGCACGACGGCAGCCTCGAGCTGCTCGACCGGAACCTGCACCTGCCGGCCTCGAGGCCCGACCCGGGTGGTGGCGTGCTCGGCGAGCCAGCCGATGATCTCGGCCGCGGCCTTGTCCTGGGCGGCGTCGTACGCGGCGGCGATCTCCGGGTGCAGCGCGGCGGCCAACGACCAGGTCTTCGGACCGTTGACCACGACCTCGACGAACCGCAGGCCCTGCTTGTCGCGACGCAGCCGGCCCTTCGGCGCACCGGTCTCGACGTCGTACCCGGCGACCCACCGTTCGTAGGCCGGCCCATCCAGCGTCCCCCCAGCCCTGATCCCTCCTTCCTCGTCACGTACCCCCAGACGTACCCCCTCGGGTGTGGGCGTGGCGACGTACCGCTCGGCCAGGCCAGTGCCCTCGGCGAGGTAGTAGTCATCGACCCGGGAGCGGTCGGCCTCGACGTACGAACGCGCGGCGCCGGGCGAGCCGCGATAGAACTTGACCCCACCGTGCACGCCTCGTCACCGCCCGTCAGCCGTCGTCAACTAGCCTTGAAATGACGCTCGGCCCGCCCCGAGGGGCGGACCGATCTACGGACCTTCGTAGCATGCGTGCCGCTCGATTTTGGGTCTTGCAGGGGAGGTCGGGACTTCGGATCTTGCGACTCGTCAATGCTCGTAACGGACTCGGTAGTCGACGGGTCAGCCAGCCGCTCTGCTGTCGTCGGGTTCGGAGGGATTGAGGACCGACTGATCGCCAGTGGTGACGTAGCGCGATCAGGTGCTGGTCGGCCTGGCAGCGAGTGGGGTGGTGCGAATCCACCACTTCATCGCGGCGAATCCACCAGATTGGTAGCGCGTTTCCACCACCGCATGTCTGCGAATCCACCGTCTGACGGCGAGGTGAACGCGGCGGCGACCGTGACGGTCGTCGACACTCGATGGCTCACCGTGCCGCAGATCAACTCGGCTCGCGATTCGGTGGAGAGTGGTGCTCCATTCCAGGCCCACCGCGGTGCCGTTCGGCGACCGAGTCGTCGCAGCGCCTCTTGACGTCCTCCGGACAAGTTGATCAGCTTGATGAGCAGCGAATTGAACTAATCAACAGTCAGTGGGTCATGGCGCGGCATGCATGCGGCCTTGTGACCCGTCGGTCTCAGGCCAGCACCTCGCGGAGCCTGGCCGCGAACGCCTCTGGCTGGCCGGGGAACTCACCCTCGGCGCTGGTGAAGCCGGCGTGGTGGCTGGGGAAGAGGTCCACCTCGCGGCCCAGACGCTGGGCCAGGCCGTATCCGCCGCGCGCGGCGATCTCCTGGCCGGAGTCGGCGCCGACCGCCACATGCAGACGCTTCCCGAGGGCGGCGAGCGCGGTGTAGTCCGGCACGTAGGCGTTGCAGGCCGGCATGTTGCGCATCAGCGGGTTGGTGCGGTCCCCGTCGTCCTCGGCGCTCATGCCGAATGCGGCCGGGTCGGGCGCCGGGCGGTCGAGGTAGTCGGCCGGCAGCGGCTCGGGTCGCATCACGAGTGCGATGAACTTGGCCATGGCGGGGCCGTTGCCGGCGCGGTCGTAGGTGTTGCGGATGTCGGTGCAGGCGGCCAGCACAACATCGCCGTCGGCGAGCGCGTCGACGAACGGCGGCTCGTGGACGACCGCGCATCGGACGTCGTCGGGGTGGGCCTCGAGCAGGGCCAGGAGGCAGATCGCCCCGCCGCTGGAGCCGAACGCGTCGACCGGACCCACCCCGAGCGCCTCGATGACGCGGTGTAGGTCGTCCGCGTGCTGCCCGGGCGTCAGCGGGCTGGTCCCGGTCGGATTGCGGCCCGCCCCGCGTGGATCGATGGTCACCACGGGCCGGTCCTGGATCTCGGCGGCGAGCGCGGCGAAGGCGGCTGCCTCCATCGGGTTGGCGAAGGCCAGGAGGGCGGGCCGGTCGGGCGTCGCGGCGGACAGGTCGCCGTACACGTCGTAGTTGATGGTGTCCTCACCCTCACCGATGGTGTGAGTGGTGACGGTGGGCTGATGCGTCTCGGTCATGCCGCTTTCGACCTGCCTTGCGGCCCAAACTCATCGCCAGGCGACATGTGGGAGCACCAAGGCCGCACCGGCCGGCCCGCCACCACAGCCTCGACGTCCACACCAGCCAACGGGCCGGTCACCTCGTCGCCGCGCTCGTCATGTAGGCCTACATCGCGAAGGCCGCCGGCAAGGGCGACGCCTCCCTGTCGCCGACCTGGCACTTTCAATCCTGTTCGAGGATGCGCTCGATCGCTGCCACGTCATTCGGGAGCACGTCGCTGAGGGCGCGCCAGACGATGCGGTAGTCGATGAAGCCGTACTGGTGGGCTACGACGTTCCGCATGCCCTTCATCTTTTGCCACTCGACTGCCGGGTGCTCCGCAACGAAACCGTCTTCCAGGCGTGAGACCGCTTCCCCGATCCGGTGCAGGAGTGCCTCGGCGATCAACTGGGTTGGCCGGTGGCTGTAGAAGTTCTGCTCGCCCAGTGAGGTCACGTACTGGCTGATCTCGTCGGCGAAGCCGAGAATGTCGGTGAGCGCTCGCCTGGTGCGCTCTTCAGGAGTCACACAGCCACCGTGTGCTTGATGCGGTCCACGCCCGCAGCACCGTCGGAGATGACATCGACACTGACGCCGAGCAAGTCTTCTAGCTCCGAGGTGAGTCCGACCTGGTCATACAGGCTCGCCTCGTCGGAGAAGTGGACCAAGAGGTCAAGGTCTGACGAAGGCGTATCCGAACCCGTGGCGACGGAGCCGAAGACCCGGACGTTGCTCGCGTGGTGGCGGGCGGCAACAGCCATGATGTCGTCGCGCATCTGCGCAAGAAGGGCGGACGGTCGGACTGCCGTGGCCTTCGCAATCCGCGCGAGCGTAGCCGGACTGGGGGTCAACCTGCCTGATTCGTAGGCCGAGATGTTCGGCTGAGCGATCCCAGTGAGATCCGCCAGTTGGCGCTGGGAGAGCCCTGCGCGAAGCCGCATCCGTCGTACGTCCATGCACTCATGATATGACGACTTATATCGCCGCCACGGCGACACGTTGCGGACACCCACGATGCTTCGAAGTCACGCCCAGGCTCAGCGCTGACGGATCACCGAGCGGGCGGTTGCCGCGACGGCCAGGTCGGTGCCCGTCACCCTCCAGCCGGTGCGGGCTGCCCCAGCCAGCTCGTTCAGGACGACGAGCGTCGGACTGTGGGCGGGGGGAGGTGAGTACCGGTCTCGGTCGGTTCTCCAACCGAGGGCCAGCAGCAGGTCGCTGACCTGCTCACGCCACTGTTCGGCCGGCGCGCCGCTGCCGGCGACGGCGAGCGCCATCCAGCCGGCGTGTCGATCGAAGTCCTTGGTGCCCAACGGAAGTCGCCCGACGATGTGCTTCAGCAGCGCGCGGGGGTCCTGCCGGGCGCGGACGCCGGCAGCGGTCGGCGTGAGCCGGCCCTTCCGGACCGAAACCAGCCCGAGCGCTCGCGCGGTCTCGCGGACGGCGGCGACGGGGGGCGTCAGGTCCTCCCGGTTGGCCTTGCCGATCCACCACCCGGTGATGCCCGTGCGCTCGGCAAACTGCTCGACCAGCTTGGGTGGCAGGTAGCCCGCGGAGGTCAGCGCCACACCATCGCCGACAACGTCGAGGAGAACCCGGTAGGCCTCGGTCAGCCGGGCGGCCTCATCGTCGGTGACCTCGGTCGGTCCGTGGGACAAAGGTCGACCGAGCACCTCGCGCAGGCTCCGGATGCCGCGTCGTTCCAGCTGCTCGAGCAGATCTGCGAGCTCGCCGGTGACGGCGACCGGCTCGGCCAGAGCGACGGACAGGGCGGCGTTCGCCTCGTCGACGGCGAAATGGTCCGGGTGCCACTCCAGCGGCAGCCAATCGCGGGCGTGCGCAGCGTCGTCGAAGACTTCCGGGAGCTGCGCGTCGTCGTACCCGCTGCGCACCCATCTCGCCAGCTCGTCGTAGCCTCCGATCCCGCCACAGTCCTCCGGAGGGCAGGCCATCCGGCCGCCGAGGCAGCGCACCGTCGCGGGTCGCTCGTCGAGCACTTCCTCGACCTGGAGCACGTGGTCCCAGCCGTCACCGAAGTCGTACTCGTACCAGATGGCGTCGCCCTCGGCGCTGACCAGCTGGTCGAGGCGGACGTCGTCCTCCAGCACGCCTTCCTCGCCCTCGTCGAGATCGAAGGTGGTGACGAAGTACGGCGACCGGTGGTCGCGGCCGGTGCGGAAGCGGTGCAGGTGGCTGTTGGTCCAGCCCATCGCGGCTTGGATCGCGTCGTGCACCCGGGGCAGCGTCAGGTCGCCGGGCAGGTCGAGGCGCCGCCAGACCGGTGGCTTCGCGCCGTGCAGGTCCAGCCGCACCCGGAACCCGGACACCTCCGGCGGCGGAGGACGCAGCGCGGGCTCCGCGGAGGTGTCGAGCTTCTCGAGGATGCTGGAGACTTGCCCGCTGAGCAGGGCCTTGAGGAGTGCTTGCTGCTCGTCGGGTGTGCCGCCGGCGATCAGCTGCTTGACGAGGCTCTCGGCGTCGGTTGGCTTCCCCACGGCGCTCAGTCAATCATCCTCGAGCGTTACCGGAGTGCCGCCGACGAGCGCGTGGCCAGGCGCCCGCCGATGGTCTGCCTGACGGGAACGCGCCCTGCCGAGACGTCGGCCGTGACAAGGGGGAATGCATGGTCTTTCCCCCACCAGTCCCCTTTGTGGTCCAACCTACGTTAGCGTAGCTAGCGCAGTATCAAGCTAAAAAAGCGCTGTGACTAGGTGAAACGATCGGTGGAGCCAACGGGACTCGAACCCGTAACCCCCTGCTTGCAAAGCAGGTGCGCTACCAATTGCGCCATGGCCCCGCGGCGTCTAGGCCGACGCACGATGGTACGGCATCGGTCGACGGCCAATCGACCTCACGCGGCGGCCAGACCGGCAAACCGCTGCCGTCGGCGCGGGTGTGACCATTCGCGCATCGCCGAAACTCGACCCTCACGGGGGTGCCCACGTACGCTGGTCGCCATGTGGTCGCAGCGCGAAGTCATCGACTATGCGCTGCAGCGACGCTCCGCTCTGGAGGCGCTGCGGCGCCCCGGACGCAACCTCGCGAGGCTGGATGCCTGTGATGCCGACCCGATGCTGGTCCGTGCGGCCAAGCACCACGGGGAGCCCTCGCGGGTCCCGTGTCCGGTCTGCGAGTCCCCGGATCTGG
Source organism: uncultured Actinomycetota bacterium (assembly GCA_963761955.1). Taxonomy (GTDB): domain Bacteria; phylum Actinomycetota; class Actinomycetes; order Propionibacteriales; family Propionibacteriaceae; genus Microlunatus. Next base: position 41,775 of record CAVXIY010000010.1, on the reverse strand, counting down.
TCAACCTGCAGTACGTCTTCGGCGAGCAGTTGGGGCAGTACTCCGGCCGGATCAAGCGGACGGCGGAGCTCGAGGAGATGGCGCACGAGTTCGGCGAGTTCAAGGTCGTGGTCGTCGAGGTGTGCCCCGCCTGCAACTGGAACCACATGATCTTGTCGTACCTCCTCGGTGACGGGGTCAAGCGCAAGCCGCCCCGTCGCCAGCAAACCGTCGAGGATATTTATGGTTGACCCCCAATGGGGCCCCGTTGAGAAGAATCCCCCAGCCGCTCGCGCGCGCCCGAAAGGCTCCCGCGGCCGCCGAGTAGTCGTCAGGATCCTGCAGGTGATCGGGATCATGACCGCCCTCGGCCTGGTCGCCGGCGTGGCGATCGTCGCGATCGGTTACAGCACCACGAAGCTGCCCGACCCCAACGCCGACTTCAACACCGCCACCAGCTTCGTCTACTACAACGACGGCAAGGCCCAGCTCGGCACCTTCGCCATCCAGAATCGGCAACCCCTGGCCTACAAGGACATGCCGGACAACATGACCGAGGCGATCGTCGCGGCGGAGAACCGCACGTTCTGGACCGACAAGGGCATCTCGATCCGCGGCATGGCGCGCGCCGCCTGGGTGATCGCCCGCGGCGGCACGCTGCAGGGCGGCTCGACGATCACCCAGCAGTACATCAAGATCCTCTACCTGAACTCCGAGCAGAAGCTCACCCGGAAGTTCAAGGAACTCTTCCTGGCCTACAAGATCAACAAGCAGCTGAGCAAGGAACAGATCCTCGAGGGCTACCTCAACACGATCTACTTCGGGCACGGCGCGTACGGCGTGCAGGCCGCCAGCAAGGCGTATTTCAACATCGACGCCAAGAAGCTGAGCGTCCCGCAGGCCGCGGTGCTGGCCAGCGTGGTCAACAACCCCACCTACTACGATCCCTCGGACGAGGACAACCATCCGCAGCTGCTCGAGCGCTATCGGTACGTGATCAACTCGATGGCCGAGACCGGGGCCATCACGCCCGCCCAGGCCGCGAAGTACTCGGCCAAGCTGCCGAAGTTCCCCGACGTGCCGATCAACGAGCGCTACGGCGGACCCAAGGGGTTCCTGCTCAAGATGGTGGAGCGCGAGCTCGGTGCGGCCGGGTTCGCCTCCTCCCAGATCAGCGGCGGCGGCCTGAAGATCACCACCACCTTCGACAAGGACGCCCAGGACGCGGCCGTCGAGGCGGCCCAGCGCGTCACCAAGCAGGCCGCCGACGCCTCCGGCAAGAAGGCCAAGAACCTCCATGCCGCGATCGCGTCCGTCGACGTCAGCAGCGGCGAGGTGCTCGCGCTCTACGGCGGTCCCGACTACATCAAGAACTCCCGCAACTGGGCCACCACCGCGCGCCCGACCGCTTCGACGTTCAAGGCGTACGCGCTGGCCGCGGGCCTCAAGGACGGCTACAGCCTCTACTCGACCTTCCACGGCAACAGCTTCAAGCTCCCGGCCGACCCGATCGTCGTGCGCAACGAGTACTCCCAGCAGTACGGCGACGGCAGTGACCCTGCTCAGGGCGACCACCGATTCGATCAACACCGCCTTCGTCGACATGGTCACCTCGATGGACGACGGCAAGGACAAGGTCCTCAAGCTGGCCGAGGCCGCCGGGGCGCCGAAGACCCGCGGCTGGGACGCCGCCCCTCGCAACATCCCGATCGGCACGCCCGAGGTCAGCCCGCTCAACCAGGCGAGCGCGTACGCGACCTTCGCCAACGACGGCACCCACGTCGCCGACCACGTGGTCAAGGAGGTCCGCGACGCCAAGGGCAAGGTCGTCTACAAGGCCAAGGCCGACGAGAAGCGGGCGATGAGCGCCGACGTCGCCGACGACGTGACCTTCGCGCTGTCCAACGTGGTCGAGAACGGCACCGGCCGCTCGGTGCAGACGCTGAGCCGCCCGGTCGCCGGCAAGACGGGGACCAACGGCGTCACCGTCGGCGGCAAGGACATCGTGAACTCATCCTGGTTCGTCGGCTACACCAAGCAGATCTCGACGGCGGTGATGTACGTCGCCGGTGACGCCGGCACGGCCAGCCTCGACGACTACCGCCGGCCCGGGGACAGCACCTTCTTCGGCGGCACCTATCCGGCGCAGACCTGGGCCGACTACATGGCGACGGCCACCAAGGGCCAGGCGGTCAAGGAGTTCGACCCGCCCGCGTACGTCAACCGCGAGCAGGCGCCGCCGCCCACGCAGACCAGCCAGCCCAGCTCAGACCTCCGAACCGAGCAAGAAGCCGACCGCGACGCCGACCGGGAAGCCGAGTTCGACGCCCTCCGGCGGCAGGCCGAGCGACCCGTCAGGTGAGCCGTCAGGCAGCGGCAAGCCATCCGCCTCCAAGTCGAAGGGCAACGGCGGACCAGGAGGCCGACAGACACCGCGCGGCGGGGGCTAGTGTGGCCGGGCGGCCGGAGACTGAATCGAGCCAGGGGGCGACCCCTGAACCCCCGCCGCGCGCACAGACACACGGGAGCGCGCGGACCTTCGGTCAACGACGCCTTCGTGCGTACGCTCAGCCGTCGGCTGGGCGGTCCGCTCGGCCGGCATGCGGTCACCGGCACCGGCTGGTGGAGCCCGGTGCGGGTCGCGCTGCTGGTCGGCACGCTGGTCTACCTGGCCGGAGTCGTCTTCCGACTGCCGTGCCGGCGGGGCGCTGATCACTTCAAGTTCCTGTGCTACTCCGACATCGGGCTGCTCTATCCCGACCGCGGCCTGCTCCAGGGGAACACGCCCTATCTCGATTCCGGCGACTATCCGGTGCTGGAGTATCCGGTGCTCACCGGCTGGTTCCTGGAACTCGAACGCCGGATCACCGCACTCCTCGGCGGTCAGCAGGGAACGGACCTGACCGAGGGCCAGATCCGCGCCTCGACCTTGATCTTCGTCGACGTCAACACCGTGCTGCTCGGTGCTCTGCTGTTGATCGCCATCTGGGCCCAGGTGCGGACCGACGAGCACCGGCCGTGGGACGGCATGATGCTGGCCGCCTCGCCCTGCGTGGCCGCCGCGGCGTTGATCAACTGGGATCTGCTGCCCATCGCGCTGACCGCCCTCGCCATGCTCAGTTGGTCCCGGAGCAAGCCGGCGCTCACCGGCGTACTGCTCGGTCTCGGCGTGGCGGCGAAGCTCTATCCGGGGCTGCTGCTCGGACCGCTGTTCCTGCTCTGCCTGCGCGGCCGCCGGATGCCCGACTTCGTCACCACACTTGTGCACCGCCGTCCTCAGCTGGGGCGCGGTCAACCTGCCGGTTCTCGTGCTGGCACCGGACGCCTGGCGGAGCTTCTGGACCTTCAACTCCGATCGCGGCGGAGACCTCGGTTCGATCTGGTACGTGTTCTCCCTCGCCGGTCACGAGGTGCAAGATCTGAACGTGGTCAGCGCGGGCCTGTTCGCGTCCTGCTGTCTGGCGATCGGGGTGTTGATCATGGTCGCGCCGCGCCGGCCCCGGTTCGGCGCGATGGCCTTCCTGGTCGTCGTCGCCTTCCTGCTGACCAACAAGGTCTACTCGCCGCAGTACGTCCTCTGGCTGCTGCCGCTGTTGATCTTGGCGCGCCCGAAGTGGCGGGACTGGCTGATCTTCACCGCGGGCGAACTGGTCTACTTCGTCGCCATCTGGTGGCATCTGGGCGGTTTGCTGACCCCCGGCGACAGCTCGGCCGACCGGGTCTACTGGTTCGCGGTGTTGATCCGGATGAGCACCCAGAGCTGGGTGGCGATCATGGTCGTCCGCGACGCGCTGCGCCCCGAATTCGATCCCGTACGCGCCGGCGGCCGGGACGATCCGACCGGCGGCGTCCTCGACGGCGCGCCCGATGCCGGCTGGCTGCCCGGTCGGCGCGGACAGCCGCCGCCCCGGGGCAGGAGGATCCATGCTGGTTCGGTCGGCTGAGGTCGAGCCGGCAGCCGGCGTCGACGCGGCGCAGGCACACCGCGGCCGTGTCGTCGTCCAGGCGTGGATCGCCAGCCGCGGGCTGATCGCCGCGGTCGCGTTGATCATCGCGATCATGGACAACCGCAGTCTGACCGACCTGGTCAGCAACTGGGACGTCCAGCACTTCGTCCGGCTGGCCGAGGACGGCTACTTCGCTGAGCCGGACAACATCTTGATGGCCTTCTTCCCCGGACTGCCGGTGCTGCTGTCGTTGTTCGCCCAGATCGGCGCACCGATGGCGGTGAGCGGGGTGATCATCTCCACGCTCTGCTCGGCGGTCGCCGCGGCTGCCCTCTACCGGCTGGGCGGCCCCTGGGCCGCGGTCGCCTGGCTGTTCGCGCCGACCGCGGTCTTCACCACCGTTCCCTACACCGAGTCGCTGTTCTGCGCGGCCGCCTTCTGGGCCTGGGAACGGGCCCGATCGGATCGGTGGCTGGCCGCTGCCGTCCTGGCCTCGATCGCCTGCACCGTACGGGTGTCCGGAGTCTTCCTGGTCGGCGCGCTGCTGGTCATGATCATCAGTGACCGGATCGACTGGCACGTCAAGATCACCAGAGCCGGGCTGATGCTGATCCCGGCCGCGGTGATCGCCGGCTTCGTCGGCTACCTCTACCTGCTGACCGGCAGCTGGACGGCCTGGTACCAGGCCCAGTCGACCGGCTGGGTCCGCGGCCTGACCTGGCCGTGGGACTCGTTCAAGAACACGATTCCCGCGATCGTGCCGGGCGCGTACGCCGATCACCCGTGGTGGGCGGCGGTCTTCCGTGGCGAGGTGGTCTCGATGGCGGTCGGACTGGGCGTGACGGTGTGGTGCCTGGTGGTGAGCATCCGCGCCCGCCGTTCCCCCCGGCCGGAGATCGCCGAAGGGCGAGGGCTCTGGGGCGAGGCCAGCTGGGTGGGCATCCAGGTCGTGGCGTTCTCCCTGTCGTACTGGTTCTTCTCGGTCAACCGCGCCACGCTGCTCTGGTTCCCGCTGTGGATCATGATCGGCCGCTGGGCGGGTTGGCGGCCCGAGCCGCGCCTCGGCCGGATCGCTCACCGATCCGTGGTCGGACTGGCCTTCGCGACTCGAGATCGTGCTGATGATCTGGTGGAGTTGGCTGTACTTCACCGGGCATTGGGCCAGTTGACCTGCGCTCCACACCGGCCGATCAGGTTGCCCGTCTACGCTGGCCCGCGTGGAGCGGATGTGGATTGATCTCGAAGGTCTGGCGAACTTGCGCGATGTCGGCGGGCTGCCCACCGACGACGGCGGCGAGATCGCCCCGGGCCGGCTGCTGCGTTCGGACAACCTGCAGACGCTCACCGACGCTGACCAGCGCCGGCTGCTCGACCTCGGGCTGACTGACGTGATCGACCTGCGCAGCGGCTACGAGGCCGAGCAGGAGGGCCCGGGACCGCTGACCGCGCGCGGTGTCCGGATCCAGCAGTTCTCCCTGTTCCGCGAATGGGAGCCGGGTATCGGCGAGGACAAGCCCGACGTACGCCCGGAGGTGCTGCCCGAGGAGGCGCTGCCGTGGATAGATCTGGAGCCGGAGGTGGAACTGGACGACGTGATCGCCTCGACCTACTTCAGCTATCTGCTGGATCGTCCCGACTCGGTGTTGGCCGCGCTCCGGGCGATCGCGGCGGCGCCGGGCGCGGCACTCGTGCACTGCGCCGCGGGCAAGGATCGCACCGGGACCATCGTCGCGCTGGCGCTGTCGGTGGCCGGAGCGCAACGGGACGCGATCGTCGCCGACTACGCCGCCAGCTCGGAACGGATCGAGCGGATCGTCGACCGACTGATGCAGTCCCCGACCTACGCCGACAACCTGCGCGATCGACCGATGTCGTCACACCTCACCCATCCCGAGACCATGATCAGCTTGCTCAACCACATCGACGACACCTTCGGCGGTGTCGAGGAGATGTTGATCAAGATGGGCTGGACCGACGAGGACTCCGAGCGGCTCCGGGCCAAGCTCCGAAGCTGAGGCGTACGTTTCGCACCAGTTGGGCGCAAACGTGCGGATCTGCCGGCTGGGGCGTGCGTTTCGCGTCCTGAGCCTGGGCGAAGGACGTGCGATCCGCGAGTGCGCTGCCGGTCAGTCCCACTCGACCGAGTCGACCGTCGCGGTGGTCAGCCGCAGCTCCACCGGCAACTCGTCGCCGATCGCCGGCGGCTTCTCCTTGCCGGGCAGGAAGATCAGGCTCGACTGCATGTGCGGCGGCTCCAGGAACCAGCGCTTGCGGCCGTTGATCGTGTACGGGCTGAGCGCGAGTCCGGCCGCCTCCAGCGAGCCCGTCGCCAGCGCCACCGCTCGTTGCCGCAGGGTGCTGGCCGAGGTCGGCGCCTCCATCCCGATGCCGTGTGACGTGCCGCCGGCCATCACCACGATCCAGCCGTCGGCGGGGCAGCGCCGCTGCCGGTAGCCGGCCCGCTCGCCCCGTTTGATCGGGTGCACGTCGAGCACGGTCGCGGTGGTCCGGCGGGCGGATTCCTCGCCGAGCCAGAGCTTGGTGCCGACCCGGAGCCGGATCGGCACGGGGTCACCGCTCGCACCGCCCAGTTGCCGACCCAGCGCCTCGGCCTCCTCCGGTGGCAGATGCGACAGCCAGAGGGTTCCGGGCGCCGCGGCCAGCGCGGCGCGAGCCAGCCGCTCGGCTTCGGCATAGCGCCCGTCGGCCAGCAGCGGCAGGTGGATCGTCCAGCCCTCGAACGCGACACCGGCGAGCAGCGGAGCGACCCGACCAAGATCAACAGCGGCGATGCCGTGCCGGCGCATCGAGGTCAGGACCTCCACCAGCACCCGAGGGCGATCCTCACCGGCACTCAGTCGCTGAAGATCATCCAGCCGCGACACCGTGGTGATCACCCGCGGATCGCCGGTCAGCTCCGCGGCCAGCGGGCTCGCCCGATCCCACGGGTTCAAGATCACCACGTCGCCGGCAAAGCTCTCCCGGACCACGGCGACCTCCAACGCGCGTGCCGACCGCGATCACGTCGACGCCGAGATTCGTCGACTCCTCGGCGAGCCGCCGCAGGCCGTAGCCGTACCCGTTGCCCTTGATCACCGGCACCATCCCCGGCGTTGCCCCCGACACGGTCTGCAGGTGCTCCCGCCAGCGCGGCCCGTCGAGCCGCAGGACGACCCCGCCCATGATCAACGGCGCTTCATGTAGAGGTCGAACGCCTTGTACAGCAGGGGATTCAGCGGCAGATCCCACTCGCCGAGGTACTCCACCGCCTCACCGCCGGTGCCCACCTTGAACTGGATCAGGCCCAGATGCGGATCGTCGGCTTCCAGGCCCTCGGTGATCCCGCGCAGGTCGTACACCGTCGCGCCCGCCTCCAGCGCGTCGGTGATCATCTGCCACTGGATCGCGTTGGAGCCGCGTACGTCCCGCTTGGCCGTCGAGCTGGCGCCGTAGGAGTACCAGGCATGTTCGCCCACCCGGACCCACGTGGTGGCCGCGACAAGATCATCTTCGTGGTGCGCGAGGTAGAGCCGGATCCGGTCGGGATCCTCAGCCTGCAACGCGGAGAACATGGTCTCGAAGTACGCCAGCGGCCGCGGGGTGAAGTGATCACGTTCGGCCGTCTCGACGTACAGACGTGTGAAACTCGCCGAGGTCCTCCAGGCTGCCCTGGCGTACGACGACACCGGACTTGGCGGCCTTCTTGATGTTGCGGCGCCAGAGCTGGTTCATCCCGCTGAGCAGTTGCTCGGGAGTCTTGCCGCCCACCGGGAGCTGGAAGACGAAGCGGGGCTGACCTGCGGCGAAGCCGTCCTCCTCCTCCGGCGGACGCCAGCCGAGTTCACGAAGCTGGTTGCGGATCCGGGTGGCCTGGTGGTTCACCTCGTCGGGGATCGCCTCGCTCAGCCGGGTGATCCGCTCGTCGGCGATCGCCGCCTTGATCGTGTCCGCGCCCCAGCGCCGGGCGATCACCGGTGCGCCGATCCGCACCCCGAAGGCGCCCGCGGACCGCAGATGCTCGGCGAGCGGTGTCAGCCGGCCGCCAGATCGCCGTCGGTCCAGTCGATCACCGGACCCTCCGGCAGGTAGGCCAGGTACTTCTTGATCTTGGGCAGCTGCCGGTAGAGCACCAGTGCGGCGCCGACCTGGTTGTCCTGGTCGTCGAACCAGCCCAGCGACTCGCTGCGCCACTCGCTCTTCACCTTCCCCCAGGCCGGGGTCTGCAGAAAGCTCAACGCCGGCTGGGTGGCGTTGTAGGCCACGTGTTCGTCAGCGGTGATGGTCCGTACCGAAAATGCCACGACACGAATCTAGTGGTCCCGCGCGGAAACCCCACCGACGGCGCTCATCGCCGACGGCCCAGGGCGGGTGGTCGGAGAGCGAGGAACCTGAGCCGACCCGGTCGGCGACGGCCTAGAGTTGGGCCCACACACGAAGGAGAATCGTTCGCCAATGAGCACGCAGCTTGACCTGACCATCGACGAGCTCAGGGACGGATTGACGGCCTGCCTGGCCGTGCCGCGCTGGGTCGACGACGTGATCGCAGCCGGCCCGTACCGCTCGCTGGATCAGCTGCTCGAGACCGCCGGGGCCGCGGCCACCCCGCTCAGCCCCGACGAGGTCGACCAGGCGCTCGCCGCACCATCCCCGGATCGGTGAGAAGGCCGAAGGCCACGGCACCGCGCAGAACTTCTCCAAGGCCGAACAGGCGTCCAGCGCCTCCGACGATCCGGATCTGGCCGCAGCGCTCGCGGCCGGGAACCGGGCCTACGAGGAGAAGTTCGGCCGGGTCTTCCTGATCCGGGCCGCGGGTCGCACCCGGCAGCAGATCCTCGCCGAGCTGACCCGCCGGCTCGAACTCGATCCCGAGGTCGAGATCGCCGTCGTGGGCTCCGAGCTCCGCGACATCGCCCTGCTGCGGATCCCGCAGCTCTTCAGCCATCTCGACCGGCATTCCGGCTACGACGAGAGCGAGGCGGCCCGATGAGCAGACCAGCGCAGCCGGGTCACCACCCATGTCCTGGACGCCGTCTCCGGGCGGCCGGCGTCCGGTGTCGAGGTCACCCTGGAGCAGCAGGGTACGGACGGTTGGCAGCCGGTCGTCGCCGGCACCACCGACAGCGACGGGCGGATCTCCGACTTCGGACCCGTCGACCTCGAGCCGGGCGTCTATCGGGTGAGCTTCGGCACGGCGGCCTACTTCGCCTCCCTCGGTCAGCCGACCTTCTATCCCGAGGTGATCATCCCGTTCAACCTCACCGACCCGGACGCGCACTACCACGTACCCCTGCTGCTGAGCCCGTACGCGTTCTCCACCTACCGCGGCAGTTAGCCGGAGGTCTCCCGGCCCGTGTTGCTCCAAGACGTACTGGACGCAGCCCAACTGGGGATTCGGTCGCTCTACGTGCCGGCCGAATCGCTGACGCGGACGGTCAACTGGACCTTCACCACCGATCTGCTCGATCCGCACCGCTATCTGATCCGCGGACAACTGGTGATGACCGGACTCATGTGGCGGCGCACGCCGGACGACAGCGAGGCTTTCGTCTCGACGGTCGCCCGGTCAGGGGCGGTGGCCCTGCTGGCCGGCGAGGGACTCTACGGGCAGGTGCCGGCCGATGTGGTCGAAGCGTGCCGGCGGCACGAGCTTCCGCTGTTCGCGGTGCCCGCCGAGGTGTCCTTCGCCTCGATCACCGCGTACATCTCCAACGCCTTGGCCAACGACCGGGTGGCCCGGGCGATGGCCGGCCTGTCGCGGCAGCGTGAACTGCTGACCGCGGTCTACCAGGGGCACCTGCTCGACGATCTGGTCAGTCGGATCTCCTCCGAGCTCGGGCGGCCGATCTGGATGGTCACCGCGACCGGCCGGCACGTGATCCAACCGGTCGAGCCACTGGCCGAGGCCGACCTGGATCTGGTCGTGTCGACGGCCCTGTCGGCCGCCCGGTTCCCGGTGACGATCACCGACTCGCGGGGCGGGCGGTTGATCGTCTTGTCCGTGGCCGGCCCGGATGATCATCGGACCAGGGGCTGGTTCCTGGTCGTGGCGGGGGACTGGAACGAGTGGCACCCGTTGATCTTGGACACGGCCAACGAATTGACCGCCGTCGCCGGGCTGTACCGGATGCAGAGCTCCGCCCGGGACGACGAGGGCACCGCGCTGGTCGACCGGCTGATCACCTTGATCGAAGCCGATCCCGAACAGCCCGAAGCGGGCGTCTATCTGCGCCAGGCCGGGATCGCGGCCGATCAGCAGACGGTGGTGGTGATGGCCGAATTCGCCGGCCGACCCGGCTGGCAGGATCTCGCGGTCGAGTTGTTGAGCGACGCGATCAGCCAGCTCAGCGCGCCGGTGGTCGGCCGGGACGGCTCGGGCCGGGCGATCGCCTTCCTGGCCGTCGAGCCGCAGCCCACCGGGGTCCGGCCGCCCGAGTTGGACGCGGTCGAGCGGGCCTTGCGCCGGGTCGCTCCGGGGCTCGGCGACGACGTACTCCGAGTCGGATTCAGCTCGGCGGCGACGGTCGCCGAACTCGGGTGGTGCGCTGCGCTCGGCCCGGTTCGCGCTGGCGATGCCGAACGCCTCGGGCGTCGAGCCCGGCTCGGTCCAGGTGAACGATTCGGCCGAACTCACCTCGGCCGTCCAGCTGCTCGCGACCGTGCCGGATCACCTGCGGCGGGTCTTCACCGAGATCGCGCTCGGGCCGGTGATCGAGCACGACAAGCGCTACAACAGCCAGTTGCTGGCCACCCTCACGGCGTTCCTGGACTGTGACGGATCCTGGGTCCGGACGGCGGAGCTGACCCATCTGCACCTGAACACCGTGCGCTACCGGATCGGGCGGATCGAGGAGCTGACCGGCCGGGATCTGAGCAGCACCGCCGATCGGGTCGACCTGTATCTGGCGCTGAAGCTGAGATAGGCCGTACCGGCTTGGATACCCGGAATAGGCGACCGCACAGGGGATGGGCCCATCCGCGCGGGGAACGCGAGAGGGCCGGATGCGATTGGCCTATCCCGGGCAGGAGGGACAACCCCCTCAATTACGTTACTCGCCCCCGGCGAAATGGCGGGCTGTCAAGCTGCCCGCTCGCATCGGTCGTGTTACGGCTTGCTTCGCGCGCGTTCTGGCCGTCGACGAGCTCAGCCGGGCCGCTACATCGTCCCCGGTCGTCCCGGCCACGACACATGACGGTGCGATGGCAGAGCGACCGGACAAGTGCGGGGCACGAAGTACGGCGGACGTACAAGGCGAGTTCGGGGTGATCTTGCCCGGGTTGAAGTTGCGGCCCGGGTCGACGGCGGCGAAGAGCCCGTCGATCATCGCCACGCCCGGCGCGGAGATGTCCTCCTCCAGCCAGCGCGCGTGCTCGGTGCCGACCGCGTGGTGGTGGGACAAGGTGGCGTCGGAGTCCACGAACTGCTGCTGGATCGCCGACTTGAGCTGGTCGTACTGGGCGAGCGGATCGACCCCGTCGTGCCGGAACGCGAAGGTGAAGTAGAGACAGGCGCCGGAGTGGTAGGAGTGCGACAGGTGGCACATGAGGTAGCCGGTCGTGCCGAGTTGCGCGTACACCTTCTCCCCGGCCGCGATCACGTTCGTGTACAGCGGCAGCAGCTTGGACCACGGAGCAGCCGTCTCCGAGACGTCCGCGGCCGCACCCCGATCGAGCAGGAAGTCGCGGATGTACGGGGTGTCGAACTTCTTCTGGTCGTACAGCGCGCCCGGCCCCTTGCCGAGGGCGATGCCGCCGTGCTTGCCGATGATGTCCTTGACGATCGACTTCTCGCGCGCCACGTGGCTCTTGCCACCCTCGTACCCGACGAACGACAGGCAGACCTCACTGAGATCCCAGCCGCGCTTCTCCAGCACCTTCATCAGGCCCTTGCTGACCAGCGAGGAGATCGACGGGCCCTTGCTCTTCTTCCGGGTGGCGAAGGAGAACCGGGTCTCCTTCGCGTCGGAGACCCGGGTGACCGAGGGCCGAGCGTCGCTGGTGGAGATGTCGTGCATGGCGGCCAGGCCCGGCTTCCCAGTTGGGGAACAGGTATCCGATGATCTGCCGCTCCTCGGGGATCCGGTGCACCTGGACGGTCACCTCGGTGATCACGCCGAGCCGGCCCTCGGAGCCCAAGATCATCTCGCGGACACTCGGGCCGGTGGACGTGGCGGGCAACGGCCGGAGCTGCAGCACCTGACCGGGCAGCACCACGCGCAGACCGCGGGTGATGTCGGCGATGTCGCCGTACTTGTCCGACTGCATGCCCGACGAGCGGGTCGCGACCCAGCCGCCGAGCGTGCTGTGGCTGAAGCTGTCGGGGAAGTGGCCCAGGGTCCAGCCCTTGGGCCGGAGTTGATCTTCGATGTCCGGACCGAGGGTGCCGGCCTGGATCCGGGCCAGCCCGGACTCCTCGTCGATGTCGATCACCTGGTTGAGCCGACCAAGATCGACCGAGATCACCGGGCGGGTCTCGTTCTCGGGAGCCTGCAGGCTGCCGGAGATGTTGCTGCCGCCGCCGAACGGGATCAGCACCGCATCGGCCTCGACGGCCCGATCGACGATCGCCTGGACCTCGGACTCGTCGGCGGGATAGACGACCACATCCGGCACCCGCGGGATGTCGCCGGCCCGCAACCGGATCAGGTCGCGGACGCTCTTGCCGTAGGTGTGCACGATCCGTTCGAGAGCGTCGTCGACGCACGTTCTCGGCACCGACCGCCTCGATCAGTTGCGCCCGCAGTTCGTCGCCGATCATGGGCGGGTGGATGTCGAGGTCCTCGAGCTTCAGGGCCGATGTCGGCTCCGACCAGACGTCGACGTCGACGGCTTCGCGGACGAACGGGCCGAGTGCCGGCTTGTCCTCATGATGGAAGCTGATGCCGTCGACCCCCCAGCCCCACCACTTCATGTGCTTGACCGCAGGCATCCTCGTCTCCTTCGTTCGCAAAACCGCGCCGGGCGTCAGCCCTAGTGGGCGCGGTCGTCCCCCGGGCGCTGGTCGGCCGCCCGATAGTCATTGGTGTAGTCGATCAGGCCGGAGACCTCTTTGGCGATGCGCCCGGAGAACTGCGCGACCGTCTCGCCGTCCTCGGCGTGCATCGGCTCGCCGAAGGTGACATAGACCGGCGGCCGGCCGCGGTCGGGCCAGTTCTTCCCGTACGGCATGGCCTGAGCGGCGCCGACGATGGCCACCGGCAGGCAGGGTACGTCGCGGCTGATGCACAGTGCGGCCGCGCCCGGCTTGAAGCTGCCCATCTCGCCGGTCCGCGAGCGGGTCCCTTCCGGAAAGAGCAGCAGCGGTACGCCGTCGTCGAGCAGGCTGGTGGCCAGTCCGTGCCGGCCGCGCAGGCCGGTCCGATCGACCGGGAAGGCGTTGAAGAACAACGAGGTCAGACCCTTGCGCCACCAGACGTCGAAGAAGTAGTCGGCCGCAGCGCCCGCCGCCACATAGCGCGACAGCTTCCGGGGCAGCGCACCGATGATCAGCGGGGCGTCGAGATGGCTGGTGTGATTGGACACCGCCACGTACGGACCGCGGACCGCGTCGAGGTTCTCCCGGCCGAGCACCGTCACGCTGACCATCCGCCAGATCGCCGGTTTGAGAATCCCTCGCTGCGCGACAAAGCGCGCCCCCGCGTGCAGCGGCGAGGTGTAGCGGCTTCGGCTCGACACGGCCTCAGCCTATCCCGGCCGCCGGTTGGAGGGCCGCTGACGGGCTCGCGCCGCGACGCTCAACTCTCGATCCGCGTTTCCCGTCGAGTGACGGCAAACCTGGCTGCTGGATCGGCGCGATCGGGCCCGGTTTGCCGTCACTCGACGGGAAACGCGGCCGAGCGCGGAGGCATCAGCGCGACGATTCAGTGCCGGCTGGAGGTGACCTTGCGCGAGATGGTCCGCACGGCTCCTCGGGGCAGTTGGCGTAGGAGGCCCATCAGCACCGCGTAGCGCTTGGACGGGACCGAGATCACCTTGCCGGCGTCGGCGTCCGCCAGGGCTTCGGCGACCAGGTCGTCCGCCTCGAGCCAGAGCAGTTCGGGGATGGCGCGGGTGTTGATGTCGGCTCGCTCGTGGAACTCGGTCCGGACCCAGCCCGGGCACAGTGCGGTGACCGTGACGCCGGTGCCGCGCAACTCGTTGGCCAGGCCCTCGCTGTAGACCGTGACCCACGCCTTGATCGCCGAGTACGAGCCCATGGTCAAGAATCCGGCCGAGCTGGAGACGTTGAGGATCTTGCCCGAGCCGCGTTCCCGCATGGCCCGACCGGCCGCTCCGCTCAAGATCAACACCGCCCGGATCATCACGTCGATCCCGTGATCATGCACGCTGATGTCTTCGCTGAGCAGCTTGGCCCGGACCCCGAACCCGGCGTTGTTGATCAAGAAATCGATCGGCTGACCGGCGCTCGCGACTCTCTCGGCGACCCGGAGCACGTCCTCGCGTACGCCGAGGTCGGCGACGATCGTCTCGACGCCGATCCCGTACTCGTCCTTCAACGAGGCCGCGGTCTCGGTCAGCCGATCGGCGTTGCGGGCCACCAGCACCAGGTCGTCGCCGCGCGCCGCCAGGGCGCGCGCGAACGCCGCCCCGATGCCCGAGGTGCCTCCGGTGATCAACGCCGTCGTCATGGTCACACCCTATTGGCGAGAATCAGATCGGCGAGAATCAGCCGTCGGTCCGCGCACTCAGCAGGGCGGCCGCCTCGCGGGCGATGGCCAGTTCCTCGTTCGTCGGGATCACCGCGACCTTGATCGGCGGACCGTCGGGGGAGATGACCCGGGCCACCCTTGACGGGGCTTCGTTCAGCTCGGCATCGACCACGAGGCCGAGCCCGTCCAGGCCCTCGACGACGGCGGCGCGCAGCGCCGGATTGTTCTCACCGACCCCGGCGGTGAAGGTCAGCAGATCGAGCCGGCCGAGAATGGCCAGGTACGCGCCGACGTAGTGCTTGAGCCGGTGCACGTAGACGTCGAAGGCCAATTGCGCCGACGCGTCGCCGGCCGCTCGGCGCTGCTCGAGCTCGCGGAAGTCGTTCACGCCGGCCATGCCCTTGAGGCCGGACTGCTTGTTCAGCAGGGTGTCGATGTCGCCGACCGACATGCCGAGCTCGTTGTGCAGGAAGGTGTGCAGCCCGGGATCGACATCACCGGACCGGGTGCCCATCACCAAGCCCTGCAACGGGGTCAATCCCATCGACGCCTCGACCGCCACCCCGCCGCGCACGGCCGAGGCCGAGCAGCCGTTGCCCAGGTGCAGCACGATCTGGTTGAGCTCACCGAGATCACGACCGACGAGCTCCGCCCCGGCCCGGGACACGAACTGATGCGAGGTGCCGTGGAAACCGTAGCGCCGGATCCGGTACTTCTGGGCAAGATCACGAGGGATCGCATAGGTGCTCGCCGCCTCCGGCAACGTGGCGAAGAAGGCGGTGTCGAAGACCGCGACATGAGGCACGGCGAACCGTGCCCGTGCTGCTTCGATGCCGGCCACCGCACCCGGATTGTGCAACGGTGCCAGGGGAATCAGGTCGCGGATCTCCTCGACCGCGGCGTCGTCGATGATCACCGGATCGGAGAAGTCCGGCCCGCCGTGCACGACCCGGTGCCCGACCGCCCGGAGCCCGACCGTGTCAAGATCAACACCGGCCTCGGACAGCTCGGCGGCCATCGCCTGCATGGCCGCACCATGATCAGCAACCGAGCTGCCGGCCTCGCCGATCCGCTCGATCGTGCCTTTCGCCTGCACCGCTGCGGTCTCGGGGACCACCACCTGATACTTCAGCGATGACGATCCGGCGTTCAGCACCAGGACGGGGGAGTCGATCATGCCGACGCTCCCGCGCGTCTGGCCGGCCTTGATCGCCTGGGCCTGCACCGCGGTGATCGCCACGGTGTTCACGATGTCCTCCACCAGCGCTCCTCGGGAAAGATCATTCACCGGCTTGCGCAGACCCTGCAGCACCGGGCCGATCGCCACGGCGTGCGCACTGCGCTGGACCGCCTTGTAGGTGTTGTTGCCGGTGTTCAGGTCCGGGAAGATGAACACCGTCGCCCGTCCGGCGACGGCGGAGTCCGGCAGCTTGGTCCGGGCCACCTGCGGATCGACGGCCGCGTCGTACTGGATCGGCCCCTCGAGCGCCAGTTCCGGCGCCCGTTCGGCGACCAGGGCGGTCGCGGCCCGCACCTTCTCCACCTCGGCACCCGATCCGGAACTGCCGGTCGAGTACGACAGCATCGCCACCCGCGGATCGATACCGAACTGCCGGGCGGTCTCCGCGGACGAGACCGCGATGTCGGCCAACTGCTCGGTCGTCGGCTCGGGGATCACGGCGCAGTCGCCGTAGACCAGCACCCGATCGGCCAGGCACATCAGGAAGACGCTCGACACGGTGTTCACACCCGGCTTGGTCTTCACGAACTCCAGCGCCGGCCGGATGGTGTGCGCCGTGGTGTTCACCGCTCCGGAGACCATGCCGTCGGCCAGTCCGAGATGCACCATCATGGTGCCGAAGTACGAGACGTCGGTGACGATCTCCCGCGCCCGCTCGACCGTCATGCCCTTGTGCGCCCGGGCTTCGGCGTACGCGCGCGCGAACCGTTCGACGTGAACCGGATCGGTCGGCGAGATGATCGTCGCCTCATCAAGATCAAGACCGAGGGCCGAGGCGCGGGCCCGGACCTTGTTCTCGTCGCCGAGCAAGATCAAATCGGCGACCCCGCGGCGCAGCAGGATCGCTGCCGCTTCGAGGATCCGGTCGTCGGTGCTCTCGGGCAGCACGATCCGCTGCCGGTTGGCCCGGGCCCGTTCCATCAACTGGTACTCGAACATCAGCGGCGTCCGCACCTCGGACGCGGAGACGTTGATCGCGGCCAGCAAGGCCGCCTGATCGACCTGCTCGGCGAAGATCCGCCGGGCCGTCTCGATCTTGATCTTCGACTCCTTGGTCATCGGACCGCGGACCCGCATCAACCGTTCGGCGGTGGTGAAGGTGCCGGCATCGGTCAAGCGCGATGGGCAGGTCCTGCTGCACGCCCTCGGAGAGCCGGCTGATGGTCTCCGGGATCTGATAGCCGCCGGTCAGCAGGATCCCGGCCAGGGTGGGGAAGGTGCCGGACTGGTGGGCCAGCATCAGGCCGGGGATGAGGTCGGTCCGGTCGCTCGGCGCGATCACCGCCACGTCGGGCCGCAGCCGGGCCAGCACGTTCGGCAGGCTCATCGCGGCGACGATGATGCCGAGCGCTTCGCGATCCATCCACGACTCGTTGCCGAGCACCAGCCGACCGTCGCCGGCCTCGACCAGGGCACGGAAGGTCGGCGCCGAAAGCACCGGACTCTCCGCGATGGCCGCGGTCACGATGTCGGGCAGATCGGCGAGTGCGGCCCGGATGTCGTCCACCTCCGACTCCTGCACCCGGTTGGCGATCACCGCCACGGTCTGCGCGTGGTTGGCCCGCAGTTCGGCGATGGCGCCGTCGGCCGCAGCCCGGATCTGCTCCGGGGTCCGCTGCCGGCCGTGCACCACCAACACCACCGGCGAACCGAGGTTGGCGGCGATCTTGGCGTTGAACGACAGCTCGGTGCCGGTGGACACGTCGGTGTAGTCCGACCCCAGCACCAAGATCACCTCGAAGCGATCGTTGAGCTGCCCGAACCGCTCGACGATGATGTGCAGGGCCTCGTCGACGTCTCCGCGGGCGGCGTCGTAGGTGACGCCGAGCGCTTCGTCGTAGGTCTGCTTGATGCCCGGTTGGTTGACCAGCAGATCGACGATCAGATCGACCTCGTCGTCGGAACCGGCGGTGGTCAGCGGGCGGAAGATCCCCACCGAGCCGACCTCGCGGGTCAGCGCGTCCAGCAGGCCGAGCGCGACGGCCGACTTTCCGGTGAGGCCTTCGGGTGATGCGACATAGACGCTGCGACTCACAGGGCGACCCTAGCGGCCCTCGGCGCCCGCTGAACATGGATGGCGAATCCTGAGTCGCCGAAATGCACTCAGCCGTGCCGAAACCGCCTCGACGTGCCGAACCGCCGATCGGACCGAGTCCGCTGCAGGGCCGGACACGATCTGGTGAATATCGGTTGGGGTCCGTGAAAGGGCGCACAACCGCCCTCAGCCGCCCAACTATGTTGGAGCGCGTGGCCACCGCACCGCCCCAAATTCCCGGGCTGTCGGATTGGCGCGCCCTCGCCCGGGGTGGATTTGCCACCGTGTGGCAGGCGAAGCAGGAGTCCCTCAACCGGTTCGTCGCGGTGAAGGTCGACCAGCGGCCGCTCGACGTGGAGACTGAGCAGCGCCGATTTCTCCGTGAGGCGGGGGCGGCCGGGCGGCTTTCCGGTCATCCGGGCATCGTGACGGTGCACGACGCCGGCATCCTCGCCGATGACCGGCCGTTCCTGGTGATGGAGCTCTGTCCCGGGTGGCTCGTTGACCAAGTGGCTGACGGCCGAACCCGCGGCCGAGCCAGAAGCGCGTCCGCGATGTCGGCGTCCGGGTGGCCGACGCGCTGGCCGCCGCCCACGCACGCGGCGTGCTGCACCGCGATGTGAAGCCGGCCAACATCTTGATCGACGCGTACGACAATCCCGGCCTGGCCGACTTCGGGCTGGCCGCACTGCCCGATCCGGGCATGGGGCTGAGCGAGACGATCGAGGCGATCACTCCGGCGTACGCGCCACCCGAGGTCTTCCGGCAGCAGCCGCTCACCGAGTACGGCGACGTGTACTCACTCGCCGCCACGCTCTATGCGCTGCTCAGCGGACGGCCGCCGCGGGCGTTGGACGGCAAGACGCCCAGCATCGCCGAGATCATGGAACTGCCAGCAGGAGCCGATCGCGCGGATCCCGGGCGTCGACCCGAAGTTCATGGATCATGCTCCTGGCCGCTCTCGCCGACGCGCCGACCGATCGGCCCTCGGCTGCGCAGTTCCGGGATCGCCTTGCCGCGCTGTCGTTGAGCTGATGACCCGGCCGGGCTGCCGTCGAAGGCTGACCGGGTGGCGTCCGCAGCCCATCCGGTCACCGGACCGGCCGTCGTGCGCGCCGAGCCGACGGCCCGCGGTGAGCGAAGCCGCTCCCTTCTGGTGCTCGGAGCGGTGCTGGTGGTCCTGGTGATCGCGTTGATCATCACCGTGGTCAACCTGCGCAACCGGCCCGTGGAGACCGCGGGCGGACCAGGCGCCGCCTCGGCCAGCAATGCGGCTCCGCAGCCGACGCCGTCGGCCTCCCCGGCACGCCGAGTCGCGACACCGCCAGCCCGTCCCCAACGGCTTCACCAACTGCTCGACCCAGCTGGGTGCGGCGACGTTCTGCGCCGCCACTCCCGAATGCTGGGCCGGGATCATCTCGGTCTCCGACGTCCCCTCGGTGGCCACCGCCCAGGGCTGCGCGAAGCGGCACGTCTATCAGACCTTCGCGGCCGGCGTAGCTCGGCTACGACGTCCGGCGGCAGTCCAAGCTCGAAGCCGATCGCAAGGTCCGCAGGGTCTGCACGGTGGACGTGGTCAACTCGATGCTCCGCAAGAAGGATCGGCGCTCGGACTGGGAGGTCTTGGTGATCGGCCCGCAGCTGACCGACGAGAACTTCTACCGCTGCATCTTCGGCCACGGCTACTACTCCAAGGCGTACCCGCTGAGCCCGCCGCTGACCGACTCAGCCCGTTGGCGCAGCCGCTCGATCCCGTCGAGCAGCCGGTCGAGCATCTGGTCGAAGTCCCACCCGGCGGGGTCGTCGAAGCCGCCGGCCTCGTGCACCGCGGCCATCGCCGGGAAGCGGGCCGGGTCGAAGTAGGTCACCCAGAAGCTGGCCCGGGATTCCCAGTACGCCTCGGTTGAGATGCCGGTGTGCCGGGCTTCGTCGGCGTCACTGATGGTCGCCCGCGCGGCGCCGAGCAGCTGCCACTGGATCAGGTTGGACACGGCCACGTTCTGGGCGCCGGTGAAGCCGGCGGCCAGCAGCGCGGCGTACAGCGCCTCCTCGACGTCGAGCACGTGCGGCCCGATCGGCAGCCGGGCCACGTTGTAGTCGAGCAGCCACGGATGCAACGCGTAGATCCGCCAGGCCTCGCGGCTCCAGTGCTCGACCCGGTCCCGCCAGGGCTTCGCGGCGTCGGGCAGCCGTGTGCTCGGCGTACACCTGGTCGATCATCAGCTCGATCAGCTCGGAGCGTCCCGGCACGTAGGTGTAGACCGACATCGCGCCGATGCCCAGCTGCTGGGCCACCTTGCGCATGGAGAGGGACTCGAGGCCTTCGGCGTCGGCGATCGAGATGCCGGCGGCGACGATCTCGGCGAGGCTGGTCCGCGGCTTGGGCCCGCGTACCGGTGCGGTGACGGTTGGGGTCCCAGAGCAGCTGGATGACCCGCCGGCCCTCGGGCGTGCCCTGCGGCCAGTCCGGCGCCTCCGCAGGTGCGGATCCGGTGCCGGTCTCGCTGCTCTCACTCACCTGGGCCTCGCTTCGAAAACTGTCAGTGGGACGCGCTTGAATCTACTCCGTACAGTGTATGGTGATTCAATTCAGTACGGCGTACGGGATTGGGGAGGATCGGTGGAGATGATCCACACAGAGCAGCTGACCAGGAACTTCGTCAGCAAGAAGGAGACCGTCGAGGCGGTCAAGGGCGTCGACATCGACGTCGCCGCCGGGGAGCTCGTCGCCTTCCTCGGACCGAACGGGGCGGGCAAGTCGACGACCCTGCGGATGCTGACCACGCTGCTGCCGCCGACCTCGGGCAAGGCGTGGGTCGCCGGGGCGAGCATCACCGAGCGAGCCGGCCGCGGTCCGCGTCGCGGATCGGCTACATCGGCCAGGGTGACGGCGGCGGGCCACAGCTTCCGGGTGCTCGACGAGCTGGTCAGCCAGGGCAGGTTCTACGGGATGAACTCCTCCGACGCGCATGCCCGGGCCCAGGAGCTGGCGCGGAATCCTCGACCTGGCGAGCCTGGAGAAGCGGCGGGTCAGCACGCTGTCCGGCGGTCAGAAGCGCCGGCTGGACATCGCGCTCGGCCTGATGCACAACCCGTCGCTGATCTTCCTCGACGAGCCGTCGACCGGGATGGACCCGCAGAACCGGGCCAATCTGTGGGAGCACATCGGCCGGCTGCGGGAACGGCAGGAGACCACGATCGTGCTGACCACCCACTATCTGGAGGAGGCCGACTCCCAGGCCGAACGCGTGGTGGTCATCGACCACGGCACGATCATCGCCGACGACACGGCGGCCAATCTCAAGGCGACGCTGGCCGGGGACCGGATCACGGTCACGGTGGACGCCGGCGCGGTGGACGCGGCCGCCGCGGTGCTGGGCGACCGCGGCGCCGACCTGAGCCGGACCACGGATCGCCTGGGGCGTCGCGCTCAGCGGCCGGTTCGAGCACGGCACCCGGGCGCTGCCGGTGCTGCTGCGCGAGCTCGACCATGCCGGGATCACGGTGCTGGCCGCCGACGTCCGGGTGCCGACCCTGGACGACGTGTTCCTCAGCCTCACCGGGCGAAGCCTGCGCGAGGAAAGCGAGGTGGCGGCATGACCACGGCGTATGCGGGAAACATGTACGCGGGAAACCATGGTCTCCGACACCCGGGCGGTGTTCCTCCGCGAGATGTCGCTGGTGCTCCGCGATCCGTTCTCGGTGATCTTCTCCCTGGTCCAGCCGCTGGTCTTCCTCGGCCTGTTCGGTCCGTTGCTGGCCGGGTCGATCGATCCGGCCGCGCTCGGCGGCGCGTCGCCCCTGCAGTGGTTCCTGCCCGGGGTGATCGTGATGATCTGCCTGTTCGGCACCGGCGCCAGTCGGGTCGAACCTGCTCTTCGAGATCAGCCTCGGCTCGTACGAGCGGGTGCTGGCCAGTCCGCTTGCGCCGGCCGGCGATCCTGATCGGCAAGTCGCTCAAGGAACTGGCCCCGCTGGTCGTCCAGGCGGCGTTGATCACGGTGGTGTCGATCCCGTTCGGGTTCGTGCTCTATCCGCTGCAGGTGCTGGCCGGCCTGTTGCTGCTCGGCGTCTTCGGGGTCGGGATGGGCGCGTTCTCCAATGCGCTGGCCATCGCGTCGCGGAAGCGGGAGTGGATGTTCTGGGCGGTGCAGCAGTCGCTGCTGTTCCCGTTGCTGATCCTGTCCGGGATGATGCTGCCGCTCGAGGCCGGTCCGCGCTGGATCCAGGTGGTCGGCGCGCTTCAACCCGCTGACCTACATCGTCGACGCCGAGCGGGCGCTGTTCTCCGGCTCGTGGACCGATCCGGCGATCGGCTGGGCCGTCCTCGCCGCGGTGCTCACCTGCGTCGTCGGCCTCTGGGTCGGCGTCCGCCAGGTCGCCAAGAGCACCAGCTGAGCCGCTCGGACGCCGACCGCACCTGCTCAGACGTTCTCCTTGAGCCAGGCGATGTCGGAGCCCTGACCGTCGCGGCCGCCGGGGGTCTCGACGACCACCGGCACCGCGGCGGTCCGCACCACCTCGGCCAGCGCGTCCGTGCCGACCTGACCGTCGCCGAAGTTGGCGTGCCGGTCGGCGCCGGAGTCGAAGGCGTCGCGGGAGTCGTTGGCGTGCACCAGGTCGATCCGGCCGGTGATCGCCTTGACCCGGTCGACCAGCCCGACCAGCTCCTCACCGCCGGCGTGCGCGTGACAGGTGTCGAGGCAGAAGCCGACGGTGTCACCGCCCTTGGCGGCTCCGACCGCGTCCCAGAGCATCGCGATCCGCTCGAGCCGCCGGGCCATCGCGTTGTCGCCGCCGGCGGTGTTCTCGATCAGCAGCGGCACCGGCATCTCCAGCCCGTCGATGCACTTGCGCCAGTTGTCGAAGCCGATCGCCGGGTCGTCGTTCTTCAGTACGTGGCCGCCGTGCACGATCACCCCGGCCGCCCCCACCTCGGCGGCGGCGTGCAGATACTGCTGCAGGAACTTCCGGCTCGGGATCCGGATCCGGTTGTTGGTCGTCGCCACATTCAGCACGTACGGCGCGTGCACGTAGAGCGCGATGCCGGCCTCCTCGGCCGCGGCCTTCAGCGCCGCCGCGCCCACCGGCGTACGCGAACTCCGGCCCCTTCCACGCCTGCGGGTCGCCGAGGAAGAACTGCGCGAGCGTCGCCTTGCGCGCCTTGGCCTCCGCGATCGGATCCACCTGGTCGCCGTGCCCACCGATTGCCAAACTGGTCATGGACCCGACCCTATCCGCGGCGCTCCGACACTCATCCCGCGGTCACGAATCGACCCGAGTCGACCTACTTGTCGGGTTGCCGCTGCCGCTCCGCCACCAGTCGCGCATCCGATTGGCCGCGCCGCCGCCGACGGTGCCGGCCACCGAGCCGATCCGGCCGACCAGCTTGACCAGCGGATCGCCGGAGGTGGTGAAGTCCTCCTTGTAGGAGTTGGCGGCGGCCTTCGACGTCCTCGCTCATCGGCGCGTCCTTGTCCTCGGAGCGTCGCGGATAGTTCCCGGCCAGGATGTCGGCGTATCCCGGTCCGGCGGCCCACTTCTGCAGCTCGGCGGCGCGCATCGCGGCGAGCGGATGGGTCTGGCCGCTGATCTGCAGGATCTTGATCAAGCTGTCGCGGACGTCGCCGCGTCGACTCGTACTCCTCGGCCTGGTCGAGGAACGCCGCGACATCCATCTCGTCCGGATTCTCCGCACCGGCCAGCGATGCGTGCACCCGCAGCGCGGCCCGCGGGTCCTGGGAGCACAGCAACCCGGCCCGGTCGCAGGACAGCTCCGACTTCCGGAACCACTCGTTCAGACCGAAGATGATCGCGCGTACGCCCCAGGCGCCGATCGGCATCCACTGGATCGCGGTGGCGATGTTGATCAGTTGCAGCAGCATCGTGCGGTAGACGGCGTGACCCGACAGCACGTGACCGACCTCGTGGCCGATGACGAAGCGCAGCCCCTCGTCGTCGACCAGGTCGAGCATGCCGGTGCTGATCACGATGATCGGCTTGTCCAGGCCGATGGTCATCGCGTTGGGACGCGGATCGCGCTGGATGTAGAGCTCAGGGATCGGTTGCAGATCGAGGGTGGTGGCGCACTCGTTGAGGAGGTGGTGGATCTCCGGATACTGCCGGGGCGAGACCCGGATCGCGTGGCCAGATAGAGCAGCCGCACGCTTCGCTCACCGATGGCGCCCGAGATCACCTTGAGGACCGAGTCGAAGCCGGGAATCGCCCGCAGGGCGACCAGGGCGCCGCGGTCGGCCGGGTGCTCGTACGCGCGCGGGCTGATGTCGGGGAACCGGATGCGACCTCTGCGCAGCGCGGGACGAGACTCCTTGGCCATGAGCCGAGGGTATGTCAGCGCGGGTTCACCCCGGACATGCGTCGGGACGGCAACCAGCATGGTTGCCGCCCCGAGTCTGGCTGCTGTCAGCGGTTGTACAGCCCCGCCATGCGACGCCGGTGATCTGGTGACGATGATGCCGATGGCGAGCCAGCACGACGCCGACGATGATGCCGATGAACGCCTTCTGGTTCCTGATGCCCGCGCCGCGCGACTGGTTGAACGCCACGATGCTGAGGATCAGGCCGATGACGGCGGTGCACGGGATGATCGCGAGGATCATGCCCGACCAGTCCGAGCGTCTTGCCCGGGTAGTCGGCGGCGGGCGGAGGTGCGGCCTGGTAGTTGGCCATGGAGATGCTCCTTGATGAAGTCTGAGGATCAGATGCCAGGCGAGCGTAACGCCACCCGGGGTCGGCGACCCTTTGTACGCGCAAGGTGAGCTGGAATCGTGACCCGATTTCGCGCTCGCTTTCGGCGATGCATCTAGCCACCCGGACGGGTGACAAATCGGCGCTCGAGGTTTCCGAAGAGGCTGGTGCGGGGTTAAATGTCCAGTGGACCTGGGCGCTCCAGGTACCTTCTGACCAACTGTCACCTGACACCGACGCCGGTCCCTCTCGATTGCTGAGCGAGGGGGGCCGGCGTCTGGTCTGTTGTCGGAGGCGCAGCGGCCCGATCGATGAGCGTTCGGGCCCCGCGGGTGCGAAACGGACGCGTCGAGCCAGCACGGTCGATCGCGCCCTGAGCGTGTCGATCGTCGCGCCCGGCCGTCGGTGCGAGCAGACGCGCGCCTTCGGCCAGCTCAGGTCGACGGGCATGCGCGCGATTCGCCGCCGGCGTCGTCCAGCAGGTAGAGTCTCCCCTTGGTCTGTCGCCACCTGGTGCCGGACCGAATCGTCCGGCTCCGGCCGGCAGCATTCGCCCTCCTGCTATGGGGACGTCCCATAGCCGCTCTAGACCAGAGGAGGTGGAGTTCGCGCATGCGTAAATACGAAGTCATGGTCATTCTCGACCCCGACGCCACTGACGAGCGTCAGGTCCAACCGACACTCGAGCAGTTTCTGACCGTCATCACCAAGGGTGGTGGCACCGTGGACACCCTGGACATCTGGGGTCGTCGCCGTTTCGCGTACGAGATCCAGAAGAAGTCCGAGGGCATCTACGCGGTGATCAACCTGACCGCGAATCCGGCCGATGTGAAGGAACTGGACCGCCAGTTCTCGATCAACGAGTCGATCATGCGGACCAAGGTCATCCGCACCGACCAGCACTGAGCATCCCGGCGAGCACCGAGCCGGGAATCGCGACGCCGAGTTGTCCACAGATCACTCGGAGTCCGATTCCCAGTGTCAGTGCCGGCTGGCAGGCTAATCGAAGACATCAACACGGATCACTAGACGGAGACCTTCATGGCAGGCGAAACCACCATCACCCTGGTTGGCAACCTCACCGCTGACCCGGAACTGCGCTTCACCCCCTCGGGTGCGGCGGTCGCTAACTTCACCGTTGCGTCAACCCCCCGCACGTTCGACCGTCAGACCAACGAGTGGCGCGACGGTGACGCGATGTTCCTGAACTGCGCAGTCTGGCGACAGGCGGCGGAGAATGTGGCCGAGTCGCTGCAGAAGGGCATGCGGGTGCTGGTCCAGGGCCGGCTGAAGTCCCGCACCTACGAGACCCGTGAGGGCGAGCGGCGCACGGTCTTCGAGATCGACGTCGACGAGATCGGTCCGGCGCTGCGGTATGCGACGGCCAAGGTCTCCCGCAACGCCAGCGGTCAGGGCGGCGGCAGCCGTCCCTCCGGTGGCGGCCAGGGTGGCGGCAGCCAGGGTGGCTGCCGCCGGTCACAGCGACGACCCGTGGGCCAGCGGCAACTCCGGCGGCGGAAGCCGTCCGGCCGGCAATGACCCCTGGGCCGCGGCCCAGAGCGAAGAGCCTCCGTTCTGATCGACAGAACACCCCACTATCCATCGGCACATTCCGGCTAGCGGTCTGCACCGCGCCGGGCTCGGAAGGAGAGCACCACAATGGCCAACACCCCACCCGCCAAGCGGATACCGAAGAAGAAGTCGAATCCGCTCCGCCAGGGCCAGCACATCGACTACAAGGACACCGCAACGCTGCGGAAGTTCATCTCCGAGCGCGGCAAGATCCGCGCCCGCCGGGTGACCGGGCTCTCCGTCCAGGAGCAGCGCAAGGTCGCCATCGCCATCAAGAACGCCCGCGAGGTTGCGCTGCTGCCGTACGCCTCGACGGCTCGCTAAGGAGCAGGGTCGCCATGAAGCTCATTCTGACCGCTGCCGTCGACAAGCTCGGCGTGGCCGGCGACGTGGTCGAGGTGAAGGACGGCTACGGCCGGAACTTCCTCGTGCCGCGCGGTTTCGCCATCCGCTGGACCCGGGGCGGCGAGAAGCAGATCTCGGGCATCCAGCGCAGCCGTGACGCGCGGGAGATCCGCGGTCTCGACCACGCCGCCGAGGTGCGCACCGCAGCTCGAGGGCCTGACCATCGAGTTGCCGGTCCGCGCCGGCGACACCGGCAAGCTGTTCGGTGCCGTCACCCCCAGCGACGTGGCTCTGGCCGTCAAGCGCGCCGGGGGCCCTTCGGTCGACAAGCGGGCCGTGCAGATCGGCAAGCCGATCAAGACCGTCGGCTCACACACGGTCGGCGTCAAGCTGCACGACGCGGTCACCGCGCACGTCCAGCTCTCTGTCGTCGCCCAGTCCTGAGCCTGACCGGCTCCGTTGTCGAATTGGCGTAGCCTCTCGATCATGATCCTGCCCACCGCGGAGATGGCGGCGGCCCGCCGCCGCGGCTATCTCCGGCGTGCGCCCTTCGGGTTGCTGGCCCTGGCTCTGATCATCGCCAGCGTCACTGCGCCACACGTGATGGTCGAGGCGGCGACGATCTATCCCGGCCGCTCGCTGATCTCGGCGTCCAGGTTCTTCCTGACGGCCACCCCCGGCGGGGAGGCCTTCTCGGGGGCGACGAGTTATGGCGCGATCGGCTTCGGAATCAGCGTCACCTACTTCGGACTGGCCCTGCAGCAGGTCGGCGCACTGATGGGCATCGGGACGTTCTGGGTGCTGATCTCCGAGGACGTCGGCCGCTGGGTGCGGCGATTTGCCATGGCCTCCGGAGTCCTGCTGACGCTCAGCTCGGCGACCGTGGTCTTCGGTTTCCAGCAGCTCTGGGTGGCCGGCGTGCCCACCCTCCTCGGCGTCGCCTGGCTGCCGACGCTGCTGGCCGGGCTGACCATGATGATCGGCGCCCAGGTCGCCACAGCCGCCGGCTGTCCAGCACCTGGTTCATGGCGCGACCGGAGATCTTCCAGCCCTGATCACGGTCGGTCAGACCGAGGCGCCCACCTTCATCCACGCGGTGCCGCGCGCCCGCAGCACGAGGGTGATCAACCGCGCCAGCACGTAGCCGCCGTACGCGACCCACAGCCAGACCAGCCCGCTCTGCCGGGCGCCGACGATCAGGGCCAGCGGCGCGTACGCGATCAGCGCGAGGACGCCGGCCAGCGCCAGGTAGCGGCTGTCGCCGGCCCCGATCAGCACCCCGTCGAGCACGTAGACGATGCCGGCGAGCGGAGTGACCAGCGCGACGACCACCAGCACCCGGCCGACCAGGTTCTGCACCTCCGGGTCGGGACTGAACAGGCCGACGTAGAGCGGTCGGCCGAGCCACAAGGCCAGCCCGAACCCGACCCCGCAGACCACCCCCCAGCCGATCATCCGATTGGTCATCGCCCGACCGAGTGCCACGTCCCCGGCGCCCAGCGCGCGGCCGATGATCGCCTGACCGGCGATCGCGATCGCATCCAGGGCGAACGCCAGCAGGATCCACAGGCTGTTCACCACCTGATGGGCGGCCAGCGCAACCACCCCGCCCGCCGCGGCGACGAAGGTGGTGAGCGTGATGCCGGTCTGCAAGGCCGCCGTCCGCAGCACCAGCCACAGACCGGACCGGGCGGCGGTGAGCACGCCCTCGCGGCCGGAACCGCCAGCGTGGCCCGGGCTCGGCGCGCCCGGGTCCAGATCACCGCGACGAGGACCGCGGCCGCGGCGGTCTGGGCAATCAGAGTCCCCAACGCCGAGCCGGCGATCCCAAGCCCAGCTCCGTAGACCAGCGCGAAGTTGAGTCCGATGTTGATCAGGTTGGCGGCGATCACCACGTAGAGCGGGGTCTTCGTGTCCTGCAGCCCGCGCAGCACACCGGTCCCGGCGAGCAGGATCAAGATCGACGGCAGCCCGAGGGCGGCGATCCGCAGATAGGCCAGCGCGGCCTCGGTCACCGCCGGCGACGCCCCGTACGCGCCGACCACCGGCACCAGGAGCAGTTCGAGCAGCGCACTGAGGGCGATGCCGAGGATCAGCGCGAGCGCGAGTCCGTCGAACCCGCCGGCCATCGCCCCCTCGTGATCACCGGCGCCCAGCCGGCGGGCGACGGTGCCCGTGGTGCCGTACGCGAGAAAGATGCAGAGGCCGGTCAGGATGCCGAGCAGGTTCGCGGCGATCGCCAGGCCGGCCAGTTGGTCCGTGCCGAGATGGCCGACGATCGCCGAATCGGCGAGCAGCAGCAGCGGCTCGGAGATCAGCGTGGCCAGCGCCGGGAGCGCCAGCCGGAAGATCTCCCGGTCGAGACGGCGAACCGACTCGGAGCGGCGCTTCACCGGTTATCCACAGGAGTTATCCCCATTGTGGATGAATCACAGCGGTGTCATTCTGCTGCGTCGGACGCTCCTCGGTGCCGGTGAGATCCCGGCGATCGCGCGTGCTACTTCCAGAGGGTGGCGATCCCGAAGGCGGCGGCCATGCCGCCCATGCCGATCAGGATGTTCCAGTTGCCCAGGTCGCTCATCAGCGGAATGGACGGGCCGGCCACGTAGAAGACGATCAGCCAGGCCACCCCGAGCAGGCCGACGGCGATGAAGGTGGGCGGCACCCACCGCCGGCTCGACGGAGCCTTGACCTTCTTCGGCTTCGACTCGCGCTGAGACTTCAGCTTCTGCTTGTCAGCGGCGGACTTCCGTCCTCTTGACTCGGGCACCACACTCTCCTTGAGGTTCAGGTAGGTAGCCTAGGTCACTGACCCGCCCCCGAGCCATTTCTGCCACCTTCGGCCGCGGCTGGATCACCGGGAAGGACACCGATGCGCGGACGTAGTCCCGCCGAGGCGGCTGGCGCCGTCGTCGGCGTGCTTCGCCGGGCGCGGCAGCGGCAGCGACGTCGCAATCGAGGGCGGCGGCCGCTCGGTCGGGCGCTGACGGCGGCCGTCTGCGTGCTCGCCGGCCTGATGATCATGGTCAGCGCGCTGAACGCGCGCGGCACCGACCTGCGGCCGGGACGGAACACCGATCTGGTCAGCCTGGTCCAGGCGCAGTCCCGTCGCAACACCGAACTCACCCGGCAGGTGACCCAGCTCCGGCGCGAGGTCGACGCGCTCGCCGACGTGGGGGAGACCGCAGTCGGATCTGGGGGAGCGGCTGGCCGAGCAGGCGTCGGCGGCGGGCTTCACGGCGGTCACCGGTCCCGCCGTCACGGTCACCCTCGACGACGCACCGTCCAGCATCACCGCCGACGGTCTCGACCCCGATCTGCTGGTGGTCCACCAGCAGGACATCCAGGCCGTGGTCAACGCGCTGTGGAGCGGCGGCGCCGAGGCGATGACGATCCAGGGACAGCGGGTCATCTCCACCACCGCGGTGAAATGCGTCGGCAACACCGTGGTGCTCCACGGCATTCCGTACGCGCCGCCCTACGTGATCAGCGCCATCGGCAACCAGCCCCGGCTCCGCGCCGCGCTCCAGGCGGTCGGAGCCGATCCAGATCTACAAGCAGTACGTGGAGGCGTACCGGCTGGTGTATCGGGAGCGGTCGCAGGACCGCGTCACCTTCCCGGCCCACGAGGGCACGCTCGATCTCCCGCACGCCCGCCCGTACGAGGATCCGGCAACCGCCTCGGACAGCCCCACTCCGCGGTAATCCGGTCGAAGCCGGCGCGCGCGTGGGCGAGAATGGGCGGGTGCCCGCGGTGAAGATCCTGGTGATCGACAACTACGACTCGTTCGTCTACAACCTTGTGCAGTACCTGGCGCAGATCGGGGCCGAGGTCGAGGTGTGGCGCAACGACGACCAGCGCTTCGCGGATCCCGATTTCGCCGACGGCTTCGACGGCATCCTGCTGTCACCGGGACCGGGAACGCCGGAAGAGGCCGGCGTCTGCGTCGACGTGGTCAAGAACCAGGCGGGGCGGCTGCCGATCTTCGGCGTCTGCCTCGGTCTGCAGTCGATCGGTGTCGCGTACGGCGGCGTCGTCGGCCGAGCCCCCGAACTGCTGCACGGCAAGACCTCCCAGATCCAGCACCACGGGATCGGCGTGCTCGCCGGCCTGCCGTCGCCGTTCACCGCCACCCGCTATCACTCGCTGGCGATCGAGCCGACCACCATGCCCGAGGTCCTCGAGGTGACGGCCACCACGCCGAGCGGGGTCATCATGGCCGTCCGCCACCGCGAGCTCCCGGTCGAGGCCGTGCAGTTCCACCCCGAGTCGGTGCTGACCGAGTGGGGCTACCAGATGCTGGCCAACTGGCTGGTCATCTGCGGTGACGCCGAGGCCCCGGCCCGCGCGGTCGGCATGGCTCCGCTGATGTCGGCTCGCTGACGGGCTAGCGCCCGTTCGGTGTACTGCCCTGAGCTCGTCGAAGGGCGGGATGTCGGTCCTCGACAGGCTCAGGACACGGGCTAGCGCACGCCCGCGGCCGGAACTGGACGCTGATCCGCGGCCCGACCGGCCGAGAGGTCTTCGGGATGGCGTGCTCCCAGGTCCGTTGGCAGGACCCGCCCATCACGATCAGGTCGCCGTGGCCGAGCTGGTGCCGGATGGTGACACCGCCGCCCCGCGGTCGCAGCATGAACGTCCGGGCCGAACCGAGCGACACGATCGCCACCATGGTGTCCTCGGTCTTTCCGCGGCCGATGGTGTCGCCGTGCCAGGCGACCGAGTCGCGGCCGTCGCGATACAGGCACAGGCCGGCCGTGGTGAACGGCTCGCCGAGTTCGTCGCGGTAGTGCGCGTTCAGCGCCTCGCGAGCCGAGACCAGCTCGGGGATCGGGCAGCGGATCGTCCTCGCCGTAGAAGCTGAGCAGCCGCGGCACGTCGACCACCCGGTCGTACATCTGCCGTTCCTCGGCGCGCCAGCGGACGCGCTGCGACCAGGTCGTCGAACAGCGACCCGACCCCGCCGAGCCAGCCCGGAAGCACGTCGACCCAGGCTCCGCGACCGAGCGGCTGCCGGGTGATCATCCCGCGGAGTGGCCCGAGTCCGAGGTCGCTACCCGGGTCAGCCAGATCGAACAGCGAGTTCTGGATCACGGTGGACATGGGCCAACTCTAGCAGAGTTCTAGCACATACGTTCGATTATATCCGGACGTTCAGCTGGGTCGATGCGCTGGGCGCCGGCGACTCGCTCGGCGGGTTGCTGGCGCTGCGGGGTCGGAGTGGGTGTCGGCGCGGGCGGCGCCTTGGCCAGCACGAGCTTGATGGTGGTCGTCCCGGTCGACGCTGTCCCCGGCCTTCGGATTCTGCGAGATCACCGTGCCGGCCAGCTTCTTGCTCTCCTTCTCGGTGAACTCCGGCTCGCCGAAGCCGGCCTCGTTCGCGGTCCGGATGGCCGCCGCCCGGTTGAGTCCGTCGAAGTTCGGCACCTTGGACTCGCCCGTCGCGTAGGTCACGGTGATCTCGTCGTCGAGCGGGACCGTCGACCCTTCCTTGGGGGAGATCTTGATGACCTCGCCCGGCTTGGTGTCCGGGTTCTCGGACTTGGCCCGCACGGCGTTGACATTGCTGAAGTCGGCGTCGTCCAGCGCCTTCTTCACGTCGTTGACATCGGAGCCGACCAGGTCGTCGGGGATCTTCCCGGTCTTCGGACCGTCGTTCAGGGTCATGGTGACGGTGCTGTTCTCGTCCACCGTGGTGCCGCTCACCGGGTTCTGCGCGGTGATCGTGTCCTTGGTCTCTTCGTCGCCGTTCTCGTGCTTGACCTCGACCACGAGTTTCCGCGCGGTCAACTGCTCGCGCGCCTGGTCCTCCTTGTAGCCGACGACGTTCGGCACCTCCACCTTCACCACGGTGGGTACGTCGGGCTGCATCAACTGATAGATCGCGTACGCCCCGACGCCCAGGATGAGCACGATCAAGGCGGTGATCAGGACCGCCAGCCCGACCCGGCTCTTGCGCGGCTCCTCGTCCTCGTACTGGTCGGGTGACACCGCCGCGACCGGCGGAACGACCCGGGTGGGCTCGTCGTACGCGCCGGCAGCGCGGCTCGGCAATGCGCGGGACCATCGCGGTCGCCTGCTGGCCGGCCAGCACCCGGGCGATGTCGGCCTTCATCTCGCGAGCCGACTGGTAGCGATCGGCCGGATCCTTGGCCAGCGCCTTCAAGGTGACGGCATTGATGTCGGGCGTGACCACCGGGTCGAGCTGGCTCGGCGGTACCGGCGCCTCGCGTACGTGCTGGTAGGCCACGCTCACCGGCGACTCCCCGATGAAGGGCGGCCGGCCGACCAGCAGCTCGTAGAGCAGGCATCCGGCCGAATAGATGTCGCTGCGGGCATCGACGGTCTCGCCGCGCGCCTGTTCGGGCGACAGGTACTGCGCGGTGCCGATCACGGCCGCGGTCTGAGTCATCGTCGCGCTGGTGTCGGCGACGGCGCGCGCGATGCCGAAGTCCATCACCTTCACGCCGCCGGTCGGGGTCAACATCACGTTGGCCGGCTTGATGTCGCGGTGGATGATGCCGGCCTTGTGGCTGTAGCTGAGGGCGTCCAGCACGCCCTGGGTCAGTTCGAGCGCCCGCTCGGGGAGGATCTTGCGCCCGTCGCGGAGCACGTCGCGCAGCGTCGGCCCTTCGACCAGCTCCATCACGATGTACGGGATGGAGATGCCGGTCACCGGATCGGTCTCCTCGCCGGTGTCGTAGACGGCGACGATGGTGGGGTGATTGAGACCGGCGGCTGACTGGGCCTCCCGGCGGAACCGGGCCTGGAAGGTCGGGTCGGTGGCCAGGTCGGCGCGCAACTGCTTGACCGCGACCGGGCGACCGAGCCGTCGGTCGACTGCACGGCGAACCTCCGCCATGCCGCCGCGCCCGAGCAGGTCACCCAGCTCGTAGCGTCCTCCGACCGTCGTGTCAGTCATCCCACCCGTCCTTTCTCAGCCCGTGCCATTCTCCGGTACTGACCTGTCCGACGGGAAATGACGCACTTCTCTCTCAGGTCGGTGCGATGCGGACCGCCGTCACGTCGCCGGTCATAGTGCGGCCTGCATCACTGCGCGAGCGATCGGCGCCGCCACCCGGCCGCCGCCGATGTCGGTGCGCGGGATGTCCGCGTCTTCCACGATCACGGCCACGGCGATCTTCGGATCGTCCAGCGGCGCGAACGAGGTGAACCAGGCGTAGGGCTTGCGCGCGAGATCGGACTGCGCGGTGCCGGTCTTGCCGCCGACCTCCACGCCGGGCAGTCTGGCGTTGCCGCCGGTTCCCTGGCTGACCACGATGCCCATCATCGCCTGCAGTGCCTTGGCGTCGCCCGGAGTCATCGGCGTGGAGAGCACCTCGGGCTTGTGGGTCTGGATCGCCTTGAGGTCGGAGGTCTGCACCATGCTGACCAGGTACGGGTCCATCAGGACCCCGTCGTTGGCGATCCCCGCGGTCACCATCGCCATCTGCAGCGGGCTGGCCGCGACGTCGTACTGTCCGATCGCGCTCAGCGCCAGTTGCGCCTGGTTGAGCTCGTCCGGAAACTGGCTCGCCACCCCGCCGACGTCGGCCAGATGGCGTCGGTCGAAGCCGAACGCCTGCGCCTGGGCCCGCAGCTTGTCCTCGCCGACCTCCAGACCGAGCTTCGCGAACGCGGTGTTGCACGAGACCTTCAGCGCCTGGGTGATGGTCACCCTGGTCCCGCCGCAGTTGGTGGAGTTGGGCAGGAACGTGTTGGTGCCGGGCAGCCGGAGCCGGTTCGGTGCGTCGACGACTGACTCCGGCTTCTTGCCGTCGGCGAGCGCTGCGGCCGCGGTCACCAGCTTGAAGGTGGAGCCGGGCGGATAGATCTCCCGGGCGGCGCGGTTGGCCAGCGGCCGGTCGGGGTCGGCGGCCAGCCGGTTGTAGGCCTTGTTGGCGGCGTCGATGTCGTGGCTGGCGATCTCGTTCGGGTCGTAGCTCGGGCTGGTGACCATGGCGAGGACGGCTCCGGTGGTCGGGTCGAGGGCGAGTACCGCGCCCTTCTGGTCGCCCAGAGCGTCGGCCGCCGCCTCCTGGATCTTGGGCACGATGGTCGTCTGCACGCTGGCGCCCTCAGGCGTCTTGTTGGTCACCCGGTCGACCAGCCGCCGCACGAACAGCGCATCGTCGGTACCGGCCAACTGGGAGTTGTAGCTGCTCTCCAGGGCGGTCCGGGCATGGTCATAGGAGTAGAAGCCGGTCACCGGCGCGTAGACGGGACCGTTGGGATAGACCCGCTGGAACTTGAAGCGGTCCTTGGACGGCTCGGTCTTCGCGATCACGGTCTTCCCGGCCGCCAGGATGTCGCCGCGGTTCTGGGCGAACTCGGCGTCCCGGACCCGGCGGTTCTGTGGCTCGGCGGCCAGCGAGCTCTGCCGGAAGATCATCATGTAGGTGCCGTTGGCCAGCAGCATCGCGAACATGATCATGGTGACGAACGCCACCCGGCGGATCTGCTTATTCACGGCGGCGCTCCGTCGCGCCAGCTCGCGTGGCGAGCTTGCCGCAGCGCTCGAGCGCGACTCCTGAGCCCCGTTTGCCGTCGAGTGACGGGAAACCTGGGCCTGCAGCCGACTCCGAGCCCTCGTTTGCCGTCGAGTGACGGGAAACCGGGAGATGCGTCGGCGCGTGACGCGCCAGCCAGCCCATCACTTCACCGTCTTCACGAGTTGGGTCGTCTCGATGTCGGGGTTGACCTGGGAGACGGTGGCGACGGGTTTGCGGACGTGGTGGGAGATCACCATCAGCAGACCGACGACGATCCAGTTGCAGATCAGCGACGAGCCGCCTTGGGACATGAACGGCGTGGTCAACCCGGTCAGCGGCAGCAGTCGGGTGACGCCGCCGATGATGGTGAACACCTGGAGGGCGAAGGCGAACGACAGACCGGTGGCGAGCAGTTTTCCGAACGGCTCCCGGCATTGCAGGCCGATCCGCAGACCGCGGGCGACGATCGAGCCCGTAGATGATGATCACGGCCATCAGCCCGGTCATCCCGAGTTCCTCGCCGATCGCGGCGGCGATGAAGTCGCTGCGGGCCAAGGGCGTCAGCCCCGGCCGACCGAGACCGAGCCCGGTGCCGAGCAGCCCGCCCCAGGCCATCCCGAACTGCGCGCTGATCACCTGGAAGTTCTGGTCGTAGTCGGAGAACGGGTCCAGCCAGGAGCTCACCCGGATGCGGACGTGGCCCAGATTGAGGTAGGCGAAGTAGGCCCCGCCGGCGAACAACAGGGTGCCCAGCACCACCCAGCCGGCCCGTTCGGTCGAGACGTAGAGCATCATCACGAACAGCCCGAAGAACAGCAGCGACGTGCCGAGGTCGTTCTGGAACACCAGGATGGCCAGGCTGATCATCCACATCACCAGGATGGGCCCGAGGTCACGAGCCCGCGGCAGATCCACGCCGAGAATGCGGTAGCCGGCCAGCGCCAGCACCTCGCGCTTCTCCACCAGATAGGCGGCGAAGGCGATCGCGAGGAGCACCTTGGCCGCCTCCGCCGGCTGGAAGCTGTACGGCCCGATGTGGATCCAGATCCGAGCGCCGAACTTCGCGGTACCGATGCCGGGCACCAGCGGCAGCAGCAGCAGCACGATGCCGGCCAGCCCGATGGTGTAGGTGTAGCGCTGCAGCGGTCGGTGATCGCGCAACCAGACGCAGACCAGGATGAACATGATCACCCCGAGCGTGGTCCAGATGAGTTGCTGCCGGGCGCCGTTCAGCGGCGGATTGCTGATCAAGTCGATCCGGTGGATCATCGCCAGCCCGAGCCCGTTGAGCAAGATCACGCACGGCAGGATCACCGGGTCCGCGTACGGCAGCCGCCAGCGGACCGCGAAGTGGGCGAGCGCGGCCAGCACCACGCAGCCACCCGCCAGGTAAGGAAACATCGGGGACAGCCGGTTGTTGACGTTGAGGTCGACCAGCGCGTACGCGCCGAGGGTGATCGCCAGAGCGAAGATCACGAGCACCAGTTCGACGCCGCGCCTCTTGCGCGGGATGACGGTGATCGGAAAAGCGGAACTCATGATCAGCAGTTCGGCTCCGCCGACCCGGTGGCCGTGCCGGACGGCGCCGCCGTCGGTTTGCTGCTGGGCTTGGTGGTCGGCTTGCCGTCCGGGCTCGTGGTGGCCGTCGGTTTGGCGGTGCTCGACGGCTCACCGCCCGGCTGCAGATTCGCGCAGCGCTTGGCCGTCTCGGTCAGCTCGAGGACCGTCTCGCGCGCCGAATCGAGGCTGTCGACATCGATGTTGGCCCGCACCTTCTCCTGGTAGTAAGGGGGCAACTCGCTCATCGTCAGTTGTTGCACCTCGTAGACCCGAGACAGATCGATGCCCGGCAGGCTCTCGGAGAGACCCTGATAGATGGCCACGTGGTCCCCGTCGGCACCGACGAAATACTGCGTTCGGGTCCACGCGTACGCGGTGCCGAGGCCGGCTGCGGCGATCAGCAGCAGCACCAGCAGGCCGATCAGCGGACGGACCAGTCGGCGCCGGGTCGGGGCCTGCGGGGTGTAGCGCTCCTCGTCGACCCCTTCGGGATGCTCCTCGAGCAGGACGGGGCGCTGGCTGATGATCGTGTCCTCGGTGTCGTCCGGCTCCTCGCGGACCTTGGTCGCCGGCGTCCGGGATCTCCCGTTCGGCGGCCGCGCCGAGCACGATCAGGTCGTTCATCCCGCCCGCCTCGACCACGTCGGCGACGATCACCGTGATGTTGTCGATGCCGCCCTCGGCGAGCGCGACGGCGACCAGTTGCCCGACGGCCTCCTCGATCTCCGGGATGGCCAGGGCGGACTCGATCTCCGGATCGTCGACCAGGCCGCACACGCCGTCACTGCAGAACATCAGCCGGTCGCCGGCCCGCACCTCGATCATGGTCAGGTCGGGATCGTTGGCGGGCTGACCGTTGAGCACCTTCAACAGCAGGGATCGATGCGGGTGGTACGCCGCCTCGGACTCGCTGATCTTGCCTTCGTCGACCAGCGACTGCACCCAGCTGTGATCATGGGTGAGTCGTTCCAGCTTGCCGTCGCGGAGGAGGTAGGCCCGGCTGTCGCCGATGTGGGCCAAGCCGAGTTCGACCCCGTCGAACATGGCCCCGGTGAGGGTGGTGCCCATCCCGTCGAGGTTGGGATCGGCCTCGACGAGATCGGCGATCCGGTCGTTGGCCTTGTGGATCGCGCCGGCGAGCACTTCGAGCATCTGCTCGCCCTCAGCCGGCGCGTCGATGCGCTGGATGGTGTCGATCGCGACCGCCGAAGCAAGATCACCGGCCGCCGCACCGCCCATGCCGTCGGCGACCACCAGCAGACGACCACTGGCGAAGCCGGAGTCCTGGTTGTTCTTCCGGATCAGGCCGATCTCGGAATGGGTGGCATAGCGCAGCTGGAGAGGCATCGGCTCAGGGCTCCAGCTTCAAGATCGTCTTGCCGATGCGGACGATGTCGGAGAGGGTGATCGTGGTCGGGGCGGTGATGCGCTGACCGTTGACGTAGGTGCCGTTGGTGGAGCCCAGATCCTCGACGTAGATGCCGTTCTCGCCGCCGATCACCCGTGCGTGCCGGGTCGAGACGTAGTCGTCGTCCAAGATCAACTGGCAGTCCGCTCCGCGGCCGATCATGATCACGCCGGCGGCCAGTTCCGCCGATTGGCCGGCCTGGCTGCCCTGGGTGATGGTGAAGATCCGCGGCTCACCGCGCTGCCGTCGAGACTTCCTCGGCGGCGGCGGCGGGCGATTCGAGTTCCTGGGGTTGCGGCTGGTCCGGGCGTCGGCACCGTGCGACCGAAGAGGTCGCTGCGGATGACGGAGACGACCGACAGGATGAACAACCACAGCAAGGCGAGGTAGAGGACCTTGATGACGGTCAGTGCGATCTCCGACATCGCGTCTCATCGCCCGGCCGGGGCGTGGACGAGCATCCGGGTGGACCCGATCTCGATCCGTGTTCCCTCCTGGAGGACGGCCTGGCGTACCTTCTGCCCGTTCACGGTGATGCCGTTGGTCGAGCCGAGATCGACGATGTCGATCTGCTGATTCTGGCCGGCGACGTTGACGCGGATCTGGGCGTGCATCCGCGAGATGCCCGGATCGTTGATCCGGAGGTCCGCCTCGCTGCCGCGGCCGATCACCAGACCGGGCGGCTGCAGCGGATGGCGGGTCCCGTTGACCTCCAGCACCAGCCGGGCGCGACTGATCGAGGTGTCACTGGCTCGGCCGCCGCGCTCCTCGATACCGGCGACGGCCTGGGAGGAGACGGTGAAGCGCCCGGTCGGCAGCTGCGTCTCCAGGGTGAACTCGATGTTGATCGGCCCGCTGAAGACATAGCCCATCTCACGGGCGTGGCTGCGCAGCTCGCCGGCCAGCTCGGTGTTCAGCGTCTTCGCGTACGGGGCGAGCTTGTCATGATCATGCTGGGAGAGTCCGACGGTGAACTCGTTCGGCACCAACCGCTTGTCCCGGGACATGAGCTTGGCCTCGGCATCCAGCTCCCGCTGCAATCGCGCGGCGATCTCGACCGGCTGCACGTCGCCCTTGAACGCCCGGGCGAACGCCCCGCTGACCGCGCCTTCGACCTTCTTCTCGAAGCGCTCGAATATGCCCATGTCCCCTCCTCTCCCAGATCAACTCGATCGTATCCGCCAATTCTTCGAAGCCTCGTGACACGCGCGGTGCTCAGGGCACCCGGTACCGGTCCGGACGAGCCGAGGCCCGGAAACGATGCGCTGGACGCCTGAGGATCGTGCTAGCCTTTCCCGGCTGGTTCGCGGGATCTCCGCGGACCGAGCGCGAGTGGCGGAACGGCAGACGCGCTGGCTTCAGGTGCCAGTGTCCGCAAGGACGTGGGGGTTCAAATCCCCCCTCGCGCACCAACCAACTCCAAGCAGGCGACGCCTGCCTTGGCCCACGGTGTTCGGGTTGAGATCAGGTCGTGCTCGACCCGCATCCCACTGGCGCCCGTCACGTCGAGGATCCTACCGAATGGCGAGCGTGGAAGAGGTCGTTCCGCCGAAGCCGCACGCGTGATGACGTCAGAAGCCGCTGGTTCGTACGGCGCAGTCCGGTCCACGCCGTCTACGCCCGACGCCGCGCCTGTACCCACTTTCCTGGCGCTGTACCCAGGAAACTTCCTGGGTACAGTGCGGGTTTCCCACGTATACGTGGGAAACCGACAGGCCGCCAGGCGCTCACGGCCGAGGGCTAGGTGACGGTGATGGTGTCGCCGTCGACCTTGATCGTCTTCGCCGGCCAGCGGGCTGGGAGCCGGCTGGTTGACCACCGAGCCGTCGGTGATCGAGAACTTGCTGCCATGACAGGCCGTGCAGTTGATCGTGGTGGTCACGTCGGCGACGTCGCACTGGGCGTGGGTGCAGATCGAGGTGAAGGCCTTGAATTCGCCCTCGGTCGGCTGGGTGATGACGGCGTGCTGGTTGAGGTCCTTGTTCACGAAGATCTTGCCGCCGCCGACCGGGATGTCGGAGGTCTTGGCGGTGATCGCCGAGCCGCGCTGCCGCGCCGCCGCCACCGGCGGAGGAGCCACCGCCGGTCGGCGCTTGATTGGCGCCGTAGTTGGTGCACGAGCTCAGCCCGGCCAGCGCGGCGGCCGCCAGACCGGCGTTCATGATCATCGTGCGACGGGAGAGCGGGAGGGAATCGGCGGGTCGGACGTAGGGGTTCATCGTGGGCTCCTTGTCGTTGTCGGCTCGCGGAGAAGGTCATGCACCGCCCATGAAGTACCAGAGTGCAGCAGTCATCCAAAGTGCGGTGAGCACGCTGAACACGACACCGCCCAGCACCGGCAGCGCCCAGCCCGGCGAGTCGTCGCGAGTCAAGATCAACATCTTGCAGATGAAGGCGCCGAAGAAGAAGCAGCCGAGGATCGAATGCACGGCAACGCGGGCGTCGAAGGTCTGGAATCCCAACGCATACAGGCAATGCACAGCCACCGGCACGGTGAAGGCGACGGCGATCCGACCGGACCAGCGATGGAGCGGCGCGACCCAGTTGCCGCTCAACGGGATCCGGCCGAACAGTCCGAGTCCGGTGACGAGTTGCACGCATCCGAAGACGAAAGCCACCGTGGTCAGCGCCGACTTGGCCGCGAGACCGCTGGAGAAGCCGGCGAGATTGATCGCCTGACCGGTCGGTGAGTGGACCCGGCCGTAGACCCCGAGACCGACGGCGGCGGCGGTTCCGATGGCGAAGAAGATCAGCACCGGGCCGAGCTTGGTGCCGGTGGGCTCGGCCGGCGGTGCGGCGGGCGCCGAAGCAGGAAGTGTCGTCATGATCAAGATCTCCTCGTTCTGATTGGACCCGGGCCTACAGATCCTCGTCGCCGGACACCGGCTCGGCGTCGAGCTGCTCGCCGTCGACACTCACCTGCGGAGCGTCCGGGTCCAGCTCGGGCGCCGCCGAAGACTCCTCGCCGGTGGTCTGGATCCCGACCTGGGACCCGTCGGGCAACACGATCCAGCCGATCGTCGTCTTGGAGCCCTTCGCGCGATAGAGCCCGGCGGGTTTCTCGGCCTCGGCGATCTCGAAGCGCAGCTTCTCGTCGTTGACCTCGATCGTCCCCTTGAGCCGGTTGCCGTCCAGTTTGGCCTCCAGCTTGGCGCCGGCCTTGCTCTCCAGCTCGATCTCGTCCCCGTCGACGGTGCCGCGCATCCAGGACTCGACGTTGCGACCGTCGCAGAGGTACGCCGCGGCCTTCTCACCCAGTACCGCGACCGCAATCGCCGCTGAGTCGTCCCGGGTGCGCCCCGCGTACACGATCCTGGCCGGGAACTCGCTGCCCCCGTCCTCGCTCTCGGTCGCGCTCGGTGACGGGGCGGTGGTCTGCGGCGGGACTGGCCGACGCGGTCTCGGTCGGCAGCGGCGGGGCGGTGGTGGCGCTTGGTCGGCGACGGCGCGGGTGCCGCCGGGGTCGGGCCCGGCGACTGATAGCTGCCGGCCGGCGCGGAACTGGCGATGTTCACCCCGAACATCACCCCGAACGCGATCACCAGGCCGGCCAGGGTGACCAACGGACTGCGGTGCGTCAAGGCAGCTCCTCCGACTGGTTCCAGCGAATCACGCGGGGAGGAGCAGCCCTCGGATCCGCTGATACGCGTTTGGGTCATTCTCGCCCGCCCGGGTGCCCTCGACAATGCCCGCCGGGTAACAGCGCGGTCCGGCATCACGCATAGGCTCCGGATGGATCTATCAGGAGGTCTCCTTCATGTCAGATGCCCGGTACGCGGATCGGCCCGTCCGGATCGGCGTCCAGTTGCAACCCCAGCACGCCGACTACGCCGACCTCCGAC
>CAVXIY010000009.1:0-47632 GCA_963761955.1 uncultured Actinomycetota bacterium | reverse complement strand
GCTTGATCGTCGGCGTCGAAGGCATCCGGTGACGGAGTAGAGGTTGAGCGCGCGTACGAATTCTGCGTGGTGAAGAGTTGGAAGCACAGGATGCTGCGGACGCCGAGGGCTGCGGACGCCGTCGGCGCCCAGGCAGGGGCAGCCGGCTCTCGGTGAGCAGGTCATGGCTCAGCGTCGAGGGTATCGCGCACCGAGTCGAGACGGACCCTGGCCCAACTGGTTCTCCAACTGGTCGCCACGAACGGCGATCTCACTGGTCGCGGCCGCGGTCTCCACCGGCTTGCGCGCGTGCACCAATGTGACGCCGGCGTGGTCACAGCCGTCGATGATCTTCTCGGGCAACCGCAACCGCATGGCCCAAGGTCTCGACTTCGCTGACCTGCTCGCCGAACTCTCTGGCCACCGCCGCAAATCGATCCCCAAGATCGTGGTCGGCCATATACCTACATTCACACGTTTGAGCCCTGCCAGCCAATCCTCCGATGGGCCAGCAGTCCGCGTAAGGTCGAAATGTTATCCACGACACGATTTAGGCAGTGGATCCTTCTCTCCGACGAGCCTGCCGAGGGTCGTGATGAGCGTTCGATGAGCGACCGTTGAGCCGGCTGTGAGGTAGCTGCCGATGCTGGTGTCATGTCCAGCACTGCCATTGCCACCTACGTCCACGCCCACGACCCGATCTCCCAGGCCGGGGTGGTCGCCCAGCTGCGGATCCGACCGGAGATCCGCGTCGTCGACACGGCCGCCGCAGTCAGCGGTGGCGTGGTGATCGCCGACCGCGTCGACGACCCGGCCACCCGGGAACTGCGGCGTTGCGCAAGGACGGCCAGCCCCGGCTGATGCTGGTCGCGACCACGATCGACGACGCGGCCCTGGTCGCCGCCGCCGAGGCCGGGGTGGCGGGGCTGCTCCGCCGCTGCGACGCCAGCCCCGACCTGCTGGTCCGCACCATCGTCAAGGTCGCCGCGGGCGAGGGCGAGGTGCCGCCGGACCTGCTCGGCCGGCTGCTCGAGCAGGTCGGCCGGCTGCAGCGGCAGGTGCTGGCCCCGCGCGGGCTGACCTTCACCGGGCTGACCCCGCGCGAGACCGAGGTGCTGCGGCTGGTCGCCGACGGCCACGACACCTCCGAGATCGCGGCTGCGGTGTGCTACAGCGAGCGGACGGTCAAGAACGTGCTGCACGACCTGACCACCCGGCTGCAGCTGCGCAACCGGTCGCACGCGGTCGCCTACGCGGTCCGCGAGGGCCTGATCTGATCGCCCGGTCACCGCCCAGCCCGCCATTTGGGTGAATGATTGGGTGCGGGGACCCGACAGCAGCGCACCTGGAGGTGATCACGATCGACCTGGTCTGTGAGTCGTGCGGTGAGACGAACCCCCCGGGCACCGAGTTCTGCTCCAATTGCAACAACTACCTGGCCTGGGACCGATCGGTCCTGGTCCGCCCACCTGGGAACAGCGCGCGACCGGTTACCCCGGTGCCGGCCCCGCCGCCGACCCCTGCGCCGCCGACGAACTATCCACCCCCTCCGCACCGGCCGGCGCGAACGACTGGACGCCCCAGGGCCCCGCCGCCGGCTATCCACCGGCCAACTATCCGGACTCCCGGTTACCCCGATCAGGGGTATGTCGATCCGGGGTACGTGGAGCAGGGCTACGCCGACCAGGGCTATCCGGGGCAGGGGTACGCCGATCAGGGGTATGCGGACCAGGGCTATTCCGACGGCGGCGGCTACTACGAGGGGGGCTACTACGAGGGCGCCGGTGGTCCGGGAGCGCAGACGATGGAGCAGGGCGCGTACGTCGATCAGACCTGCCCCACCTGCGGCCGAGTCAATCCGGGTACCCGGCGCTTCTGCTCACGGTGCGGCTACGGCTTCGTCTCGTTCGAGGCGCCCGACCCTTACGCCGCCAACTACGGGTCCTGGGGGGCCAGCGAAGGGGCCCAGGACCGAGCGGCGCGGCGCGAGTATCGGCGCTCACTGCCGCCGCTCTACCGCTGGCGCCGGGTGATCATCGGGGTGTTGGTCCTGGTGCTCGCCACGGTCGGGATCGTGGCCGTGCGGCGCGATCCGATCGGCATCGTGAAGGACGGCTGGTACGCGCTGAACAAGAAGTTCGTCACCGTCGCGCCGGTCCGCGCCGAGGTCGTGCCGGCCGAGGCCACCGCGGCCAGTCCGACCCGGTCAACCTGGTCGACGGGTCGGTCCAGGAATGGACCATGAACTGGGCGCCGAGCCAGGAGTCGACCTGTGGACCGGCGGCGGGAACCGGGGTGATCGTGCTGACCTTCGCGCCGACCCGGATCCGGCAACTGCAGATCCTTCCCGGTCTCGACAAGAGCAACCCGCGACGCGATCTGCAGCCGCTGCCCAAGACGCTGGGCATCAGCTTCGACAACGGGGTGTGTCAGCCGGTCACCTTGACCAACTCGCCCGAGCAGACGGTGATCAAACTCGACAGCAAGAAGCCGATCAGCCAGGTGCGGATCGGCATCGGCGC
Source organism: uncultured Actinomycetota bacterium (assembly GCA_963761955.1). Lineage (GTDB taxonomy): Bacteria > Actinomycetota > Actinomycetes > Propionibacteriales > Propionibacteriaceae > Microlunatus. The sequence goes on along the minus strand of CAVXIY010000009.1, from coordinate 45,131 downwards.
CGCGTACCCGGCCGGTGCCGACGCGCAGCCCCTGATCAGCATCACCGAGGTGATCCTGAAGGCCTATCCGCGCTGATCGCTGGGTGCCTGGGTCGGAGGGGCCGGCCCACGTTTGCCGTCTCTGGACGGGAAACGCGGGTCCCGAGTGGCGTACGCACCCCGGTTTGCCATCTCTGGACGGGAAACGCGGGTCCCGAGTGGCGTACGCACCCCGGTTTGCCGTCTCTGGACGGGAAACGCGGGTACCCAGAGTGGCGTACGCACCCCCGGTTTGCCGTCCCTGGACGGGAAACGCGGGTCCCGAGTGGCGTCGCGCACCCCGGTTTGCCTATCTCTGGACGGGAAACGCGGGTCCCGAGGTCGCGTACGCACCCCCGTTTGCCCGTCCTCGGACGGGAAACGGTTCTTCGAGAGGCTCCGTGGCTTATTGCGGCGGGTCGGGTTGGGCGGGGAAGCAGTTCTGGCCGGTGATGTTGGTGATCTCGACGCACTTGTTCTGGGCGTCGAGCGGCGTCCGGAACGGGCCGAAGTAGACGACGAACGACTCCGCCGCCACCGGAGTCGGCGGTGGAGTTGCCCCGCTGATCAACAGCCGCGGGTAGAAGCGGCTGTCGAGGTACCGGCCATCGACGAGCCCGTTGTCCTCGAGGTCCTGGACCTGGCTCTGGGCCGCGGCCTCGAAGTTGGCTGACTTGGGCAGCACGCCGGCCACCGCGATCCAGGCCTGTTTCATCAGCGGATCGGTGTTCGGGTCACCCGGGGTGACGGGGGGCGACGCGCTCGCCGAGGAGGCGGACGGCGTCGGACTCGGTGTCGGCGTCGGGGTGTCCGACGGCGTCGGGGTCGGGGTGGGCACCGGTGGCGCGGTCCTGGTGCACACCTTGTCCGACAGCGGGCCGGTCAGCCCGCCCCGGGTCACGCTCAGCCGGAAGCAGACGTCGGTCTCCGGGTTCAGGCCGGCGACCGTGGCGATGTTCACCGCCCCGTCCAGCGGGTCGACCTTGGTCACGCCGTCGGTCTTGGGATCGAGGTGCTGGAGGTTGTAGCGCTCGGCCAGGTCGACCGGCGTCCAGGTCAGACCGACGTTGTCCGGCCCGGAGGAGGTCACGGTCAGCTGGGGCTTGGGTGGCGAGCCCCGGCTGGCCAGGGTCTCCTCATCGGTCATCGGATGGAGCTGCAGGTACGCGAACAGGCCGATGATCCCGGCCAGCAGCAGGGCCAGCAGGGTGACCAACCCTTGGACAGGATCGGCTTCTGGTTCAGGGCGCCGTCGACGACCGGCCGGCTGGGATCGCCGTACCCCGTTCCCGGGCCGGGCGGCGGGCCGGCGCCCGCGTCCAGCCGCTCGCCGACGACCTGGAACGGCAACCGGACCGGCGTTGCCGCGCAGGAACGGCTTCCGGGTCCGAACGGTCATCCGGACCGTCGCCTTGCCGCCCAGCGGCAGGTCGACGAGGTCGGGCCGAGGTAGAAGCCGAGCGCGTCATCGGGGTCGGAGGCCACCAGCCGCAGCTGGGCCGGGGCGTTGCCCCAGTTGCTGAGCTGGATCGTGTGCCGGCCGCGCCAGCGGCCCGCCGAGGTCACCGGGACGATCTTGGCCTGCAGGCCGGAGACCTTGCCGATCTCGACATCGCCCTCGGCCACCGCGCTGACCTGCGGGCTCAGCGTCGACCGGGCGAGCACCCCGAACGGTGAAGCCCGCCGGGCGCGCTGGTGCCGGACGGCGGGGAGAAGACCACCGCGGCGGTGGCTTCCTGCTGCGGGTAGACCGACACCTCCGGCGGGACGACCTCGGCCCACGCCGCGGTCGGACCGAGGACCTGGAGCCTGTAGCCCTCGACGACCGTGCCGGGATTGGTCACCGTGACGTCACCCGGCCTGACCGCCGGGCTGCGCGGAGACGTGCTCGGTTGTCCAGGCTGATCAGCGGGTCGGCCATGGTCGAATCCTAGAGCGCGTACGGCGTCGACCGGCCTGGTCGCGCGGCGAGCCTGCCCGCGTTCGTCTCGGCGCAGAGCGGAAATGTGCCCGATGGGGCAACCGGGGATGCCCCCAAGACGGGTCAGCGGCGGCTGGTTCGGCGCCGGCCAGATGGCCAGACTGTCGATGTGATCCACGAGGTGGACTCTGCGCTGCGCGCCCTGATCGAGCGCGAGGCCGGCACGCGCGACGTCGAGGTGGTCTTCGACGCGCCCACCCGGGACTGGGCGGGCCGGCGGAACGCGCCGACCATCGACGTCTACCTCTACGACATCCGCGAGGACCTGCGCCGGCGGGAACGCGGCATGCTCAACGAGTACGACGAGGACCAGCGCGGATCGTCGGCCGGCACCTGCCGCCGCGGCACTTCAAGCTCTCCTACCTGGTCACCGCCTGGACCCAGCGGCCCGAGGACGAGCACCGGCTGCTGTCCGCGCTGCTGCTGGCGTTCCTGCGGTTCGACGCGCTGCCGGCCGACCTGCTCGACGGGCCGCTGGCCGAGCTGGAGCTGCCGGTCCCGCTGACCGTCGGCCTGCCGCCGCCGGAGGACCGCGGGTTCGCCGACGTCTGGTCCGCGCTCGGCGGCGAGCTGAAGCCGTCGATCGACGTCGTGGTCAGCGCGCCGATCGACACCGGTCAGCGGTTCGAGGTCGGACCGCCGGTCAGCGTGCCGCCGCTGTTCCACTCGGCGGCTCCGGCGGGCTGGCCGGACCCGAGGACCTCGGCTCGGCTTCGCGCTCGAGCCCGGAGGAGTCCGGCGCGCACGGCCGCCATCCGAGGCGGGTGGCAAGCCGAAACGGGGCGGCAAGAAGGCAGCGGGCGGCGTCGCGCGAGCGCTGGCCGGTCGGGCACGGCTCGAGCAGCGGACGAGCGCGGCGGCGACGGCGGTCGGAGCGCGAGGGCGCAGCGGGCCGGCGTCGGGCCGGCGAGCCGCCGCAGACCATTCGCGGGCCGGCGTCCGGCGTCCCGTACCGGGTGTCGATGCGGCGGCGTCGCGGTCGATCATCAAGAAGCCTTCGTGACCGCTGGGCGCGCCGAGCCTGGAGCCCCGGAATCGACTCGCTCGGCTACCTGCTGGGCCGGGCCGCGCTGGTCGAGCAGCGGGTACGGGCGCTGGTGGCCGAGCGGCGGGCCGACGACCCGGCGCCGGACGACCCGTTCCGCGGTCTGTACCTCACCGACGAGGCGGTCGACCGGCTGCTGCAGGACGCCGCGGCCGAGGCGGTGACCGTGCAGACGACGCAGCTGGCCGAGTCCTCGACGCCGAGGCGGACCGGGCCGAGCGGCCGGGGTCGACCTCCGGCTGCGCCGGCTGGCCCGGCAGGCCGGCCTGACCGCGCTCGACGTCGAGCTGCTGATGGTCGCCCTGCTGCCCGACCTGGACTCGCGGTTCGAGCGGCTGTACGGCTACCTCAACGACGACGTCACCCGGCGGCGCGCCTCGGTCGGGCTGGCCCTGCAGCTGGCCGGCGAGTCCGGGCTGTCCGCCGCGGCCCGGGCCGGCTGGAGCCGAGCCGGCCGCTGGTCCGGCACGGGCCTGGTCCTGGTCGAGGACCCGGACCGGCCGCTGCTGACCCGCGGCCTGCGGGTGCCCGACCGGGTCGCCGCCCACCTGCTCGGCGACGACGCGCCGGATGCCGGCGCTGGCCGGGCTGATCGACGACGTCGCCGGCTATCGCACCGAGCTCTCCGCCCAGCTGGCGCACGCGCTGACGGCGGGCGTCCGGCTGGTCCACCTGAAGGAGCGGGTCGCCGGGCAGCGGCGCGGCGACCGCGGTGGCCGCGCTGGCGGCCGCTCGGGATCGGCGGCGGTGGTCGCTGGACCTGGACCGCTTCGCCGCCGTCGCCCGACCCGCGGACGGCGGCGTCGCTGGCCGTCCGGGAGGCGCTGCTGCGCGGCGCCGGACTGGTCGCCGGCCCGGTCGAGCACCTCGCCGAGGCGCACGCGGACGTGGTGCGCTGGTTGACCGAGGCGGAGGTTCCGCTGCTGCTGGTCGGCGCCTCGACCTGGGACCCGCAGTGGTCGGCCCGCACCCCGCTGGCTGTCGACGCGCCGGTGCTCACCGTGGGGAACCGGCTGGAGCTGTGGGCGCGCGAGCTGGGTGCCGCCGGACCGGAGGCCGCGGCCGGGCTCGACGCCGCGGGCTGGCCGGGCACCTGGCGCTCGGGCCGGCTCAGGTGCGCCGCGCGGTCGACGCGGCCCGGACCTCGGCCCAGCTGCGCGGCGGCCGGATCACCGCCGAGGACCTGCGCCGCGGCGTACGGGCCCAGAACGCCGCCGGGCTGGAACGGCTGGCCCGGCGGATCGAGCCGGAGGTCGGCTGGGACGACCTGGTGCTCGCCCCGACCGTACGCCGGGCGCTGACCGAGCTCGCCGCGCGGGCCCGGCACCGCGACAGGGTGCTCACCGAGTGGCGGATGCGGCGCGGCGGTGGCCGCGGTCGCGGGGTCACGGCGCTGTTCGCCGGCGACTCGGGCACCGGCAAGACGATGTCGGCCGAGGTGATCGCCGCCGATCTGCGCGCTCGACCTCTACACGGTGAACCTGGCCACGGTGGTCGACAAGTACATCGGGGAGACCGAGAAGAACCTGGAGCGGATCTTCGCCGAGGCCGGCGGGGTGAACGCGGTGCTGTTCTTCGACGAGGCCGATGCGATCTTCGGCAAGCGCAGCGACGTGAAGGACGCCCACGACCGCTACGCCAACATCGAGAGCGCCTACCTGCTGCAGCGGCTGGAGACCTTCGACGGGCTGGCCGTGCTGGCCACCAACCTGCGGGCCAACATCGACGACGCCTTCACCCGGCGGCTGGACGCGATCATCGACTTCCCGGCGCCGACGCCGGAACTGCGCCGGGCGCTGTGGGTCCGCTGCCTGGCGCCGCCGCTGCCGCTGGCCGATGATCTTGATCTCGACTTCCTCGCCGACTCCTTCGAGCTGGCCGGCGGGAACATCCGTTCGGCGTCGACCACCGCGGCCTATCTGGCGGCGGCGGCGGGGACGGCGGTGTCGATGCCGCAGGTGATCGCCGCCGTCGAACAGGAGTACCGCAAGCTGGGCCGGCTGGTGCTGGAACGCGAGTTCGGCCTCTACTACCCACTCACGCGATGACGTGCCACAGTTGAAGAACGGCTCAGGAGGTTAACCATGCATGCAGCATCTGAACGAGGAGGGGCGCGAGTCCCTGCGTCCCAAGGGATCCCGGATCGACCACGACCTCGGATGCTCACGCGGGCAGGCCGCCGCCCACGGACGCAGCGACGTGCTGGACGCCGACTCGATCCTCGGCCTGCAGCGCGCCGCCGGCAACGGCGCGGTGACCTCGCTGCTGGAGGAGGAACGCTCCCCGGTGCACGACGTGGTCACTCCGGGCGGGCGGCCGCTGGAGCCGGAGGTGCGCACCGACATGGAGGCGCGGCTCGGCCACGACTTCTCCGACGTCCGGGTGCACGACGACTCGGCGGCGGCCGCGTCGGCGACCGCGGTCAACGCGCACGCCTACACCGTCGGCTCCAACGTGGTCTTCCAGCGCGACAAGTACGACCCGTCGAGCCACCGAGGGCCAGACCACCCTGGCCCACGAACTGACCCATGTCGTCCAGCAGCGCAGCGGACCGGTGGACGGCACGTCGGCGCCGGGCGGCATCAAGGTCTCCGACCCGTCGGACCGCTTCGAACGCGAGGCCGCCGCCAACGCCGAGCGGGTGATGGCGTCGCCGGCCGCCGGTGCAGACCGCGGCGGTGTCGGAGCCGGGCCCGCGGTGCAGCGGCACGCGGCGGAGGAGGAAGCGCCGCAGTGCAGGGCCTCTTCGTGCAGCGTGAGGGCGAGGAGGAAGAGGAAGAGCCGGTGCAGGGTCTGTTCGTGCAGCGCGAGGGTGAAGAGGAAGAGGAAGAAGAAGCTCCCGCCTGAGCCGCCGTCCGTGCCCTGAGCGCGACGACCGGTCAGTTGCCCCGTGCCGGGCCAGGACCGGTCGAAGGCTCGCGTGACGCCCTGCCGATGCATTCGGCGTGCTCGATATCGTCGACCGGAGTTCGGTGTGACTCCATTTCGCGGGCCATGAGGTCGGCGGCCGAACGGTCGGACGCCGAGCATGACCTCGGTGAATCGGCGGGCGGCGTGCGGCGCCGGGATGCTCAGGCGCCCGCCGTTCGGCGTTCGGCCGCATTGATCACCCGCGATCGATGGCCATGTTGCAGCGCAAGGCCGGCAACGCGGCCGTCGCCGGCCTGGTCGCCGCGCGCTCGAACGCGGCTCGGTCCGCCGACGTCGGCGGTGTCGATCTCGCCCGGACCGGGGACGAGGCGGATCCGGTGCTTGCCGGTGCAGCGAAGCGGCGGGGACCCGGCGAGGAATGCCTTGATCGCCGGCCGGATGCGGTTCCCCGGCAAGCAGGCCGTCGCCGACATCGACCGGGCGCTGCGCGAGCTTCGGCGCGACGAGCCGGCCATCGACGTGGTCGAGAAGGGGCTGAAGGCGGCGAAGGCCGTCGGCGTACCGGTCGATCTGGAAGGGATTCGGCCGCCGGCCTCGGCGCTCGCGGTGACGACGACGGGCTTCGGGCCGGGCAATGTCGCGGCCAAGAAGGCGGTGCCGCCGCCCAAGAAGGTTCCGGCGGTCAGTCCGCTCGGCCGGGCGGGCGCGAAGAAGGCGGCGCCGGCGGCCCTCGACGGGGGCGGGGCGCGGGAAAGCCGGGCTCGGAGACCGCAGTGGGCCGAGCGGCGCCGCGGCCGGCTGCCGGCTCGGCGGCGGCGGAGGCCCGGCTGCAGCCGCCGGTGCCGCCGAGCGGCGTACGCCCTGAGGCCGATCCGGCGTTCACCGCAGGTCACCGGCAAGGTCAAGGCCACCGGGCGGGAGAAGCGGGCGCATCCGCCGGCCACGGCGAAGGCCAAGGAGGCCCAGGACGCGGCGGTGCCGCCGTCGGGTGATGTCGGGTCGCAGGCCAAGGCGGCCAAGGCGGACTCGATGGACGCCCAGCGGCCGGGCTCGTTCGACAAGAAGGCGTTCATCGCGGCGGTGAAGGCGGCCATCGAGGCGAAGTCGCCGAAGACGTTGAAGGAGGCCGACAACTACAAGTCGTCGGGCAAGGCCGGCGAGGTCAAGGGCGACGTCAAGGGTCTGGTCAGCCAGGGCAAGGAGGGTCAGACCGCCGACATCAAGGCCGCGACCGACGCTCCCCCGGACCAGTCCAAGGCCGTCCCGAAGCCGGTCACCCCGATGGGGCCGGAGCCGCCGGGGCAGGCGGTGCCGATCCCGGCGACCGGTGCGGTGCCCAAGCCGGCGCCGGCCGAGCAGCTCAATCTCGCGGCCGGCAAGCACGAGGTCAACTCGGAGATGGCCGACGCGGAGGTCACCGAGACGCAGTTGGCGGAGTCGAACGAGCCGGAGTTCGAGCAGGGGCTGGCCGACAAGAAGGCCGCCGCCGCGCATGCCGACACCGCGCCCGGGGAGTTCCGCCAGCAGGAGGCGCAGGTCATCGCCCAGGGCAAGGCCGACGCGACGGCGGAGACCGCCGCCGGGGTGGCCGGGATGCAGAGCTCCCGGGGTGCGGCGCTGGCCAAGCTGGTCGCGGACAAGGGCAAGGCCAAGACCAAGGACGAGGCGAAGCGGGCCGAGGTCACGACCAAGATCGAGCAGATCTTCAACGCCACCGAGGCCGATGTGAAGAAGATCCTCGACGGCATCGACCCGAAGGTGGAGAAGGAGTTCAACGAGGGCGAGGCCGCCGCGCGGTCGGTGTTCGAGAGCTACGTCTCGGCGAAGATGTCGGCGTACAAGAAGGATCGGTACGGCGGCTGGCTCGGGCCGTTCCGCTGGGCCAGGGACAAGATCAACGGGATGCCCGACAAGGTCAACGAGTTCTACGTGGCCGGCCGCGAGCTCTACCTCAAGCAGATGGACAAGACCATCACCCGGGTCGCCGACATCGTCGGCAACGACCTGACCGCGGCGAAGCAGCGGATCGCGACCGGCCGGAGCCGAGATCGCCGCCTACGTGAAGAGCCTGCCCAAGGACCTGAAGAAGGTCGGATCCGAGGCGTCGAAGGAGATCGGCGACCGGTTCGAGCGAGCTCGAGAGCGACGTCGACGCCAAGCAGGAGGCGCTGGTCGACACCCTGGCCACCAAGTACGTCGAGGCGCGCAAGGGTCTCGACGAGCGGATCGAGGAGCTGCAGGCCGAGAACCGGGGCCTGATCGACAAGGCCATCGGCGCGATCAAGGCCGATCATCAACACGATCCGCGAACTCGCCGCGATGCTGAAGAACGTGCTGGCCCGGGTGGCCGGCGTGGTCGGGCGACATCATCAAGGCCCCGGTGCGCTTCCTGGGCAACCTGATCGACGGCGTGAAGGGCGGCATCCTCAAGTTCAAGGACGACTTCCTCGGCCACCTGCGCCGGGGCCTGATGAGCTGGCTGTTCGGCGCGCTGGCCGAGGGCGGGATCGAGCTGCCGAAGTCCTTCGACATCAAGGGCATCATCGGGTTCCTCGCCTCGATCTTCGGGCTCACCTGGGCCAACATCCGGAACCGGATCGTCAAGCAGATCGGCGAGAAGGCGATGGGCGCGGTCGAGAAGGGCGTGGAGATCTTCAAGATCATCTCCGGCCCCGACGGGCGTCGGCGGCCTGTGGGAGATGCTGCTGGAGAAGCTCGGCGACATCAAGGAGATGATCTTCGAAAAGGTCAAGGACTTCGTCCAGGACCGGATCATCACCGCCGGCATCACCTGGCTGATCGGGCTGCTCAACCCGGCCGCCGCGTTCATCAAGGCCTGCAAGTTGATCTACGACGTGGTGATGTTCTTCGTGAACAACGCCAGCCGGATCGCCAAGTTCGTCGACACGATCCTCGACTCGGTCGCCGACATCGTCCGCGGCAACATCGGCGGCGTCGTGAACAAGATCAACGACGTGCTCGGCCAGATGGTGCCGATCATCATCGGCTTCCTGGCCAGCGTGATCGGGCTCGGCGGCATCGGTGCGAAGGTCCGCGAGATCGTCCAGAAACTGCAGAAGCCGGTCAACCAGGCCCTCGACTTCGTGATCAAGACCGGACTCAAACTCGCCGGGCCGATCATCCGCGGCATCACCGGCATCAGCAAGAAGGTCAAGGCCAAGGTCGCCGCCGGCAAGGCCTGGGTGAAGGGCAAGGTGTTCGGCGGCGACGACAGCCCCGCGGGCCAACAGCAACGGCTTGACAAGGGAATGCGTGCCGGGGTGGCGGCCGCCAATCGCTTGGCGGGGAAGCGGGTCGGCAAGGCCATGCTCACGCCACTGCTGGGCGCGGCGCGGATGCGCTATGCGCTCGGTGTTCTCGAGCCGGTCCAGTCGGGTCGGCGATGGGCAGTGCACGCAGAGGTCCAACGGGCGATGATGCTCACCGAGGTCGAGGCCTTCGACCTGGCCAGGCTCCCCGCCGGGCTCACCGAGGACGAGCTGGCGTACTTCGAGAGCCGGGTCCCTGCATTGCCGCTCGAGTCCGACAATCCTCGGTACCGCCGGCCGCAGACACAGGCCGCAGACCATATCCGGACGATTCGGCAGCGACAGGCGAATCCGGCGACCAAGATCGACAAGTTGCGGAACAACGTCGAGCAGGTCAAGGAGATATTCCGCCTGTTCGGTCGCCCGGTCCATCCCAGCACCCCCGAGGCGTTCGGGAATCAGCAGTTGTCGGCGCGGATTCGGGTGCTTGTCCCACCGAAGACGATGCCACTGTGAGCAGGACTCCGCCGGCCGACCACGGGGTACCGGCGAGTTCGCGCCGCAGGCGCCGGGCTACGAGACGTTCAACTGGGACCCGAAGCTGAAGGTGCCCGTCGGTCGTGGCCGCACCGGTGACAAGAAGCCGCGCGGGGTCGTCTACACCGAGACAAACCTGGGGAACGCTGCCACCGCCAGCCGGGAGGTCGAGGTGATCGCCCGAACCTGGGCGGCGGGTGGCAATGAATTGTGGCAGGCGAACACCAGCCATACGGAAAACCAGCTCGACGTCTGGCTGGACAATCAGGGCGCGGAATTCCTGTCCCGGATCGTCGCTATCGAAATGCACAGCAACCTGAGCCCATGCAGCACCTGCTCCAATCTGCTTCAGGGACTGAGTCGAAAGCTCGACCGGAATCGGAGTTCCGGCAATCGGCCGGCACTCCCGCCGCCGGTGCTGAGCCTCGCCTGGGATACCTGGTATGCGCCCGATCCGAAGAAGAAGTCCACCAATCGCCAGCTGACCCAAACGACGATCGGCGATGTCGTCAACCTCGAGCGGGCGCGCTGGCGCACCGCCGGCCCGCGGAGTTAGTCCTTGGAGCCGTAGGGGCAGAAGCGTTGCCTCCGGATGCGTCCGGCTGGCCGTGTCGCTGACGCGTCGCGCGGGGCGACGCTGGTCAGTGCACGCTCGGGAATTCGCCGGGACCGGGATCGGCTCGGGGTGGGTCGACCATTCCCTCGCGGCTCGAGGACGACTTCGACTACTGATCGAGTGCCAAAGGATTGATCCAGGGCACGCCCGTGAAGCGGGCGAATCTGTGTCAGCCGACACGACCGGGACACCGTGCTCGATGGCGAGGGCGGCCAGTTGCGCGTCGGTCACGAGATTCCCACGCAGGTCCAGCCGCTGGTCAACAGTTCCCCCAGAACGGCGGCGGTGCGCTCGCCAGCGGTCGGGATCCAGCACGCCGGTGCGGCAAGCCAACCGCTTCACGACCGCCAGGCGTCGGCTGAACTCAGCGGTGCGCGAGAACACGCGCGGATGTGTGGCGATCCGGAGGAATGCGCCGATCGTCTGCCAGGGCATCGCGATGCGACGACTGGCCCTCGAAGTGCGGTCGCACCCAGATCCGCTGAACTGGCGTGGTGCGGGGAACTGCTGTCCACCGAGTAGAGCAGCACATTCGCGTCAAGAAGCACGTGCGCCGCTTTCCGGTCCGGTCCGCCTCGTCCAGCAGTTCGAGCACCTCGGCGACGTTGGCCAGGTCGACGAGCGCTCCCATGTCGCGGGTCGGATGCTGATAGACATAGTGCGCACTCCGCGCGCTGAGGCCAAGCCGGCGCGGCCAGCTCATTCACGGCCTCGGACAGGCCGAGACCGCGTTCGCGCCGGAGCCTCGCGACTTCGCTCGCGACGTCGTCCTCGAGATTGATCGTCGTTCTCATGGAATCAGCCTAGCTGCATCATGATGCACGACGGTGCGCATCATGATGCGACCACCTACCAGACGGGGTGCACCGGCGGTCGTGGCGAGGCGACCGGCAACTCGCGGACTCGCGTCGGCGGGAGCCGCTCGAGTCCGTGACCGAAGGTGATCGGCATCAGGTCGGGGCTGACCGCGCGGGCGACGCGGAACGGACCGCTGGCGACGTCGGGTGCGGTGACGTCGACGATGGCGACGCGGATTCCCTGGCGTGTGCAACCGCTCGGGCGAGATCGGTCTCGTCGGCGGTCGGCAGCTCGGTCAGATCCAGCGGCTGGGCACCCGGACGGTAGAGCCGGTCGAACCACCGGGCCCGCTCGGTCGGGAAGAAGTACGCGGCGTGGTCCAGCATGGTCACGACGTCGGCCGCGCGGTCCGGTGCGGGCAACTGGCCGGACTGCATCAGCCCGGTCAGGTGCGGGCACGGTCTGGGCCAGTTCGAGGATCGCCGATCCGGCGGCGCGGGACGGGTCGGGTGAGGCGGCCAGCCCGATGCAGGCGCCCGGGGTGCGTACGCCGTCCCCGCGGCCCAGGGCGACGACCGTCGAGGCCGCCGACCGAGTCGGCGACCAGGGCCAGCTCGACCGTCAGACCAAGATCACGCAGCGCGGCCAGCGTGGCCTGGTGGGACTCCGGCACGCTGTCGAGGTCGATCGGCAGCAGTGCGTGGCCGGTCCGCCAGGCGGTGAGGAAGGCGTCGCGTTCGATGAGTTCGGCGACGGCGCGATCGGCGGCATCATCATGATCAACTCCGGCGGCCAGGCCGTTGGAGCTGCCCTGGACGATGAGCTGGTGCGGATGCAGTCTGAGGTGCAGGTAGCAGAAGACGGCCGGCACCCAGACCGGCCGATCGCTGCCGTACCAGTGGCCGCGCACCCACGGATGGACGAGGTCTGGATCCCAACGCACGAAGGGAAATCCGGGTCGGTCGTACTGGTCATCGGTGTAGAGCGGGAACTGATCGGGGCTCAGCACGTCGCCGTCGAGCTCAGCGGCGCGACACCAGGTGATCCGGGCGTCGTCGGGCAGCGAGGCCGAATAGCGTTCGACCGCCTCGCCGACCGCGGACACCACGGCGGCCGCGTCGCCGAGACCCTTGCCCCAGCCGATGGGCAGCTCCCGGATCGCGGTGCCGGAGACGATCCGCGGTGCCGCCGCGGTGGCGATGGTGGGCAGGTCCGGGCCGACTCCCGAGGGGATGCTCCAGCCGGATCGACGGGATGACGCCGGTCAGCGGATCGACCCAGCCGTCCAGGCGGGTCAGCACGCCGGTGACGGTGTCCGCCGCGATGCCGGACCCGGCGGACCGCGGTGCTGGGGCCGGCGCAGAACGGGCAGTCGGGCAGGCCGATCACTCGGTGCAGGGTGAGCGTGGTGGCCGCCGGATCGAGGCTGAGCACGCGTTCCCGCAGCAGGCCGGTGCCGGTCACGTCGTCGCTGAGGGCGTCGAGTTCGCGAGCCAGCAACGCTTCGGCGATCTCGGCCAGGTGATCGAGGGACGCGGTCGGCGCGTCGGCGCGGCGCCGGCGTACGGGCGGCGCTGATCCGCCGCTCCGCGCACGCGGTGCAGACCGACCAGTCGCGGCGGCTCAACGGCCCGAGGCGTACGCCCTGGCCCGGATCGAGGACGAGGTCGATCCAGCGGGAACCCGATGCGGCGCACTGCTCGGCGACCGCGTACCGCCACTCCGCCTCGGCCTGGGTCGAGATCGCGACGGTCAACTCGTCCGATCCGCGTTTCCCGTCCAGTGACGGGAAACGTGGGTCGAAACCGGCCTGGGCACCCCGGTTTCCCGTCGAGTGACGGGAAACGTGGGGTGACCGGAGTCGGCGTACGGTGCCGAGCCGCGCGTCAGCGCTCAAGGAGCTGGGCCTCGGCGCCCACGGACTTCAGGACCGACTGGACGGAGACCTGGGTCTCGGATGACCTGGTCGTTGATCTGCTCGAGCTCCTTGGCCAGCCGCTCGAAGGTCGGCCGACGATGGTGATCCCCTTGTGGATCTCGAAGAAGCGCTGGCGCTCCTCCGACGACCCGCCGAGCAACGAATACAGCGCGCCCAGGTTGTACTGGAGCGCGGTGATCTGGCTGTCGATGTTGGGCATGTGCTTGTCCTCTCGAGGTCGGGACATTCAGGAGTGATGTCCGCAGTGCAAGGAGCGGCCGCGGAGCGGCCGCAGATACCCGCTGCCCATACGGGCAGAAAGTGCTGCCCTCGGGCGCGTCCGCGCGGCCGTACCCCTGGTGCGCGCGCCGGAGCACGCTACTCGCAGGGCACTCAGGCGAGTGCTGACCAATACCAGTCCGGTCTGTTCGATCACCGTCTCACCATCAGGAGCCAGGATGCCGACCTACCAGTCGCCAGGGGTGTACGTCGAGGAAGTCGCCGCGGGAGCACGCCCGCTTGCCGGGGTGGGCACCGCCATCGCCGCGTTCGTTGGTCTGGCCGAAGCGGGGCCGTTCAACCGGCCGACGCTGGTCAGCAACTGGACCCAGTTCACCAACACCTTCGGCGGCTTCGTGGCCGGTAGCTACCTGGCCCAGTCGGTCTACGGCTACTTCATGAACGGCGGCGGCAACTGCTACATCGTCCGGATCGGGCAGGACCCCGGACCGAGCGGGCCGGCGCCGCGCAGCGCCCGGGCCAAGGAGCTCGCCGCCGCGCCGACCGCGCAGATCGGCCGGCTCAAGGCGACGGTGATCGACCCGGCCGTCCAGCCGGGCGAGGTCAGCCTGCAGGTCACCGACCCGGGCGGCGACAATCCCGGCGCCGAGATGTTCAAGCTGCTGGTCAAGCGCGGCGGCCAGGTGGTCGAGGAATTCGACAACGCGAGCTTCGCCAAGGGCAAGCAGAACGTGGTCACCATGGTCAACGCCGGCTCGAAGTTGATCAACCTCGAGGAGACCACCAGCGGCGCCGTCGAGCGGCTGCCCAACAGCGAGACCGCCCTGGCCGCGCCGCCCGCCGCCGCCGCGCTGCCCTCGACCCGGCTGAGCGCCGACGACTACGTCGGCGACGTCGCCGAGCGCACCGGCTTCGCCGGCCTGGAGGCCGTCGAAGAGGTCACCATGCTCTGCGTGCCCGACCTGATGAGCGCCTACCAGCAGGGGGCCATCGACCTGGACACCGTCCAGGCGGTGCAGACCTCGATGATCGCGCACTGCGAGCTGATGGGGGATCGGGTCGCCATCCTGGACGCGCCGCCCGGCTTCAACGCCCAGCAGATCAAGGAATGGCGGGTCGACAAGGCGCGCTACGACTCGATGTACGCGACCCTCTACTGGCCGTGGATCCAGACCATGAACCCGATGACCGGGCTGCTGTCGTTCATGCCGCCGTCGGGTCACATGGCCGGCATCTGGGGCCGCAACGACGACACCCGCGGCGTCCACAAGGCACCCGCCAACGAGGTGGTACGCGGCGCAGTTGATCTTGAGATCAACATCACCCGCAACGAACACGACCTGCTCAACCCCGAAGGCATCAACTGCATCCGGGCCTTCCCCGGCCGCGGCATCCGGGTCTGGGGCGCGCGTACCCTCTCCTCCGATCCGGCCTGGCGCTACCTGAACGTGCGGCGGCTCTTCAACTACCTGGAGGAGTCGATCCTCAACGGCACCAACTGGGTCGTCTTCGAGCCCAACGACGAGGCGCTGTGGGCGAAGATCCGGCGGACGATCGCGGCCTTCCTGGTGATGGAGTGGCGGGCCGGAGCGCTGTTCGGCAGTACGCCGGACGAGGCCTTCTACGTCAAGTGCGACTCCGAGACCAACCCGTCGGAGGGCATCGACGCCGGCCAGGTGGTCTGCGAGATCGGCGTGGCACCGGTCAAGCCGGCGGAGTTCGTGATCTTCCGCCTGGCCCAGTTCTCCGGCGGTACGAGTCTGGTCAGCGAATAGACACAGCAGACACCGGGCACGCGGCCACTCACTCAATCATCGAAAGGACTGAAACACCATGGCACTACCAGAAGGCGACAGCAGCGTCGGCCACTCTTTTGGCCTGGAGTTCGACGGCATCACGATCAAGGCGATCACCGAGGTCGCGGGACTCAAGATGGAGCAGGACGTCGTCGAGTACAAGGAGAACGGCCCCGACGGCAAGTACCAGATCCGCCGGCTGCCGGGCCGGCCGAAGGCGCCGGACATCACCTTGACCCGCGGCCTCACCGCCGACCAGAGCTTCGAGAAGTGGGTGAAGGACAGCCGGTTCGGCAAGATGACCGACGTCCGCAAGGGCGGCGCGATCATCGTCTTCGACTTCGAGGGCAACGCGGTCAAGCGCTACAAGCTGACCAACGCCTGGCCGAAGAGCCTGGAGATCGGCAGCCTGAAGGCCGGCGACACCTCGTACCTGTCGGAGAAGCTGGTCCTGACCTGCGAGAGCATCGAGGTCGAGTAATGCGCCGCGGGTCGCTCGCCGAGATGGTCCCTGAGTCTGTCGAAGGGCAAGCGGCCGGCTCCGAGTCGTCGTCGCGGTCCGATCCGCTGATCACCGAGTTCACCTTCGTGCTGCCGCGCGGGTATGTCGACGGGTCCGGGGCCGTGCATCGCGAAGGGGTGATGCGGCTCGCCACGGCCCGGGACGAGTTGATCCCGCTGCGGGACGACCGGGTACGCGAGAACTCGGCCTACCTGACCGTGGTCCTGCTGGCCCGGGTGATCACCCGGATCGGGACGATCACCGACATCCACGCCGGGATCGTGGAGAACCTGTTCGCCGCCGATCTGGCCTTCCTCCAGGACCTCTATCGCCGGGTCAACACCGAGGGCCACACCCGGGCGGCGGTCACCTGCCCGTCCTGCTCGCACCGGTTCGCCGTCGACGTCTCGGGTGGGCGCCTGGGGGAATAGAGACGTACGCGACCGATCGGCTCTACGAGGAGGTCGCGTACGTCGCCTACTACCTGCACTGGTCGCGGGAGGAGATCCTCGATCTCGATCACCTCGAACGCCAGCGGTTCGTGGCCCAGATCGGCGCCCTGAACACCCGGATCCAACAGAGCTGACGACTGACCTGAGAGCGAGGAGGAGCGGATGGCGTGGTGGCCGCTAGGCCGCAGCCGGCGAGAGCCGGCGGCCGGCGCTGCGTCGACCGCTGCTTCGACGCTCGCCGGTCGCGGCTCCGGTTTCGCTGCCGGCCGAGCCCGCAGGGTGCCTGGCGGGACCTGCCCAGCCTGCAGCGCACGCTCGCCGAACCGCTCCGGCCCGTCGCGGTCGGCGACGACTTCCGCCAGTCGCTGGCGTCGTTCAACGATCCGAGCTTCGTGGCTCCGCTGTCCCATCAGGTCGATCCTTCGACCGGCGGCCTGGTCGACGGCCTGGCCGCGCCCGGGCAGCCGTACGCCCATCCGAACGGCTCCGACCTTCCGGTGCCGGCTCGGCCCGCGGCTCCGGCGGCTCCGCGGGTGCAGCGCAGCGTGGCGTGGAGTGGTTCGACGGATCTGCCGACGGTCGGCTGGGAACTGCCAGGGCTGCCGGCCGACGAGCCGGTGCGAGCCGAGTCCCGAATTGCCGCCCGTGACGAGCAGTCGGGTCGAACCGCCGGTGCCGGTTCCTGGAACGGCTCCGCTTCGCGCTCTCCGGCTCCGGATCCGGTGCGGTCGCCTGCGGATCCGTCGCAGGCCCCGTTGCCGGTGCAGCGTTCGCTGGCGGCGGTGCCGACGACGCCCGGCGCCGACGAGGCGTCGTACCGCCGATCCCGCTCGGCGAAGCTTCCGGTCGTGGTCGCCCGGTCGACGCCGGACGTTGCGACGGCGGAGATGCCGGCGCCGGAGGTCCGGCGCCGCCGATGCGCCGGACGCGCCGGCAGCGCCGGCTGGTCGAACCCGCGGCCGAGCAGGCCCCGCTCAGCGGATTCGCCGAGGCGATCACCAGTCTGGGTGGTTCGGACGAGGCTTCCGGCCGACCCGCCGGCCGGGTCGGCGGGCGACGATCGGCCCGTCGACCGGGACCACGACGAGCGTCGGCGTCATCCGATCGGGAACGTCCCGGAGTGCCCTCGGTCGGAGTCGCCGTCAGCCGGATCTCCGTCATCCGGATCGTCGCGTCATCCGGATCGCCTTCATCCGGATCGCCGTCGCCGGCGACGCCGACGATCGCCTGCGCTGCCGGTGGTGTCGCGGCTCGCGGATCCGGCTCGCCCGGGAGATCAGGGCTCGGCGGCGAGCGTCGGAGACGCCGCTGTCGAAAGCCGGCGATCCCGCCCGCCGAGTCGAGGATGCCCCGACCTTGGGTACGGGTCTGGCGCAGAAACCGCTCGCCGTCCAGCGTGCCCCGCTGACCGGCCGAACCGCACTCCCGGCGGAACCTCCTGTGCAGCGGGTGGAGTTCCTGGCCCCGCAGGTCGCGACTGCCGCCAGCGCCGTCGATGCTCACGGATTCCGGCCGTGGCCCAGGCGGACCCGGAGTCTCTTCGGCGAGCCCGGCACCAGTCTCCGTACGCCGGGGAATCACCGTCGTCGGTCGCCGCGCCGAGCCGGCGACGGCCGCGCCGCCGGTGCAGCGGGTCTCCTGGATTCCGGCCGCGCCGGCGATCGCAGCGGCTGACGCCGGAAGCGACCGCACCGTCATTCCCGGTCGTCGCACGCGGTCCAGCGGTGCGGCGGACGGCCGTGCGCACGAGACCAGCGGACGTCGACGTCCGGTGGACGGCGGCCGAGACGCCGGATCCGGTCGCGCCGGGATCCACCGGTCCCGTCCGCCGACGGCCGCACCGACTCGACGCCGACCGAGCGGCCGATCTCGGGGGTCCGGCGTCACCGTCCGAGCCATGGGTCGCCACGCCCGGCCCCGCCGCTCCGCCGACCGTCAGTTCGACGTCGGCCGCGGCTGCAGGCAGCGTCGGTTCAGGCGCCGTCGGTTCAGCGCGGTTGTCGCGCCGGCGCCATCCGTCCAGACGCTCGCCCGCGCCGGCTCCCTTCGCGTCGGCCGCTCCGGCGTCCGCGGCGTACTCCGTCCCGGCCGGTGGGGTCGAGCCCGACGGTCGCCGTCGGTCCGCCGATTCCGGTGCAGCGCAGCGCCGCCCACCTCACCGAAGCCGCTTCCAGCCCGTCGTCGGCCCCCTCTCCGCTGGTCGTTTCGCGCCAGGTGGCGGCAAACGCCTCCCCGGGCGGATCGCGTACGGGCGGGAACATGTCCTTCGCGAGCATGTTCGGGTCACCACAGCCGGCCGGAAACCAGCGCGGCGGATGACGGGTTCACCAGCGTGCAACTCCAGTCCGCCGATCACCGCCGCGGCCCCGAGCGAACCGGCGGGCGAAGCTGCGGCCCCGCCGCGCCAGCGGCGAGTGCCGCTCCGGCCCCGGCGCCGGCCGGAGCCCCGCCGACCGATCTGGACGAGATGGCCCGCCGGCTCTACGAGCCGCTGTCGGCGCGACTGCGGGCCGAACTGTGGCTCGACCGCGAGCGAGCCGGGGTGATGAGCGATGCCTGATCCGTGCGGGCGCCTGGTCCGTTGTGCGCCAGAACGGCCCCTGCTGCCGGCGGAATCGGTGCTCGAGGAGGAGAACGATCGTGGCTGACAACAAGGATCCGGCGGTCAGCGTCTGCTTCAGCGTCCGGATCGACGACGACGAGCTGGGCTGGTTCAACACCTGCGAGGGGCTCGGTCTCGAGGTCGTGATCGAGCAGCGCGAGGAGGGCGGCAACAACGGCTTCGTCTGGCAGTTGCCGACCCGGATCAAGTACGGCAACGTCAAGCTGAGCCGGCCGGTCGGCAAGGACAGCGCCAAGCTGACGGCCTGGCTGTGCAGCTTCGCCAGTGGCGTCAAGCGGCAGACCGCGATCATCACCGCGATGACCGGCGACCGGGACGTCGTCGCCACCTGGGCACTCGACGGCGTCATCCCGGTGCGTTGGTCCGGCCCCAGCCTCAACCCCGACAGCCCCAAGGTCGCCATGGAGACCGTCGAGCTGGCGCACCACGGATTCCTGCCCGGCCAGGGCGGCCCGGGGGCGGAGGAGGACAGAACTGAGATGAGCACCCCGATCGCCTTGATGACCTCGGCCACGCAGGCCGACCTGGCCAAGCCCGGCGACGCCGGCGCGGCCGGAGGCAAGCCGGTCAAGGGTCGGCCGAAGATGGACAAGGCCCAGCTCACCTTGTACGACCCGTCACCGTCGGCCAACGGCGGCGGCGCGCCCGGGCGCCAAGCGCGGCGCGGTGCCGTTCCAGTTCAACCCCAAAGAAGTCACCATCAGCAAGTCCGCCAAGTGGGAACGCAAGCCGACCAAGGGCTCGAAGAAGGCCGGTCCGCCCGAGTTCACCGGCCCGGAGCCGTCGAAGATGACCCTGGAGATGTTCTTCGACGCCACCGCGACCCAGGACGGCTCGGTGGTCAAGGCCGTCGAGACCCTGCTGTCCTGTTGCGTGGCCACCGAGGAGAGCGCGGGGCAGAAGAAGCCGTCGCCGCCGCTGGTGGTGCTGCACTGGGGCTCGATCTCCAGCTTCCCGGCGTTCGTCACCTCGGTCAGCGCGAAGTTCACCCTGTTCAGCTCCGACGGCACCCCGATCCGGGCGGTGTGCAGCGTGAGCATGGAGGAGATGCCGGGCGAGGAGTTCCGGAAGCAGAACCCGACCTCCGGCAGTCACGAGGTCCGCCGCGTGCACCGGACCGTCGCCGGCGACAGCCTGGCCTCGGTGGCGTTCGCCGAGTACGGGGACCCGACCGCCTGGCGCGCGCTGGCCGCGTTCAACGAGATCGACGACCCGCTCCGGGTCCCGACCGGGACGGGTGCTGCTGCTCCCCACCCCGGAGGAGCTCGCTCCGGCCATGGTCGGTGCCCGATGAGCATCACCAGCACCTGCCTGGCCGAGATCGACGGCAAGCCGCTGCCCGCCGACATCGCGCCGCTGCTGGTGTCGGCGTACGTGGACGACAGCCAGCAGCTTCCCGACACGTTCGTGCTGCGCTTCCGCGATCCCAACCGGATGGTGCTGGCGAAGGCAGGGGCCAAGGTCGGCTCGCTGATCAAGGTCAGCGTCCAGGTCGCCGGCGCGGCCCAGCCCGAGCCGCTGATCTCCGGCGAGGTGACCGCGCTGGAGGCCGAGTACGACACCGGCGGCACGTTCACGGTGATCCGCGGCTACGACCAGACGCACCGCTTCTTCCGCGGCCGGCGGACGGCCAGCTATCAGCAGATGACCGCCTCCGACATCGCGACCAAGATCGCCCAGCGGGCCGGCCTGCAGATCGGCGAGGTGACGTCGACGACAACGGTCTTCGACCACTACAGCCAGGCCGGCCAGACGGACTGGGAGGTGCTCTCGGCCCTGGCCCGGGCCAACAACCTCGAGGTCGCCGTACGCGACGGCAAGTTCTCCTTCGCCGCCCCGGCGGTGGCCAGCACGGCCCCGGCGGCGAGCGGCAGCGCCAACACCGACCCGCTGGTGCTGCAGCTCGGCAAGGACCTGCTGCGCTTCCGCTCGGTGCTGACCTCGGCGGCCCAGGTCGGCAAGGTCGAGGTCCGCGGCTGGGACGTGGCGACCAAGACCGCCCTCACGGCGACCGAGGATGCGACGACGAAGCGGATCGAGCTGCCGACCGTGACCCCGCAGAAGCTGGCTGAGGCCTTCGGCAACCCGACCTACGTGGCGACCGACATCCCGTACCGGAGCCAGGCCGAGGTCGACGAGGCGGCGAAGGCGCTGGCCGACGAACTGGCCAGCTCGTTCGCGGAGTTCGAGGGCACGGCGCGGGGAAACCCGAAACTGCGGGCCGGGGCGTCGGTGAGCATCGACGGGCTGGGGGAGCCGTTCGACGGGAAGTACACGATCACCACCTCCCGGCACCGCTTCGACCCGCTGACCGGCTACTCGACGTCCTTCTCGGTGACCGGTCGCCGGGATCGGACGATGCTGGGGCTCGCCTCGGGCGGCGGACGCGGGAAGGCGCCGGCCGGCATCGTGATCGGCCAGGTCAGCGACGCGGCCGACCCCGAGAAGGCGGGTCGGGTGAAGCTCACCTTCCCGTGGCTGTCGGACGACTACGTCAGCGACTGGGCGCGGACGGTGCAGCCGGGTGCGGGCAAGGACCGCGGCTGGCAGGTGCTGCCCGAGGTCGGCGACGAGGTGCTGGTGGCGTTCGAGCAGGGGAACTTCGGCCGGCCGACGGTGGTCGGCGGGCTCTTCAACGGGGTGGACACCATGCCTCAGGGTCCGATGGATCTGGTCGACGGCGGCACCGGGCGGATCAACCGCCGTTCGATGGTCTCCCGGCTGGGGCACCGGATCGATCTGGTCGATGCGTCGGGCAAGGAGGCCGTACGCGTCGCGACCACCGGCGAGAAGCTGAAGTTGATCATGGACCACACCGGGACCACGATCACCCTGCACGCCGACGGCAAGGTGAGCATCGAAGGCACCCAGGGGATCACGATCGACTCCTCCAGCGCGAACATCGATCTCAAGGGCAACCAGATCTCGCTCAAGGCGACCTCCGGCGTCACCGTCGACGGCGGCAGCGGCGCCGTGGATGTGAAGTCCGGCAGCCAGCTCAGCCTCACCGGCGTCAGCGCGAAGCTCGAAGGCAGTGGCACCACCGAGGTGAAGGGAGGCTCGATGTGCTCGATCCAAGGCGCCATGGTCAAGATCAACTGATGCTGACCCGGTGGGCGACGGCGCTCCAGCGTGCCCGGAGCCTGTCTGACGGCGCGGGCGAACGCTCGTTTGCGACTTCACAGGCTCACGGCACGAACGCGCAAGCTCGACAGGAGCGATGCCATGCCGCCAGCAGCGCGGGTCGGTGACCCGACCGGGCACCCGGGGGTGATCGGGCCGCCGGGGGTGCCGACGGTCCTCATCGGCGGGATGCCGGCGGCCACGGTCGGTACGCCGCACATCTGCTCGTTCCCGCCACCGGCGGTGCATCCGCCGACGGCGATCGTGCCGCCCGGCTGCCCGACCGTGCTGATCGGCGGCATGCCGGCGGCCCGGATGGGCGACATGTCCGGTTGCGGCGCCCCGATCATCATGGGCGCGATGAACGTCATGATCGGCGGCTGAGATGCCCGCGACCCCCAGCGCGTCGGCCGCCCTGGCCATCGACTTCATCGGGGCCGGCTGGTCCTATCCGCTCGGCACCGACGCCACCGGCGGTGTCGCCCTGGTCAACCGGGACCGCGAACTCGAGCAGGCGATCCGGCTCATCCTCGGCACGGCGTGCGGCGAGCGGCCGATGCGGCCGGAGTTCGGCTGCCGGATCCACGACCACGTGTTCAACACCGCCACCTCCGCCACCGCCGGGCAGATCGCGTACGACGTCCGCCAGGCCCTGGAGCGGTGGGAGCCGCGGATCGAGGTCCGCGATGTCGGGGTCAGCTTCGACGCCATGGAGTCCGGCGCGCTCTACGTCGACATCAGCTATCAGGTCCGCGGGCTGAACGACCCGCGCAACCTGGTCTTCCCGTTCTACGTCATCCCCAGCAACGACGAGCCGACCGGAGCGCTCCCGGCCGGGCTCCCCGCGCCGGCCCTGTCGGCGTTCTCCGCCCAGCCCGACCGGCCGGTTCTCCCCGGAGGGAACTCCTGACATGCTGCCCGCACCCAACCTCGACGACCGGCACTTCCAAGATCTCGTCGACGACGCCAAGCGGCTGGTCCAGCAGCGCTGCCCGACGCTGGACCGACCACAACGTCTCCGACCCCGGCGTGACGCTGATCGAGGCGGTGGCCCAGATGGTCGACCAGCTGATCTACCGCCTCAACCGGGTCCCCGACCTCAACTACATCAAGTTCCTCGAACTGATCGGGGTCGAGCTCCGCTCGCCCGCGGCCGCCCACGGGCACGTGACCTTCTGGCTGTCCGCCCCGCAGCCGCAGACCGTGCTGGTCCGCAACGAGAGCCAGGTCGCCACCCCGCGGACCGACATCTCCGAGCCCGGTGGTGTTCAGCACCACCCGCGAGCTGTCGATCATCCCGTGCGAGTTCGCCCACGCGGCGTCCCAGCCGAACCACTCCACGGCGATCGACACCACGATGACGCTCGGTCGCGGCGGGTTCCGGGCGTTCAGCGCCTCGCCGGTGGTCGGCGACGCCCTGCTGATCGGGTTGTCCGAGGCCGTCCCGTCCTGCGCGGTGCTGCTCCGGCTGGACTGCCCGGTGGCGGGCCAGGGCGTCGATCCGCGCCGCCCGCCGGTGATCTGGGAGGCCTGGACCGACGAGGGCTGGGCCGCCTGCGACCTGGGCTCCGACGACACCGGCGGCCTCAACAAGCCGGGTGACGTCATCGTGCACGTACCCGACAACCATCAGACCTCGGTCATCGCCCGGGAGCGCGCCGGCTGGTTGCGCTGCCGGCTGATCCAGGCCGTCGAGGGCCAGCCGACCTATCGCGAGTCGCCGACGGTGATCGGGATCGAGGCGCACACCATCGGCGGCACGGCGCCGACGATCAACGCCGAAGTGGTGCACGGGGAGATCCTCGGCCGCTCCGACGGCACGCCGGCGCAGCGCTTCGCCCTGCAGCGGCGGCCGGTGGTCGCCTCCGACGCGCCGCTCACCCTGACCGTGCTCGCCGGCGAGGAGCAGCAGACCTGGACCGAGGTGCCGCACTTCGCGCTGTCCGGGCCGGACGACCGGCACTTCCGGATCGACGCGTACGCGGGCGAGGTCCAGTTCGGACCGGCGATCCGCGGCCATCGGCGGCGGGCTGCTGAGCCACGGCGCGGTCCCGCCGACCGGGGCGGTGCTGCGGCTCGAGGCGTACCGCACCGGAGGTGGTCAGGCCGGCAACGTGGCCCGCGGCCAGGTGCGGGTGCTCAAGACGAGCATCCCGTACGTGTCCCGGGTGGAGAACCGGTCGCCGGCGATCGGCGGCGCCGAGGCCGAGACGCTGGCCGACGCCAAGGCGCGCGGACCGCTGCTGCTCCGCTCGCGCGGCCGGGCGGTGACCGAGGAGGACTTCGAGGAACTGGCCCGCGACGTCGCGCCGGACGCCGCGCGGGTCCGCTGCGTGCCCGAGGAGGGGGCGACCTCGGGCGTCCGGGTCCTCGTCGTGCCGCACGTGGCCAGCGACGACGTCGGCCGGATCGAACGGGCCGACCTCGACCCGCCGTGGCAGATCCTGGAGCGGATCAGCAACAGCCTCGACGAGCGCCGGCTGGTCGGCACCCGGCTGCTGGTCCAGCCGCCGGACTACCTGTGGCTGACCGCGGTGGTGAGCCTGAGCTCGCGGCCGCGGTTCGATCCCGGCGAGGTGCGGACCGAGGTGCTCCGGGCGCTCTACCGGCTCTACCACCCGCTGTACGGCGGGCCGGACGGTACGGGTTGGCCGTTCGGGCGGTCGGTGCAGTCGCACGAGGTGCACGCGGCGCTGGCCCGGATCCCGGGGGTGGACATGTCCCGGGAGGTGCGGGTCGCGCTGTTCCCGGCCGAGGCCGACACCGGACGCCGCGGCGGCCGTCGTCGAGCGGATGGATCTGCCCGACACCGGACTGGTCTACTCCTTCGACCACCAGGTCCGGGTGACCCGATGAGGGGCACTGGTGGCGCGGAGCTGGCCAGCTCCGCACCCGCTGTCCGAGACGCTGCCGTCGATGCTGCGGGAGGATCCGTTCGCCCGCAGCCTGTGCGAGAGCTTCGACGACGTCCTGGCGCCGGTGCTGCTGACGCTGGACACGTTCGGCAACTATCTCGATCCCGCCACGCACGCCGGAGGACATGATTCCCTGGCTGGCCCAGTGGCTGGGGCTCGGCGTCGACCTGAACGTCGAGCAGGCCCGGCAGCGGCACGAGCTGCAGATCGCCGGGTCGCTCAATGTCACCCGCGGCACCCGCCGGAGCATCGAACTGGTCCTGGAGAACGCCCTCGGCATGCGGGTCGAGGTCTCCGAGTCGGGCGGGGCCCGCTGGTCGCCGAGCCCGGGCGGGTCGTTGCCGGGCGATCCCGACGCGACCCTCAGCGTCGTCGTCCACCCCGACCCCGGGATCGAGGTCGATGTGGACCGGCTCGACGCCCTCGTCCGCTCGGTGAAGCCGGCCCACGTACGCCACGTCGTCTCGGTGCAGCCGGCTTGAGTCCCATCGGCCTCACCCATCCACGTTTCCCGTCGAGTGACGGAAACGTGGGCGATCGGCGTCGGACCCTGGTTTGCCGTCACTCGACGGGAAACGCGATCGGAGGGCGCGGCCGAGCACGGGGCAGGAACACGCGTATCTCTCTGGTCACGATCTGCCTCATCCCGGCATGCGGGTTCTACGATGAGGCCGGGCTGATGCTGACCCTGACAGGCGCGCCCGAAGAAGGCAGGTATGGCATATCGGCTAGGGATCGACCTCGGTACGACGAACACCGTCGCCACCGTCGCGGTCGACGGCGCCCCGGTGGAGATGGTCAGCCTCGGCGTCAACACGCCGCAGATGCGGTCGATGCTGTTCGTCAACGGGGACGACCGGATGCTGGTGGGTGATTCCGCGGCGTCGCGCGGCAGCGGCCGACCCGTCGCGGCTGATCGTCGACCCGCGGCGTCAGCTCGGGGCCGACGTGCCCGCTGGTGGTCGGCGGCCGCGAGGTGACCGCCGAGGAGGCGACCGCCGCCGTTCTCGGTTTCGTCCGCGATCGCGCGACCGCGCAGCAGGGCGGAGCCCCGACCGAGACGGTGGTCAGCTATCCGGCGCGATGGAGCGAATACCAACTCGAGTGCTTCGACCGGGCGATCGCCGCCGCCGACCTCGGCCCGGTACGCCGCTGCACCGAGGCCGAAGCCGCCGCCGCCACGTACGCGGCCCGCAACGCGCTGCCCGACGGCGGCCGGATCGCGGTCTACGACCTCGGCGGCGGGTCCTGCGAGGTGACCGTGCTGGAGAAGTCGCCGACCGGCCTCCGGACGTCTCGGCCAGGCCGAAGGCGCCGAGCACCCGTCCGGGGCCGACTTCGACGAGGCGATCTTCCGGCTCGTGCTGGGCGGACTCGGTGATCGCGGCCGCGACCTGAAAGCCGACGACCCGGAGACCCGGGCGCGGCTGGCGGAGGTGCGCCGCGGCTGCACCCAGGCCAAGGAGGACCTGTCGACCGAACCGGAGGCGGCGGTCACCGTGTCGCTGCCCGGCTATTCGACGAAGGTACGGCTGAGTCGGGGCGAGTTCGAGTCGCTGGTCCGACCCGCCGTCCGGGAGAGCATCGCCATGGCGACCCGGGTGTTGCGCGGTGCCGGAGTGCAGGCGGCCGACCTCGCGGCGATCGTGCTGGTCGGCGGCTGCTGCCGGATGCCGATCGTCCGGGATCTGTTGCAGAAGGAGTTCGAGCGACCGCTGGCCCTGGGCACGCATCCGGAGTACGACGTGGCCATCGGCCTGCTGCTGACACCGCAACCGGGTGGGGTGACGACCGGGGCAGCCGCAGCCCTGCCGGCTGATCGCCGGAGCTCCCGCGGTCGAAGTACCGCCTGAGCCGGTCGACACCGGAGCCGGTCGAGGCCGAACCGGTCGAGACGCCGGCGCCCGTGGTCGACGTCGGCGCCGGTCGTCGCCGAAGCGCCCGTCGTCGCGCCGATCGCCGACGTCGGCGCCGAGCACCGTCCGATGCCCGAGCCGACCCTGCGCAGCCGCAGCCGAGCCCCCGCGCTCGAGCCGACGCCGGCAGCTCGAGGAAGCGCCGCCGGTCCAGGAGCAGCCACCCGAGGACGCCACGGTGATCTCAGCCGCCCCGATCATCTGGACGCCCGCCGTCGAGGGTGTGGACGAGCAGCCGACCGAACCATC
Source organism: uncultured Actinomycetota bacterium (assembly GCA_963761955.1). Classification (GTDB taxonomy): domain Bacteria; phylum Actinomycetota; class Actinomycetes; order Propionibacteriales; family Propionibacteriaceae; genus Microlunatus. Next base: position 18,262 of record CAVXIY010000009.1, on the reverse strand, counting down.
CGCCCCCATCCCGGAACAGACGATGCCCGATCACTTGATCTTCGACTACTTCACGCCGGCCGACGACACCGAGACGGAGCAGACCATGCCTGACCAGCGCGCCGAGGGTTATCCGCCCGTGCCGGTCGGAGCCGGCGGCCCGCCGCCGACCCTGCCGCCGTGGGCCCAGGCTTCAGGATCCGTTCCGAACGTCTCCGCTCGGCCGCGTCCGGGGCGCCTCCTCAGGCCGCCCCGGCGTACGGCTCCGCGGCCGCCGCCAATCCCTATCCGCAGGGCCAGCAGCCCGCCGCAGCGGCCCGGGCCGCCCGGCCAGTACCCACCGGGTCAGTACCCGCCCGGTCAGTACCCGCCCGGCCAGTACCCGCCGGGCCAGCGCAGGGTCAGCCGGGAGGGGGCCGGCGGCGCCGCTCCGCCCGGGTACCGGCCCGGACCGCCGACCCAGCCGTACGGAGCGCGCGCGGCCCGGGTGGTCCGGGCGGCTACCCGCCCGGTCCGGGCGGCTCAGGGTCGGGACCGTTCGGTTCCCGGCGTCGGCTGATCTTGATCATCGTCGGGGTCGTGGTGCTGGTCGCCGCGGCGATCGGCGTCGGTGTGCTGATCACCAGGCCGTCCGGGCAGGTGGCCAACCCGTCGCCGAGCGTCGTGGTGCCGCCGGCATCGACCCCGGCGACCCCGGCCGACACCGGCGACGCCCGGCGACCGCCCAGTGCGCAGCCCGGCCGGCACCCCGAGCGGCGGCCGCGAGTCCGACGCCCAGCACCTCCGCGTCCTCGCCCACGACGCAGACCTTGCCGTCCGCCGCGGCGATCCCGGAGAGCATCGTCGTGGTGCCGATGCGGCGCGGCGGCGGGAGCGACCGACCGCTCTATCTGGTCGACTCCGACGGCCAGATCAACCGGGTCAAACTGCCGACGCCCTCGGGCGGCAACTCCAACCCGATGATGCAGAACAGCCGCAACACGATCATCTATCTGAACTCCGGCGTCCTCCGGGTGATGGGCACCGACGGGTCCGGCGACCGCAAGCTCTTCAACCGCGATCCGGCCGGCTGCAAACACGTCATCCACGCGTCGTGGAGCCTGGCCGACCCCAACGTGATGTTGATCAGTTGCGAGGTGAGCAAGAACAAGGACGGCTTCCTGGTCGTCGGCATGGATGGTCGGCTGATCCGCCGGCTCGACGCCGGCGAGAACAAGGTGATCGGTGACTTCGGCATCTCCCCGGACGGTCAGACGGTGCTGTACTGGGCGAGCGACACGCGCGGTCTGGACGGTGGCGCGCTGTACACGCTGCCGATGATCGGCACCGGCGATCCGAAGAAGCTGACCGACTCGGCGGCCGGGATCGACGCCGATCCGGCCTGGTCGCCCGATGCGACCCAGATCGCCTTCCGACGCCGGGTTCCCGACGGCACCGCGGAAGGCAACCTCGACGTCTACGTGATGAACGCCAACGGATCCGGCGAGCGGGAGGTCGCGGCGACGCCGGCGGACGGACTTCAAGCCCATCTGGTCCCCCGACAACAAGAACCTGCTGATCATCTCCAATCGCAAGTCCGCCGACGGGCCGGCCGGGCTCGAGGTACGACCTCTGGCTGACCCGGGTCAGCGATGGCGAGGTGATCGATCCGCTCGGGCTCAAGGCGAGATCGATCACCCGACCCTTCTGGACCCTGCGCTGACCTGCGGCGCACCGACCGCTCAGGAGCGGCGCGCGACCGATCGGCGATCCGCGACGCCGGGCGCGACCAGGCCGAGGTCGGCCCAGACCCGGGCCTGCTCCCGCCGGGCGACCGCGGCCGCGCTCTGATCGCCGAGCCGCTCGTTGATCTCCACCACCAGCTGCCAGGACGAGTCGTGGTACGGGTCGAGGGCCACCGAGCGCCGGGCCGCGTCGAGCGCGGTCCGCAGCTCGCCGGCGGCCAGCGCATCCCGGGCCGCCGCCGAACCGACCGACGCGGCCAGCAGCCGCAGCCGGTTCCGCTCCTCGACCACCCATTCGGCCGGGCCGACCTCGGGCAGCAGGTCACCGGCGTACCGGTCCAACGCCGCCAGCCTCGACCTGAGGGCCTCCGCTCCCTGCTCCCGCCCGGCCGCGTGAGCCAGCCGCTCGAAGTCGGCCAGCTGGTCCGACACGCCCGGAAGCTGCAGCGCGTACGCGTCGCCGTGCCGACGGAGGGCATCCTCGGTGACTCCCGCCGCGCTCAGGCACTGGCGAATGCTGGACACCGCCACCTGCAGGCTGCGGATGCCCGAGGCGAGCGTCGCGTCCGGCCACAACGCATCGACCAACTGCTCGCGGTGCAACTGGCGGCCGTGGTTCATGGCCAGCAGCATCAGCAGCGCCCGGACCCGCGGCCGGAGCTCCCGCCACGGCAGCTCGGCGCCCGCCACGGCCAGCGAGAACCCGCCCAGACAGCGCAGCGACACCCCCGGACTCCCCGCTGGAGTCCGCGGCCCGTCGACCCGCTCGGCCGACACGGCGCCGGGTTCGGGCTGGTCGACCCTGACGGATCAGCTCGGCCGCCTCGGCCGCGTGGCTCAGACCGAGCCCGACCGCCCCGCGCAGCACGCTGGCCGCCTCCTGTTCCGCCCCCGGCGCACCCTGGCGGACGGCCACGGCGGTGCGCAGCACGCTCGCCCACGCTCCCGAGCACCGGGGCGCCCAGGGCGGCCGCGACTTCCTCGGTCCGCCGGAGGGTACGCGTGGCGAGATCGGGCTGGTCGATCCGCGCGTACACCGCTCCGATCGCGAGCGACGTCAGACAGACCGTCCAGCGGTCGCCGCCCCGTTCAAGATCGTCCAGCAGCTCGGCGGCGGCCGAGATCCGCCACGGAGCGGGCGCCGCGGCGAGCAGCATGGCCGCCTGCAGACCGCGGGCGATCCGGGAGAGCCACGGCCAGCCCTGCACGTCGGCGCTCAGCATGATCTCCTCGACCTGGCCGGCGACGACCTCGTCCGGCTCGATCATCAGGTCGATGAGACGGGCGGCGAGGCGTTCGGCGAGCGGCTCCCAGGCCGCGGCTGCCGGCCGGGAGCTCGGGTCGGCGCCGCGGAGCTCACGCGAGGCCGCCGCGAGGTCGCCGGCCAGCAGCAAGGCCAGGCCTCGGACCAGCGGCCGGGCGTGAGAAGTAGGGGTCGCGGACCTGACGCGAGACCTGGCGGAGCTCCAGCGACAGCCGCAGCATGGTCGAGTTGGCATCGGTCTCGTGGGCCGGCGGGCATCGGCGGGATCGGCGCCTGCGGCAGCCAGATGGCCGCCGTGCTGCGTTCCACCGTGCAGCGCCGGCGGAACTCCGGATCGTCCAGCAGGGCCTCCGCCTGCCGGAAGGCGACGACCGACTCGGCGATCTGGCCGTGCCGGGCCAGCCGGCGCGCCCCGGCCAGCACCAGCCCGGGATCGTCGGTCGGCGCGCCGGGCAGCGAGAGCATGCCCCACAGGGCCTCGTCGCCGCTGACCGGCGCGGTGTCGGGTTTCAGCAGCCGGGCCACCGATCCCCAGTCCTCGGCCCGGGCGTGGGCCCGGATCGCGGCGGCGGGCCGGCCGGCCTGCTCCGAGCAGGCTGCCGCTGCGGGAGTAGAGCTCCCGCGCCGCCCGCCCGCCGAGCTCGTCGACCAGCAGCACCTCGAGGTGGGTCTGCAGCACCTGGTGGTAGTGGTAGGTCAGCCCGGCGTCGGTGCTGGTGGTGAAGAACTGCTCCCGTTCCAGCTCCGAGAGCACCGACGCGCTGCCGGAGGTGTCGAGCAGGTCGTCGCAGAGATCGCCGGTCAGCACGCCGAGCGTCGAGGTGAGCAGCAGGAATCGCCGCCGGCCCGGATCGAGGCCCTCCAAGACGTTGCGGGCCAGGTAGGAGCGGATCAGCCGCGACCGGCCGCTGAGCTCGTCGACCGCCCGTTCCCGCTCGGCCCGGCTGAGCTGGGCGGTGGCGAGGTGGAACAGTTGCAGCCCCGCCGCCCATCCGCCGGTACGCCGGGTCAGGGCCGCGGCCGCCTCGGGGGAGAGCGGGGCCTCGTACACGGCCCGGAACAGCTGCTCCACCTCCCAGGAGCGGAAGCGGAGATCCTCGCCGTCGAGCTGGGTCAGCTCGCCCGACACCAGCATCCGCGAGGTGTTGATCCGCGGCGGTCGCCGGCTGCCCAGGGTGATCCGGATCTTCCGCGGCCGGAGCGACAGGAAGCTCTCCAGGGCCCGCTCGGCCGGCGTACCGGCGATCTCGTGCAGGTCGTCGATGATCAGCTGCCCGGGCCCGATCGTCGGACCGTCCAGGACCCGGACCAGGTCGGCGATCCGGCCCGCCGCGGCCGCCTCGATCACGGCCGGCTCGTGCAGGGCGGCGCCGAGGGTGTGCCCGAGGTGACGGGTCAGCGCGATCTCGTCGTCGTCCTCGGTGCCGACCCGGTACCACGCCGCGGCGTCGCCGGCGGCCTCGGCGATGTGGCTGAGCAAGGTGGTCTTTCCCGAGCCCGGCGGCCCGAGCACCAGCGCCAGCGAGACCGGATCAGCGCCCACCCCGGCGAGCGACGCCGCCCGCCGGTCGAGCCGTTCGCGGACGAGGCCGCGCAGGGCCGGACGCCGTACCTTCTCCAGAAAGATGACAGGGTCCATCGGGTCGATTCTGAGCGGTGATCTCGGGGCGCGTTCGGTGCCGGTCGAGGTCGGCCCGATTCGCCATCATAGGCACGGCCGGTTCCGCGGCGGGCCGATCTGCGACGACCGCCCGGCCGTTGTCCGGGCGCTGTCCGAGTCGCGAGTCTCAGCGCCGGTCTTGCGCCCGGTGGGTGGCCAAGGCATTCGTGTGATCGATCACCTGGTCCGCGGCGGCCACCGCGGCGGCTTCAACGGCGGCGGCGGCGCTGGCCACTTCGAGCTCGAGGGCCATCGCCGCGTCGGCGGCGGTGGCTGAGGCGATCAGGGCGGCCGCCGTGGCGGCGCGCGCGACCTCGGCGGCGGCAACCGCGGTCGCCTTCGCTGTCGCGACGGCGACGCTGGCGACGGTCTCGGCGAGCTCCTGGCGGACAATGCCGCGGCGGCTTCACCACCCGGCAGGATGGCCGCTTTGGTCACCGAGGCCGCATTGGAGGCGGAGTGCGCGACCTCGATCGCGTCCGCGTCGGCCTGGCTCTGGATCGCGGCCGCGGCCTCAGCGACGGTGTTGGCGACATCGTCGACCGCCATCGCCACCGCTGTCGCTCGCGCCACGCGAGCGACCTGAGCCGCTGCGGCGGCCCGATTCGCGGCGGCGTAGACCTCGTCCCGGACGGCGGCGGCGGCGTGCGCGGCCCCGGCTTCGAGCTCGGAGGCCCAGTCGGCCTGAGCTTCGGAGGCGATGGCCAGCGCCTCGACCGCGACGGCGACCGACGACCCGATCGGCGATGGGGGAGTGGTCCGGGAGCCTGGATCCCGCGACCTTCAGCAGGCGAGCGGTACGAGGCGACGAACCGGTCGTTGGCGGTGCTGTCGTCGGCGACCGTGAAATCCCAGCCGCCGCGCATGAAGTGGGCGGCTTCCATCCGCGGGTTGGGTTTCGATGGACCGTCTGGTTGGCCGCCGGCGCCGACCAGCAGCACCATCAGCAGCACGTTCAGGTCTTTGAGCCAGTCGCCCTTCTCGGGGCCGGTGCCGTCCCACGCCGCAGCCAACTCGTGCAGTTGCCGCGCGCTCAAGGTCAGCACGACGCTGCCGTCCACGACATCGACAGAGAACTGGCGAACGCGCCGGTTAGTGCCCACAACGATTCCTCGGTCCTGCGATTCAGCCCGGTCCCGAGAATTTCAGTAGTCGAAACCCTACACCGGTTCCGTCCACCGCCGCCGGCGAATCTCCCGAGGCGGGGCCCGGGCTCGCGAAACCGGCCCGCGGAGCGGTCTCGAGCGCCTAGGCCGCGTCGGGTCAGAAGGCCGTCAGGCGCTCAGACAGAGAGCAGCGCAACGTATTCCGTCAGCCATCTGCAGTCTTCCGGTCGACTCTCGGTATCCGTCAAACATGCCAAGGCCATGAGTCCTGCGGGAGCCGGCGAGACCAAATTGAGACCGAAGAATTCTCATAATGTGTTCCCTTGTCAGGTGCACAAGAATTAGCATCAGCGCTGAATCCTCTCTGAGGGTTTTCTAAACGGAGTCTCTAAGGAATCTCTAAGAACCCCTCTAAGGATCTCTAAGAGGAACGGCACGTTTCAGAGTTTGCGGACCGGCGAAATGCGGAGGCCTGTGATGGTGGGTTGGCTGGTGAGCACGGGGTTGCGGTTCGGCCGCCTCGTCGTCGCTCTGGCGATCGGAATTCTCGGCATCGGCCTGGTCCAGCTGCACGGGGCCAACGTCGACGTCTACCCCGAGTTCGAGCCCCCGGCGGTCCAGGTGCAGGCCGAGGCCCTCGGACTTTCGGCCCAGGAGGTCGAGCAGCTCATCACCGTGCCGTTGGAGCAGGACCTGCTGAACGGCATCCCTTGGCTCGAGCACATCCGCTCCGAGTCCATGCCCGGGCTGTCGGCGATCAATCTCGAGTTCGAGCCGGGCACCGACCTCTATGAGGCCCGCCAGATGGTCCAGGAGCGGATGACGCAGGCCAAAGCCCTGCCCAACGTCGGCACGCCGCCGATGATGGTCCAGCCGACCTCGTCGACGAGCCGGGTGGCCATGATCGCCATGTCGTCGAAGACCGTCACCACGATGCAGATGTCGGTGCTGGCCCGCTGGCAGATCCGGCCGCGACTGATGAGCATCCCGGGCGTGGCCAACGTCTCGGTCTGGGGCCTGCGCGACCGGCAACTGCAGGTTCAGGTGGACCCGGACCGGCTCCGCTCGCACAACGTCACCCTCACCGAGCTCATCGAGTCGACGGGCAACGCGCTCTGGGTGTCGCCGCTGAGCTTCGTCGAGGCGTCGACCCCGGGCACCGGCGGGTTCGTCGAGACCCCCAACCAGCGGCTGGGCGTGCAGCACATCCAGCCCATCACGACCTCCGACCAACTGGCCGACGTCGCCGTCGAGGGCGAGCACAAGACCCCGCTGCGGATCGGCGACGTGGCCAGCGTCCGCGAGGACCACCAGCCGCTGATCGGCGACGCCAGCGTCGACGGTGCGCCGAGCCTGATGCTGGTCGTCGAGCGGTTCCCCGACGCCAACACCGCCGACGTCACCCGCGAAGTCGAGGCGGCGATGGCGGCCATGGCGCCGGGTCTGTCGGGGATCGCCGTCGATCCGACGATCTTCCGTCCGGCCACCTACCTCATCGACCGCCCTCGGTCACCTGGGCGTCGCCGGCCTGGTCGCCTGCATCGTGCTGATCGCCGCGTTGGCCGCGCTGCTGTTGTCGTGGCGGGTGGCGCTGATCGCCGTCGTCGCGGTGCCGCTGTCGGTGACCACGGCGGCCTACGTGCTGCACCTTCGCGGCGAGACGCTGACCACGATGACCCTGCTCGGCCTGGCGGCGGCGCTGGTGGTGGTCATCGACGACGCCGTCGGAGACGTGGCGGAGATCTCCCGCCGGCTGCGGGCGGACGAGGACGCCCACAGTGGTGTCGGTGGTGAAGGACGTCGTCGCCGCCAGACGGGGTCCGCTGCTGTTCGCCACCGTCGTGGTGCTGCTCATCCTGTCCCCGCTGCTGCTGATGGGCGGTGTGGGCGGCGCTTTCACGAGGCCGATCGTGCTCAGCTACGTGCTGGCCGTGGCCGCGTCCCTGCTCGTCGCGCTGCTGGTCACCCCGACTCTGGCGGTGCTGTTGCTGGGCGGCCGCAAGCAGCGGGCGCGGGTCGGTCCGCTCGATGCCTGGGTACGCCGCGGCTTCGACCGGGTGGTGACGCCGTCGCTCGGACATCCCGTACGCGGGCTCGTCGTCGCGATCCTGCTGCGTGGCGGTCGGGGTCGTGATCGCCTCGCAGACCGTGTCCGGACAAGCTCCTGCCGACCCTTCAGGACCGCAACGTGATGGTGCGGTTGCGGGCCGCGCCCGGGACCGCGCTGACCGAGATGAATCGCGTCACCAGCCGGGTGGCCACCGAACTGCGCGCGATCGACGGCGTGGAGTTGGCCGGAGCCCACGTCGGCCGGGCGCTGATCGCCGATGAGGTGGTCGACGTCAACGCCGCCGAGATCTGGGTGAAGATCGGGCCGGACGCCGACTACGCCGCCACGCTCGACGCCATCCGGGACCACGGTGCGCGGATACCCCGGGCTGGAGCAGCAGCGTGCGCACCTACGCCGGGGACCGGGTCGCCGCCGCGCAGGAGATCGCCTCGGACGACCTGGTCGTACGCGTCTACGGGCACGATCTGGCCCAGCTCCGGGACACCGCCGATGACGTCGCCAAGATGCTCGGCACGATCTCCGGGGTGCTCGAGCCGCAGGTCGAGCCGCAGGTCAGTGAGCCGACGGTGGAGATCGAGGTCGACCTGGCGAAGGCCCAGCGTACGGCCTGCGGCCGGGCGACGTCCGGCGCGAGACGAGCACGCTCATCTCCGGGCTGACCGTCGGCAATCTCTACGAGCAGCAGAAGGTCTTCGACGTCGTCGTCTGGGGTGGTCAGGCCACCCGGCAGAGCGTCGGAAGCCTGGAGTCCCTGTTGATCGACACGCCCTCCGGCGGCCACGTCCGCCTCGGCGACGTCGCCGAGGTCCGGGTCGCCCCCAACCCGGTGTCCATCTCCCACGACGCCGTCTCCCGCAGCATCGACGTCACCGCAACCGTGCGCGACCGCGACGCGAGTGACGTCGCGCAGGAGGTGACCGGACGCCTGCGCGGCATGGCGATGCCGTACGAGTATCGCGCCGAGGTGCTCGGGGATGCCGCCGAGCCACCAGGCCGACCAGCGCCAGATGGGCCTGATCGCGCTCGTCGTCGCCCTGCTGGTCTTCCTGTTGCTGCAGGCCGCGACGGGCACCTGGCGCGGTGCCGCGGTGCTCCTCGGCTGTCTGCCGCTGAGCGTTCTCGGTGGCGTGCTGGTCGCGCCGTTCGTCGGCGGGATCGACTCCGTCAGCGTGCTCGCCGGCCTCGTCGCGGTGCTCGCGCTGGCCGTCCGGCAGTTCCTGGTCCTCGTCCGCCGCGCGCAGCAGCTGCGCGACGAGCCGGATTCCGAACCCGCGGCTCAGGGGATCCGCGGTGCCGCTCGAGAACTGGCGCCGTCAGTGGTGGGTACGGCACTCGTCGTCGGCCGCCGTCCTGATGGCGCCGGTCGTCATGGGCAACATCCCCGGACTCGAGGTGCTGCACCCGTTCGCCGTCACCGTTCTCGGCGGACTGGTGAGCTCGACGGTCGTCGTGCTCCTCCTCGTCCCGATGTTCTTGCTCGGCCATCGAAAATCGCTCCGCTCGACCGCCGGCCGGCTCCGCCAGCGCGCGAATCATGAGACGGACGTACAGGCATGAAGAGGGGTACAGGCATGAAGAGCTCGCAGCTGCGCTGGATCGCATCGGTGCTGCTGGCGGTGACGTTCGGTGTCGCCGGCTGCACCGCCGCCGACGAGCCGCTGGGCGACAGTGTCGGTGACACTGCCGCCCAGGTGGACGTGGGCGACGGCTCCCAGCCGGCGACGATCACGATCACCGAGGACGCGGAGGACCGGCTGGGGATCGAGACGACACCTGTCGTGGCCGGCCCGGCCCAGGTCGGGCCAGCCCGCGACCCTGGTCATCCCGTACGCGGCGGTCGTCTACGACGCGGACGGTGAGGCGTGGACGTTCGCGTCTCCGGCGCCGCTCACCTACAAGCGGGCGCCGATCGTCGTCGCCAGCATCAAACTCGACTCGGCATTCCTCACCAGCGGCCCGGCCCCGGGCACCGCCGTGGTGACGGTTGGCGCGTCCGAGCTGGTCGGCATGGAGGCCGGCATCAGCGGTGAGGAGTGATGGACCGTAGTCGCCGGACCCTGATGGGCTGGATCGTCGGCACCAGCCTCAACTACCGGTTCCTGGTGGTCGCCGCCGGCGCTCTGTTGATGATCTTCGGCGTCGCCACCCTGCCTTCGACCCGGGTCGACGCCTTTCCCGAGTTCGCTCCGCCGCGGGTGGTCATCCAGACGGCCTGCCTCGGCCTGTCGACCTCCGACGTCGAGTCGCTGGTCACGGTCCCGCTGGAACAGGCCTTCAACGGCATCGACGGCCTGGACGACATGCGGTCGAGGTCGGTGCCGCAGTTGTCGGCGATCGAGTTGATCTTCGATCAGGACGTCGATCTGCTGCACGCCCGCCAGCTGGTGCAGGAGCGGATGACCGCGGTGAGCGTGACGTTGCCGACCTGGGCCGCGCCGCCGGTCATGCTGGCCCCGGTCTCGGCCACCGGGCGTGCCGTCCAGATCGGCATGACCTCCAAGGACCACTCGCTGATCGAGATGTCCATGTCGGCGTACTGGACGATCCGGGCCCGGCTGCTCGCCGTTCCCGGCGTGGCCAACGTGGCGCTCTGGGGCGAACGGCTGCAGATGATGCAGGTGCAGGTCGAGCCGCCGAAGATGGCCGCCCACGACGTCGCCCTGGACGAGGTGATGGAGGCCACCGCCGACGCGTTGGACTCCGGGCTGCTCAGGTTCTCCACCGGCTCGGTGATCGGCACGGGCGGCATGGTGGAGTCGCCCAACCAGCGGCTGAGCGTCCGCAACGTGCTGCCGATCGTCACCCCGGCCGACCTCGCGAAGGTGCCGCTGCACGAAGGGAAGGTCAAGGGCGAACAGGTCCGCATCGGCGACGTCGCCCGGGTCGTCGAGGACCATCAGCCGCTGATCGGTGACGCGGTCATCAACGACGAGCCGGGCCTGCTGCTGGTGGTCGAGAAGCTGCCGTGGGCGAACACCGTCGAGATGACGCGCGGCGTCGAGGAGGCCATCCGCACCCTGGAGCCCGGTATGCCCGGCGTCCAGTTCGACACCACGATCTTCCAGCAGGCCAACTTCATCCAGGCCTCGATCCACAACCTGACCCAGGCGCTGATCCTCGGATTCGTGCTGGTCGTGGTGATCCTGGCGCTCTTCCTCTTCGAGTGGCGGGTCGCGCTGATCAGCATGCTGACGATCCCGCTGTCGTTGATGGCGACGCTGCTGGTGCTGCACTGGCGAGGGGAAACGGTCAACACCATGACCCTGGCCGGGCTCATCATCGCCCTCGGGGCGGTGGTGGACGACGCCATCATCGACGTCGAGAACATCGTCCGACGGCTCCGCCAGCACCGCCTCGCCGGCAGCGAGGGCTCGACGGCCTCGGTCATCCTGCACGCCTCGCTCGAGGTGCGCAGCCCGATCGTCTACGCGACCCTGATCATCGTCGCCGCGGCCGTGCCGGTCTTCTTGCTGCAGGGCGTGACCGGCGCCTTCTTCCGGCCGCTGGCGCTGTCGTACACGCTGGCGATCGTCGCCTCGATGGTCGTGGCGATGACCCTGACCCCCGCCCTCGCGCTGATCCTGCTGCGCAAGTCGAAGATCGAGCACCGGCAGTCGCCGCTGGTCGGCTTCCTGCAGCGGGTGTACACCGCCGTGCTGTCGCGCATCATCGTCCGGCCCCGGGCGGTGTACGCCGGTTTCGCCGCGGTCACCCTGGTGGGTCTGGCGCTGGTGCCGCTGCTGGGCCAGTCGCTGTTCCCGGCCTTCAAGGAGCGCGACTTCCTGATCCACTGGGTGACCCAGCCGGGCACCTCCGCCGCGGAGATGCAGCGGACCACGATCGCCGTCAGCAAGGAACTCCGGGCCATCCCCGGCGTGCGGAACTTCGGCGCCCACATCGGCCAGGCCTTCCTCGGCGAGGAGGTCGCCGGCGTCAACCTCGGCGAGAACTGGGTGAGCACCGACCCCTCGGTCGACTACGAGGAGACGCTGGACGCGATCGAGGAGGTCACGGCCAACTACCCGGGCATGTTCCGGGAGACCCAGACCTATCTCGACGAGCGCATCGAGGAGGTGATCTCCGGGGGCAAGGAACCGATCGTCGTCCGGGTCTTCGGTGAGGATCTGAAGGTGCTGCGCGCGAAGGCCGAGGAGATCAACAAGATCCTGGCCGGCATCGACGGCGTCGAGGACCAGCACGTCGACATCTCGACCGACGTGCCCCAGCTGCAGGTGGAGGTCGACCTGGCGAAGGCGGCGAAGTACGGCCTGAAACCCGGCGACGTCCGCCGAGCCGCCGCGACCCTGGTCGCGGGCGAGGAGGTCGGCGACATCTTCCGGGCCGGGAAGGCGTACGACGTCGTGGTGTGGAGCACCGTGCAGACGCGCAACAGCGTGCCGGACATCGAGAATCTGCGCCTGGACACGCCGTCCGGGACCCGGGTCCGGCTCGCGGATGTGGCGAAGGTGTCGATCGAGCCGAACCCCAACTCCATCGAGCGCGAGGGCGACTCGCGGCGGCTCGACGTCAGCGCCGAGGTGGGCGAAGGCCGCGACCTCGGATCGATCTCCTCCGAGCTCAACGAGAAGCTGGCCGGCGTCGAGTTCGCCCGGGGCTACCACGCCGAGGTGCTCGGGGAGTTCCAGGAACGGCAGGCCGCCCAGGCATCGCTGCTCGCGACGGCTGTCATCGCGGGCGCGGCCATCCTGCTGCTGCTGCAGACCTCCTTCGGCAGCTGGCGTCCGGCGCTGCTGGTGTTCCTGACCCTGCCGATGGCCCTGGTCGGCGGCGTGATGGCGGCGTTCCTGGGCGGCGGGATCATCTCGCTGGGATCGCTGATCGGCTTCTTCACCGTGTTCGGCATCGCGGCGCGCAACGGGATCCTGCTGATCAACCACTGCCAGCATCTGGAGCGGGAGGAAGGCGAGACGTTCGGTCCCGCTCTGGTTCTGCGGGGGGCCCGCGAACGCCTCGCCCCGATCCTGATGACGTCACTGGCCACCGGTCTCGCGCTGGTCCCGCTCGTCGTCTTCGGCGACCGCCCGGGCCACGAGATCGAGTACCCGCTGGCCGTGGTCATCCTGGGTGGGCTGTTCACCTCGACGCTGCTCAACCTCTTCGTGACGCCCTCGCTCTACCTCCGCTTCGGCCGGCCCCGCAGAAGGCGACGCCGTAGCATCCCCGTACGCCCGCGAGGGCTGGTGACCTCCTTCGTCGGTCAGCGGCGCACCCGGTAGCGCAGGTGGAGCACCCGGTTGCCCTGGATCACCACGTCAGGATCCTCCAGCAGGTGCTGCGCGTCGACCGACCCGAAGTAGCGCTTGCCGGACCCGAGCACGACGGGTACGACGTCCATGCGCACCTCGTCGACCAGGCCCGCGGCGAGCACCTGGCCACCGACGTCGCCGGCGGCGACCTCGACCATGCGGTCACCCGCGAGCTCCTGCGCCTTGGCCACGGCTGCCTCGACGCCGTCGACGAAGTGGAACGGCGCCTCGGGGTCCCAGCCCTCGGGCGCCGGCCGGTGCGTCACGACGACCACGTGGTCGATCCCGCTCGGAGGCTTCCCGTCCCAGCCGTCCGTCATGTCGAAGACGTGGCGGCCGACGATGGTCACCCCGATCTGGTCCCAGTACGGCCGGATGTAGTCGTAGGACGCCTGCGACACCTTCAGCACGCCGCTCTCGTCCAACGGGACGTCACCGCTGGACAGCCAGTCGAACAGCGGTCCGGGCTGGTCGTCCTCGTCCGCGACGAAGCCGTCCACCGACACCGAGCTGTACATGACCACCTTGCCCACGGGGCTCTCCTCTGCTCGGGGATGCCCTCAAATTAGCGTGTCGTGAGCTGTCGGTCTTGAGCCACTGCACGGCGTGCACGCTGGGGGAGTGGGTGGGCCTAAGTGGACTTGAACCACTGACCTCTGCCTTATCAGGGCAGCGCTCTAACCGACTGAGCTATAGGCCCGCACCGTCCGGGGCGGACCCGGACGCGATCGCCAACAATATCGGATGCCCGGGCGGACCCAAAATCTCCGCTCCCACTCTGAGCCCCGCCGGTCACCCCGAGCCCGCAGGAGAGGGCTCAGGGTCGCCGCAGGGGCTCAGAGTGGAACCGAGGCGCTCAGTCCTCGGCGAGGGTGACCTCGAGGCCGCCGAGCACGGTGGCCGCGAGGTTGTAGAGGAACGAGCCGAGGGTGGCCAGCGCGGTGAAGATGAGCACGTCCACCCACGGCGATCAGGGCGGCGACGCCCATCACCTTCTGCGCGTTGACGTAGTCCTCCACCCGGAACGGGGTGGTGTCGCCGGGGGTCGACACGACGCTCTTGACCACGTCGTTGATCGACTCGAACAGACCCGAGGCGCTCAGCACGGCCCAGACCGCGTACGAGGCGACCACGAACATGATACCCGGCGGCGATGGAGAACAGGAACGCGGTCTTCATCACCGACCAGGGGTCCAGCCGGGACAGCCGCAGCCGGGCCTTGCGGGTCCGGCGCGGCGCGCTGGGCTTGGCCTTGGCCGCGACCAGGGCCTGCGCGGTGGCCGCGGCCGCGGGTGCCGCCGGAGCGATCGCGCCGGCACCGACGGCGGATCACCGCGGTGTCGACCCCGGACGCCGGGACCGCCGGCGAGGCGGGGGTGACCGGGCTGCGGTAGCTGGTCGGGCGCTCGTTCGGGCTGGCCGTCGGGCTGGTCTGCCGCGCGGCCGGCCCCGGAGCGCGTGGTCGGCGCCGTCGGCGCCGCGTGCATCGGGGCCGGGCTCTGCCCGGCGGACACGGCCGCAGCCGCCGCCGCAGCCGCCGCGGCGGTCGGCACCCCCGGTCCGGTCCGAGGCACCTCGACCGGCGCGGCGGGCTCCGCCTTGGGCGGCAGGCCGAGCCGTTCCCGCAGGCTGAGGCTCTTCGGGGCAGCCGCGGTGGCTTCCGTCGCGGCGTCGGGGTCGGTCTCGGCCGCGCGGTCCGCCTCGACCTTCTCCCCGGGCTCGGCTCGACGACGGGCTGCTCGGACGTGTCCGGCTTGCTCCGGCCGCGGCGGAACCGGTCGAGCAGGCCGCGGCTCGAGGAGGCGGTGTCCTCCGGCTTCCCCGCCGTGCTGTTCTGGGTCGTGCTTTCTGGGTCGTGCTGCTCTGGTCGTGCTGTTCTGACCGGGACCGGTCTGGGTCGGGCTGCTGGGGGCGGGACCCGCGACGGGGGCGGGGGCCGGGCTGGGCCTGCGCGTCGTGGTCGACGTGGTCGCGGCGGGGCCCGTCCTCGCGGGCGTCCCGCTGCCGGCCGCCGGGGCGGACGGTCCGGGCGCGGGTCGGACGACCCCGCCCGGCGGACGGTACTGGGCGCCGGCGGCCGCGGCGGTGGGCCGGGAGGCCGCCGGCCGGTTGGTCGGGGCCTGCGTGGGGGCCGGCCGGGTGGGGCCGGACGCCGGGCGGGGCGGGGACGCCGGTGCCGGCCGGGCGGGGCCTGCGCTCGGGCCGCCCTGTCCCTCGCGGGACTTCGCGGCGCTGGCGTTGCGGGCGGCCGCGGCGGTCCGGGCGTTCGCGACCTGCTGCTCGCGGCTCGCCGCGGCCGAGGCGCCGTTGGCCGGCGCGGGTCGGGCGGAGCCGTTCGAACCGGCGCCGGTCGCGCCACTCGGCGGTGCGCCGGGACGGGTCGGCTGGGGGGCGCCGGGCCGGCCGCTGGCGGCGGCGGGGCCTTCGGTCCCCGGCGGGGTCGGAGTCGTGGCCTCGGGCGCGCGTCCCGGGTTGCCTTCACTCACGGTGACCATCTCTCTGACCCCGGCCTCGAGCGCTCGTCAGCGCCCGGAGCAGGATCGTGTTGCGTACGTGATCCTTCGTGCCCGCACCTCTGGCTGAGGCCACGAGCCGATCAGGTGGTGTCGACCAGCCCGACCGTCCTGCTGTTGTCCTCCCGGGCGGGTCCCGACGACGTCGCCACGACCCGACAGGCCCTCACGCTCCATGGTGTCACGTCCGATCGACGGAACCCGGAAACCGCGCGGCGCCTGCCTTCGACGGCCGGGGTGCCCGGCCGTCTCCAGCCATTGTCGGGCACGACCACCCTCCCCGCCAAAGCCGTGACCCGGCCAGGGCGCGGCGGCGGCACGGAGCCGCCGCCGCGGGCCGACCGCGCCCGGCTAGTCGATCGAGTCGTCCTCGGCCGGGTCGTCGCTTGCGCTCCTCGGGCTCCGACGCCTCGCTGCGGGCGTGCGTGGCCGGGCTCTCCTCGGCCTCCAGCACCTGCTCGGGCACACCGGTCTCGACCGCCTCGGTGGTCACGTCGGGCTGATCCGTCGGTCTCGGCGTCGGCCTCGACTCGGCCGCCACCTCGGCTTCGTCTCTCCGGGTTGAGCGCGATCGCGACCACCGAGTCGTCCGTCGCGGACCCCGACGAACTTACGCCCATCGTGTCGCGTCCCTTGACCGCCACCTCGCGACCGCGCTGCGGGTCACCTGACCGCTGGCCTTGATGGCGATCACCTCGTCGTTCTCGGTCACCACAGACCCGCCGACCAGGAGCCGCGGTCCTCGTTGAGCTTCATCGCCTTGATCCCGAGCCCACCCCGGCCCTGCTGCCGGTACTCCGACACCGCCGTCCGCTTGGCGAAGCCGCCGTCGGTGACGGTGAAGACGTAGCGGTCGTCCTCGGACTCGCCCGCGCCGGATCACCGACATCGACAGCAGCTCGTCGCCGCTGCGGAACTTCATCCCGGTCACGCCGGAGGTCGCCCGGCCCATCGGCCGCAGCTCGTCGTCGCCGGCCGGGAAGCGGATCGCCTGGCCCTTGGTCGAGATCAGCAGCACCTCGTCCTCGGCGCCGCACAGCTCGGCGCCGATCAGCTCGTCGTCGTCGTCGCGGAAGTTGACCGCGATGATCCCGGCCTGGCGCGGCGAGTCGTACAGCGCCAGCTCGGACTTCTTGACCAGCCCCGCTTGGTGGCGAGCAGCAGGTACTCCGCCGCCTCGTAGTCGCGGACGGCCAGCACCTGCGCGATCTCCTCGTCGGGCTGGAACGACAGCAGCCCGGCGACGTGCCCGCCCCTGGCGTCCCGGCCGGCCTCGGGCAGCTGCCAGACCTTGGCCCGGTAGACCCGGCCCTTGTTGGTGAAGAACAGGATCCAGTGGTGGTTGGTGGTGACGAAGAGGTGGTCGACCTCGTCGTCGGCCCGCAGCGTCGCGCCGCGTACGCCCTTGCCGCCGCGCTTCTGCACGCGGTACAGGTCGGTGGTGGTCCGCTTCGCGTAGCCGCCGCGGGTGATGGTGACCACGACCGTCCGAGTCGGGGATCAGGTCCTCGTCGGACAGGTCGCCGTCGGCGGCGATGATCTGCGTCCGCCGCTCGTCGCCGTACTTGTCGACGATCTCGGTCAGCTCGTCGCTGACGATCTCCCGCTGCCGCTCGGGCTTGGCGAGGATGTCCTCGAGGTCGGCGATGATCCGCTCGTACTCGACCAGCTGGTCGATGATCCGCTGCCGCTCCAGCGCGGCCAGCCGGCGCAGCTGCATGTCGAGGATCGCGTTGGCCTGCAGCTCGTCGATGTCCAGCAGCGTCCTTCAGGCCCTCGCGCGCCTCGTCGGTGCTCGGGCTGCGCCGGATCAGCGCGATCACCTCGTCCAGGGCGTCGAGCGCCTTGACCAGACCGCGGTAGATGTGGGCCCGGGCCTCGGCGTCGTCCAGCCGGTGCTGGGTCCGCCGCTGGATGACCTCGATCTGGTGGCCGATCCAGTAGCGAGATGAACTGGTCCAGCCGCAGGGTGCGGGGCACGTCGTCGACCAGGGCCAGCATGTTGCAGCCGAAGGTGTCCTGCAGCTGGGTGTGCTTGTAGAGGTTGTTCAGCACCACCCGCGGCTGGGCGTCGCGCTTCAGCACGATGACCAGCTGCTGCCCGGTCGGGCCGAGGTGTTGTCGCGGATGTCGGCGATCCCGCTGAGCTTGCCGGTGTTCACCAGCTCGGCGATCTTGAGGGCCAGGTTGTCCGGGTTGACCATGTGCGGCAGCTCGGTGACGACCAGGTTGGTCCGGCCGCCGGTCCTCCTCGATGTCGACGACCGCGCGCATGGTGACCGAGCCGCGGCCCGTGCGGTAGGCGTCCTCGATCCCCTGGCGGCCGACGATCAGCGCGCCGTTGGGGAAGTCGGGGCCCGGTGATCCGCTCCATCGACGGCCTCGAGCAGCTCCTCGGCGGTGGCCTCGGGGTGCTCCAGCGACCAGCGGACCGCGGCGGCGACCTCGCGCAGGTTGTGGGTCGGGATGTTGGTGGCCATCCCGACCGCGATCCCCGTCGAGCCGTTGACCAGCAGGTTCGGGAACCGGGCCGGCAGGACCACCGGCTCCTGCCGACTTGCCGTCGTAGTTCGGCTTGAAGTCGACCGTGTCCTCGGTGATGTCGCGGACCATCTCCATGGCCAGCGACGCCATCTTGCACTCGGTGTAGCGCATCGCGGCCGCCGGGTCGTTGCCCG